>NZ_DAMDBP010000034.1:0-18271 GCF_032092815.1 Agrobacterium sp. | reverse complement strand
AGCCAGTATGTTCTGCTGATGCTCGCCTCCAGTATCCTGTCGTCCGTCGGCGTCGAGGAACTGTTCGGTATGGCAAACCGCATCCAGAGCGACACGTTCCGCAATTTCGAAGTCTTCGTTGTCCTCGGCGTTCTTTACCTCTTTCTCGCGGTCGTCGTGCGTGCAGGCTTCTCATTGCTCGGCCTCACACTTTTCCCGCGCCGGCGCAAGCTGGGAACGTCGCTGTAATTCCGGAGCCATCCCATGAACATGACTTTCATCATTTCACTCTTGGAAGGCTTATGGGGCACGGTCGTGCTCAGCGCCTTGACATTCATCTTTGGTGGCCTTGCCGGTTTTGCCATTGCCATGGCGCGTGTCTCACCAACGCCAGTCATCGCCAAAACAACCGCCATCTACATCGAAATCATGCAGGGCATGCCGCTCTTGGTACTGATGGGGCTTTGTTTTTATGGCCCGGGTATTCTCGGTTACGATTCCTTGACGCCTCTCCAAGCTGCCACCTTCGCCTTGACGCTCTACAGCAGCGCATATCTGGGAGAAATCTGGCGCGGCTGCATACAGTCGGTCGCCAAGCCGCAATGGGAGGCGGCCGAATGCCTTGGCCTGAGCCGCTGGCAGCGGATGAGAAACGTGGTGTTGCCGCAGGCACTGCGTATCGCAACGCCGCCGACGGTCGGTTTTATGGTCCAGATCGTCAAAAACACCTCAATCGCGTCTCTCGTGGTCGGCTACGCGGAACTCTCCTACAACGCAAAGATCATCAACAACTCGACATTTCAGCCCTTTCTCTACTTCGGGATCGCAGCGCTGATGTATTTCGCCATCTGCTATCCGCTTTCGGTTCAAAGCAGGGCGCTGGAAAGGAAGCTCAATGTCACCAATCGTTGAACTCAAGGATGTCCGCAAGAGCTTTGGCGCTCTCGAAATCCTCAAGGGCGTGAGCTTTGAGGTCCACAAGGGAGAAGTGGCGGCTATCATCGGCCAGAGTGGGTCTGGAAAGAGCACCGCCCTGCGTTGCATGGATAGATTGGAAACCATTCAGGGAGGCTCGATGACCATTTGCGGCCATCGACTTCAGGACACATCGGTCGATCTCAAGGCACTGAGACGTGACGTGGGTATCGTATTCCAGAGCTATAATCTCTTCCCACATCTCACTGTCGCGGAAAATGTCATGCTGGCGCCACGCCTGGTTAAGGGCATTGCCCGCGTAGAAGCCAGAACCATTGCCGAGGCTGTCATCGCCAAGGTCGGCCTGCACGAGAAGGTCGATTTTTATCCCGAGCAGCTTTCGGGCGGTCAACAGCAACGCGTTGCCATCGCCCGCTCATTGGCCATGGAGCCGAAGTTGATGTTGTTCGACGAAGTGACATCGGCACTCGATCCGCAACTGACTGGGGAAGTCCTCCGTGTCATGGAGCAGCTCGCCGCCGATGGAATGACGATGATCCTTGTTACGCACGAGATGGGCTTTGCCCGCAAGGTTGCCGACAAGGTGATCTACATGAAGGACGGCAAGGTTCATGAAATGGGTTCGCCCGACATCCTGCGGAACCCGTCGACACCGGAACTTGCGGACTTCATTTCCGAAGCCGCCGAACACTGACACAAATCAAGGGAGGACAATATGAAACGTAGAACTTTGCTTTTGGCAGGGCTTTGCGCCAGCATCATCGGCGCAGTGCCTGCCGCCGCACAAGACGGCTTGGCAGCAATCAAGGAAGCCGGAAAAATCCGCGTCGCGCTGGAATTCGGTCGGCCGCCGTGGGGTTTCAAGGATGATGCCCTCAAACCAACCGGTTCGGACTACGAAACAGCCGTACTGCTTGCGAAAGACCTCGGCGTGTCACTTGATATCGTTGAAGTCACAGGCCCTAACCGCGTCCCTTTCCTGGTCAGCAACCGCGCCGATGTGGTGATATCGACCTTCTCGATCACACCAGAGCGACAAAAGGTCATTGATTTCTCGGTCCCTTACGCCAGTGCAGTCCAATTCGTCGCTGCACCAAAGAGCATGGCATTGAAAAGCCAGGACGATCTGTCTGGCCAGCGCGTCGGCGTAACACGTGGGACTACAGGTGACACGGTTCTTTCGAAGATTTCGGTGCCAGGTGTTGAAATTGTGCGCTTTGATGATGAGTCAACCAACATGACGGCATTCGCCAGTGGGCAGGTCGACATCGTCGTGCAGGAGCCTGCGGTTATCACCCGTGTCGCACAACAAAACCCTGCCAAGGAAATCGAGAAGAAATTTGTCATCGCCGAATTCGACGTTGGCATTGGTCTGCGCAAGAACGACGAAACGCTGAAAAACTACCTCGATACGTGGGTGCGGACAAACCTCAAAAACGGGGAGCTCAACCGCATTTATGAAAAATTTCAGGGTGCACCACTTTCACCCAAGATCCTCGCTGCAGGCGACTAATGACAAAAGCGGCCGGGTGGTTTCACTCCGGCCGCTTCAGTTTTGATAAGGTGGTGTGCGAATTGACGATCGAGCCCTTTACAAGGCGCGAAAAGGACTGTCCTGCAGCAAATTTGCGGCCAGGTGTTGCCGGTTAGAAGCGCATAAGGATGTCAGGCTGACCGTCAAAAGAAATTGTTGAAGGTAATCTTTCTCGATTCTTCGATGTGATGGCGCATTAGACGTTTGGCGGTCTTGGTGTTCCGGCAGCTCTGCACCAGCACGTCGAGAATGAAGCCATCCTGATCCACGGCCCGCCACAGCCAGTGCTTCTTGCTGCCAATGGAGATGACGACCTCATCGAGATGCCATTTGTCGCCGAGCCGATTTGCCGTTCGCCGGCGGATTTAGCGGGTGAAATCTTGACCGAACTTTTCCGTCCACAGCCGCACGGCCTGGTGCGAAACGACAATGCCACGAGCTGCAAGCAGATCCTCGACCATGCGCAGGCTGAGCGGAAAACGAAGGTACAGCCAAATGGCGTTGGCAATCACCTCAACGGGAAATCGATGGCGACGATAAAGAGGACCTGAGCAGCTTTTGTCATGCCACCAGATCCCACATTCTCCTCGTCAGCCCGTTAAGTTTATGATGCCGTTTACGATACCTCGACCAGATAGCCAAGAAACGGAACCTGATTGGCAAACCTGCGGGGGTCGGGCCTGCTCAACCGCGTTACAAGGGCAGGAGCCACTTCACGATCTTTCAGGAAGGCGAAGGCGGAATCATCGAGAACATAGTCTTGATAGTTGCCGCACAAGAGAGCCAGAAATTTCAGCCGCGACTTAGACGGCGAAGTGCGGAAAGCGCAAAAATGTTCGCCGCTGATCTGCGTTGTATGAAAATTGCGGTTGGCATGGCGAGCGCCTGTGTCGTTCACAATGAAGTAAGGTGCAGCCACGAGGCCGGCTACAGAACGGCTGCATCCTCCGCATGAAAGCCATCCAACCTCTCTGTAAGACAGCGGCCGACATGGCGTTTCCGTATCTCGACACCGACGTCGTTGAGCAAGGTCGTCATTCGCTGCGTCGTGATCTGGCCATCCGTATGCAGCATCAGAAAAAGCCGCCGCAGATTGGGTCCAGCACCACCGAAATGCAAACTAAATTCTTCCTTCTGCCGTGTTGACAACCGCAATACCGCTTCATATTTTAAGTTTAAAATAAATTGTGGTCGACACGAGGAGAAGGGGACGTACATGCGTATCGTTTGTATCGGCGGAGGTCCGGCAGGCCTCTATTTCAGCCTGCTGATGAAGAAGCTGCATCCCGAACACCACATTCGCGTCGTCGAGCGAAACCGGTCTTATGACACGTTCGGCTGGGGCGTCGTCTTTTCTGACCAGACCATGGGGTCCATGCAGAAGTGGGACAGGGAAAGTGCTGACGAAATCCAGCAGGCCTTCAACCACTGGGACGATATCGAGGTGCTGTTCAAGGGCACCCGCCAACGCACCACCGGACATGGCTTCGTCGGCATTGGCCGCAAGAAGCTTCTCAACATCCTCCAGAGCCGCTGCGAAGCGCTTGGCGTGGAACTGGTTTTCGAAACCGATGCAGGCGGCGACCAGGATTTCCCGGATGCCGATTTGATCATCGCCTCCGACGGCTTCAACTCCAAGGTCCGCAACCGCTATCAGGAGATTTTCGAGCCCGATCTCGTCAAGCGCCCGAACCGCTATATCTGGCTTGGCACCAACAAGCTGTTCGACGCCTTCACCTTCGACTTCCGCAAGACCGATCACGGCTGGTTCCAGGCGCACATCTACAAATTCGATGAGAACACCTCGACCTTCATCGTCGAAACGACCGAGAAGGCTTATGAGGAGCATGGTCTCGGGCAGATGAGCCAGCAGGAGTCGATTGATTTCTGTCAGAACCTCTTCGCTGAAACACTCGAAGGTGCGGAGCTGATGACCAATGCGCGGCATTTGGTCGGCTCGGCCTGGCTGAATTTCAACCGGCTGATCTGCGGCAAGTGGAGCCACTTCAACGGCAATTCCCACGTCGTGCTGATGGGCGACGCAGCCCACACCGCCCATTTTGCCATCGGCTCCGGCACCAAGCTGGCGATTGACGACGCCATCGAACTGGCAAACCAGTTCAACAAAGCTGGTCATGGCAAGGGCAGCATTCCCGATGTTCTCAAAGTGTATGAAGACATTCGCCGGGTCGATGTCGCCCGAATTCAGAATGCGGCGCGCAATGCCATGGAATGGTTCGAGGTGGTGGGTCAGCGTTATGCCGATACGCTGCCACCTGAACAGTTCATGTATTCGATGCTGACCCGCTCGCAGCGCATCAGCCACGAAAACCTGCGCCTGCGCGACAAGGACTGGCTGGAGGGCTACGAGCACTGGTTTGCCCAGCAATCCGGCTTGCAGGTCAAGGACAATGAGCGCTGCCTGCCACCGATGTTCACGCCCTACACGCTGCGCGGCACCGAGCTCGCCAACCGTATCGTCGTCTCGCCGATGGCGATGTATTCGGCGACCGATGGTTTGCTCGATGATTTTCACATGGTGCATCTCGGCGCGCGTGCCATGGGTGGCGCGGGCCTGATCTTTGCCGAGATGACCTGCGTGTCGCCGGACGCCCGCATCACCCCGGGGTGCCTTGGCCTGTGGAACGACGAGCAGATTGCCGGCTGGAAACGGTTCGTGGATTTTGCCCATGCCAACAGCGCCGCGAAGGTCGGCATTCAGCTGGGGCATGCCGGACGCAAGGGTGCGACGAAACTTGCCTGGGAAGGTATCGACCAGCCGCTGGAAACAGGTGCATGGCCTTTGTTCTCGGCCTCAGCGCTGCCTTACCTGAAACACAGCGCCGTGCCGAAGGCGATGGACCGGGCCGATATGGACCGTATCAAGGCGGACTTCGTTGCCGCGACCAAGCGTGCAGCAGAAACCGGGGCCGACTGGCTGGAACTGCACTGTGCCCATGGCTATCTGCTGTCCAGCTTCCTGTCGCCGCTGACCAATCGTCGCACTGACGAATATGGTGGAAGTCACGAAAACATGGCGCGTTATCCGCTGGAAGTCTTTGCCGCCGTGCGTGCTGCCTGGCCTGAGCATAAGCCGATCTCGGTTCGCCTGTCCTGCCATGACTGGACAGATGGCGGCAACACGCCGGAAGATGCGGCGGTCTATGCGCAGATGTTCAAGGATGCGGGAGCCGATCTGATCGACTGCTCCTCGGGTCAGGTGTCCAAGGAAGAAAAGCCGGTCTATGGCCGTCTGTTCCAGACGCCGTTTTCCGACAAGATCCGCAACGAAATCGGCATTCCCACCATTGCCGTCGGCGCGATCTCGGAGGCAGATCATGCCAATTCAATCATCTCGGCGGGCCGTGCGGATCTCTGCGCAGTAGCCCGCCCGCATCTTGCCGATCCGTCCTGGGCTCTGCATGAGGCTGCCAAGATCGGCCTGAAATCCGTGGCCTGGCCCAAGCAATATATGTCTGCGAAAGGTCAGTATGAAGCTAATCTTGAGCGCGCAGCGGCGGCAAAGTGAGCCCGACATGGTAACGCAGACCCTTCAAGGCCACCATGCGCTGGTGACCGGCGCCGGAAGCGGCATCGGTGCAGCCATCGCCCTGACATTGGCAAAGGCGGGCGCCAAGGTCACGCTCGCCGGTCGCCGCCGCAAGCCGCTGGAGGATGTGGCCGCTGCCATTGGCGGCAACTGCCTGGTTCTCGACGGCTTCGACGTCACCCAGCCCGACGCGATTGCCAAGGGCCTGGAGACAGCCCGCACGACATTCGGGGCTGTCTCCATTCTGGTCAACAATGCCGGGGAGGCACCCAGTGCCGCCTTCGAGAAGACATCCCTCGACATGTGGAGCCATGTGTTGTCGGTTGATCTGACCGGTGTTTTCAACGTGACGCAAGCCGCCCTTGCCGATCTTAAGGCCCATGATGCCGGTTCGCGTATCATCAACATCGCCTCCACGGCGGGTTTGACCGGTTACGCCTATGTCTCTGCCTATTGCGCCGCCAAGCATGGCGTCATCGGCATGACGCGGGCCTTGGCGCTGGAGCTGGCCCAAAAGGGCGTCACGGTCAATGCCGTTTGCCCCGGCTTTACTGATACGCCGATCATCCAGCGTGCGCTGGAGACGATCATCGAAAAGACCGGTCGCAGCCGTGATGAAGCCTTGGCCGAGTTCACGAAATCCAACCCCCAGGCGCGCCTGATCCAGCCGCAGGAGGTGGCCGATACCGTGTTGTGGCTTGCCTCACCGGGGGCCAGCTCGATCACCGGGCAGGCCATTGCGGTTGCCGGTGGCGAAGTCATGGTTGGCTAAGCGAGTAAAAAAGCGAGAACACAAATGCCCTATACCCAATCCAAGCCGATGCGTTTTGGCGATTGCGACCTGACCGGGATCGCCTACCACCCGGCCTATCTGTCGATGCTGGTCGATATCAACGAGGCGATGTTTGCCTCGTTCGGCATCACCTGGAAAGAGATCATGTTCGAACGCAAGCTGGGCTTGCCGACCGTGACGATGAACCTCGAATTCAAGAAGCCTGCCGTTTACGGCGATGTGCTGGATTTTGCCGTGCATGTCCGCGCCATCGGTCGCGCATCGCTGGACCTTGAAACCATCGTCACCGTTGCCGGCGACATCATCTGGACGGTCCGCCAAAGGATCGTGATGACCTCGCTTGAAGACCACAAATCCCATCCCTGGCCCGACGATATCCGCGCAGGCCTGACACGTTATCTGGAGCCAAGACATGATGCATGAAATCATCCAACCGGACGGTTGGGCAAAGCCGATAGGCTATTCCAACGGTATCAGCGCCCGCGGGCGCATCGTTCAGGTCGGCGGCCAGATCGGCTGGGATGAACATTGCCAGTTCCAATCCGACGATTTTGTCGATCAGGTGCGCCAGACGCTCCTCAACATCGTGAGCGTGCTGGAAGCCGCCAACGCCAAGCCAGAGCACCTCATACAGATGACATGGTATTTCACAGACCGCGAGGCCTACAAGTCGCGCATGAAGGAAATCGGTGCGGTCTATCGTGAGATCATCGGTCGCCACTTTCCGCCCATGGCTGCCGTTCAGGTCGTGGCGCTGATGGAAGACCGCGCCAAGATCGAGATCCAGTCGCTCGCCGTCGTGCCCGACTAATTCAGACATCAAGAGGAGGAGAATTTGATGACCACCAAAGTCATGCCCGTGATTACGCGCAAGGGAGAGGAAGACACAGGAACCGGCCAGTCCGGCGGTTGCGTGCGCATCTCCGGCGTAAGCCCGCAGCATACGCCCGCCACCAAAATCTGGTTCGGCAAGGTCTCCAACGAGCCCGGCTACCGCTCCTATCCCCATCACCATGGCGAGGCGGAAACCGGCGGTTACGTGCTGAAGGGCAAGGCGCGCATCTATTTCGGCGAGAACTGGCAGGAGTTTCTCGACATGCAGGAAGGCGACTTCATCTTCGTGCCACCGAACTGGCCACATATCGAAGTTAACATGTCCACGACGGAAGAGCTGGTCTGGCTGACGACCCGAACACCGGACAATATCGTCGTCAATCTGCCCGACGTCGATGACAGCGTTCTTGTTGGCTTCAGGAGAGCAGAATGAAACTGTTGAGAGTTGGAGCCTTGGGTGCTGAAAAGCCAGCACTTCTGGCAGACGACGGCACATTGCGCGACCTTTCCGGCATCGTATCGGATATCGCAGGCGAAACGCTGGGCGACGACGCCTTGGCCCGCATCCGTGCCGTCGATCCGGTAAGCCTGCCGATTGTATCCGCTGACCGTGTCGGCGCCTGCGTCGGCCAGGTTGGCAAGTTCATCTGCGTCGGCCTGAATTATGCCGATCATGCCAAGGAGACGGGTAAGGAGCCGCCGCCGGAGCCGATCCTGTTCATGAAGGCAACAACCGCTGTTGTCGGCCCCAATGACGATGTCGAGATACCCCGCACCTCTGCCAAGACTGACTGGGAGGTCGAACTTGGTGTGGTCATTGGCAAACGTGCTAAATATGTCAGCAAAGCCGATGCGCTGTCCCACGTCGCCGGTTACTGCGTGGTCAACGATGTCTCCGAAAGAGCGTTCCAATCAGAGCGCGGCGGTCAGTGGACAAAGGGCAAGAGCCACGACACATTCGGACCCATCGGCCCCTGGCTGGTGACGCGGGACGAGGTCGCCGATCCGCAGAACCTTGCGCTGTGGCTCGATGTCGATGGTCAGCGCCGCCAGACCGGCAATACCTCCACCATGATCTTCGGCGTCGCCCATCTCGTCCACTATATCAGCCAGTTCATGACGCTGATGCCGGGTGATGTCATCGCCACCGGCACGCCGCCGGGTGTGGGCATGGGCATCAAGCCAACGCCCGTCTTCCTCAAGGCCGGGCAGACGATGACACTTGGCATCGAGGGCCTCGGAGAACAACGCCAGACCACCATTGCGGCGAGGGATTGAGCATGACCGACCTTAAAGGCAAGCTGGCCATCGTTACGGGCGGCGCTCGTGGACAGGGCGAAGCGGAAGCCCGGCTTTTCGCGTCCAAGGGTGCTGCCGTCATTATCGCCGACGTCTTGGCGGAAGAGGGCCACGCTTTGGCGCAGGCCTTGCAGGATGAAGGCCTTGAAGCACGCTTCGTTTATCTCGATGTAACCGACCCTTCCAGCTGGGCTGGTGTCGTCGACGTCGCGACCCAATGGAAAAACCGTATCGACATTCTCGTCAACAATGCCGGCATCATCAACCGGACAACCGTTGAAAGCACGGGATTGGAAGCGTGGGAGCGTGTCCTCAAGGTCAATCTTACCGGCGCGTTCCTGGGGATCCAGGCCGTGACGGCGCATATGGCGCAGAGCGGTGGCGGCTCTATCGTCAACATCTCCTCCAATAGTGGTTTCTCCGGCCATTACGATCCGGCCTATACGGCCAGCAAATGGGGTCTGCGCGGACTGACGCGCAGTGCTGCGATGGAGCTCGCCTCCAAAAATATCCGCGTCAATGCTGTCTGCCCCGGTCTGGTCGTCACTGGCCTCAATGCGAGCAGCCCGCATCTCAAGCCCATGATTGACATGACGCCGATGAAGCGCAGTGGCAAACCGGAAGAAATCGCGGAACTCGTGTTGTTTCTTGCGTCCGATGCATCAAGCTTCATCACCGGCGAAGACTTCGTTATCGATGGCGGCTTTACCGCAGGTGCAGCCTACAGACGAGTTGCAACGCAGACGAATATTTTCCCCGACAGGTGAGGGCGGATGCCCTTGTCTCATTTGGACGCGGGAGATACTTCAGCGTCCGAATAAACATATAAATCTTGCGCGACATGAAGTTTGCGCCCCCTGCGGTTCCGGCTAGCAAAGATTGCAGCGCGCTGATATGCCTGATGTTCCTTGAATGTTCAAACATCTTGACGTAAGTCGGTGTCTGACAATAACGGCGTGCAATGGGCGGGACTATGTCGGCGGTCGATCTCGAAATCATCATCAGCGATACGCAAGAGGGCAAGAAGCAAGAGCTTCGCCTCTGGCTGCGCCTGTTGTCCACCACCAAGCTGATCTCGCAGGAAATTCGTCGCCGCCTGCGCCGCGAATTCGGGGCCACCCTGCCGCAATTCGATCTCCTCTCCCAGCTGTACCGGGAGCCGGAAGGCCTGCGTCTCGGCGAATTGTCGAAACGCACCATGGTCACGAATGGCAACATTACCGGCCTCGTGGAACGGCTGGAGTTGGACGGCCTCGTGCTGCGCGAGCGGCCAGCCGATGACCGCCGCGTCACCGTCGCACGCCTGACAGACAAGGGCCGGACGATATTCGAGGCTATGGCGGAAGCGCATGGCAGATGGCTGGAGGATATGATGGCGGATGTGGACCCGATCGTCATCTCCGGCCTTCTTACCCATGTTGGACAGGTCAAACGCTCAGCACACAACCATCTTTCTGCCGATGAAGATGACGATCTCTAAAGATAACGCACACTGACACGGCTCGATGACTTTCGATCCCTCGCCGTTTTGGCAGGCCGCCGACAGCCTGAAAAAGACATAGCGCCCTCGTTGAGTCTCAATGTGCTCAACTGGCGTTCAGCCATCACAATCAAAATCTAAACAACGTGCTTTTCAGCGCCGACGCATATCTGCCTCGGTAGGACGCACAATGCTCGAATGAGCCGTTTCCTGCGGAGCAGTCAGAGCCAACCATCCCTAAAAAAGCTATAAAAAACAAACATCTCATAGCGCGCAGCAAAAAATCCCATTGCCCAGTAAATGGGCGTATCGGCGATCAAATCTGCATGAATTTTGAACGCCAAAATCCGGCCTTTGCCCTCCAGAAAAATATTACAAACTTAAAGTTTCTCTCTTGCCAGCGCCAAATTCCGGTGCAATTCTGGACAAAAGGCAAAAAGCCACATCGATTAGAATAACTGGGAACATAATTATGCTGGGACCGTCAGGCCATCAGGATACCTTTGCCCGCGACAATCTTCCGCCCTTCAAAGAATGGCCGGAAATCAAGCTCGATGGGTTTGTTTACCCCGAATGGATGAATACAGGCGTCGAGCTGACCGACCGGATGGTTGAGCGTGGTTTTGGCGATCATACCGCCCTGATCGGCAACGGCCGTCGTCGCACCTACAAAGAGCTGACCGACTGGACGAACCGCATCGCCCGCGCGCTGACCGAGGATTATGGCGTCAAGCCGGGCAACCGCATTCTGATCCGCTCCGCCAATAACCCCGCCATGGTTGCGTGCTGGCTGGCCGCCATGAAGACAGGCGCTGTGGTCGTCAACACCATGCCCATGCTGCGTTCTGGCGAGTTGACCAAGATCATCGACAAGGCCGAAATCACCATCGCGCTATGCGATACCCGCCTGATGGATGAGCTGGTGATGGCGGCCAATGAAAGCGATTACCTCACCCAGGTCATCGGTTTCGATGGCACAGCCAATCACGACGCCGAGCTGGACCGCGCAGCACTCGACAAGCCGGTTCGGTTCGAAGCGGTTAAAACCGGTCGCGATGATGTCGCTCTGCTCGGTTTTACCTCCGGTTCGACCGGCGTCCCCAAAGCGACGATGCATTTCCATCGTGATATTCTCATCATTGCCGATGCCTACGCAAAGGAAGTGCTGGGCGTTCAGCCAGAAGATATCTTCGTCGGCTCGCCACCCCTGGCATTTACCTTTGGCCTCGGCGGCCTCGCCGTTTTCCCTCTGCGTTTTGGCGCAAGTGCCGCCCTTCTGGAAACTGCCACGCCGCCCAAGATGATCGAAATCATCGAGACCTATAAGGCGACCATCTGTTTTACCGCCCCCACCGCCTATCGCGCCATGATGGCCGCGATTGATGAAGGCGCCGATCTGTCCTCGCTTCGAATCGCGGTTTCCGCTGGAGAAACGCTGCCAGCGCCTGTCTTCGAAGAATGGGTGAAAAAGACCGGCAAGCCGATCCTCGATGGCATCGGCGGCACGGAAATGCTGCATATTTTCATCTCCAACCGCCAGAACGATTTTAAACCGGGATGCACTGGCAAGCCGCTGACCGGTTATGAAGCGATGGTGGTCGATGCCGACATGAAGGAGGTGCCGCGCGGTACGCCCGGTCATCTCGTGGTCAAAGGCCCTATCGGCTGCCGTTACCTTGCCGACGACCGACAGCGGAAATTCGTTCGCAACGGCTGGAACCTGCCGGGTGATACCTTCGTGCAGGATGAGGAGGGATACTTCCATTTCGCCGCCCGCTCCGACGACATGATTGTTTCTGCCGGCTACAATATTGCCGGTCCGGAGGTCGAGGCGGCGCTTCTCAAACATGCTGCCGTTTCTGAATGTGCGGTCATCGGCGCGGCAGACGAAGCGCGCGGGATGATCGTCGAGGCCCATATCGTGCTGGGACCGGGATATGAAGCCAGCGATGCGATGGCGAAAGAATTACAGGAGCATGTGAAGGCCGTCATCGCGCCGTATAAATATCCGCGTTCGGTCGCTTTCACCGATGCTTTGCCAAAAACGGAGTCCGGCAAAATCCAGCGCTTCAGGCTCAAGCCGGTCCAGATGATGTAACGGCCTCCTATAGCCACTTTCGTCAGTCTGTGACATTGCAAGTCTCTCTGTGTTTGTGGAAGGTAAGGTTTCTACCCGGCAAGCCGTCGGGCAGAAAAGAAAAACCAAAAAGGGGAATATCTTAATGAGGAAAATGCTTGTAACGGCCACGATGGCACTCAGCCTTGGTGCATCCAGTCTCGCCATGGCCGAACCACTGAAAATCGGCATGATTACAACGCTTTCGGGCGGCGGTGCGGGTCTTGGCGTCGACACGCGAGACGGCTTCATGCTGGCCATCAAGCAGTCTGATAACAAAGACATCACCGTTGTGACGGAAGACGACGCGCAGAAGCCGGAACTCGCTGTACAGATCGCTGACAAGATGATCCAGAGCGACAATGTCGACGTGCTGACCGGCATCGTCTGGTCGAACCTGTTGATGGCTGTGGTGCCGGGCGCGGTTGCCCAGGGCAAGTTTTATGTATCGACCAATGCCGCACCTGCAGCACTGGCCGGCAAGGGCTGCAACAAGCTTTATTTCAACGCTGCATATCAGAACGACAATCTTCACGAAGCCATGGGCCAATATGCCAACAAGGACTTCAAGAAGATGTTCATCCTGGCGCCGAACTATCCGGCAGGCAAGGATTCACTCGCTGGCTTCAAGCGGTATTACAAGGGTGAGGTCGTCTCCGAAGTGTACACCAAGGTTGGCCAGACCGATTACGCTGCTGAAATTGCGCAGATGCGCGCATCAGGTGCCGATGGCATCTTCACATTCCTTCCCGGCGGCATGGGGATTGCCTTCATGAAGCAGTTTGCCCAGTCGGGTGTCGAAATTCCGGTCATGGGGCCGGGCTTCTCGTTCAGCCAGGATGTTCTTCCTGCCATCGGCGATGCGGCCATCGGCGCAAAAGCTTCCGGCCAGTGGGTGCCGGATTTCGATACCGAGGCCAGCAAGAAATTCCTTGCCGATTTCCAGAAAGAATATAACCGCCTGCCGTCCATCTACGCCGTTCAGGCCTATGATGCGGCACAATTGATCCTGTCGGCTGCCGCAAAAGCCAGCGTCAAGGATGCAGACGCTTTCCGCACCGAACTGCTGAAGGCGGATATCAAATCTCCGCGCGGCAACTTCAAGTTCAACACCAACCAGCATCCGATCCAGGATCTCTACATCACCGAAGTGGTGAAGAAAGACGGTGTGCTGACCAACAAGACGGTTGAGAAAATCTTTTCCGATCACGGTGACGCCTACGCCCAAGACTGCAAGATCTAAGGCCATAGCGTGACCATTGCACTTGCAATCGAACAGTTGCTGAACGGCATCCAGCTCGGCGTCATGTTGTTTCTCATGGCTGCCGGATTGACGCTGATCTTCGGCGTCATGGGCCTGATCAACCTGGCGCATGGCTCGCTCTACATGGTTGGCGCATTTGCTTGCGCCGCCGTGGCTGCCTGGACCGGCTCGTTCTGGCTTGGCCTCGTGGCAAGCCTCATCTGTGCGGCAGCGGCTGGCGCAATCGTCGAACTGGCTGTCATTCGCCGCCTCTACGACCGGGATCATCTGGATCAGGTTCTGGCCACCTTTGCGCTCATCCTGATCTTTTCGGAAGGCACCCGCTGGATGTTCGGATCCTTCCCGCTCTACCTCGATATCCCGCCGCTTCTGCAAGGCGCGGTAACCTTGCCGGGCGATGCAAGCTATCCGGTCTATCGCCTGGCGATCATTGCCGTCGGGGCACTCGTGGCCCTCGGTCTTTACCTCCTCATCGGCAAGACGCGCCTTGGCATGCGCATTCGCGCCGGTGAAAGCGATCGCGAAATGATCGGCGCACTCGGCGTCGATATCCGCACGCTCTACACACTCGTCTTTGCACTCGGTTCTGCTCTGGCAGGTCTTGCCGGTGCGCTGGTGGGGGCGCTGCAATCGGTGCAGGTCGGCATGGGTGAACCGGTGCTGATCCTCGCCTTCGTGGTGATCGTCATCGGCGGTATCGGCTCCATCAAGGGCGCACTCTATGGTGCGCTTCTGGTCGGCGTTACCGATACGCTAGGGCGCCTTTTGTTGCCACAACTGCTCAGCCTTTTTGTTGACCCCTCTCAGGCTGGTATGATCGGCGGTGCTGCGGCATCCATGCTGATCTATGTTGTCATGGCCATCATTCTGGCTGTCAAACCGCGCGGGCTCTTTCCGCCAGCTCATGCGTGAGGCCCCATGCTAACCCGTGAAAACACAGTCAATCTGTTGCTTGCTGCCCTGCTGCTGGCGGCTCCGCTGGCCGCGAACGCGCTCGGCCAAACCTTTTATGTCACACTTGCCACGCGCATTGCCATTCTCGCATTGGCTGCGCTCGGCCTCAACCTGGCTCTGGGCCTTGGCGGCCTCGTATCCTTCGGCCATGCGGCCTTTTTCGGCATCGGAGGATATGCCGCTGGCATTCTCGCAAGCCACAGCTTTTCCGGCGAAACGATGATCTTCGGCCTGCCGGGGACGGTTCAGATGCCGGTCATATGGATCGTTGCGGCCTGCGCATCCGGTCTGGTCGCATTTTTGATCGGCCTCATCAGCCTGCGCACGACCGGCGTCTACTTCATCATGATCACCCTCGCTTTCGCGCAGATGGTCTATTATTTTGCGATTTCCTGGCCCGCTTATGGTGGTGAGGATGGCCTGTCCATTCTGGTTCGCAACCAGTTCCCAGGCATCAACACCATGAAACCGCTGAGCTTTTTCCTCGTCAGTTACCTGGTGCTAATCACGGCTATCGGCCTCTTCGCGCTGATCCGTGCTTCCCGCTTCGGGGCAGCCTTGCAGGCGGCACGGCAGAACGAAACCCGTGTCGCAACCGTCGGCATCTATCCCAACCGCATTCGCCTTATCGGCTTCATCATTTCGGCGATGATCACCGCTTTGGCAGGTGCGTTGTATGCCGATCTCAACCGCTTCGTCAGCCCCTCCATGCTGTCTTGGCACATGTCGGGTGAACTGATCGTGCTCATCATTCTCGGCGGAACGGGAAGGCTGTTTGGCCCGCTTGCCGGAGCTGCCCTGTTCGTCGCTTTCGAGTTCACCCTGGGCGGCCTGACTGAACGCTGGCAATTCTTCCTTGGCCTCCTGCTGCTCGGTGTCGTGCTGTTTGCCCGGGGTGGCTTGCTCGGCCTTTTGGCCGGAAAGGCAAAACATGGCTGACGCTGTTCTTGAGATAGACAATCTCGTCAAGCATTTCGGAATGCTGCGCGCAACGGATGGCGTGACGCTCGATCTTCGTTCCGGCGAAATTCATGCGCTGATCGGCCCGAATGGTGCTGGGAAATCCACGCTCATTCACCAGATTTGCGGCACGCTGAGGCAGAATTCCGGCACGATCCGCTTTGCTGGCGAAGACATAAGTGCGCTCAACACTGCCGAACGCGCGCAACGCGGTCTAGGGCGAACGTTTCAGGTGTCGTCGCTCGCATCGGAATTCTCCGCATTGCGTAATGTCATGTTGGCAGTGCAGGCAAAGCAGGGAACGAGCTTTCGTTTCTTTAAGCCGGTCATGCAGGACAAATCGCTTGTCGATCCATCCATGGCGATCCTGGAGCGGGTTGGATTGGCTGACCGCGCGCGCCTGCCGACCGCGGAACTCTCGCACGGCGAACGGCGCCAGTTAGAAATCGCAATGGCGCTGGCGCTTCAGTCCAAGGCCTTCCTGCTCGATGAGCCGATGGCTGGCATGGGGCCGGAGGGCTCGAAAAAACTGACCGGCTTCCTCGATACGCTGCGTCAAGAAGCACCGATCCTGCTGGTCGAACACGATATGGACGCGGTCTTCGCGCTTGCAGACAGGATTTCCGTTCTCGTCTATGGCAAGGTCGTCGCAACCGGTACGGTGGATGAGATCCGCAACAATCCGACTGTTCGCACCGCCTATCTGGGAGATCATGCCTGATGCTGTTGAACGTGCAGGACATTACCACCTACTACGGTGCCAGCCAGGCGCTTTTCGGTGTCAATTTCGACGTGGCCGAAGGTGAGGTCGTGGCGCTGATGGGGCGCAACGGCATGGGCAAATCGACGACGATCAAGTCCATCTGCAACCTGGTGCCGCCCAGGACAGGTCGCATCTCGTTCAGTGGCAAGGGAACAGACCGTCTCGCGCCCTACAAGGTCGCGCGTCTGGGCGTTGGCCTTGTGCCCGAAGGACGACGTTGTTTCCCAAACCTCTCAGTCCATGAAAATCTGGTAGCGGCGGCAAGGCCCGGCCCATGGACGCTCGAAAAGGTCAATGTCCTTTTTCCACGTCTGAAGGAGCGGCATGCCCAGATGGCAAAATCGCTTTCCGGTGGCGAGCAGCAAATGCTAGCCATCGGCCGTGCCTTGATGACCAATCCGCTGCTTCTCATCCTCGATGAGGCGACGGAGGGCCTGGCACCCGTCATCCGACAGGATATCTGGCGAGCGATACGCCTGCTCAAGGCCGAAGGCCTGTCCATTCTGGTCGTTGACAAGACGCTGAGCGAATTACTCCCGGTCGCCGACAAGTGTGTCATTCTGGAGAATGGTAAAAACGTTTGGTGTGGCTCACCACACGCCCTGACCTCTACGGTGCAAGATCGTTACCTGGGTGTTTGAACGCCTTTGGCCGATGACCTTGAGACCAATTGCCTGTTCAGTGTCCAAGTTTCGAGGCCCCGCTGCCGACTTGCCCTGGCCGCGATGGGCGCTTTTGGTAAAGCGATCTTTGGGAGATGCCTGTCAAGGTCCGACCATGACCTTCGACTTATCCCATCGTCCCAAATATATGCCGGCCTGAGCGTCCGTTTGCCGTCGCTTCGCCGTTCGCAGTCAAAAACCATTGTGTCCATTGCACATGAAGGAGAATGTTTTGCACTTTCAGATAACAGATTGGGACAACGCTTATGCCAATGGTCCCAATATAGCCAAAGGCGAGCGTTGGCCGGACGCTTGGGTTGAACCCGCGCGTGGTTATCGCGAGGAACTCAGTTCATCGGGGCGGGCAAAACTTGACGTTGTATACGGGCAGAAGCCGAGAAATACACTGGATATCTTCTACCCGTCCAAGCCTGCGCTTGGTTTGGTTGTCTTCGTTCACGGGGGGTTTTGGGTAAATCTCGACAAGAGCTACTGGTCGCATTTTGCAAGAGGAGCGATCGAGCGGGGTTATGCAGTGGCGATGCCTTCATATACTCTCGCGCCCGAAGCTCGAATTGGTGAGATGACAATAGAAATTGCCCAATCGATTGAGCTGGCGGCGCGAGAGGTGGATGGCTCCATTTATCTCATCGGTCACTCGGCTGGTGGGCATCTGGTGACCCGGATGATCACCACCACATCACCTTTGTCAGAGAGAGTACAAAAGCGGATTGTCAACACTGTCAGCCTTTCGGGTCTTCATGACCTCCGTCCGCTGATGAACCTCTCATCGAACGCGAAAATGAGAATTGACAGAACCGAAGCCTATACAGAAAGCCCGGCGCTGCTTGAGCCTCTCGCCAACAGTAGAGTGGTTTGCTGGGTTGGAGCGGCCGAACGTGCGGAATTCGTGCGTCAAAATGCGCTTCTTGCCAATATATGGAAGGGATTGGGGGCACAGACGCTTGTCGTGGAAGAACCGGATAAGCACCATTTCTCGATTCTGGACGGGCTTGAAGACCCCTCGCATCCGCTGGTGGATGCCTTGGTGCTCTGAGCCCGGTTTTAACACCAACTCGGATTGATTGCGATACCTGCAGCGCAGAGACGGTTCCGTAACAAACTGGTAGATCCGGAGCTGATTGCT
>NZ_DAMDBP010000033.1:41226-50207 GCF_032092815.1 Agrobacterium sp. | reverse complement strand
ATGACCAATCATGCCCAGAAAGCAGCGGACCCAATGGGACGGAGACGGCGCTTACAGACCAACCATGACCAGTCAGAATTCTATACCTGCCGATGCCGTGTTGGTAGCCATCGACATCGCCAAGGTTCGCAATGAAGTGTTGATCGAAGCACCCGGCCATAAACGCCGCCGTCGGTTGTCTGTTCTCAATACGCGTGCAGAACATGACCATCTGATCGAGATTTTGCAATCATATGACCGACCGGTTGTCTGCGCCTTTGAGGCAACTGGTAATTATCATCGTCCGATCGCCTGGCGGTTGGTGGAAGCCGGCTTCGAAACGCGGTTGGTGTCGTCGCTGGCGCTTGCCCGCACGCGAGAAGCCTTGCACAACGGCTGGGACAAAAACGATCCTAAGGATGCGCAGGTGATCCTGCACATGTTGAGGATCCATTCGACGCAGGTCTATCACGATCCCTTGCGTGCTGGCATCAACGACGTTCAGGAATTGTCGAAGACACACGAAGCCATTGCTAACGCCAAGACCGAGATACAACATCGCATCCTGACGCATTACCTGCCGCTGTATTTTCCAGAGATCGAGCGTTTCCGAGGTAACAGTCGCAGCGACTGGTTCTTCGCATTCCTTGATGCCTTCCCCACACCATCGAGCATCACGATACTGACGAAGGAAAAGTTCGTCGAAGCGGCATGGGATGTTGTCGGCAGGAAAGTCAGCAAGTCACAGATTCTAATGGATATTTATGAGACTGCCCGCACCTCTATTGGCTTGCCATTGCCGCTGGATGCGCCTGCAATTCGCATGTTACGGATGGTTGTCGCCGAAGCCCGCAGCCTGATCCGCCAACGCAACGAGATCGAAGCACAGGCCGATGAGCTGCTGCGACACAGCCGTGATTATCAGATCCTGCGGCAGATTCCCGGGATCGGTCCGATCAACGCGCTAACGATCATTGCGGAGGCTGGGGACCTACGCCGCTTTCATCATCACCGTCAGTTTCTCAAATTTTGCGGGCTGGATCTGTCGACACAGCAATCGGGTCAGTATCGCGGCCAGACCCGGCTTTCCAAATTCGGCAACGCGCGGCTGCGGCGGACCCTGTGGATTGCTGGGCAAGTTGCCATCCGCCAGCGTGAGAACGGCTTCCGACATAAATTCGAACGCTACATCGCGAGAGATCGTGACAATCCTGATCTGCGCCGCAAGGCAATGACCGCTATTACCGCCAAGATGGCGCGTGTCGTACACGCCGTCGTCAAAAGCGGTTCAGACTACCGGCCCTTCGTTGAAGGACGGGTACCAGGTGGAAGAACCTCTGTCAGTTAGAGCCGTGAGGGCATCCTTCGGATGATCCTGTAGACAATGCTTGGGTCTTCCACCTGGATCAGAAGCTCGTGTTAAGGACGGTGAGGGCCAAAAGGATGGACCCTGTGTTTGCTATGGACGAGACCTTTTCCCATGCCAGTGGAAGCCGCCTGGTTCGACGATGTGACTTGACGAGCGTCATGCTGTGTTTAAGCATGGAATGTTGACCCCTCTGGTGGGGTGATACTTATTCAATTTTGACCCCCTCTGGATTTCATCCGACCATCCGGCTTTTGGCAGCGGATGGAGTAGGGAGTTGAAGAGAGTGGATACGATTGCCCGTGTCCGACGAGCCTTCCATGTTCAGGGCTGGTCGGTGAAGAAGATTGCCAGAGAGCTGAATGTTTCTCGCAATACTGTGCGCAAAATTCTGCGGTCCGATGCGACTGAGTTTGCCTACAAGCGTGGGCATCAACCCTTGCCCCGGATGGGAGCTTGGAAGGGTGATGTCGAGCGGTTTCTGATTGCCAACGAAGGCAAAGCATCGCGCGAACGGTTGACGCTAATCCGGATTTACGAGGAGGTCCGGTCACTCGGTTATGATGGCAGTTACGACACCGTTCGCCGATATGCCGAGGCCTGGGCCAAGAGCCGTGGTGCGGTAACGACCGAAGCTTATGTCCCGCTATACTATGCGCCCGGCGAGGCCTACCAGTTTGACTGGAGCCACGAGATCATTCTGATTAACGGGGTGACGACGACCGTGAAAGTGGCACATGTCCGGCTTTGCCACAGCCGTATGATGTTTGCCCGAGCCTATATGCGTGAGAGCCAGGAGATGGTCTTCGACGCCCACGACAAGGCCTTCGACTTCTTCCGTGGCACCTGCACGCGCGGCATCTACGACAATATGAAAACGGCGGTCGAGGCGGTCTTTATTGGCAAGGAGCGGCTGTACAATCGCCGCTTCCTGCAAATGTGCAGCCATTATCTCGTTCAACCGGTCGCCTGCACCCCTGCATCGGGATGGGAGAAGGGTCAGGTCGAGAACCAGGTCGGCCTTGTGCGCGAGCGCTTCTTCACGCCGCGTGTCAGGGTCAAAAGCCTAGAGGAACTGAATGCTTGGCTCCTCGATAAATGCGTTGCCTATGCCAAGGCCCATAGCCATCCCGAACAGACGGCGCAGTCGATCTGGCAGATGTTCGAGGCCGAGCGTGGCAGCCTTGTGCGCTACGTCGGCCCATTCGACGGGTTCCACAGCGTCCCAGCCTCGGTGTCGAAGACCTGTACCGTGCGCTTCGACAACAACAAATATTCGGTCTTGTCGACAGCCGTCGGCCGCCCTGTCGAGGTTCACGCCTATGCTGATCGGATTGTCATCAAACAAGATGGAGTGACGGTCGCTGAACACCGGCGCAGTTTTGGTCGTGGCGACACTGTCTACGACCCTTGGCACTATGTTCCTGTCCTTGCTCGCAAACCCGGTGCCTTGCGCAATGGCGCTCCCTTCCGCGAATGGGTCTTGCCAACCGCGATGGAGAAGGTCCGCAAGCGATTGAAGATCGCCGACGACGGTGATCGGCAGATGGTCACCATACTCGGATGTGTTCCTGCTGATGGTCTTGCCGCCGTCGAAGCTGCCTGCCAGGAAGCGCTTGATCACGGCGTCTGGTCGGCCTCGGTAATCATCAACATTCTGGCGCGAAGCCGCGATCCGGCTCCTGCTGCAACACTTCAAATCCCGGATGCGCTTCGGCTTGCTCATGAGCCGGTCGCCGACTGCGCCCGTTACGACAGGCTCAGGAGGGCAAGTTGATGGAACGCACACAGGTTCTCGAACTGATGAGCACGCTGAAGCTCTATGGAATGCGCAGCGCTTATGATGAGGTCATGGGCAACGGTATAAAGCGGCAGCATGAACCACCTCGGATCGTCGGCGATCTGTTGCAATCGGAAATCGCCGAGAAGCAAGCCCGGTCCATCCGATACCAGCTCAGTATCGCCAAGCTGCCTCTTGCCAAGGACATCGACGACTTCGACTTCGCCGATACACCTGTGAATGAATCCTTGGTGCGGGAGCTGGCGACGGGCACCTTCGTCGCCGACCAGCGTAATGTCGTCCTTGTCGGCGGCACAGGAACGGGCAAGAGCCATCTCGCCATTGCAATTGCGCGTGCACTCATCCGTAACGGCACGCGTGGGCGCTTCTACAATGTCGTTGACCTGGTCAACCGCTGGAAACGGAGACACGCAGTGGCAAGCAGGGCAGAACGGCGGACTATCTCACACGCCTCGACTGCATCATTCTCGATGAACTCGGCTATCTGCCATTTGCGCAGGCTGGTGGTCAGCTTCTATTCCACCTGATCAGCAGGCTCTATGAGCGCACCTCAATCATCGTCACAACGAACCTGGCCTTCGGTGAATGGCCGTCGGTATTCGGTGATGCCAAAATGACGACGGCACTCCTCGACCGCCTGACCCACCATTGCGAAATCGTCGAAACTGGAAATGAATCCTGGCGCTTCAAAAACCGTTCTCAAAGCTAAAGCCGAAGATACCCATCACCCGCACTTGGCCTACCCTCTGCAGCCCCGGCCAGCGCCGGGCAGGCCAAGCGCTGATCGCATACAGGGGTCAAAATTGGATAAGTAAAAGGGGTGAATGTTCGGTGCTGATTGACAATCTAAGTATTATGTGGCGGAGAATTCCAGATTAGACGGGCCTCGGTCGGCGCAGGAACGGATCCGCCACATAATCTCGCCCGACACATAAGAACGGATCACGACCAAGACCTTCCTGCACGATCAGAGCAAGGCCCTGCATCCCCTTGCGCATATCGCAATGGCCGCTCGCAATCCAAACCCGCACGCTCGAACTGATCGGAATCATTTCAGCGCTCGCATCACTGCTGCGGCAAGATCACAAGGCACCCCGGAGGCAATCCTCACCTTGGTACCATTCGCAAAGTCCACAACGATGGTTGCCACACCACCATCGCTGCCGCCACGAACATCCACGACAGTTGCTGGCACAAAAGCAGCCCCATCTCTCACAGTCACCGCTTGGCGCCGCCACGTGTACAGCAGCCCCGTCGAAACATCAAAACGACGCGCTACCTCCGTGACATTTGCCCCCGGAGCAAATGCTGCCTCCAGAATTTCAAGCCGTTGGTTCGGTGACCAACGACGACGCCGTTCGTGACCTGTCAGCAAAATGGCCTGTGCCATAGTTCCTCACTGCGCTCTTAAGTCTACTCTCAAGAGCGCAAAATCACGGTATCGCCAAAAACGCGCAAGGCGGTCCACGCCGGAGCGATACGAAATAACCGATTTCGTAGGATTTGAACCGCTTGGGCTTTTCACGATCAGCCTTCGGAAGACGGGATATACCGTGGCGCTGCAAACAGCGGTGAAGGCTTGAACGTGACAGATGTGGGATCACATCTTTCAGGGCGATGTAGACGTCATCCAGTGGCAACCGAGCCTGCACTCTCAATGAGACAATTGCGGCCTCTTCAAGCGCCGACAAGACTGTACTTCTGCGCTCTTTTGGACCCATCGCGTCATCCTCGACGCCTGGCCGAGATCGCCATTTCCTCACGGTTTTTTCGTTGATGCCGTACTGCCGCGCGAGCGCCGCGGCTGGAGCTTTCGATCGCTGTAACTCTGCTCGAATGGCGTGCGTGGTCTTGGCGCTGCCATGAAGAAATTGGCCCATAGAGTATCCCTCTGTGATCGCGACGATGATACGCCATCACACTGTGGGACTAAACACCTAGGGCGGCTAACCATAATGCATCTCGCCTACATTGTAGAATATGGTAAGTCGCTCACTCCGAGGCACTTTGCCGACAAATCGTTCAAGCGGTGGAAGTGCAGAGTGGTGTTGAGTTGTGATGCAACGGCGAGATCGGTATGGCGGAGTGAACACGTCGTTGTCTGTGTTTATTAATTGAATACTAAGTTCGCATGGTGAGGTGTCGTTCTCTCCCACAAGCTCCTCGTCTTGATGACTGAAACCTGCGGAACGAATCCTTTGTGCGTGTTCTTTTATAGCGCTGTCGATTTGGTGGGCTGCATCAAGCAACCTAATACTGAACGCACAAACGCCGCCTGCTTGAGCGGGGCGAAACTTCGGTAAATCGAGCATTTTATTATTTGGGAGGGATTTGTGCGAGTGATCCATTTTCAAGTTTATTAGCTACGAGAATGTCAACAATCTCTGCACTCGGTTTGTACCCGGAAACCATAACACTCATCAGCTCGCGTACTCCAGATATGTCATTCTCGTCCATGGTGTTTTTTAATCTTTCGAGCATGGATTCAAGCTTAACCCATGAGAAAAATTCTTCATGGGCTGTCATAATTCGCGGGTGTTTGGTCGCTGCTGGATTATCCCCGATTAAAAGTTCTTCGTAAAGTTTTTCTCCTGGGCGTTGTCCAGTCATAATGAACGCAATGTCTCCATCCGGATTGCTGTCATCTTTGATTGTCATACCCGAGAGTTCAACCATACGCCGCGCAAGATCGATAATCTTCACAGGTTTGCCCATGTCTAAAACGAAAACATCGCCGCCTGTCGCCATCGCGCCTGCCTGTATTACGAGTTGCGATGCCTCTGGAATGGTCATGAAATAACGGGTCATCTCCGGATCGGTGAGTGTGATCGGTCCACCATTAGCAATCTGCTGTCGGAAAAGTGGGACAACAGAGCCTGAGGAGCCAAGTACATTTCCAAATCTCACCATCGAAAAGGTGATGCCAGGGTTCTCAATGGCTAGAGCTTGTAAAACTAATTCTGCTACTCGTTTTGAGGCGCCCATTATGTTGGTCGGCCGAACGGCTTTGTCCGTACTGACCAATACGAATGACTCAACATTCTTTTCAATTGCAACTCGCGCTGTCGCAAGCGTACCAAGCACATTGTTAGAAATCCCTTCGACTGGATTTTGTTCAACAATCGGAACGTGTTTATAAGCTGCGGCGTGATAAATGGTATGCGGTTTGAAGCTCTCCATGATGTCGGCCATACGCTTTTCATCGCGCACTGACCCGAGCAGTGCGACAACGATTTCTTCTTTCGAAGGATCTTTGCGTACAAGTTCCGCGTGAATCGAATAAAGTGTAAATTCGTTCTGTTCGAATAGGATCAGTCGTTCAGGAGCGATCTGCAGGATTTGGCGACACAGCTCACTGCCGATGGACCCTCCGGCCCCAGTTACCATGACCACCTTGCCCTTAATGTTCTTCTTCAGTAGTTCTTCTGACGGCTTAACCGGAGGGCGACCAAGTAGGTCGTCGATAGCTAGTTCCTGAAAATCTGCCATATGCACACGGCCTTGTGCAATTTCACTGACATTGGGAACCACTCTGACCGCCACACCAACGCCACGCAGGCTCTCAATAATAGTCATACGGCGTTCAGCGCTAATGTTTGGGACTGCGAGCAGAACTGTTTTGACGTTAAGATGCGCGACGGCATCTTTGAGTTCATGTGGTGCGTATACACGGACACCATTTATAAACGAACCATGCAGGTTTTTATCATCATCGAGATAGCCGCATACAGTTAACTGCCCTCCATTGACGAGGGCGCTGGCAAGTTGCCGACCAACTGTGCCTGCACCGTATATTAGAACATTGCGCTGGGCGTTTTTGATGAGTTCACGGCGATAGGGAGCTCCCAAGACTTGGCGAGTAACCAGTCTCGATATGCTGATGGCCAAAAGTAGTAAAAGAGGTTGCATAATGCCGACTGTTCTAGGTATGCCCGGCACGCTGATGAACGTGAACACTAGCATGAAAAGAAGCCCATAGAGCGCGATTGCGCGGATGATGGCAAGAAATGCCGCCCAGCCGACATATCTGAAAATTGCTCTATACAAACCATTTACGACAAATAGCGGTAGAGCGATGGCAAGAGAAATTGGGATTGTTATAAGCTGAACGCCTTGCAAAATATCCCACGTGTCAAGGCGCAATGAAAACGCTAGCCAGAGTGTCAAGACACAAAGAGCACTATCGACAAATAAGGCGGATAGGCGCTTTACCCAACGTGGCAAATCCAAAATTACTGAAATAATGTACGCTCTTGCCATCGATCATCGTCGCCCGTGGATTCCAATATAACTGCACCTGTAACCGACCAGGGTCTATGAGATCAATGGGCTTGAATTACCCACATTTAAACATATTAAAAAACGCAATTCTTTACAGCCTCCAATCAGCGCTCTCTTTAGAGAATATGGATTTTACGTCTAATAGGACACCATTCGGTTGCAAGAGGTTCCGCAATTCGTGTGTGCCCATTTCTTTGAATTGTTTGTGGCCAACAGCAACGATGACGGCGCTGTAATCGTCAGATTCGGGCAAAGCTTTGAGGCATTTTAAACCATATTCGCGGTCTGCGTCGTCGACATTGATACAAGGGTCGTAAATATCGACCTCGAGATTATACTCCTTGAGGGCGTGAATGATATCGACAACTTTGGTGTTTCGCAGGTCAGGACAATCTTCCTTGAATGTCAGCCCAAGCACCAGTACCCGCGCGTTATTCAGCGGTAACTCACGCTGCAGAATGAGCTTTACCGTCTTCTCTGCAACAAATGCGCCTATGCTGTCATTGATGCGGCGTCCGGCAAGGATGACAGCTGGATGATAGCCGATTTGTTGCGCCTTATGTGTGAGGTAGTATGGATCCACGCCAATGCAGTGGCCACCCACCAGGCCGGGCCTGAATGGCAAGAAGTTCCACTTCGTACCAGCAGCTTCCAGAACGTCCATTGTATCGATGTCCAACCTCTGAAAGATGAGGCTCAATTCATTCATCAGGGCGATGTTGACGTCGCGTTGCGTGTTTTCAATCACTTTGGCGGCTTCGGCCACACGAATGGAACTTGCCTTGTGGGTGCCAGCCACAATGATTTGCTTGTATAGGTTATCAACCACATCAGCGATCTGTGGCGTGCTACCACTCGTGACCTTGACGATGTTCTCCAGCCGATGAACCTTGTCGCCTGGGTTGATACGTTCCGGGCTATAGCCGCAGAAAAAATCATGGTTGAAGACCAGACCAGACATGGCTTCGAGAATGGGTACGCACACTTCTTCAGTCGCGCCCGGATAAACCGTCGATTCAAAAACGACGATATCGTTTTTCTTCAGCACACGTCCTACCGTTTCGCTTGCTTTCACAAGCGGTGTCATGTCAGGGCGGTTGGCCTCATCCACGGGTGTCGGAACGGTGACGATGAAAATCGTTGCAATTCTCAGTTGGTTTGGATCGGCAGTGAATGAAATGTGCTGACTGGCGCGCAGCTCACTTTCGCTGAGTTCCTGGGTGCGGTCGTAGCCCGTGGCTAGCTCTTTAATCCGATCCGGATTGATATCGAACCCGATCGTAGTCCTTACACGACCAAATGCCGCTGCAAGAGGAAGCCCGACATAACCAAGACCGATCACGGCTACAGTGCGATTGTCCAGCGTCATCATCGTACCTTTCAAAATGGCATTACCAGCATCTTCGTCGTGCTTAACGCTATGTGCGGATTAGCAAAGTGTACGTGTTTTTTCTATGGTCGATTGCTGTTTTATGAAGTGGTATCCGAATGTTGATTGACGGCAGGCGTAAAACAAATTGACGACGTGTCGTTTGTGTTGGAAAGGCTTGATGT
>NZ_DAMDBP010000033.1:310-41216 GCF_032092815.1 Agrobacterium sp. | reverse complement strand
CAAACTGCGAGTTGGAGCCTCTGGCGTGAAAATACTGCTTACCGGAGCGGCGGGTTTTATCGGGATGCACACCAGCATTCGTCTGCTAGATCGCGGCGACACAGTAATCGGTGTGGACAACCTCAATGATTACTACGATGTTTCATTGAAAGAAGCGCGTCTGGCGCGGTTGAAACAATATCCGAACTTCGTTTTCTTGAAATTGGATGTTGAGGACAAAGACGGGATTGCTGAGGCTTTCAAACAGCATCGTCCGCAGCGTGTCATTCACTTGGCCGCGCAAGCCGGCGTTCGCTACTCGCTGGAAAATCCCCATGCCTATATTGATTCCAATATTCAGGGGTTTCTGAATATTCTGGAGGGATGCCGACATAACGCAGTTGAGAGCTTGGCCTATGCAAGTTCGTCGTCGGTTTATGGCGGCAACACAGCTTTGCCATTCAGCGAACATCAAAACATAGACCATCCCGTCAGTCTGTATGCGGCGACCAAAAAAGCCAATGAACTCATGGCGCACACATATAGCCATCTTTTCAATATCCCGACGACTGGTCTGCGGTTCTTCACTGTATATGGCCCGTGGGGACGGCCGGATATGGCGCTCTTTCTGTTCATTAAAGCGATATTGGACGGCAAACCGATTGATGTGTTCAATCATGGGCAGATGGTGAGAGATTTCACCTATATCGATGATATTGTCGAGGGCGTCATCAGGGTGAATGACCGTCCCGCTGAGGCTGATCCTGCCTTTGATGCAGCTAATCCTGATCCTGCAACGAGTAATGTGCCGTACCGCATATTTAACATCGGCAATAATCAGCCAACCCACCTTATGGACTACATTGGCGCGCTTGAAAGCGCATTGGGAATGAAAGCTGAGAAAAACTATTTGCCAATGCAGATGGGTGATGTGCCGGCAACCGCAGCAAATACTGATGAACTTGAACGCTGGGTCGGGTTCAATCCAAACACTCCCGTTGCCGTAGGCGTTGCTCGTTTTGTGGAGTGGTACAAGGACTATTACTCTATCGAAAGGTGACACGCTCCGAGGCGGTTGGTGCATTCACGTTTTTTCTTGTTGCTGCGCGACAGATGAAAATGCCATGCCTCTATTCGTGCGAGCGAATTTATGCGCAATGTTGCAGCTTGCGGATGACACGTAGTTTCTGGGAAGAATATTGATGGCTGTACAGACCAAAGCTTTGCGTAAATCCGCAAAGGACCGCAGCGTCAAAGGTGCTGGCACAGATGAGCTCACAGACCGCCATCTCGAGGTGCTGGAAGCAGCAGGCGCACTGTTTGCCGAGCGCGGATTTGCAGCAACATCGATCCGTGACATCGGCGAAAAGGTCGGTCTCCTCGGTGGATCGCTTTATCACTACATCAAATCGAAGGAAGCCCTGTTCGTTAAAGTCCATGATATGGCTTTGCAAATGGGTGAGGACCGTATTCGCTCTGCCATTGAAGACGTTGACGATCCCTGGAAGCGTTTGGAAGTAGCCTGCATCACGATGCTGGACATCCAGCTTGATCCGAATTCACTGACCTTGCCCCTGATGAATGATTTTCAGTCTGTGCCGCCTGCGGTGCGTGAAAAGCTGATCCTGAAACGTGATGCATTCGAGGCCTTGTTTACCGAACTGGTCAATGCATTGCCGCTCGATCCAGCACTCGATCGCAGTGTTTACCGACTGCTGTTGCTCACCCTGCTGAACAAGGTTGCCGGATGGTATCGGGAGGGGCGTCTTTCCCCTGAAGACATTGCGCGCCAGATCGTGGCGATCTTTCATCATCCCGCGCAGTAAACGCCTCAACCGTCTGTCATAGACGTGAACCCTTACCCGTCAGTCTTCCGTCGTTGGAAGCCGTAGCACAACAGATTGATTGCAATTTTAATGACATGCGAGGCAGTTCATTAACCCTCAAATTGCTCTGTTTCGGAACAGCTGATAGCATTTACCTGTCATTTCCATATTCCACCTAGCTTGCCCTCAAACAGGGCGGGTTGGGAAAAGAATAGTGAACGCACAACGTAAAATCACAACCGAAGCATTTGATACACGGGCAAATCTGACGGCGGGTCTGTCAGTTGCGCATGCACGCATTGAAAAGACATTTCTGGATGGCGGCGCGGTACTCGTTTCCGTCATGGAAATTCTCAACGATCTTATTGCGATTTTGGACCGTATGACCGGTACCATGGATGGTGGCACGGCGGATGCCGCGATTGCTGGCATGCAGAAGACGATTGAAGATCTTGCGCGCTTGCCCGACACGGAACAGCAGCGTCAGGTGGCTTTCGAGGCGATGGCGGAATTCTGCAAGTCGACCGATAACCAACTTGATGACATCAGAGAAACCATTCGTTATCTCAAGACCTTTGCGATCACCGTGAAGATCACTGGCGCCGGTATTGCCGAGTTTTCATCCTTTGCCGATGAAATCCGGGAGCGCATCCAGTTTGGTGCTGATGAGGTTGGAAAGTTTGGCACCTATCTGGAAACCATGCGCCAGCAGCTTGGCAAGGCACGCAATTTTTCCGCCGCGATCTTGAAGGATTTTCAGGCAACGATCCCTGAAATCATCGACGGTTTGAAGCGGAACTCCGCGCTTGTCAGTGCGCAGCATCGCGAAATGAAGCAGATGGCGGCGCAAGTAAAAACCATTGCCCAAGGCGTTCAGGGCAAAATTGCAATGACATTGTCTTCTCTGCAGATTGGCGACATCACACGTCAGCGCATCGAACATGTCCAGTCGACCATTCAGCTGCTTGAAGACTACTTGCAGTCGGATGAGGGCAGGGAACTTGCTGATATGGAAGCCGATACGCTGAGGGAAGCCATTGCAGCGCTTGTCAACGCGCAGCTGGAAGAGGCAACAAGCGATCTTCAGCGTGATTGCCGCAAGATTTTTGCGGGCATCTCGAGCTTTGCCGATGATGCCGCCCGCATTCTGTCCTTGCGCGACAACCTGATTGAAAATTCCCGTCATGGCGGCGGCAGTGCGTTGCAGCTGATGGAGCGAGATATCTCAAAGGCCTGCGAACTGGCGGGGCGCGTGCAGGAAAGCAGCACAGACGCTGATGCCGTCGTTGGTTCCGTCACCCAGACCGCCAATGATCTTCTTCGCGGCATGGCCGTGTTGCGGTCCATCAAGACCGAAATTCACTATATGGCGCTGAACTCCAATCTTCGTTGCTCGAAACTGGGCGACGAGGGGCGGTCAGTCAATGTTGTCAGCGCCGAATTGCGGGTCTTCGCTGAAAAGCTGGAAAGCCCGGCCGATGCCATCGTGTCCGACCTGCAGCAAATCGAAACCGCGATTGGCAAACTCGGTCTGGATGAGGCCAATCCGTCTGGTGATCTCAGCAAGCCGCTGCGTGATGCGCTTGAAACCGTGACCGGTGCGAAGACTGAAATGGAAGCGGGGATGGAGGAGCTGGGTCGGGAAGGGCAGGCGGTGTTCAGCCGCATCAGTTCTGCTGTGGTCAAGCTCGATTTCGAAAACGAACTTGGCAATGTGCTTGATGAATGCTGCGGACTGTCTGCCGGCATCATGGCTGGGGGTTCGATTGATGTGTCCTTTATGGCTGAAAAAATTCAGCCGTTCTCGAACCGCATCTACAAGCTTTACACGATGGCGCAGGAGCGTGACATCCACGCGCAGTATTTGCCAATCGATTTGGCACCGGCAAAGGAAACTGTCCAGTCAACCTCGGTCGATGAGGATGATGACCTCTTCGCAGACGCGCTGTTTTAAGGAACGCGTAGCGCTGCCGATCCGTAACCCGGATCAGGCAGCGCGCATCATGTCGGATTTGCGTTTGCTGGCGGATGCCGGCAGAAGACGCAGGATTTCGTCAGCAAAACAACCGGCATTGTGAATGGCCTTGTCGAGATTGCTGACCTGCGCCGGGTTCATCATGTGCAGATAACCGTTATATTCGAACATGTCGCGGAACGCGGAACGTTCGATGATCGGCGTATCAAGAACATGGACATTGCGTGAGGCTAGCAACTGGCGGGCGGCCTGCAGGGCACGGGTCGTGACCAGCGAGTTTACGCGGGTCAGCACCACCGAGTGTGGAATGCTGATATTGGCCTTTTCATAGAGATAACGCAGCAGTTCCAGCACCTGGGCGCCGCCCTGTGCATCCATCGTGCTGCCTTGAACCGGGATCATGACATGATCCGAGAGACCAAGTGCTGTCGCCAGCAAAGGTGACTGCGCGCCGGGCAGGTCGATGATCACATGGTCAAATGCCTTGCGGCTATCGAGAACGTGCTGCTGCAATGACGATGCAGTCACATAGGTAATGACGGTAAAATTCACCCGGTAGTCGGCGGCGTCACGCCATTTGGAAATCCAGCGCTGTGGATCGGTGTCAATCACACAAATACGGAAACCACGACGCGCAAGCTCTGTTGCCAGCAACAGCACTGCAGTTGTTTTGCCCGCGCCGCCCTTGGTGTTTGCAAACGTAATAATTGACATGGCTGCAGATCCGCAATTTAGACAGAGACGTTCATGCCTCAACAGGACGCACCGGGTGACATGGTGGTATGCCGATCATTCGTCACTATGGTTAATGAAGCGTGAAATAGTGGTCGTAAATCTGATTATCGCCGACGATCTTCCGCCAGAATTTCTGCAGCGATGCGATCAAGTGGCAGGATCTTGTCGACCCCACCATGGGCGATCGCTTCCTTCGGCATGCCAAAAACGACGGATGTCGCTTCGTCCTGTGAAACCGTAAACGCTCCAGCCTGATGCATTTCCAGCATGCCACGTGCGCCATCGTCTCCCATGCCGGTCATGATGACGCCCATGGCATTTGCACCGGCTGCGCGTGCCGCCGAGCGGAACAGGACGTCAACCGATGGGCGGTGGCGTGAAACCAGAGGTCCGGTGCGAACCGAGACGTGATAGCGGGCGCCTTGCCGTTCCAAGAGCATGTGTTTGTCACCGGGTGCAATCAGCACGTGACCGCGTAAGACGGGATCACCGTCTGTCGCTTCCTTGATTTCGACTTCACACAGGCTGTTGAGGCGTTTGGCAAAGGCTGCGGTGAATTTTTCCGGCATGTGCTGAACGATGACCATGCCCGGCGCATTGGCCGGCAACTTGATCAGCATTTCCCGCAATGCTTCTGTTCCACCGGTGGACGCGCCGACACAGACCACCATTTCCGTGGTGCGTGCCATGGCTTTGCCCGATGGAGGGGGCAGAACAGCATCAGCCGTCAGTTTGGCGGCAGGGCCGCTTGCAGACCCAGTCCTGATAGAAGGACGTGTGTGGCCGAGGCGCGCTTGTGCCGCGCTTTTGACAACCTCGCAAATGCGCAGTGCCGATTCCGCCAGGTGATCTGCAGCGCCAATCCTGGGTTTGAGGATGATGTCGACAGCACCTGCTTCCAGCGCCTGCAGCAGAGTCTCGGAGCCGGCTTCAGTCAGAGACGAGCACATGACGACGGGAATGGGGCGCTGCGACATGATTTTGCGCAGAAAGGTTATGCCGTCCATGCGCGGCATTTCCACGTCAAGCGTCATCACATCAGGAATTTCCTCCTGAATGCGTTTGGCCGCCATAAAGGGATCGGACGCTGTTCCAATCACTTCGATCTGAGGGTCTGCCTCGAGAATAGAGACAAGCGTCTGCCTGACGCTGGCTGAATCATCGACAACGAGTACACGGACTTTTTTACCCATGAGCTTTACCGCTATTGTTTTTGGAAGACCGTATTTGCCACCTGCCGCAATGGCAAGTTGATACCGGTAATCGTCTCGGAATGCCCAATAAACAGATATCCGCCGGTGATAAGGCGGTTGCAGAGTTGGGTGAGGACATGCGCCTGTGTCTTTTTGTCAAAATAGATCAGTACGTTGCGGCAGAAGATGATCTGCACGGCGTCGCCTATCTGGTAGGTGGGATCCATCAGATTGAGGCGGGCAAAGCCAATTTTTGAGCGCAGGCGCGGTGAAATACGCACATCCCGACGCTGTGCGTCATTGGGCTGCATGACGTATTTCTGCATCAGGGCAGATGGTACCGGCTCCAGCAGGTCCCTTGGGTAGATGCCACTGTGTGCCTTTCTCAGCACATCCGTGGAGAGGTCAGTCGCCAGGATCGTGTAATCATTGATGACCTGCGCATTGACCGCCTCTGCCATGATCATTGCTATGGTGTAGGGTTCGGCACCTGTAGAGCAGGCCGAACTCCAGGCGCGAATGCGCTTGTGGCCGTCCGCCGCCAGGGCTGGTAGTGCATGTTTTTCCATGTATTCGAAATGGTTCGGTTCACGGAAAAAGTCTGTTTTGTTGGTGGTCACCACGTCGATGAGGTAGATTGCCTCACTTTCAAGTCCGTTGTCGCGGAACAGAAAGTTGCAATAGTCCCCGAAAGAGCGATGCCCGGTTGCTCGAAGGCGTTTTCGCAAACGTCCTTCGAGCATTGTGCGTTTGGTGTCTGGCATCTTTATGCCGCTGTAATTGTAGATGTATTCCGCCAGTTTACGAAAATCGCGATGATTCAGACCATCCTGCGCGGGACTGCTGGCATTGAGGTCGGCTGCGTATGCGTTTTCCCTCATGCGGCTTGTACCGGTTTGCCGGTCTGGCGGGCCAATGCGTTTTCTTCGTCAGAAAACAGGCGCGCCAGATCGATAATCACCACAAAATCACCTTCGCGTCTAACAACGCCAGCAATGTAGTCGGAATTCCAATGCACACCGATATCCGGTGCTGTTTCCATCTGGTCACGCCGGAATGGCGTGACCTCGAACACCTTGTCGGCAACAAGACCGACAGCCAGTGTCCGCGACGGGAACGGAATATCCAGCACGAGTATGCGCGTATGGGGTGTCTTGACCGTGCGCGTCATGCCGAGGCGCAGCCTCAGATCAATGATCGGCACACCCTGTCCTCGCACATCCCGCAGGCCCAGAAGATATTCCGGGCCATGGGGTATCTTGAAGGTGTCTTCGTGATCGAGAATTTCACGAACAACTTCAACCGGGACAGCAAAGACCTCATCGCCAAGGCTGAATGTTACGAACTGACCTTCGGAGGACACATTGCTCATGGATTACGCGCTTTCTTTAAAGTCAGCATCACCGGCGTCTGGTCCACCCATCGACATGTCGAGTGCAAAACCCTTTGCGCGGGCCTGCTGTGCCTTGATCGAGCCGTTGGACGAAGCTTGGAACGAAGAGGTCTTTGCCGCTGGGCGTGCTGCAGCCTGTGGCTTCTGGATTGGCTTGCGTGCTGGCACATGTTGGGTGGCAACCGCGCGTTCAACCTTGAAGAACGCGATGCTGCTCTGCAGTTCTTCAGCCTGCGCGGCAAGCTCTTCCGACGTCGCAGACATTTCTTCCGATGCGCCGGAGTTTTGCTGCGTTACCTTGTCGAGCTGTTGGATCGCTTCATTGATCTGCGATGCACCGATATCCTGTTCGCGGCAAGCAGCGGAAATTTCTGCCACCAGTTCGGCAGTCTTGCGGATGTCAGGAACCAGACGGTTCAGCATTTCACCAGCTTCCGTAGCGACCTGTACGGTTTCACCGGAAAGAGAGCTGATCTCGGATGCTGCTGCCTGGCTGCGCTCAGCAAGCTTGCGCACTTCGGATGCAACAACAGCAAAACCCTTGCCGTGTTCGCCAGCGCGTGCGGCTTCAACCGCAGCGTTAAGGGCAAGAAGGTCGGTCTGACGAGCAATTTCCTGAACGATCGAAATCTTTTCTGCAATGGTGCGCATGGCGCCGACTGCACGCGCAACAGCCTCACCGCTGACTTCAGCGTCCTTGGAAGACTGGCGGGCAATCTTTTCGGTCTGTGCAGCGTTGTCGGCGTTTTGCTTGATGTTGGCAGCCATTTCCTCCATGGACGCGGACGCTTCTTCGGCTGACGATGCCTGTTCGGTTGCGCCTTGCGAGAGCTGTTCCGAGCTTGCAGACAGTTCCTGGCTGCCCGAAGACACGTTGTCTGAGGCCGAAAGTGCGTCGCCCACAACGCCGCGCAGCCTTTCAATCATACCATTCAGATGGCCAAGCATTTCACCGATTTCGTCTTTGCTCGAAATGGTAGCGAATTCCGTCAAATCACCTTCGGACACGTTCTGTACCGCACGCACGGCGTTACGAAGACCACGGTTGATCGAAAGTGCAATCCAGAATGCAGCTGCTACAGCGACGACCAGAACAAGACCGGCGACAGAAATCATGATCGTTCTGGTCGAGATGTAGGTCTCATCGGCCGCCGTTTGTGCTTCCGTCAAGCGTGTTTCTTCCAATGTAACGACTTCGCTCAGCAAGGCGTCAATCTCGTTCGTGACCTTGCGTGCTTCGTTGGTGGAAACCTGCAATGCTGCCGGCGTATTGCCAGCCAGCATCAAGGAGCGAATGCGGTCGTCCTGGCGGCGGAATTCAGCCGTGTAATCGGCCAGCTTGGCCCATATGACCTTGCCTTGTTCTGTCGCGCGTGCGTTGACCTGGTTAAAGTTGTCATCGAAAGCACGACGTGCATTGTCGGAGGCTGTGATGTAGCCCTGCATTTCCGCAGCACCTGGAGCCAGAAGCAGGTTCTTCTGCTGACGCAACTGCTGCAGCTGTTCGTTGCTGAGGTTTTGTGCCAGTTTGAGGCGCAAAGCCGGACCCTGCAGAACGCTTTCCAGCGTATCGTTGAGATTTCCGAGGCTCAAAATTCCGTAGCTCGCAGTGGCAACGAGCATGGTAATGATGAATCCGAAGGCCAGTCCAAGTTTCAACTTGATCGAAGCACGCATGTTAGTTCTCCATTGCTGGATCAGTTCAACCGTGGGAGGGACCGGTTGCTGACTGCGAATTGTGATTTGAGAAAATTGCTGCCAGGTTGGGCAGGATAACAAACTGGTTTTCCCGCTTGATCAGGCAATCGATGTAATCAGCGCGCCAACGCATTCCGACGCTCGGCGGAGCCTCGCTGGCACTTTTGGAAAAAGTGGTAACCTCAAAGACCCTGTCGGTACGAATTCCGATCAGTGTGCGTTCGTCACCAAGAGGCAGCTCGATGACGACAATCCGACTGTCGATCGTCTTTTCCCCAGCCTCCATTCCAAACGCCAACCTGATGTCAGCGAGCGGAATGACCTTGCCGCGAAAGTTGATGACGCTTCCAACGAATGGCAAGCTGCCAGGTACAGAGGTCTCCGGCAGGAGATCAAGGATTTCCTGAACCTTGACCGCCTCGATGGCGAAGGTTTCTCCGGCGAGGCTGAAGGTAAGCACTTCAACATCGTCGTTGTTGTTCCAGATGGTGCCTGCTTTAATTGCGATGTGCTGGTTCATCCTGCTGCGCGCAACTGCGCCTCCTGGTGTTGTCCCGCGGCCACCAGATGGCCGACGTCGAGGATTAGGGCCACGCTGCCATCGCCCAGAATGGTCGCGCCTGAGAACGTCGCCACGTCATGATGCAGTTTCGACATTGCCTTGATCACGGTCTGGTGGTCGCCGATGATCTGGTCAACGACGAGACCGACACGTTCCGAGCCGGTCGAGATGACCACGACCTTTTGATACTGGTCCGGCTTGGTGCCCGTGTTGAAAAGTTCCCTGAGCCGAATGAAGGGCACCAGACTGTCACGCAGCGAAATGAAGGAGCGGCCACGCGAACGCAGATCATCTTCGGGCGAAAGCTCAAGGCACTCCTCAACCGCAGAAAGCGGAATGACGTAGCAGCCATTGCCCACCCGAACGAGCAGGCCGTCGATGATGGCCAACGTCAATGGAATGGCGAGAGAAATTTCTGAACCCTGACCGGGCGTGCTGACGATGTTGATGGTGCCACGCAAAGCCTCGACGGACTTCTTCACGACATCCATGCCAACGCCGCGGCCGGAAAGGTTGGTGACCGCAGCAGCCGTTGAAAATCCCGGCTGGAAGATCATTTGGAGAAGTTCCTGGTCGCTGATTTGCGCATTGGCGGCGATCAGGCCGGACGATTCAGCTTTTGCTCTCACTCTCTGGCGGTCGATGCCGCGGCCGTCGTCGCGGATGGTAATGGTGACATCACCACCAGATTGACGCGCAATCAATGTAATGCGGCCGATCGGAGATTTACCGGCAGCAATGCGGTCTTCCATGGTTTCAAGACCATGGTCACAAGAATTGCGCACCAGGTGAACTAGCGGATCTGCAAGGCGTTCGATCACGGCCTTGTCGACTTCGGTGCTTTCACCTTCGGTGACCAGTTCAATCTGCTTGCCGGTTTCCCGGGCAAGGTCATGTATGAGGCGGCGGAAGCGACCAAAAAGCTGGGCGATCGGCACCATACGCAACACCATCATCGTATCGCGCAACTCGCCAGAAAGACGCTCTACATCTTCGGACACGGACCGAAGCAGAATGTCTGCACTGCCACCTGCCAACTGGGACAGACGCGACTGGGCAATGACCAATTCGCCGACACGGTCCATCAGTTCGTCCAGACGCTCGGCTGGAACACGGACATTTTCCGTGGCCTTGGCGTTTTTGCCGTCATTCTGGGTGGCGGGCCCCGATGTGGGCGGAGCTGCGCTTTTGACCGGAGCTGCAACTGTTTCCTCTACAGCGACATCGGCCACGGCCTCTGCTTCATCGAGCTTGCGAATATCGATTTCCATATCGTCCATGACGAAGATGAAAACATCTTCGATGGCGGATTGGGGCTGTTCGGTGGTGAGCGTCACAGACCAGCCAATGTGAAGATCGCTCGGGTTGAGCGTATCGAGTGCCGGGACCTTGGAAATGTCTGCAACGATTTCACACTCGCCCAATTCATCGAGCTCATCCAGCAGACCAAGTGGATTTGTTCCGTTGGCCATGGCATTGACGGGTAGGCGGAACGTCACCTTCCAGGTGGTCGCCTTGGGTTTTGGGGCGGCCGGTGTTTTGACTGCAGCTACAGGCACGTGAGTCACGGAGCCACGGCTACCTTCACCAACGGCTTCGTGCAGCTTTGCCAGCAACTTGTCACCGTGGTTGCCAGGCACACCAAGCGGATTTTCGACCAATGCACGCATATGGTCTTGAGCTTCAAGAACGGCAGCCACAAGTTCGCTGGTGGCAGGCACTTCGCCCTTACGCACCCGGTCGAATGCAGTTTCGCAATGATGGGTAAAGGCAGCGAGCGCCTCGAACCCGAACATCGCGCCAGACCCTTTCAGGGTGTGCAGGCCTCGGAATACGGCATCGATCTGATCTTGATCGGAAAGGTCGTGAAGTAGATCGAGCAGGCCACTTTCGATCTGCTCGAATAGCTCTGCCGCTTCCGTCCTGAAAACCTGAATAGGGTCAAGCGTGGTCATTTCCCGAGTACCTTTTTGGCAATCTTGACGAGGTTTTCAGCGTCGAAAGGTTTGGTGAGCCAGCCGGTAGCGCCAGCGGCCTTTGCGCGCGCCTTCATGTCTGCATCCGATTCCGTTGTAAGGAAGATGATCGGAATGCCGGTGTGGGCTGGCGACTGGCGCAGGGCTTCAATCATTTCCAGACCGTTCATGTTGGGCATGTTCAGATCTGTGATGATAAGGTCGAATGTAGCGCCCTTGGCCTTGGCAAGGCCATCTTGGCCATCAACCGCTTCTGTGACCTGATAACCGGCATTGGTTAGCGCGATTTTCGTGGTCATGCGAATGCTTGCAGAGTCATCAACTGTGAGAATGTGGGCGCTCATTATAGGTCCTTTCCATGCAGCCAGAACTGCTGTGAAGCCTTGTCCATGCGCGACAGGAACCCGCTGCGGCGGAGTGTCTGCAGGAGGTTTTCACCGGCGGGGTGTGTCAGGCTGACTGTTTTTCCGTGGTTTTTTGCATATAGGCGGGGGGCTTCAACCAACTGGATGAAACTCAGATCAATGTCGGCATCGTCGGAGATGTCGAGAAGCAGGGCATCTTCTTTTTCAAGCTGCCGCAGCAGGAGTTCATGAGCTCCTGATATGTGGCGTATGGAAAGTGTGGACGGTAACACCAGAGTTTCAGCCGCCGCATTACTTGACATCAGGTGTTTCCCGTACTGGTTCTTCGACGTGAATTTTGAAAGGTGACTGTAATGTGCCGACCGGTTCGTCAGGTGTTTCCATGCTGGGAACCTCGACAGTGATCGTCTTGGGCGCGTCTTGCGCCATCAGTGCCGCGATGCGGGTCCATTGGTTTTGGAACGCGACCACACAGGCGGGATCGAAATGACTGCCGCTTTGTGCAATGATGTGATCGCGAGCCTCTTCGATTGGCCAGGCACGTTTGTAAGGGCGCTCGGAGCACAGGGCTTCAAACACATCGGCAACGGCGACAATCCGGGCTTCGATCGGGATGTTTTGCCCTGAAATACCCTTGGGATATCCAGTGCCATCCCATTTTTCGTGATGGCCACCAGCCACGGCTTCGGCGATACGGACGAGATCGGACGTGCCGTTTTCCAGAATGCGCACGCCGATTTCGACATGTTTGCGCATTTCGGCAATCTCTTCCGGTGTCAAACGACCGGGTTTCAACAACACGCTGTCAGAAATGCCGATTTTGCCGACGTCATGCAAAGGTGCTGCGAGATAGATCATCCTGCAATGTTCGCTGGATAGACCAAGATCCCTCGCGATCAGCTTGCTGATATGCGCGACACGAGAGATATGGTCACCGGTATCGCCGTCGCGAAACTCGATGGCGCGGGCTAGCCGCCAGATAATTTCTTCTTCGCGTTCGGCAAGTTCTTCGGTTGCCTTGTCAACTTCATCAACGAGACGGTTTGCACGGTGCGAAAGATCACGCTGCGCCTTGCGCAATGCGAGAAGGTTGCGCACACGTGCCTTCAGTTCGATGGAATCGAACGGTTTACCGATAAAGTCTGTAACGCCGGTTTCAATCGCTTGAATGCGGATGCTGCGTTCCGTCTCCGATGTCACCATGATGACGGGAATATGGACCAGAACATTTTGGCGCTTGAGTTCGGCCACCAACTCAATGCCCGTGTATTTGGGCATTGTAAAATCAACAATCAAAAGGTCTATAGGGGATTTCAGGCAGTGTTCCAGCGCCGTGGCTGGATCCTCGAATGCAGTAACATGCACGCCGGGAATTTCCCGGACAGCAATATCAAGTGCAAAAAGAGCAGACCTGCTGTCGTCTACCAATACAATATGCACGCTTGGCCCCCGAATGCCGTTTTCAACTTAAAAATAGGCGCACGAAAACGGTCCGTGAAAACGGTGAATTTCGTTAAGATTGGACATTTTTTGAAAGTGTTCCGAGTGGCGTCATGCCATCAGTTGAGAGCTCGGAGAGTGCGTGAGCAATGTCACGCCAGGTTTTCCGCTTCGGGTTGTATTCTGTCGGAAGATAGTTAATCCGCAATTAAAGCGCGGCACTAATTCATACCTATAACTATCGGTATCGGTCTGAATACACTTATAAAAAGACAAGTCTCTTTTAAAGGAAACTGTCAGATGTGCCACGCAAAAGCGCAATTTTGACGCTTTTTCGCCTTTTTTAGGTTGTGTCGTTTATGCTTGTTTAGGACAATCTCTGATTGTTTGTGCCGCGATTCACGTGCACGTGAGGTCGCAAGATGTTTCGCCCTCACTTTCATGTTGCTTCAGCGCGTGATCGTCTCGGTCTGCTCGATAAGAAACGATAACGTTTCGCGCTTCACTTTTGGTGCAAGCACATCTCTGACTGTCCGATGGTATTCGTTCAGGAAGATGATTTCCTCATCAGACAGTTTTTGAATATCCACGGCGGTCAGATCGATCGGCACCAGGGTCAGGGATGCGAAGCTGCAGAAAGTTGGCGTGATCGCAACGACCTCAACCTGGTTTTCAATGCGCAATCCATATTGCCCTGCCTCATAATATCCCGGCTCAATGGTCATGATGTTGCCGGGCTCCAGCCCGAAAGGGTTGGCGATCTTGGCAAAGCGGTGCGGATATTCGTGGATGAGGAGGTTGTGACCGACACCATGTCCGGTGCCGTGATCATAATCGAGGCCCAGGTCCCATAGGGGGCGTCTTGCAAATGCATCCAGTTGATGCCCCTGTGTGCCCTTTGGCATTTTTGCCATGATCAGCGAGAGAAACCCCTTCAAGACGGCCGTATAGGTTCGTTTGACGGCATCGTTGGCAGGCCCAAGCATTAGGGTGCGGGTAATATCTGTTGTGCCGTCAATATATTGCCCGCCTGAATCGATCAGATAGGGCGACTTGTCGTCGATAGCCGCGTTGGTATCTTCTGCAGAATTGTAGTGGCACATGGCTGCGTTTGCGCCGGATGCGGAAATGGATCGGAAGCTGGCCTCTATAAAACCGTCGCCTTCCTGGCGAAAATCCAACAGCTTTGCCTCGGCCTCAAGTTCGGTAAGCGGATTTGTCGTGCCTTGCCGCGCACGTCCTTCCTTGAGCACCCATGCCAGGAAATTGGTGACCGCAACACCATCTTCAATATGGCAACGGCGATAGCCTTCAAGTTCGACGGTGTTTTTGGCCGCCTTCAACACTGTCGTTGGGCTTGTCTTGCTGACCGTCTTGCCACCTGCGGCCTGTACGGCCAGTCGCACCGCAACTGGTGAGAATTGCGGATCGATCATCACGGCCTTGCCCGAGGCGTTCTGACCGACACGATCGATGAAGTTTGCGGGATCAAGAAGTTTGACGTTGTTCAGTTCAAAAGCCGAGAGGTCATTGCCAAGTTTGCGACGATCGACAAACCATTCCGCAGAGCCATCTGCCGCGAGCGTCAGGAACGAATGCGGTACCGGGTTCATCGGCACATCCGAACCGCGCACGTTGAGCAGCCAGGCGATATTATCCGGCAGGGTTTCGACCATCAGGTCCGCACCGGCTTGCTTTATGGCAGCGGCGACCCGTTGTTTCTTGGTTTGAGACGTCTCTCCGGCAATATGCAACGGCATAGCCCGGATAGGTCCGATGGGTTTCGGTGGGCGGTTCGTCCATATCTGATCGAATAAGTCGTCCGCAACGGGTGTAAGGGTAGCATTGGCCTCGATCATGGCACTCGATATCCTGACATGCAGATCACCGTTGATCAGCATCGGGTCAAAGCCAATTTTCATGCCCTTGTTTGCATGGGCACGCAGCCATCGATCAATCGGATCATGGTGCAGATGGTGGATTTCAAACAGCGTCTGATCCACCTCATGACGCACCTGAATGTCGTAGCGGCCATCCACGAAAATCAATGCCTTGTCAGCCAGCACAAGTGCCAATCCAGCAGAGCCGGTAAAACCGGTGATATAGGCAAGGCAATCGTCCCGCGGTGAGGCCACCTCGCTTTGATGGGCATCCGCACGGGGTACGACAAAGCCATCCAGCCCCTTGGAGGCCAAAACAGCACGAAGTGCGGCAAGCCGCTTTTTGATATCAGCAGAAGCGGTCATGCTAATTTGCTTTCATTCAGGAGAGCGGGCCGCCCTTGTCACGGACCATATCGAGCAGGCGCCGGAAGACGCGTGAGGACTGACGTACGCCATCATGCTCATATTCGTTGGTTACCCACGCCTCGACATTGCCGGTGCGCTTTGCCGTATCCAATGACAGGCCGGCGTCGACATACATATCATCAAAATAGACGGCTGCGGCCACCGGAACTTCGTTGCTGGCAAGGCGAGAATCGTCATAGAGCTCACTGTGGTGCTGCCGCTCGGCCAAAGCACGGGCGCCGGCACGGAATGGTTTCAGTGAGCGAATGTCATCAAACATCCACGAGAACATCATTTCGCCGGTGAACAGCAATGGTCGGTTCTTTTCATCGAAGTCGGGATACTCTGCGCGAATGCGTTCTGCTGCCCAATTGGTCGCCCCCTGACCCTGGCCGTAAATGCTTTCCTGCAACACGGCAAAAAGCGGATTGCTGTCATAGGAGGTGAGGTTCATGACCGAAGCCAGGAAGTGATCGGACAGACGATCCTCGGCGCTGGATGAAAATGCCTCGTCGACCAGCCAGTGAATGTTTTCAAATCCTGGTGCCATGCCAAAATCGATGCCAAGTGTCTGGAAACGGCGAACGGTCAGACGGTCGCCATCCGGCAGGCGGACGTCATTGTTGGCGATGAAATCGGCAATCCTGCCAATTCTGGCGCGGTCAGTGGCATAACGGTCGTAATAACGTGCCGTTTTGGCCGCAACGCGCGGATAGGTGCAGCGGTAAACATCATCGGCCGTCGCATCAATGCCGGCAAGACCACCGGTGACGTAGCAGGCGGACAGCCCTTCGGGCGCCTTTGACAGATAGGTGAGCGTCAGGAAGCCACCATAACTCTGGCCAAGCGTCTCCCATTTTTTGCCACCAAACAGGGTTTTGCGAATGTGTTCGCAATCCGCAACGATGCTGTCTGCGCGGAAGCAGGCAAGGTAGTTCCCCGCCTTTGCGCCGTCATCACCAAAACGGGCCATGGTGGCGCTTTCAATGCGGCTGCTGCGGCCCGTGCCACGTTGATCAACCAGAATGACACGGTGGCTTTTCAGCGCTTCCGCCAGCCAGGAGGGACCACCATTTGTCGGACGCGGGGATTTGCCTCCGGGACCACCCTGCAGGAAGGCAAGCAGTGGCAGTGTGGCGTTGCGCTTGGTCGGGTCACAAACCTCGCGGGCAAAAACCTCGATTGTTTCACCATCCGGTTTGCTCCAGTCGAGCGGAACCGTGACGATGTGATCACGAATGAACATGCCGGGAATGACGTATTCGGAAAGAGCCATTTGTTTGCATTCCTATCTTCTGACCCGTGGGTCCAGAACAGCGTAAAGAAGATCGACGACGATATTCGTCACCACAATAAAGAGGCCGCCAAGCAAAACCACGCCGATGATGATCGGCCTATCCTGATTGTTGACAGCCTGCACAGCCAATGCACCCACACCCTGCAAACCATATATCTGTTCGATGACGATTGCTCCGCCCAGAAGCAGGGCAATGTCGGCACCAAGCTGTGTAACAAGCGGTGTCAGCGTGCTGCGCAGACCATGCTTGAAGAGCACTGTTCGCTCTGAAAGTCCCTTGGAACGGGCCGTGCGGATATAATCCTCTCCCATGACCTGCAGCAGGTGGCCACGTGTGAGACGGGCATAGACCGCAGCTGTAACCAAGGCAAGCGTCATCCATGGCAGGAAAAGATGCCATGCCCAGATGATCGGGTCCCGCAGGAATGGCTTGTATCCTCCGGGAGGAAAAAGCGTGAAGCCAGCCTGTTTCGGCAGGAAGTAGAACACGTAAAGCGACAGCATACCGAGAACAAAGGTTGGAAAGCTGAGGCCCAACAGAATGAAGCCCTGGCCAAGACGATCCCTGAGACCGCCGGGATGGCGGGCCGACATGACACCCACAGGGATACCAATCAGTAACCAGAAGATAACACCGCCAATCACCAATGAGACGGTGGCGGGAATGCGGTTGACGATGAGTTTGGTGACCGGCTGCTGGTTTCGATAGGAGAAACCAAGGTCGCCCTGAACTGCCTTGCTGACAAAGGTGAGGTATTGCTCCGGGATGGGACGGTCGAGGCCAAGATTGGTGCGGATCTGCACCAGTTGTGCTTCGGTTGCCTTTTCTCCGGCGATCACACGGGCAGGGTCACCGGGCGCCACAAAAAACAGAAAGAACACGAAACCGCTGAGGGTAAACAGGATCAGTGCCGAGAAGCCAAGTCGCTTCAGAAGATATCGGATCATGGCTTTCCGGCCTTTCCGGCCTTTTTCAAAAACCGGCTCATGCGGACGGGGCGCGCTTTCGGATCAAGCGCGTCACGCAGTCCGTCGCCCAGAATGTTGAAGGAAAGCGTGGTGAACAGTAGCGCCATGCCGGGAAAGACGACGAGCCACCAGGCAACGAGGTAAATCGAATTGGTGGCCGCGTCTGCCAGCATGCCGCCCCAGCTTGGTGTTGGTGGCACGATGCCAAGCCCAAGGAAGGAGAGGGTTGCTTCAAACACGATGGCGCTCGGGATCATCATGGTGGTGTAGACGATGATGGGAACGCTCAGATTGGGCAGAATATCCCTGAGCATGATGGAGATCGGGCCAGCGCCGAGCGAGCGGCTGGCTTCCACGAATTCGCGGCGACGCAGAGAATTGACTTCGGCGCGTATGACACGCCCCATCGTCGTCCAACTGAAGAACACGATAACCCCGACACTCAAGCCCAGGCTCGGCCCGAAGACAGAAACGAGCGCCAAAGCGCAGAGCAGGAAAGGCACACTCATGACGAGGTCCATCAGGCGGCTGAGGACCATGTCGGTTGCGCCGCCGACATATCCGGCGATCATGCCGATGGTCAGGCCGATAAAGGCGGCAGTCAGTGATGCAAGAACGCCAACCAGCAGCGATACGCGCGCACCATAGGCAAGGCGCACAATGACATCACGTCCCAGATGGTCAGTGCCCAGGATGAACTCATCATTGGGTGCAACCGGCAAACCCATCTCGCTTAAACCCGTGGTTCGATATTGCTCGATCGGCGAATGGCCCGTTGCGGTTTCAATCAGCGGTGCGCAGATGGCAAGCACGATCAGCGCCAGAATGAAGAGCAGGGCAATGAGGCTGGCACGATCCCTGGCGAAGCGGCGCATTGTCAACTCGAAGGGGCCGCGCTGAACAACGGCCGTTTCCTGTGTCGAATGGGATAGGTCTGTCATGCTGCCTCTCCCGGAATAGAGCGAACAAGCTGCCGATCAGGGGCCGCAATCATGTTGGGTGTGTGGATGGACGCGGCGATCAGCGTTTTTGTGTAGGGATCCTGCGGATTGGAATAGATGCTTTCAGCATCGGCAAGCTCGACGATCTGCCCTTTGTTCATCACGGCGATGCGGTTGCAGACATGACGCACGACCGACAGGTCATGAGAAATGAACAGATAGGTCAGGTTCAATTCCTGCTGCAATTGTCGCATCAGGTTCAGTACCTGCGCCTGAATGGACACATCCAGTGCCGACACTGGCTCATCGAAAATGATCAGCTCCGGATTAAGTGCCAATGCTCTGGCAATGCCGATACGCTGGCGCTGACCGCCCGAAAACTCGGATGGAAAACGATTGTAATGCTCGGGGTTAAGGCCGACTTTCTCCATCAATGTCTGAACGGCCTTTTTGCGTCTGCCACCGGAAAACACGCCGTGAATACGAAACGGATCACCAATGATCGAACTGACGCGGCGGCGCGGATTGAGTGAGCCAAACGGATCCTGAAACACAAGCTGGATGCGCTTGCGCATTTCGCGCCATTCACGGCTGCTGAGTGCTGCAAGCGATTTGCCATCGACGATCACGCTGCCATCGGTTGCCGGAATGAGGCCAGCGAGAACGCGTGCCAGCGTTGATTTCCCGCAACCGGATTCTCCAACCAGCCCCAATGTTTCGCCCTTGTAGAGATCAAGGTCGATGCCCTTGAGCACATCAAGCGTGTTGCCGCCACCGAATGGGCCGCCGAGATTGTAACTCAGCTTCACACCACGAGCTTCAATGACCTTGGCCGGTGCCGAATGAGTATCGGGCTCTGTTTGCGAAACTGCCGCTTGTGCCTGTTTGAGAGAGGCTGGTGTCTCGCGCCAACAGAGGCTTTGCGTATCATCATTGAAGATGCGCAGCGGCGGCGGGTTTGAGCACATCGCCTGCGCCTCAGGACAGCGCGCCTTGAAGACGCAGCCTTTGGGAAGGTGGATGAGGCTTGGCGGTCGGCCGGGGATGGGGACAAGCTCCGTTCCCGGTGTGTAATTGGCCGGAGACGAATTCAGCAAACCTGCCGTGTAGGGATGGGCTGGTTGTGAAAAAAGCGCATTGCTGGAGGAAAGCTCCATGCGGTTGCCCGCATACATCACCATCACATGATCGGCGATGCTGGAAAGCAGTCCGAGATCATGGGTAATCATGATGACGGTGGTGCCTGTTTCGCGACGCATTTCGTTGAGCAATTCAATGATCTGGGCTTGAACCGTAACATCCAGTGCCGTTGTCGGTTCGTCGGCAATAACCAGCGGCGGATTAAGCACCAGTGCCATGGCAATCATCACACGCTGACGCATGCCGCCCGAGAACTGGTGAGGGTAGCTGTCAAACCGGCTGGCTGCATTGGGTATGCCGACCCGCTCCAGCATTGATATGGCGCGTTTTTTTGCCTCATCGGAACTGACGCGTTCATGGGCATGGATCATCTCGGTGATCTGCGCACCGATCGTGTAGTAGGGATGAAGGCTGGACAGCGGGTCTTGAAAAATCATGCCGATGCAGGCACCGCGATAGCTGCGCATTTCCCGCTGCGACAGAGTCAGCAGGTTTTTGCCCTGAAACAGAACCTCGCCTGTGATTTCAGCATTGGGCAGCAGGCCCATAACAGCCTGTGTCAAAACGCTTTTGCCGGAACCGGATTCTCCGGCAATGCCGAAAAGCTCACCCTGCTTGACTTCAAATGAAACGTTTCGCGCTGCCTGAACAATACCATCTTCCGTCGGGATCTGGATGTTCAGATTGCGGGTTTCCAGAATGGTCATGGATCAATTCCCTGAAACTCAACCGTTGCAAAGGCGTATCCGGTTTTCAAAAAATAACCGGACAGCACCATTGAAACAAACAACACGGGAGGCGATTGCACGCCTCACATGTTCTGTTGGAAACGAAAAAGGCCACCTGCATGGAGCAGGTGGCCTTTTGATCAACGATCCAGCCAGACGTTGGTCCAGTCGCCCTGCGCACCGATGGCATAGGGCTGGAAGTTTTGTACGGCTTCGCCGTGGTAGAGCACGACCTGTTCGGAAATGAACGGAACGACCGGTGCGTCCTTCATGACCAACTCATCCACCTGTGCCCACAGCTTTGCAGCCTCTTCCGACGTGGTGGCATTGATTGCCTGCTGGGCAAACTTGTTGGCTTCCTCATTGTTATAGTCGGTGTAGTTGTAGGTCTGGTGTGTGCCGTTATAGGTGAACTGGGGCTGGAAGACCGAGCGCGCAGCGCCGCCAACCCAGTCTGGCGACCAGCCGACCGGTGCGATATCCCAATTGCCTTCCTTGGTGTTCAGCGGGTTGGTCATGAACTTGGAATAATAGTCGGCAGGCGCTACCGGCGTCAGTTCAATTTCAATACCTGCCTTTTTCATGCTGGCCTGAATGGTCTGGGCAATGGCGGGTTCGGCGTTCTGGTTGCGGTACGGCATTTTCAGCGTGATGCCATCTGGGAAACCAGCTTCAGCCAGCAGGGCTTTTGCCTTTTCGGGATCACCCTTTGAGCCTTCCGACGGATAAAGATCGAAGTCGTGGTAACCGAGAACACCGGGTCCAAAGATGCCATGTTGCGGCTTGGCAACCGTTGGTCCGCCACGCTGTTGAACGGTTGCGGCCTTGTCAATGGCATATTGAAGCGCCTGGCGCACGCGCAGGTCTTTCAAAGCGCCCTTATTGTTGTCTGAAACGGTGTTGATGAAGATGAAGGCTGTGCGGCCAACCGACATGGTCATCAGCTTCTCATCGCCGGCTGTCGTCAACATGTGCAGCGTGGCTGGCGGGATGACGATGTCGTAGGTCATGTCACCATCACCCGCCTGAAGCTGCTGGATTGCCGCATCAGGCTGAATGCCGAAGGTGATTTCGACTTCATCGACATAGGCTTTGCGCAGCGGGTCGGATTCAGCCTTCCATGCCGGATTGCGCACCAGTTGCAAGCGGCTGTCCGGCACATATTCGCCGATCGTGTAAGGGCCGCTGGAGATGAAGTTGGAGCGGTAATCCGGCCCATCCGGCATATAATCGAGAACTTCGACGGGCGCCGGTGCCGCAGTTGGCAGCGACAACATGTAAACGAAGTCGCCGGCCTTTTCTGTCAGGTTGATGACGACGGTCTTGTCATCAGGCGTTTCGATGCCGGATATGTCATTTCCTTCAATATAGGCCTTCATCGCATCAACGGTTGGTTCGACCTTGGCAAAGCCGTCGCAGAATTCGCGCATGCCCTTGATCAGGTCGACATAATAAGTCAATGCGGCAGAACCGAGCGAGGGATTGCACATGCGCTTCATGCCGCGCTCGAAATCCTGCGCGGTGAGTGCTCGCTCACCGGATGGCGTGTTCCAGGCCACACCGTCGCGCAATGTGAATGTGTAGGTCAGGCCGTCATTGGTTGGCTGCGGCACTTCTGTTGCAAGGTCACCCTTTGGCTCAAGGCGGGAATTTTCGTCGGTTGATGCCTCGTAACTGATCAATTGGCGGCTAACAGCGCGCAGGAAATTGTTGGTGGTGACCAGGGCACCGGATGTCGGGTCGAAATGGTCGATATCAGCTGTGCCGAGAATTCTCAGAGCGCCACCGGTTTGGGGATCTGCCGCCAGCGCCAGCGTCGAACAGGATGCAGCCAGCATAAAAGCAGCCAGACCCAATGCATGTTTTTTCGTGCGAAAACTCATCTGTCCATTCCCCTTTTTGTCGTTCCCTGGATTGTTACGGCGTCTTTGATGAGGCCGCTGACGTCGCATTCTGGATATTCCGAACTAACTGTCAACTTATTTGTCGACAGATTGCCCACAAAAGAAATTAGGGTAATTCTTACAGGGTCTTATCAGCAGGACTGACGTGTAATGAGGCTGCAATGCAGCTTCCGGGTGCCGCCGACGGTGACTTCTCCTTTCGAAAGTGCGAGCACGGCAAGCCCTGCCTGTCTGCCCAGTTCCTTGAGTTCCATGTCGATTGTCGTGAGGGCGGGGCGGGTCTGTTCGGCCACGATTTCCCAGTTATCGAAGCCAACAACCGAAACGTCTTCTGGAATTTGAATGTCGCGATCCCTGAGCGCGTCGATCACTCCGCGTGCGATCTGGTCGTTGCCACAAAAAATGCCGTCAGGCGCTGGCGTGTCGCGGGACCAGAGACGTTCTACCGCTTCATGTCCCCAGGTCTCGGTCCATTCTCCATAAAGTGTCGGCTCGTCATTGCCGCAAATGCGGTGATAAGCGGCCGAGCGGGCTCGGGCAGCACGGAAGTCTTCCGGACCGGTAATGTGCACGATCCGCTTGCGTCCTTTTTCTATCAGGTGATTGACCGCAAGGCGTGCGCCCTGTTCATCGTCGGGAATGATGGTCACGCTGCCAGCAGGGCCTTCCGCAAACACATAGACCACGGGAATGGGCAGGTTCGACAGATCCATTGGCGGCTTGCGGTCAAGACGGGTGGCTGAGAAAATGATGCCGTCCACCTGTTTGTCGAGAAGGGCTTCGACATGCAGCTTGGCAAGCTCCGGATTGTCGTTCGTCGCGCACAGAAAAACCGAAACGCCATTGTCAAGCAGCGCTTCTGACACCCCGGCCATCATTGGAAGGGAGAAACGGCCATAGGTATCGTTCGTCAAAAGTCCGATTGTCAGGCTGCGTCTGCTTAACAACCCGCGGGCAAGTGTGTTGGGGCGAAATCCTATTTCAGCGGCAATACGTTTGACGCGTTCCCTGGTGTCAGGATGCATCCTGCCGTTGTCATTCAGCGCTTTGGAGGCCGTCGAAATACTGACGCCCGCCGCTTCCGCGACATCGTGAATTGTGGTGCGCCGAGGCATTAGAGGTTTCAAGCAAACACTCCCATAAACTTTTGAGAAAACCTTTTATCAAACGATTTCAATGTTGGGAAAAGGTTTTCTCACTTTTCTGCATTTTTCTTGGGTACATACTGTCGACAACGAAAAAAATCTAGAATACCGTCGTCGTCACGTCAACCGGACAAGGGTTTTGACGACAACCAAAAGGGGAATGCGATGCACAAGACCAAACTCATGCTCGCGGCGCTTTCGCTTGCGGCATCCACGTCTCTTGCAAGTGCGGAAGAGATTTCACTGTGGGTGCGTACCTCGTCTGCAGCAGTGCTTCAGGGGCTTGCCGACCAGTATAATGCAGCACACAGCGACAAGGTTATCGTTACGCCAATCACGGCCGAACAGATGGTGCCAAAGCTTGGAGCTGCCATTGCCGGCGGTGCACCTCCCGACGGTGCCGTTCTTGACCTGATCTACCTGCCAACATTTGCTGCCAACGAAAGCCTTGAGGATATTACGGATTTCGTCAAAGGTCTGCCCTATGCCGACGCGTTGAGCCCATCGCATATTCGCCTTGCGACCTATGAAGACAAAATCTACGGCGTACCCGCGCTGCCGGACGCATCCATCATTGCATACAACACAGATCTCTTTGAAAAGGCTGGCCTTGATCCCAAGAAGGCACCTGCCTCACTTCAAGAAATTGCCGAAGATGCCAAGAAGATTGATGCGCTGGGTGACGACACCTACGGCTTTTATTTCGTGGCCAATTCCGGCAGCTGGCTGATCTATGATTTCCTGCCGCATCTCTGGGCCGCTGACGCCGACATTCTCTCTGAAGACGGGCGCGAAGCAACGGTTGATACGCCTGCACTGCGTGACACCATCGCTGCCTATCGTGATATGTGGACGGCTGGCGCCATCCATCCGACCTCGCGTTCCGGCAACGGCAACAATGCCGTTGAAGCCTTTGCGTCCGGCAAGGTTGGTGTGCTGATGACAGGCTCTTACATCGTCAACCTTCTGACCAGCAAATATCCTGACGTGAAATTCGATGTCGCGCCGATCCCCGGTCCAAAGGGTGGCGTTTCGAGCTTTGCTGGCGGTGACACTCTGGCGCTCATCAAGGGTGTCAGTGAGGAAAAGAAGAAGGTAGCGCTGGATTTCGTCAATTTCTACATGCAACCGGAACAACAGGTTTACATCACCAGGGAATCCGGCATGCCACCGCGTACCGATGTGGCGGATCAGGCCTATGCGCAGTTCGACAAGCGTAACCTAATTGCCTACGATGTGTTGGCTAAGGCCAAGACACCATACACCTTCTCCTCGGATGAGCTGTTCGTCAGCCGCACCGGTCCATTTCTGAACCTTATTCAGAGTGCGATTTTCGGTGACGATGTCGATGGGTCGATCAAGAAGGCGCAGGACGAATTCACCAAAATCCTTGAGCGCACCAACCCCTAATACGTGACGGGGTCGGATATTATTCGTCCGACCCATCTGATGATTGCTTCACGTTGGTTTCGCCGCGCATTTGCATAGGCGAGACATCGAGCAGACATGGCGGCTCGGGTCCGATGATCTGAGCCGCGTGATCCGACATATTCCGTTCACGCTTAGAGAAGGACTTTGCACTGTGGTGTCCAAGTTCCCGACCAATCAAGCGAGCCCCGACAAAACAGGCGTTCATGAACGCGAGCCACATGGCTGGCTCGGGCTTGCTTTTCTTTTGCCCAGTATGGTGCTGATCATCGGGCTTTTCCTCATTCCGCTCGTCATGACGGTGTGGATGAGCCTGTATCACTGGCCCCTGCTTGGCCGTAAGAAGTTCATCGGCCTTGAAAACTACGTGGAGTTGATGGGCGATACGCAGCTGTGGAACTCGCTCGGGTTCACATTGCTCTACACGGCACTGGTGACAGCCGCGATCCTGTTGGTTGCGTTTCCGCTGGCGCTGCTGGTGGATCGGCCGCTGCGCAGTGCATCGTTTTTCCGCACGGTTTATTTCATGCCTGTTGTAACCGGATTTGGGGCCGCATCAACGCTCTGGATGTGGCTGCTCAATCCCGATAGTGGCGTGTTTTCCAGACTGCTGTTGGGACTGGGTTTGGTGGACAGTGCGCCGCGACCGTTGGAAAGTTTCTGGCCGGCCCTTGCGGTGATCATTTTGATGGTGGTCTGGAAGACGGCCGGGTTTACCATGGTCATTCTGTTGACCGGGCTGCAGAGCATATCGCCTGATGTTATCGAGGCGGCGAAAATCGATGGTGCAAGTGTGTTCAGCCGGTTTCGTCGCATTACCCTGCCATTGATGCGCAATTCGCTGCTGCTGGCGCTTATTCTCAACATCACCTCATCAATGCTGGCTTTTGACCAGTTCTTCATCATCACCCAGGGTGGGCCGGGCAACAGCACCATTTCGGCGGTGTTCTCCATCTATCTGGCGTCGTTCTCATCCTATCGGCTCGGCTACGGTTCAGCTTTGTCTTTCGCACTGCTCGTCGTTCTCGTCGCCATCAGCTCAATCCAGCTCAGCTTCATGCGTCAACGCCCGGAGGAAGGTCGATGAAGATTTTCTATTCCAACGGTCAGGACAAAACCGTTGCCGAACGGCTGGGCCATATCACCTTCATTCTGGTATCCCTGCTGTTTGCCATCTTCTTCCTGATGCCGATCATCTGGTCTTTCGCCAACTCGTTCAAACCGGCCGCAGAAGCGCTCGCCAATCCGGTGGCGCTGTTTTCAAAGGCCTTTTCACTGGAGAATTATCGTCGTCTCGAGGGTGTAGGCGCGGGCTGGTATGTTTATGCCGGCAATTCGGTACTGATTGCGCTTGGCACCATTCTGTTGACTGTGCTGGTGGCGGTGCCGGCCGGTTACGGGTTTTCCAAATTCCGCTTTCCCGGCCAGTCGCTGATCTTCGTGATTGTCATGGCCACCATGATGATCCCGTTTCAATCCATTCTGACGCCGCTGTTCCTGATCCTGAAGTTTTTAGGGCTGCAGAACAACCTCTTCGGATTGGTGCTGGTTTACACGACTTTCCAGCTGCCGTTTTCCATTTTCATGATGCGCAATGCCTTCGATGCGGTGCCTGGCGCCCTGATTGAAGCGGCACGTATTGATGGCGCGTCACAATGGACATTGTTGCGCCGCATCCTGCTGCCACTGGCGCTGCCGGGCGTCGCAACCGTAGCAATGTTTGCGTTCCTCAATTCGTGGAACGAGTTTTTGGCGGCGCTGATTTTCCTGTCGGACCAGAACAAGTTCACGCTTCCGATCATGCTCGTCAACGTGTCCTCGGGCATTTACGGCATCATTGATTGGGGTGCTCTTCAGGCCGGGATTACCGTGACCATGGTGCCGTGCATCCTGCTTTTCCTCGCTTTGCAACGCTATTACGTGCGCGGACTGACCGCTGGCGCCGTAAAGTAAATACGCAGTGATCCTGCGACAAGGAGTTCCCATGTCTTCATCTCTCAAAAAACAAGCCGCCAGCCAGCCACAGCGTCGCTTCAAGCGCTTGGTGCCGGTTGATCATTCCAACGTGTCATTTGATGGCGGCTTCTGGAAAAGTTGGTCTGATACGGTTCGCGATGTCACCATTCCCACGCAGCACAAGCGTCTTGAAGAAGAAGGGTTTCTGGAGGTTCTGGATTTTGGCAAACCGGCCGGACCGCTTGCCCGCCCTATCCAGCCGAGTGGCCTTTCCATGCAGCATTTCTTCGATTCCGACTTTGGAAAATGGATCGAGGCCGCAAGCTATACGCTGAAAAAACATCCCAATCCGGATGTTGAAGCCAAGATCGATGGCATTGTCGAAAAACTGGAACAGGGCCAGATGGCTGATGGTTATCTCAACAGCTGGTTTATCCGTCGGGAGCCTGAAAACCGCTGGACCAACTTGCGTGACCTGCATGAAATGTATTCGATGGGGCATTTGCTGGAAGGTGCCGTCGCCTATTTCGAAGCAACGGGAAAACGCAAGTTTTTGGATGTAATGATCCGTGCGGTCGATCATATTGCCGATACCTTCGGCACGGAACCGGGCAAGTTGCGTGGTTACGATGCGCATGAAGAAATCGAACTGGCACTGGTCAAGCTCTACCGAGTGACGAGGGATCCACGCCACCTGAAACTCGCCACCTATTTTGTCGATGAACGTGGCCAGATGCCGTCCTATTATGACGAAGAGGCGCGCAAGCGCGGCGATGATCCCGCAAAATATGTCTACCAGACCTATGCTTACAGCCAGGCGCATATGCCGGTGCGTGAACAGACACAGGTTGTCGGCCACGCCGTACGTGCCATGTATCTGTTTTCCGCCATGGCAGATCTCGCCTATGAAAATGACGACCAGAGCCTGAAAGATGCCTGTGATCGCCTGTTTGATAATCTGACCGGTCGCCAGCTCTATGTAACCGGTGGGCTTGGGCCATCGGCCTCAAACGAAGGGTTCACCCGCGAATATGACCTGCCCAATGAAACGGCTTATGCTGAAACCTGCGCTGCCGTTGCGCTTGGTTTCTGGAGCCACCGCATGGCGCAGATCGATCTTGACGGCAAATTCACTGATGCGCTGGAAACCGTGCTGTTTAATGGTGCGCTGTCTGGCATTTCGCGGGATGGAGAGCATTATTTCTACGAAAATGCGCTGGAAAGCCATGGTCAGCACCGCCGCTGGAAGTGGCATTATTGCCCTTGCTGCCCGACCAATATCGCCCGATTTATCACGTCGCTTGGTCAGTACTTTTATTCTGCCAACGAAGACACACTCGCGGTTCATCTCTACGGTGAAAACACCTCTGAACTGACAATCGGAGACAGTTTCCTGCGTTTGCGACAGCAAACCGGCTATCCCTGGGATGGTGATGTCAGATTGTCTTTTGGTCTCTCAGTCGACAGTGCTTTTACACTCAAACTGCGTGTCCCCGGTTGGTGCCGTTCGGCGAAGGTCAGCATTAACGGCGAGAGCGTCGATATCACGTCATTGATCGAGAAGGGGTATGTCTCGATATCCCGCATGTGGAAGGATGGCGATGAAATTCGCCTATCCTTCGAGATGCCTGTGGAGCGACTTTACGCCAATCCGGCGGTGGGTGAAGACGCAGGCCGGGTGGCGTTGCGGCGTGGCCCGGTTGTTTATTGTGTGGAACAGACGGATATCGGCGCGGAACCACAGCAGCTGCGCATCTCGCCGCAGGCAACGTTTGCACCGAGATTTGACGCCGGATTTCTGGGTGGTGCGACCGTGCTGGAAGGAGAGGCATTGGAAGCCGATGTCTCCGACTGGAAGGGCACGCTCTACCGGACAAGCCCGGCCGCATTGAAAACGCGCTCCTTCAAAGCAATTCCCTATCATCTCTGGGCCAATCGTGATGAAGGCGCGATGCAAGTCTGGCTGGCTGAGAAGTAGGAGGGGACGATGGCACGATTGCAGCTTAAAAACGTCATCAAATCCTATGGCATCTATGAGGCGGTGCGTGGCATCGACCTCGAGATCGAAGACAAGGAGTTCGTGGTTTTTGTCGGTCCGTCCGGCTGCGGAAAGTCCACAACCTTGCGCATGATCGCAGGTCTTGAGCATATTTCCGGCGGCGAGATCATCATTGACGATCAGGTCGTCAACAAGCTTGGACCGGGCAAACGCGATATCGCCATGGTTTTCCAGAACTACGCGCTCTACCCGCATATGACCGTGCGGGACAATATTTCCTTTTGCCTGGAGCAGCAGCGGCTGCCAAAGCCGGAGATCGAGCAGCGTATCAAACAAGCGGCGGAGACACTGCATATCAGTGATCTCCTGGATCGTCGCCCTGGCCAGCTTTCCGGTGGCCAGCGCCAGCGTGTGGCCATGGGCCGAGCGATTGTCCGTAATCCAAAGGTGTTTTTGTTTGACGACCCCTTGTCGAACCTCGATGCCAAATTGCGCGTGAAAATGCGCACGGAGATCAAGCGCCTGCACCAATTGCTGCCAACGACGACTGTTTATGTCACCCACGATCAGATCGAGGCCATGACGATGGCAGATCGTGTGGTTGTCATGAACCAGGGATTGGTCGAGCAGGCGGGACCACCGCAGGAGCTTTATCTCAACCCTGCCAGCAAGTTCGTTGCCGGTTTTATTGGTTCACCATCAATGAATTTCATGGAAGCGAAACTCGAAGCGGAAAAGGATGGGCTTTGCGTTGTGCTGGAGGATGGAAAACGTTTGTCCGTACCGGCTGAAAAAGTTGCCCGTTATGCGGCCCATGCCGGCATGCCTGTGACCTTCGGCATTCGCCCAGAGTCGATTTCTGCAAGGCAGGAACGCCCGGGTTATGTGTCTCTTGATGCAACGATTGATCTGGTTGAACCGCTTGGTGCCTCGACCATGGTTTATTTCAATTTGGGGTCGGCAAGTCTTTGTGCCAGCATCGAGCCACAGGACGGGCTGCGGGCAGGGGCGGTCATGCCGTTTTCCCTTAACATGAACCAGATGCATCTTTTCGATGCCGAAACCGGCCGTTCGCTTGCCAACTGACTGAGGAATCGTAAAATCTTCGCACCTATCTACCAAACAAAGCCACTCGGGGACAAAAAAAGGCGGCGAATTGAGCCGCCTTTAGCCTATTTATGGACGGAACGGACGAACGCCTGATGATCCCTGCGCCTCGACCAGTTCATCGCCAGGGTCGGGAGCTACATCTGGTGTACGGTCGAGGATCGCAAGCGCGGCGTCGACATTTCCGCGTGCCGCCCGATTTCTCAGGTTCATAATGGCGCGGCGATGACCGATGCCATCGGCGATAAACGCTGAAAGCAACTGGTTGAGCGAAACATTGTCTTCCGCCGCTGCTCGCTTGGCTTCTTCCATGACATGATCTGCTATTCTGAGAGGATAGGTACTCATGTTGGCTGTCTCCTTCTCGTCAATTCGGCCACAAAATCTCCGGCTCTCATGACCGACATACCAAATGCCCCTACGGCTGGATGTCGGAAATGCCTGTCACTACTTACGATGAATGTCGCACCAGCCGTCAAAGCGCATTCGATGTAGATGTCATCCTTCGGATCGGCCAAGAACGGCCTGAAACGAAACCAGGGGGACACGAGAAGAGCCCGGCTGAAAACCGCGTCCAGCACCGTGCCGATCTCGTCTTGACGTATCCACGGGTCATCACCGAGAATTCCTTCCCGCTTCAGAACGTCCTCATACTCCAAGGCCACGGCGGGTGACACAGCAAAGGGAACTTTGCCAACAAGCATCTCCCGCAAAAGCAGGTGCGACGCTCCTTTGGACGACCGCAGAGCTGATAGCACGACGTTAGCATCAACAACAATCGTGGTGTTAATATGATATCGTATGTGATGTCACGTCAAGTCGCCGATGGCGCTGAGCCGAATCCCGGCGCGATGGGAGGCGGCCACTCAATCCCGCCCTCTACAGAGCGGCGGACTTGTCGCCCGATGGCCCACTGTAGCGGGTTTCTGAGTTGGCCCTCGAAGCTGAGGTAGCTCAGTTCCAGCGAAACACGCCCGCCTTTCCGCAATGGGGGCAGTGCGGACAATCAGACCACACCAGGTTCTCGACGAATTCCCGCGTTGCGTCTTCGGTTGGACTCGGATTCTGCACAAAGGCTTGGTTAATTTCGGAGATCAAACCAAAGCACCATAATATCGTAGATAGGTGCGAATACCGTTTTGCCATGAAAACCCCGGGAGATGATCTCTCGGGGTTTCGTTGTTTTCAGCATCCGTGTGAAAAAAATACGCACCTATCTGCGAAACAAAGGCATTCTGCCTAATATCCAAAATTAACCAAGCCTTTATCCAAATTCCGCTAGCCCGTTGAATCTCGTTCAGTTTCTGCCCACATGCTGGCCTTCTTGGTTGAGGGACGGCATGGCGAAGACAAGGGAACCGAGGCGCGATAGCTTGGCATGGTTGGACTGGCGATGTCCGACCGAAGACGCGGCGCGTGAATTCGTCGAAAACCTCGTCTGGCCGGATGGACCACACTGCCCCCATTGCGGATCGGCGGAAGCATGGCGTTTCCGTGAGAAGGGGAGGAAGTCCAGACCTGGACTTTACGAGTGTCAACATTGCAGCCGCCAGTTTACCGTCACCACCAAGACACCGATGCACGCCACCAAACTGCCGTTGAGACTGTGGCTCAAGGCTATTTATCTGATTCTCGTGTCCTCGAAGGGTGTGTCTTCGGTTATCCTGGGAAAACAGCTCGGTGTCCGGCAATCGACGGCGTGGAAGATGGCTCACGCCGTCAGGGAAATGACCGACGGCAGGAACGGCCAAAACCATTTACTGGGACGGATCGTCGAGGTCGATACGACCTACATGGGCGCTCCACCGCGGAAGAAGAAATCAAGAGATAACACGCTGATCAAGCACAAGCGCGGGCGTGGAACCAAAAGACCGCAGATCGCCGTCGCTGCCAGTCGAGATGGCCGCGTTGCCGCTCAGGTTATCAATCGGGCGGACGCAGGCACGATAGGCCGCTTCCTCGACCGATTTGTCTCCAAGGATGCCGTCATCATGTCTGACGACGACACGGCAATCGGCCGCGCCGCGAAGGCATTTTCAGGACATGAAACGGTGACCCACCGTGATCACGAATACGCTGATGGCGAGGTTCATTCTAATACCGCCGAAAACCTGGCGTCCGTTTTGAAGAGAGCGCAGCTAGGCGTATTCCACTTTCTCAGTCCGCGCCATCTCCAACGTTACATCGACGAGATCATCTTCCGCATGAACCAACGGGAAATCAAACGGAGAGCCTATCGGAAAGGCGGGCGCGTGTCGCTGGAGCTGAGCTACATCAGCTTCGAGGAGCAACTGAAGAACCTTCTGAAGAAGGCTGTCGGACGACAAGTCCGACGCTTCCCAAAGGGCGGGATGGAGTGGCCGCCGCCGATTGCGCCAGGGTTCAAATCTGCCCCGTCGGTATCCACGCCATGAAGCTTGCATCAATGGCTGATCTGTCTTACAATGTCTTACATTGCGAGAGGAGCAACTGATGGCCAAAACCAACATGTCAGAATCAGTCACCCTGCGGGTTCCACTCGATGTACTGTCGGACATCGAGGTTATCGCCGAAGCGACAGAACGCTCCAGGAGCTATATTATCGTTCGTGCACTGAGAACGTATCTTCTCAATGAAGGCTCCGATATTCTCGCTGCTCTCAAGGGGCGCGAGCAGATTGCTACTGGCGAGTACGAAGACATGGATGATGTCATCGCCGATATGGATCGGATTATTGCCGGGAAGGTGGCATGACTCCAGTCAAGCTTTCGAGAGATGCAGCAAATTACGTCCGGGCGGAATCAGAGTACTTACGACAGCGAAATCCAGTAGCGGCAAAGAAGTTTTCATTGGCAATGAAGAACGCCAAGCGGACGCTTCAGAGCTTTCCTGAGGCAGGAAACCGCATGCATGGTCTTCAGGTGGCCGGAAGCCTCACGTTGGTGGCAGGCGACTATCTCCTCGACTACATCTACGATGGCTCCCAGGTTGACGTCATTTTGATCCGCCATGGGCGGATGCTGACACCGACCCCAGATGTCGATATCGACAGCGACTTGGAAATTGGGCTGGACAGCGCGCCGGAAGTTTCCAAACCGTCATTCTAAAAATTGCTAAACTCGGAGAGGGTCATCCACCCAGCCGGGTCTTCGCTCAGTTATGAACCTTTGTTTCGTAGATAGGTGCGAAAAAATATGAAAAAGCCACCGGATTTCTCCGGTGGCTTGTATCTTCTCAGGTCCGAGCCAATCAGGCAGCCTTGGCTTTATGGGAGGGGCGCGTTGCTGCGGCCTTTTCGACCATTGCGATGATCTCGTCGCGGCGTGCGCCGGTCAGCGCCATGCGTGGCATGCGAACCCGTTCCGAACCACGGCCCATGATCTGCTCTGCAAGCTTGATCGTCTGGACCAGGTCATGTTCTGCATCGAGGTGCAGAAGAGGCATGAACCACCGGTAGATGCTGCGCGCCTCTTCAATGTCACCGCGCTCAAAGGCTGCAATGAGCTGAACGGATTCTTCCGGGAAGGCGCTTGTCAGGCCGGAGACCCAACCCTTGGCACCGAGCATCATGCCTTCGAGTGCCACGTCATCCAGGCCGGCGAAGATATCGAAACGATCACCAAATGCATTGATCAGGTCGGTAAAACGACGTGTGTCAGGTGCACTTTCCTTGACGGCCTTGATGTTTTTCACGCCTTCGAGTTGGCGCAGAACATCGGTGCCGATATTGACGCGGTAGGCCGGCGGATTGTTGTAAAGCATGATTGGCAATGAGGTCGCTTCGGCCACGGCCTTGAAATGAGCAACCAGCTCTTCCGGCTTTGGCACGTAGACCATGGCAGGCAGAAGCATAAGGCCATCCGCGCCGATCTTTTCCGCGTCGCGGGCATAGGCAATGGCGCGGCGTGTATCAAATTCCGAGACGCCTGTTACCACTGGTACACGGCCGTTGACCACTTCCACGGCACCCTTGAGAATGGAGCGCTTTTCGTCGGGGTCGAGTGAGTTGTTCTCGCCGCAGGTGCCCATGATGATCAGGCCGTTTACGCCATCATTGACCAACGCGTCCTGAACGCGGCGCGTGCTTTCGAAATCGATGGAAAAATCTTCGTTGAATTGGGTCGTTACCGCGGGAAAAACGCCGCGCCAGCCAGTGGTCATCGCAGTCTCCTTTTGTCTGTTGATAATTCAGTATACAAAATGTCGACAAATGACAAGACCCTTTGAGTTTGAACACACGAAAACAAATTCAACGCATCGAATTCGCGCAAATATGATTTTCTAATTCAAAGTTTTTGCTTTGATCGGCCCGGTCCTTTAAACGGCCTGACAGCCGCGCAAATCTCGCGGCCTTCTCCAAGCCAGTTAAGGCCAGATTATAAGGGATAAACCTGCCTCGTGCGTGACGCTCGATGATGCAATAGAAGCCTATTATCAGGCGCTATGCCTCACGGCACACCTCACCTATTGGCGTTCCATCCTCTGCCTGCTTCAAAACAAACGCGATCTGCACTTCCGAAACCTTGGACGCCTTGATTGAATTATGCTCTTCTTCCTTGCAGGGATCATAAGTGGAAAATTCCAGTTCTAAATGGCCTAATTTATTGGGGGCACGTCAAGTGCGGTCGACTGTGACAAAGAGGGAAAGCCTTACCACCCTCGTATCGCAACTCTGCAATATCGATATGGAAATAGCCGATCTTCTAGGATTTGAACCGCTTGGGCTCCTCACGATCCGCCTTCAGAAGACGCGAGATGCCGTGGCGCTGCAAACAGCGATTGGGGTCGAGCGGGGCAGATGGGGGATCGCATCTTTCAGAGCGATATAGACGTCGTCGGGTTGCAACCGAGCCTGAACTCTTAATGAAACAATCGCGGCCTCTTCAAGCGCCGACAAGGCCGTACTTCTACGCTCTTTGCGACCCATCGCATCATCCTCGACGCTTGGCCTGGATCGCCGTTTCCTCACTGTTTTTTCGCTGATCCCGTACCGCCGTGCGAGCGTCGGGGTTGGAGCTTTCGATCGCTATAACTCTGCTCGAATGGCGTGCGTGGTCTTGGCGCTGCCATGAAGAAATTGGCCCATGAGCATCTCGCGGTGTGATCGCGATAATGATACGCCATAACACCGTGGGACCAAACAACTAGGACGCATGGAGTTTTCAAGGGAGAAGAACCTTACGAAATCTTCCGCGAAAAGCTATAATCACCACGAGTTTGTCTCATAGCCCTTCGAAATAGTACAATCTTTCGAAACGAAGGCAAGCATGATGTCGCCCAGATTTACGACGCGGCTGGGTGCTCTACAGGTCGTGCGAGCGTAGTCGGTCACCCTCGCCGCGGATGGCGCTGTGTAACCAGTGTTCCCAACGGCTGGCTCAGCGCGCCTAGCCGTGAGGCTTACGGCGCAGCCTATGTGCCCTTTAGATTGAAAGGAAGAAGAAGGGCGGTGCAGAGCGCCGCCCAGATGCCTTGCAGCATGACGGAAATGAGCCAGAGAAGTCCCGCGAGCACATCCATAGAGTTATCCTTGCACGGCGCCTTTCATTGTTACAATCACGGTGCCCCCCGATTGGTCAATATTGCCGCAACATGGTCCCGTTCACGAAAAATCTGGCGTCAGGTAGGATTTTATCCTACCATATAAGGGCGTAATGAAAGGAACTCACCATGCAAAACGCCGAAAAAGTCAGCGTCACTATGGCGCGTGAGCAAATGCAGGCCATCCGCGAAAGTGTCGAGGCCGGAGAGTTTGCGACCACCAGTGAAGCCATGCGCGATGCGGTGCGGGTCTGGCAGCGTCAGCGCATCGAGGACGCGGAGCGACTTGAGGCCATCCGTGCGCGTGTTCGCCGCTCGATTGATGATCCTCGCCCTAGCTTATCAGCCGCAGAGACAGAGGCGGAATTGCACCGCTTCATGAAAGATGAAGCTAAAGCTTTCCCTGATGCAGCGTACTAAGGTCATCTATCGGCCGGAAGCGATTGCTGACCTGAAAGACATCTATCGCATCGTGGCAGGTGTCAGCCGAAGCCATGAGGTTGCGTCTGACTTCGTGGATCGGATCATGGCGCGTTGTCGTAAGATCGGGAATGCTCCTCATGGAGGAGCGCCACGAGATGATCTTGAGCCGGGTCTGCGAACGGTTCCGTTTGAGCGTCGAGCGGTCATCGAGTATCGCGCCGAAAAGGACGTGGAGATTCTCAACGTGTTCTACGGTGGCTGAGATTACGAAGCTTTGTATCGGCCTGGTCACGACGATCAAATGTAAAAATCCACATGGAGAAATCTTTACAATAAGACCCGCTAAGAACAATCGGTCTGTTGAAGCTCAACTGGTTCCGATTTCACCCGCCGGTCGGGGCTGTAAGCGAACTGCTTGGATCCCGTTCGTACTCACTTGAGAGGATAAAACCTCCCTGAGTTGCAGCTTCACGCAAGGTTCGCGCGATAGCAAGAGTGCACCTTTGGGTTGATGGGGTTGCATATGAGTTTATTCGGCACAATGAAAACTGGCGTTTCCGGAATGAATGCCCAAGCAAATAGACTTGGAACAGTTGGTGATAATATCGCTAATTCCGGAACAACGGGTTACAAGCGCGCCTCTGTTGATTTCTCGTCGATGGTTCTTCCATCATCTAAGAGCAACTATTCCTCTGGGGGAGTAGCATCCAATATAAGATACTCAATTGCGGAGCAGGGTGGGCTTTCCTACACAACAACGAACACAAACCTTGCCATTTATGGCACTGGTTTCTTTGTTGTTGAAGGTTCTGTTGGTAGCTCATATCTTACGAGAGCAGGATCATTCGTCAAAGATGGTGATGGCTATCTCGTCAATTCTGCTGGATATAAACTTCTAGGGTACCCCTACGAAGGTGACAGCAGGCAGAGCGCGACGAGTGGCTTCAATGGCCTTTCGCCTGTAAAGCTGGATGATGGCACAGTGATTACGAATCCCTCCACCAAAGGGGTAATTAACGTCAATCTGCCCGTTGAGGCAGTAGCCGTTGGGACAGCAATCGCAAATCTACCACCTTCGCAAAACAGCCCAAATTCAGGGTTCAACTACCATACGGTACAGGTTGATGAGACCGGGCGCAGTGATATTTACTTCACGAAACTCGATGACAACTCATGGGAAATCACGGCCTATGTTCAGTATTCTGGCACTCCTACTGGTTTCCCCTACGACCTAGCTGGTGGAAATGTCGTAATGGGAACGACTACGTTGACATTCGATCCTGTTACAGGCGCCATTGTCGATGGCGATCCTCGGATTTATCCCGACCCGACGGACCATATTTCCTCGACTTTTCCAATCTGTCCCAGCAGAGTTCAGCCTCCGGTTCTGGATCGCCCCAGTCAATGCAGATAAAGATAAATATGCCGTCCGATGTCGTTCCAATCGACCTTGGGGCTGGAGATGAACCTGCATCAGCCAATGTTGCGGGTGCCGAGTACCTTTCAAAACAAACCATTTCCGGCTATGCCGGGTTCGCCAGTAATGTGTTCCTGGATATCTACTATACGAAGATCAGTGCTGACACTTGGGAAGTCGCTGTTTATGACAGGGCCAAGGCTACAGCCGGTGGCTTTCCATATGGAAGTCCAGGCGATCCGCCGCTAGCGCAGCAATCCTTGACGTTTGATCCAATCTCTGGAGCCCTGATTGGAGGAGGACTCGTCAATGTGAACCTTCCGGGTGGTGATCTTTGGCCTATCGATTTTGGCGGATCGGTCTCGATACCGGATATGTCCAGTGGATGGGAAGACAGTTTGCAGGTTGCCTTCAACCTACCGACCACAGCAGCTGTCATTGACCCATATGTGTTGGGTTCAACACCAGCCGACAACTTGGCGTCCAGCAGTTATTCAGAGAAAACATCGGTCATTGCCTACGACTACTCCGGACGGCCCGTTCCGCTCGACATCTATTATACCAAGGGTACGGAGAACGTCTGGGAGGTAACAGTCTTCAACAAAGATCATGCGACCAACGGCGGTTTTCCCTACAGTTCTGGTCCATTAGCGACCACGCTATTGGAGTTTGACCCAGCAACAAGTGGCCTTGTTGAGGGAAAGCAGCTTGATATTATTATTCCAAATGGAGAGGTGGTAACTCTTGATCTATCCGGGACAAAGTCGGTTGCGTCGCCTTTTTCTATCATCACGGCCGGTGTTAACGGAAGTTTACCAAGCTTTGCGGAAGATTTCGTCATTTCTAATGACGGCTTGGTTTCTGTTCGTTACAGCAATGGTACATTGGTCCCGATCTCCCAAATTGGACTGGCAAATGTACCAAACCCAGATGGGCTCGTTCCGATAAACGGGAACGCGTTTGTTCTGAGCAACACCACTGGCGGTGTTACGATTTCATCACCAAACTCCGGTGGCATGGGCTCGATTGTATCGGCTGCCCTTGAGGGTTCCAATGTTGATATCGCAACAGAACTCACGGCAATGGTCGAAAGCCAACGTATCTATTCGGCAAACTCAAAGGTGTTCCAGACAGGTTCCGAACTCCTTGATGTTTTAGTAAATCTCAAACGATAGGGGATCGAGTGCGTTCTTTGTAAGCACTTCCGGCTCAACACGGTGCACATACCCATCATCAGGTAGAACGTTGTGAATTGAGGCGGAAGGTTGTATTGTCCGCCGTCCACGACACGACAATCTGGTCTAGGCCGACAATCCTATGCAGATCAGAAAGAACGTACCTAAGGGCTTGTAGCGCTTGAACATAGGCCCGTGCTTATACATTGCGAGGCCGGAACATCGGTTATGATGTTCCGGCCTCGTTTGTCACCAGGGTGGTTGCAATTCCGTGATGACGATGCGCAAAGGGGGTGGTCCTTCCGGGCCTGAACGCTCGTTCGTAAAAAAGCATAACCCTTTGCGCATTTCGAGGCTTGGTCGAACCGTTGAGAGAGCTTCGCGCTCGCGTATAAGGGAGACTTCAGCCTCATGACCTATACTAACCGTTTTATCGGCATCGACATATCGAAATCCTTATTCGATATCTGCGTGCTTCCCGAGATCAACTCGGCAAGCTTTCCCAACGACGCCTGCGGCATCGCCCAATTTCTTGCCTTCATCGCTCAGCTGGATAACGTTGTGCGCCTGGTGCTGGAACCGACTGGCGGCTATGAGCGACCTGTTGTGGATGCCTTGCTGGCATCTCACGTGCCGGCGGCAAGCGTGAATGCCAAACAGATCAGGCAGTTCGCCCGCGCCTGTGGCCAGCTATCGAAGACCGATAAGATCGATGTCTTTGTCCTCGCCGACTATGCCAGACGCATGGAAAACAAGATTCTCGCGCAATCCTCTCCAGCGCAAACGACGTTGGTGGACCTGGTGTCTCGCTTTAGGCAACTATCGCACATGATCGTGCAAGAAAAGAACCGTCCCAGCCTCCGCAGAGTTTAACCGCGCTGCACCGCCGCTGTCGGAGCGGTCGATATATCAGCTCGCTCCTTGCACGATGGGCAGCGTTGCAAGATGCTTGCCGATAGTTTCCGTCACCGCGCCATCCATCGGAAGATGGTCTTTTTCGTTGGTCCATTGCTCCATGAACAGGGCTACGGTTTCCTTTGCCGTATCTCTGACGAGCTTACGCGGCAACGCAGCTCTCGCGGCAAGATGCTCAAGCTCGTCGAATGTGTACCCCGTGAAGTCCTTCGTCCGGCTGAACGTTAGGGCGGATTTGTCATTCTTGATGTACGGGATCGTTGATACGAAATTATATGCAGGCGAAAGCCGCGCATGTCGTCGATCGGGGTAGATCAAGGACCAGTTTTTCAGGTGCATGTCACCGTTCCCGATCAGGACATTGAATGTCACCCTACGGATGAATTCGGCGACGTCAGCATGATCCGACTCGGTTGCGATGACCGACGCGAGATTGCCTAGGCTTGCCTTCTTGTATTTGTCTTCGGGGTAAACGTCGAAGACCTGGGCGAAATCTTCGATGTGAACCGCTCCGCCATCTTCGGTACGGTCGAACCGTTCAATGATGAACGCCTTGGGGCCTATCCGCTCGATACCATTCGGCAAATTGCGGATCGAACTCACATCGACTAGGTCAATCGCGGGTACGTCCATACCGACCATTTTGGCCAGCGTCATCATTGAGAACTCGTTTTCGGGAACATGAGCGAATTCTCGTGAGGGAAGTTTTACGATCCAGTCACCACCGATGCCGTTCGCCGGGATTGTCAGTCCCGCGTTCGCATCATTCACAGCGGAAAACTTTAGTTGCACTCCCGCCAGCGAAAACCGCAATGCGTCTCGCGCCGCCGCTTGACCATCGTCTTTATTGAGTTCCTGGTGAACTTGGTCCGGCCATGCTTCACCATCGGCTGGCACTGCGCTGACAGCACCTGCGAGATCCTGCCCAAGTACCCAAAAAAGGAAAAATTCGCGATCAGGATGGGTGTCCGCCTTCGCAGCAAGGTATTTGCGCAAATGGCCCTCAGGGAGAAGGTTAGAGAAGAATGGCATCAACCTGACCTTGTAGGGTCGAAAGTCGGTCAGGAGTTCCCCGAACTGATCCTTGAACCGCAGGCCGAGTATCGGCCTGTCAGGGTTCTCAATATAGTCGTCATTGAAAGCGAACAGGGTCTTTTCGCCGCCGACATAGGTGATGGTGCCGATCTCTTGTCCGTGCAGACGTATTTTTAGAATGGAAACGTCAGGCATCGTCATCCCCATCCAGTGAGTAGGCAGGGCGGGGTTTGTCCTGTGTTTCCGATGACGCAAGTGTGTGGACAATCGTATTGCGGAGCTGGCGAATCCTTCGCGTTGCTTCTGCGATCTCAGCCCAGTCCTTTTGTGATTGTTGTATCTGTTCCAAAAGTGTCCGGATATCGCGGAGGGCGTCT
>NZ_DAMDBP010000033.1:0-300 GCF_032092815.1 Agrobacterium sp. | reverse complement strand
GTCTAGGAAATTAATGTCGATCGTCAGCTGCTTCAGGGCGGCATGTGCTTTTCTCAACGTATCCAGATTGGGTATCCCGGGTAACCTGATCTGCAGCGCGCGGATCACGACTTGAACACGCCGCAGTTCCTTGCTGATAGCCGTAGGTTGGAACGGCTGATGTTTGGACGTCTGACGTGTAATAGAGTTTACAGCAGGCACGGCTTTAAGCGGAACAAGAGCAACTTCCAGCTCAAGGGCATGCGCTAAGACCGCAAGGCTGGACAGCCGTATATCGACGCCATTCGCCTCAAGCCGAGA
>NZ_DAMDBP010000032.1:32654-50777 GCF_032092815.1 Agrobacterium sp. | reverse complement strand
TGCGACTGTTGACTACGTAAGCCCAGACGTTGGCGACGACAACACTTCTGGTTGGGTTCGTCTGACCCGTTCGTTCTAATCTGACCTCTGGTCGATTAGTGAAAGCCCGGCAGAAATGCCGGGCTTTTATGTTTTGGAAGGTATTTCCCCAGTACGCCAGCGGGTACTAAGACATCGCTACGCGATGGCTCGTTCAACGTTTGGACGAGCGGTGCAAGTAGTCACCAAGACCGTCTAAGCTGTGTCAAGAATGATCTGGCAAAGGGGTGGCCCCAAAAAAGCCGAGGGTTGTCCAAAGCTTGAAGCTTTTGTAGCTGAGTGACGCGCACAGCCGAGACAGACCGCCTTCCGTCGCAATTTTAAGGCAGGCAAACGCATTCATTGAGCATGCGCTTGCGCGGTGCAATCAGGACAAGGCCTGAGCGAGATCAGCGGCCGTTGCGCAGGTCGTAGACGATATCGGATTTTTGGCCGAGGCGTGTTTTATACACCTGATAATTCTCCATCACCCGTTGCACGTAGTTGCGTGTCTCAGGGAAGGGGATGCGTTCAATCCAGTCGACAACCTCATCAATCGGTTTGCCACGCGGGTCACCATATCGCGTAATCCACTCGGGAACACGTTTAGGACCGGCATTATAGGCGATGAAGGTCAGGATATACGACCCGCCAAAGGCATCGATCTGCTCACCGAGATAGTGAGCACCCAGCGTTGCATTATATCCCGCGTCACTGGTCAACTTGGCTGGCGTAAAGGTCAGACCATGGCGGCTGGCAACGCCCTTCGCCGTCCCCGGCAAAAGCTGGAGCAGACCGCGGGCATCGGCCGGCGATATGGCGGCTGGGTTGAATGCGCTTTCCTGCCTGGCGATGGCATAGGCCAGCGCTTTGCCCGAACCTGAAATATTGGCGCTATCAGGAATGACGCCAAGCGGATAGGCTAGGGCGGCAGCATCTATACCGCGCGAAAAGGCTGTCTTTCCGATTTGCAGCGAAACCTGATGGTTGCCATTGCGTTCAGCGCGAGCCGCCAGGATAGCGAGTTCGCCTGCGCTGTCCAGCTGCTGAGAAAGCGCCCGGTAGAGGCTGTCAGCCCGCCAGCTATAGCCAGCCGCTTCCAGTCGATCAATCGCACGTACGGCTTCACGGGAGGCGAAAACCTGCCGGTCCGTATTGCTAGGCGTTGGATAGGTGACGTTAAGCGTCTTGACGCCGATTCGTGCAGCAGCCAACTGTCCGTAAAAGGTGCCAGGATGGTTGGCGGCCTTTGAAAAATAGTCGCGCGCATTGCCCTCGCCGCCAGCTTCGGCTGCACGGCCCAGCCAGTAATAGGCGCGAGACGCGGAAAGTGGTCGGTTGGATGTGTCGAGCAGCTTCTGGAAATGTTTTTCCGCGGTTTTTGGGTCGTTTAGTGCCCGCAACGCATACCAGCCGGCATGAAACTCGGCATCGGCAACGTCAGTCGCAGAGGTCGCTGCATGGTTGGCAACAATCCGGTAGGCCTGCCTGAAATCACCCAGATCGGTCAAACCGCGCGCAATAATGCGTTGTTCATTCCACCACTCACCGGGATTGACGAGTTTTGCCTTATCCCGCGGCATTTGTTCGAGCAGTTTGGCTGCTTCCTGATATTTGAGCTGGCTGCGCAAATACTCGATGCGGGCAAACAGGAAAGTCGGATCGCCTGTCCATGATTTATCAACGGCGTTGAGCAACGCAGGGGCGTTGCTGGATCTCTGCAGAACGGCAGCCCATGCCTTGTAAAGCGACTGCGCCTTGCCAAGGTCAGCAAATCGCTTGGCCTGACTAATCCGGCTGCGATACATGAGGTAATCCATTCGGGCCTTATGATCGCTCGTTGTCAGAAACGATGAAAACTCCTTGAGGATTTGATCCTCAAGATCCTTGTCCATGCCCTCACGCAGCCAGATGCGGCGGATATTGGCCGCGGCCTCGGCTGACTGACCATTGGCCATCAGGGCGCGCGAAAGAATGATGGCGCCTTCCGCGGTTTCAGGCTGGGTTTTGCCGAACGCCGCCAATACCCGCGCGGTCGGCGGGTTTTCGCGCAGCAGCGCGCGCTCCGAATTGGCGCGGAACGTTGTAACGCCCGGCCACCCTTTCAGCTCGCGTTGCGCCGTGGCAATTTCAGAGGAGGGAACATCCTTCATGCCGGAGACGGCTATTGCCCAGGTCAGAATATGACGATCAAGACTGTCTGCTGCCAATCCATTGCGAATTGCAATTGCGCGGGCAGCGTCGCGCGATGACAGAGCATCCAGCCCGGTTTTCAACGCTGTGACATCGCCAGGCCTGCTTGTGCGGGGAATAGCACCGGTAATAATGTCGGGGTTGGGAGCAGCGAAAGGCGCTGGCGTGTTCGGGCGCACATAGGGCAATGGCGCAGATGCGGGCAGGGGCGAAGTCTCGGGCACAGGTGAGGCAAAAGCGTGCCACACCCCAGCGCTCAAACTGGCAGCCAAAAAGGTTATCGCCGTCTTTTTCATCCCGTCACTCACAACTTTGGAAATTCACCTTCCATTAACTGCCTGCTGCATTAACGAAACCTTACCGTAACGCTTCAAATTCGATCAATTATCATTGAGCGGCCTGTCAGGGCGTGATGATGACGGTTTGAGAAATAAAACTGTCACATCATTTGGCTTTTTAGCAGAAAATAGCGCCCTTGCATGCTTGTCCGTTGATAAGACCGGAACTAATGTGTGGCGGTTTTAACCATGGAAATGCGGCTGAAGCGTGGATAGCCAGTCGCAAGGAGCTTTGCATGTTCAAGGGATCCATTCCCGCCCTCATTACTCCGTTTACCGCTACCGGCGCGGTGGATGAAACGGCTTTCGCCGCTCACGTTGAGTGGCAGATCGCGGAAGGCAGCAGCGGTCTTGTGCCGGTTGGCACGACTGGCGAATCGCCAACCCTTTCCCACGATGAGCACAAACGTGTCGTGGAGCTGTGCGTGGAGGTCGCGGATAAACGGGTTCCAGTCATCGCAGGCGCTGGTTCCAACAACACACGTGAAGCCATCGAACTTGCCAAACACGCGCAGGATGTTGGTGCGGATGCTCTGCTGGTGGTGACACCTTATTATAACAAGCCGACCCAGAAGGGCTTGTTTTCTCATTTCTCGGCCATTGCCGACGCTGTGAACCTGCCAATCGTCATCTACAACATTCCGCCACGCTCGGTCATCGACATGAGCCCGGAAACGATGGGAGCGCTGGCCAAGGCACACAAAAACATTGTCGGCGTCAAAGACGCCACCGGCAAGATTGAGCGTGTGTCCGAGCAGCGCATCTCCTGCGGCAAGGATTTCGTTCAGCTGTCCGGCGAAGATGCCACAGCCCTCGGGTTTAACGCCCATGGTGGCGTCGGCTGCATCTCTGTCACGGCAAATGTTGCCCCGCGTTTGAGCGCGGAATTCCAGGCCGCGATGCAGGCCGGAAATTATGAACTTGCGCTTGAGTATCAGGATCGTCTGATGCCGCTGCACAAGGCTATTTTCATGGAGCCTGGCGTGTGTGGTGCAAAATATGCGCTGTCGCAAATTCGTGGCATCAACCGAACAGTGCGCTCGCCACTGATGAGCGCACTGGAGCCGGCAACGGAAAGTGCGATTGATGCGGCATTGAAACATGCCGGCCTTATGAACTGATTAGCATTGCGTGAGGCGCGCTTACTTGGCGCGCCTTCACATTCCGGCATGCCTGCACTAAATAAGGCGTATAAAGCCGTCTGCGCACACAACGCGACGACATAACAAAAAAACGACAAAAGGCGGATCGGAAACCATGGCTCCCAAAGGCAGTCAGCGCACGGTGAAGAAGATTGTCGCGGAAAACCGCAAGGCACGCTTCAATTACGAGATCATTGATACCTATGAAGTCGGCTTGGTACTCACCGGCACCGAGGTCAAGTCGCTGCGTGAAGGCAAGGCGAACATCGCCGAATCTTATGCGTCTGACGAAGGCGATGAAATCTGGCTCATCAATTCGCATCTGCCTGAATATCTGCAGGCCAACCGCTTCAATCATGAGCCACGCCGCCGCCGCAAGCTTTTGCTGACCAAGCGCGAAATCGGTCGCTTGCGCTCGGCCATCAACCGCGAAGGCATGACGCTGATTCCGCTCAAGATTTATTTCAACGACCGTGGCCGCGCCAAAATGGAACTTGCCTTGGGCAAGGGTAAGAAGTTGCACGACAAGCGCGAGACGGAGAAGGAGCGCGATTGGAATCGCCAGAAGTCTCGCCTTCTCAAGGGTGATTCCCGATAGGATGACTTTGCCAGTAAAACGGGCTTGATATCGAAATAAAAAAGGGCGCCGCAACATGTGTTGGGCGCCCTTATTGTTTGTTCTGTCACAGCTTATGCTGCGCGGTAGACCGGTTGTTCATAGCTCATCTGCGTCGAAACCTTGAAGCGGGAGACCAGATCGGCAAGGCTGCTGCTGATGTCGCTGAGGCCATGGGTTGCCGCATTGGTCTCTTCAACCATGGCAGCATTTTGCTGGGTCAGCTGATCCATGCTGGTAACGGCAGTATGGATTTCCTGAATGCCGGCAGCCTGCTCTTGTGCGGCCGTCGAAATCGCGCCGATATGCTCCTGAATGCTGTCCACCTTTTCACCGATGGAATGCAGAGCTTCGCCTGTCTTGTTGACGAGAGAAACGCCGTGCAACACATCAGCAAAGGACTTGTCGATCAGGGTCTTGATTTCCTTGGCGGCAGAAGCCGAGCGCTGTGCCAGTTCACGAACTTCCTGCGCAACCACCGCAAATCCCTTTCCGGCTTCACCAGCGCGAGCAGCTTCAACGCCAGCATTGAGCGCCAGAAGGTTGGTCTGGAAGGAGATTTCGTCAATCACACCTATGATCTGGGTAATCTTTTGCGACGATTCTTCGATCGCGCCCATTGCGTGAACGGTTTCGGCAACGATATCACGAGACTTGTTGGCCTCCTGGGCGGAACTGCGCACAATGTTTTCCGCCTCGCGTGTACGCTGGGCAGACTGGCGGGAAATGGTGGTGATCTGCTCGATTGCCGTTGAGGTTTCTTCTAGTGCGGCAGCCTGCTGTTCCGTTCTGCGCGCCATGTCGTCTGTCGACGTCGTCAATTCGCGCGTATTGGCGGAAATCTTGTGTGTCTCTGCAACAATATCGGAGAATGCTTTGGAAAGATTGCCGATGGCCTGGTTGTAATTATCACGCAGCGATTCAAATTGTGCAGCAAGCGTTGCATCAAGTTTGGTGGCGAGGTCGCCGCCGGCCAATTTATTCAGCGCAAGGTTGAGAACATCAAGAGCATTTTCCTGCTCTTCCTTCATCTGGCGCTGCTGGCCTTCGGCTTTTTCGCGCTCTTCGGCCAGTGCATCAAGGTAAACTGTAATGGAGTAATCCATGTCGAGCAAAGCGGCTTTGAGCACCACGGATATGTCGCGGGTCAACGCCTTGGCCTTGCTGTCATAGAGAAAACCTTTCAGCTGATTTTCAATCAACGCCTTGACGATACCTTCAACGACAAGCGCATAGGCACCAATGTACCAGCGCGGTTCCAGCCCAAGTTTGGCATGGGTGCGGCCGATGGCGCTCACCGCCTGCACATAGTCCTCATCGAGCCGGCCCGTTGCGATGCGGGACCAATGTTTGACCTGCATGCTTTTGGCATGGGCGATATGCGCATCGTTGGCGAAGAACTTGGCCGTATGGGGGACCGTTTTTGCCTTGCTGTAAAATGCGTCCAGAGAGCCGCTCAGCGAATCTGTAATCACAGGCATGATGTTGTGAAGGTCGCGCTTTTGGTTAGCGCCTATCCCCAAAAAGGAAAGCCGTTCTTCCAGTGCCTGATAGTTGTTTTGCTTGCCGCTCATCAATTTGACTCGTTCATTTACCCGCGGAGAAAATTCTCTCGGTCCCATGAAATGACAAGGCCACAATTAGGCTTAATCAATTCCTAACATAGGATTCGGTGATATAACTGCCGGCAAGGAAAATCCGTCATTTTCTACGGATTGAATTGCGCAAAACTCATATATTCGTGAGTGCGAATTGTCTTGCTGAATGCTTAGCAAGAATATTTTGCGTTAAATGAAGTCAAAAAAAAATTTCGGAAGAATTTTATTTTGGGCAAATTCTAGGTGTTCTTAGTTTTATTTCATGAATGTTGCAGGTTTTAAAGATAATGCGATATTCGCACATGCAATAAAATCAGAAATTCAAAAACAACGGCGCTGTAGAAAACGAAACCGCACTGCCCAAGCCTTATGCTTTTCGACGGTGCGGTCTTGTGAGTGTGAAGTATAAATTCCAGAACAAGATTTTATTCCTGAATTGCACCTTCGGTAACACGTTGCGGTTTTTCAGACGGGTCGCGGCCAATCTCCGCTTTCAACGAGACGAGGTCGATGAAATGGTCGGCCTGACGACGCAGGTCATCAGCAATCATTGGTGGCTGCGTAGACATGGTCGACACGATGGAAACCTTGCGACCCCTACGCTGCAATGCATCAACAAGCGTGGTGAAGTCACCGTCGCCGGAAAAGATGACGAGGTGATCGACGGTGCTGGATTGCTCCATGGCGTCAACAGCAAGTTCGATGTCCATGTTGCCCTTGATCTTGCGACGCCCCATGGAGTCGGTAAACCCCTTGGCGGGCTTCGTCACGACCTTGTAGCCGTTATAGTCAAGCCAATCGATCAGCGGACGGATGGACGAGTATTCCTGGTCTTCGATGAGTGCGGTGTAATAATACGCACGCAGAAGGTAGCCTCTTTTCTGGAAAGCTTTTAGCAGCTTGCGGTAGTCGATATCAAAGCCGAGATTTTTGGAAGCTGCATAGAGATTTGCGCCGTCGATGAAGAGAGCAATTTTCTCTCGGGGATCGAACATGTATGGTTAGTCCTTCCTCATAAATGCTGGCCAGAAGTGCTGACCGAGATTTTTAAAACCGGTTGTAGCAAATCACTTTAGTGGCTCATCATACATTATGAGCACGTCATATAAAGTTCATTATTCGAGGTTCAGCTTTATTCCAAGTCAATTGTGGCTGATAATTCACCGAAAAGCGCAAAGAATGCGCAAATCATGCTAAAGTGACGGCAATTCACGAAAAACTTGAATTTTGTGCCCAATCCCTGTATCGGGCAAGCATACAAGCGATATAACGACCGCAAAGGACAGGCAATGGCCCGTGTCACAGTAGAAGACTGCATTGATAAGGTAGACAACCGTTTTGAGCTGGTGTTGCTGGCAAGCCACCGCGCACGGCAGATCTCGCAAGGTTCGCAGATCACGATCGATCGCGACAACGACAAGAACCCGGTCGTGGCGTTGCGCGAGATTGCTGATGAAACCCTGTCTCCTGACGACCTCAAGGAAGACCTGATCCACTCGCTGCAGAAGCATGTTGAAGTGGATGAGCCAGAACCCGATCCAGCTGCCGTTGCGGCAAATGCTGCATCGTCCGACGTCGAAGACGACGATCAGCCAGAAGCAATCACATTCGACCAGATGTCGGAAGAGGATCTGCTGGCTGGCATCGAAGGCCTCGTTGCGCCGGAAAAAAGCGACGATTATTGATTCTCTTTATGTCGGCCAGGGCAGGCGGTTACCGTCTGTAAATCTTTGCTGTCATAATTTGATCCCATATGATGCAGAATTGTGCGCCAATCTAACAGGTTGGCGCGCTTTCTTTTTAATGGCGGTTGGTTTCCAATGATGAGGCAATACGAACTCGTTGAGCGAGTTCAAAAATACAAGCCGGATGCGAATGAGGCGCTGCTGAACAAGGCCTATGTTTATGCGATGCAGAAACATGGCCAGCAGAAGCGTGCCAATGGTGACCCCTACATTTCGCACCCGCTTGAAGTTGCCGCCATCCTGACAGAGATGCACCTCGATGAATCCACCATCGCCGTTGCCCTCCTGCATGACACGATTGAAGACACCAGCGCCACGCGTCAGGAAATCGACGAGTTGTTCGGCGAGGATATCGGCCGCCTCGTGGAAGGCCTGACCAAGCTCAAGAAGCTTGATCTGGTCAGCAAGAAGGCCAAGCAGGCCGAAAACTTGCGCAAGCTGCTGCTTGCCATCTCCGACGATGTGCGGGTTCTGCTCGTCAAGCTGGCCGATCGCCTGCACAACATGCGTACCATGGAGTATATGCCTGCCGACAAGCGCAGCCGCATCTCCGAAGAAACCATGGAAATCTATGCGCCACTTGCTGGCCGCATGGGTATGCAGGATATGCGTGATGAACTGGAGGATCTGTCCTTCCGCTATCTCAATCCTGAAGCCTACGAGACCGTCACCAAACGGCTGAGCGAGCTTGAAGAGCGCAACCAGGGTCTGGTCAAGAAGATCGAGGACGAGCTGCGCGATCTCCTGGTTGCCAATGGTATCACCGGTGCCATGGTCAAGGGCCGGCAGAAGAAGCCCTATTCTGTCTTCCGCAAGATGCAGTCGAAGTCGCTGTCCTTCGAGCAGCTCTCCGATGTCTACGGTTTCCGCATTCTGGTCGATGATATTTCGTCCTGTTACCGTGCGCTCGGCATCGTGCATACGCGCTGGCGCGTGGTGCCCGGCCGCTTCAAGGATTACATCTCTACACCGAAGCAAAACGATTACCGTTCAATCCACACCACCATCGTTGGTCCGTCTCGCCAGCGTATCGAGCTGCAGATCCGCACCAAGCGCATGCATGAAATCGCCGAGTTCGGCATCGCCGCGCATTCGCTCTACAAGGATGGTGAGAACGGGGAGGGCGATCTGCTTTCGCCGGAATCCAACGCTTATTCCTGGCTGCGCCACACTATTGAGGCGCTGGCGGAAGGGGACAATCCGGAAGAGTTTCTGGAGCACACCAAGCTCGAACTTTTCCAGGACCAGGTTTTCTGCTTTACGCCCAAGGGTAAGCTGATTGCGCTGCCACGCGGCGCAACGCCCATCGATTTTGCCTATGCGGTTCACACCAACATTGGCGACACCACCGTTGGCGCCAAGATCAACGGCCGTATCATGCCGCTGGTGACGCGCCTCAGCAACGGCGACGAGGTGGAGATCATTCGCTCCGGCGTACAGGTGCCACCTGCCGCCTGGGAAGAAATCGTGGTGACTGGCAAGGCGCGCGCCGCCATTCGCCGTGCCACCCGCATGGCCATCCGCAAGCAATATGCGGGCCTCGGTTATCGTATCCTCGAGCGCACCTTTGAGCGTGCCGGCAAGGTCTTCTCGCGCGACGCGTTGAAGCCAGCTCTGCATCGTCTGGCACAAAAGGATGTTGAGGACGCCATTGCGCTGGTCGGCCGCGGCGAGATGTCGTCGCTCGACGTGTTGCGCGCGGTTTATCCGGATTATCAGGATGAGCGCGTCACCGTGAAGCTGAATGGCGACGATGGCTGGTTCAATATGCGCAGTGCCTCCGGCATGGTCTTCAAAATCCCCGGCAAGTCACGGTCGGTTCTTGAGGACGATGGCGCCGCCGAAATCGCCGAAGGACCGGACCCACTGCCGATCCGTGGTCTGTCCGGCAATGTCGATGTGCATTTCGGGGCCGCAGGTGCAGTTCCGGGTGACCGGATTGTCGGTATCATGGAAAAGGGCAAGGGCATTACCATCTACCCGATCCAGTCACCGGCCCTTCAGCGGTTCGATGATGAGCCGGAACGCTGGATCGATGTGCGGTGGGACCTTGATGAAGCCAACAAATCACGGTTCATGGCGCGGTTGATGATCAATGCGCTCAATGAGCCCGGCACGCTGGCATCGGTTGCCCAGTCCATAGCTACGCTGGATGTCAATATTCGCAGTCTGAACATGATCCGCATCGGTACGGACTTTTCCGAGCTGTCGCTGGATGTTGAAGTCTGGGATTTGCGTCAGCTCAACCAGCTCCAGTCGCAGCTTAAAGACTTGGATTGCGTATCAACTGTCACTCGTGCCTTCGATTGAGGCAGAATTTGCACTCTAAATAGACTTGTACGCCGCTGATATGCATTGGGTGCATATCAGCGGCGTTTTCATGTCTGTAGTCAAGTTGCCCGTGCACGACTATATTCCTTTTCAGAATACAGAAACAAAGTTCACGGCGAGCCAGCGGAAAATGATCGCGGCGCCGGTTTGAAGAAAAGGACAAGATTATGTTTAACCCAATTCGCAAGATTGCTCGTGCTGTTCGTGGTAAGACTGTTCAGGAACGCGAGTTCGACTACCTCAATGCTTCGATGTCGCAGGTTGATCTTGAGTTTCGTCAGCGCGAAATTGATCGTGGCCTGTTCCGTCGCTAATCCAAACGGTTTTACGGCAGGGCTTTGAAGGGTTGTATTTCGTAACAAACACCGCTTGGCGGTTTTGAGACGATGCAATAAACTGACCAGATGCCATTTCGCCGGAAAAAACCTGCTGGATTTGTGGAAAGATTGCGCGCGCTGGTTTGGCCGCGCAAGGGGTTCAAGCGTTCGTTTCGCTATCTGGCGCTGCGACTTTCACGCCTCTCGGCGTCGCCGCATTCGGTTGCGGCAGGCTTTGCCATCGGTGTTGCCGTTGCGTGGACGCCATTTCTCGGTGTCCATATTCTTCTCGCTCTGGCGATCGGTTTTGTATTGCGGGTCAGTCTCGTGGCTGCCGCCCTCGGAACGGCCATAGCCAATCCCCTGACATTGCCATTCATCTGGGCGTCGACATGGGAAATAGGCCATCTGCTTTTGGGTCGGCAGGGTGCTGCCACCGTTGAGCATCTTAATTTCGAATCCCTTCTTCATCACATGGATTTTCGCCAGATCTGGCGGCCTGTGCTGGAGCCGATGGTTGTCGGTTCAGCGGTGCCAGCGCTGATATGCGCAACCATTGCCTATTTCGGTGTGTTGGTGCTGATGCGCGCCATGCGCCGCCAGCGTTTGCAGGTCATGCCGCAAACGGTTTCTCTTCCCCGTAATGACACAGGAATTTCCGCATGATTGTTGGCATCGGCAGCGATCTCATCGACATTCGCCGCGTCGAAAAGTCGATTGAGCGTTTTGGTGAGCGCTTTACCCATCGCTGTTTCACGCCAATTGAGCGCGCCAAATCCGATGGCCGAAAAAACCGGGCAGCGTCCTACGCCAAGCGTTTTGCAGCCAAGGAAGCCTGTTCCAAGGCTCTGGGGACCGGCCTCGCCCAAGGCGTGTTCTGGGCCGATATGGGAGTTGTCAACCTGCCGGGCGGCAAGCCGACCATGGCCTTGAGTGGCGGGGCAGGGGAACATCTGGCAAAATTGCTGCCCGAAGGCCACGAGGCTTTCATTCACCTGACGATTACGGACGAGTTCCCATACGCTCAGGCATTTGTGATTATCGAGGCAAGGCCGATAAAACCTTGATAAATGGCGGTGCGAGCCGGGTGCCATGGCGTCCGTTCTCCGGCTGCCAAACAGAATACTTTCCTTTACGCTGGAAAGGCTCTAGAGAAGTCTTCGATTTTAGGAACGAGCAGGCAGGTCTTTAAGTGTCCGATAAAGCTGAAAAGAAGCAGAACGCCCTTTGGGAAAACATCAAGGTTATCGTGCAGGCGCTGCTGCTTGCCATGGTTATTCGTACAGTTCTGTTCCAGCCGTTCACCATTCCGTCGGGCTCGATGATGCCGACGCTGCTGGTGGGTGACTACCTGTTCGTGAACAAGTTCTCTTATGGCTATTCGAAATATTCGCTGCCATTTTCGCCAAACCTGTTCTCGGGACGCATTTTTGCAAGCGAGCCAGAGCGTGGTGACATCATCGTGTTCCGCCTGCCGCCAAACCCTGAAGTTGATTATATCAAGCGTCTTGTTGGTCTGCCGGGCGACCGCGTTCAGGTGACCAATGGCGTGCTGTTCATCAATGGCAAGCCTGTTCCAAAGCAGCCCGATGGCACCTTCACCTCGGATTACCGTCTGGATCCGGGGTCGGATGTTCCGGTCTTCCGTGAGACTTTCGATAATGGCGTTTCGTTTGACACGCTGGATCAGGTGCAGGATTCGCGCGGCGACAACACCCGTGAATTCGTTGTTCCGGAAGGCCATTATTTCTTCATGGGTGACAACCGCGACAACTCTCTCGACAGTCGTTTTGACGTTGGTTTCGTGCCAGCTGAAAACCTGATCGGTCGCGCCAGCATCATCTTCTTCTCGCTGGGCAATGACACGTCGTTCCGCGAATTCTGGAAATGGCCTGCCAACATGCGTTGGGATAGACTGTTCAAGGTCGTGGAATGAGCAAGGCAAAACCTCTTTCGGCAGAGGAAATTGGCCGCATCGAGGAGCTGATTGGCCACGTATTTACGGAAAAGGCGCGACTTGATCGCGCCTTGACCCATGCAAGCGCCCGCTCCGCATCTGCCGGAAACTATGAGCGCCTCGAGTTTCTGGGCGACCGCGTTCTGGGACTGTGTGTTGCAGAACTTCTGTTCTCCACCTTCCGTTCTGCAGCAGAAGGCGAACTGTCCGTTCGCCTGAACCAGCTTGTCAGCGCCGAATCCTGCGCCGCCATAGCCGATGAAATGGGCCTGCATCATTTTATTCGCACCGGCGCCGATGTGAAGAAGCTGACGGGCAAAAGCATGCTCAACGTGCGGGCCGATGTGGTGGAAAGCCTGATTGCCGCGATCTATCTCGATGGTGGTCTGGAAGCATCACGCCGCTTCATTTTGAAGTTCTGGCAAAAGCGTGCAACCCGCATCGATGCGGGACGTCGGGATGCCAAGACCGAGCTGCAGGAATGGGCGCATGCCCGTTTTGCCGTCACACCATCTTACAGGGTTGACGATCGCAGCGGACCGGATCACGATCCGCGCTTTACAGTGACCGTGGAAATTCCCGGCGTAGCACCGGAAACGGGCGTTGAGCGCTCCAAGCGTGCCGCCGAACAGGTTGCCGCCACCAGATTACTCGAACGAGAAGGCGTCTGGCAAAAAACGCCCGCCGCAGACTGATTGGACATTATGACCGAACATGAAAACACCGAAGGCCAGAGCGACGAAACCGTTGCTGCCGGCCCAACCCATTCCGGGTTCGTCGCGCTGATTGGTCCGACGAATGCGGGCAAGTCGACGCTGGTCAACCGGTTGGTCGGCGCCAAGGTTTCGATCGTCAGCCACAAGGTGCAGACGACGCGCGCCGTGATGCGCGGCATTGCCATTCATAACAATGCGCAGATCGTTTTCATGGATACACCCGGTATCTTCAAGCCGCGCCGCAAGCTGGACCGCGCCATGGTGACGTCGGCCTGGGGTGGTGCGAAGGATGCCGATGTCATCCTGCTGCTGATTGACAGTGAGCGCGGCCTGAAAGGCGACGCTGAGGCCATTCTCACCGGTCTCAAGGATGTGCCACAACCAAAGATTCTGTGCCTCAACAAGATTGACCAGGTTCAGCGCGAAGATCTTCTGAAACTGGCAGCGGCTGCCAATGCCGAAGTCAATTTCGAACGCACCTTCATGATCTCGGCCACCAATGGTTCCGGCTGTGATGACCTGATGGATTATCTCGCGGACAAGCTGCCGGAAGGCCCTTGGTATTATCCGGAAGACCAGATTTCCGATCTGCCAATGCGTCAGCTGGCGGCGGAAATCACCCGCGAGAAACTGTTCCTGCGGTTGCATCAGGAACTTCCCTACGCTTCGCATGTTGAAACGGAAAAGTGGGAAGAGCGCAAGGATGGCTCTGTTCGCATCGAGCAGGTGATTTATGTCGAGCGTGACAGCCAGAAGAAGATTGCGCTTGGCAAGAACGGTGAGGCGATCAAGGCCATTTCCACCGCATCGCGCAAGGAACTATCGGAAATTCTGGAGCAGACCGTGCATCTGTTCCTGTTCGTGAAGGTCCGTGAAAACTGGGGCAATGACCCCGAGCGGTTCCGCGAAATGGGTCTGGAATTCCCCAAGGGTTAAGCCAGCTTTTCAACGAATGGTTGGAACAATTTTTGAGTGTGCGGGTTGATACTCGCATAACTCAATTGTTCCCAACCGTTTTGAGAATCAATGACCCCTCGCAGTCCAGCTGGATCCTCAACCACCCCATGTGAACACTGTCCCTTGCGGCAGATGCCGCATTTCCGGGATTTTTCCAACACAGAACTGGCTTTCGTTTCCCGCTTTAAGACGGGGGAACTGTCTGTCGAACCCGGCGCGCTGATCCTGATGGAAGGATCACACAGCGCCCACCTCTATACGGTGCTGCATGGCTGGGGATTTCGTTACAAGACGCTGGAAGATGGCCGCCGCCAAATCCTCAACTATGTCATGCCGGGCGACCTTGTCGGCCTGCAAGGCACGGTCATGGGAGAAATGCAGCATTCTGTGGAGGCGCTGTCTCCGGTTACCCTGTGCGTGTTTGAACGGGGCAGGCTGAACAATCTTTTCACCGATCATCCGACACTTGCTTATGACCTTACCTGGATTGCTGCCAGCGAAGAACGCATGCTGGACAGCCACTTGCTCAGCATCGGGCGGCGAACCGCGCTTGAACGCGCTGCCTATCTGATTGCCTTTCTTTACAGCAAGGCACGCTCCGTCAATCTTGTCGGCAAGGACGATACGCTGCCGGTGACCCAGCAGCACGTGGCAGATACGCTTGGCCTTTCCATCGTTCACACCAACAAGACCCTGCGCAAGCTGTCGGATCGTAATCTCTTACGCTGGACGGATCGTGGCTGTCTGGTGCTTGATGAAAAGGGATTGGCTGACCTCGCCGGCTGGGATGGCAACGGCAAAAAGGCCCGGCCATTTATCTGACCTTATCACCTTACGACATGTCTTTTTTAAATGACGTCGGTGTCCACATTTGCGATTCCATAAAACGGGTTCGCAGTGTTGCGAGGTGCTGGGCATACGCGTGAGGGTAGATAGAAGATATGGTGCGGCAACGGGCTCTCGTGCTGGAAGATGAATATCTCGTCGCGCTTGATATCGAGACGACCTTGCTTGGCATGGGGTTTGACACGGTTGATATCGCAACGTCGCTGGCTGGTGCCGTTTTGGCATTGGAAAAAGGCGACTATGATTGCGTTTTGCTTGATGTGAACATATCAGGCGAAACCAGCTTTGATCTGGCCCGTGATCTGGCCACGCGTCAAATCCCTTTCGGTTTTATCAGCGGTTACAGCGATACCAGCGGTTTCCCCGACGATTTGAAGCAATCACTTGTGCTGGGCAAACCCTTTGATGATGGTGAGTTCGCAAGCTTCGTGGCTAACCTGCTGGGTGACCACGAAAAGGCGGCAAGGCTGGATATGAAGGAGCCTTAAGCCAATTCCGCTTTCGCAAGCGATGCTGTAAACTACGTTGAATCAGCAATGCGGCAGTTAATTCCATGCAGTGGCAGGACGAGGCGATCATTCTTGGCGTGAAACGCCACGGCGAAACGAGTGTTATCGCCGAGGTGATGAGCCGTTCGCGTGGCCGACATCTGGGCATGGTGCGCTCCGGCCGCTCCCGCAGCATGCAGCCGGTGTTGCAGCCGGGCAATCTGGTGGATGTGACCTGGCGCGCACGCCTGCATGACCATATGGGTGAATACCGCATGGAGCCGTTGCGGTTGCGTGCTGCCCAATTGATGGAAACGGCGACTGCCGTTTACGGTGTGCAGGCCATGGGCGCGCTTTTACGGCTTCTGCCAGAGCGTGATCCGCACCCGCATCTGTTTGAAGCGATGAATGTCATCCTGGAAAACATGGCCAATCCGGCCGATGCTGGTGAACTGTTCGTGCGCTTTGAACTTGCCGTGCTGAACGATCTGGGTTTTGGCCTGGATCTGACGGAATGTGCCGCGACTGGTACGCGAAATGAGCTGGTCTATGTTTCACCCAAGACCGGCCGTGCCGTTTGCCGCGCTGCCGGTTTGCCCTATGCGGACCGCATGCTGCTGCTGCCGCCATTTCTTGGCCATGAGGGCAGGGTGGCGGCGACCTGTGAAAGCCTGACCGCCGCTTTCCGCCTGACCGGGCATTTCCTCAACCGGCATGTCTACGAACCACGTGGTCTGAATGACAATGCCGCCCGCGACGGTTTCGTCCAGGCGGCATTAAAGGCATTGTTGGCAACGGAACAAACGGCCCTCGACAAGGCCGTTTGAACGCCTCAGGCGAGTGCTGGCCGCTCGACGGCCTGTTCGCGGATTGGCCAGTGAACGATGGCCGCAAAGATTCCCATGCCGACACCCAGCCACCAAACCAGATCATAAGAGCCGAGGATGTCGTAGAGATATCCGCCCATCCACACACCAAGGAACGAGCCGATCTGGTGGGACAGGAACACCACGCCACCCAGCATGCCAAGATGGCGTGTGCCGAACATGATGGCGACCAGGGCATTGGTTGGCGGAACGGTGGAAAGCCACAACAGCCCCATGACAGCTGCAAAGATCACCACGGTCGTTGGCGTCTGTGGCAGCAACAGGAAGGCCGTGACGGCAATGGAACGGCCAATATAGATATAGGCCAGGAAATAGGGCTTGGAGTAACGCTGGCTGATGTAGCCTGCCGCCAATGAGCCGATGACGTTGAAAAAGCCGATCAGCGCCATGGCAATCACCGCATAACGTGGTTCGATCCCGATATCACCGAGATAGGCCGGGAAGTGTGCAGTGATGAATGCCACCTGAAAACCGCAAACGAAGAAACCGGTGGTCAGCAGAAGATAGCTTTTATGGCCAAGCGCTTCACGCAGGGCTTCACCGGCTGTCTGCTTGAACTGTGCCTGTGACTGTGTGCCGGAGGTGGAGTTGCCACGCAGTGGCCATGCCAGCAGTGGCACAACCAACATCATGGCCGCCATGTAGACAAGGCTTGAAGACCAGCCATAGGCAGAGATCAGGCCCTGGCTGATCGGGGCAAACAGGAACATGCCGGCCGAACCAGCAGCCGTGCCGATGCCGAAAGCCATGGTGCGCTGCTGCGGCGTCACGTTGCGGGCAAAAGCCGACAGGATGACGCTGAATGAGCCGGCAGCAATGCCAAGGCCAACCAGTATGCCGCCACCAAAATGCAGCCAAAACGGCGACGTGCCAAACGACATGCACACCAGACCACTGGCGTAAAGAATGCCAGACAGAATAAGCACGCGACCAGTACCGTATTTATCGGCAAGCGCCCCAAAGAATGGCTGGCCAATGCCCCAGAACAGGTTTTGGAAGGCCATGGCAAGACCAAACGTCGAGCGGTCCCAACCGGTGTCCTGTAACATCGGCAACTGGAAAAAGCCCATGGCGGAGCGCGGGCCAAATGTCATGACAGCGATCAGCGATCCGGCAATGATGATGAGCCAGGGCATCGGCTGGCGAAGGGAATCGGGCATTCAGATTATCTCCTGATAGAGCCCCATATTAGCTTTCATCATATTTTTGCGCCAATCAGTTTTGTTGAGGTTGCGCATAATGCGCATTGATGAATGCTGTTTTTGCTGTCAGAAGAGACGCCTGTACTATGCATTGTAATTAAAAAGAAATTTCTTGCCGATGACCGTTGTTCGCCGCGCCCGTTCGACTGATGTTGATGCAATTTTCGAGATCCGGACCAGCGTGACGCAGAACCATCTCTCCCACCAGCAGTTGTTGGAGCGTGGCATTTCGCCAGAGGTGGTCAGCGAGGCGCTGGAAAGCGAAACATGCGGATGGATCGCCGAAGTGGACGGACAGGCCGCCGCCTTTGCCATGGTGGATTTTGAGGATGCTTCGGTGTTTGCGCTGTTCGTCAAACCATCCTTCGAAGGCAAGGGTTTGGGCAATCTTTTGATGGATGAAGCAGAGGGTGCGCTTTTTGCCACCCATGAAACCATCTGGCTGGAAACGGATGCCTCACCTGATATCCGTGCAAATGGCTTTTATCAGCGGCGCAACTGGGTGGCCGTCGGTACCGACGACAAGGGTGATGTGCGCTATGAAAAGAAGCGCGGTTAAACCGCGCTCCTGATTGACTGTTCAGTGCTCAGGCGCGTTTCTTGATCGCCCAGCCTTCATTGCGGCTTTCGATGATGATTGCCGTATCGCCGACGGCAATTTGCCCTTCGCCACGCGGGGTGACATTCCAGCCAAAGAGCGGGCCGGGTACACGCCGGTCTGCAGACATGCGCAGGCGCCCCATGGCCTTCATCGGGGAGGCGACATCCCGCG
>NZ_DAMDBP010000032.1:25963-32644 GCF_032092815.1 Agrobacterium sp. | reverse complement strand
GATGCAGCGGGCGCAGGGTTTGACCAGATCGAAGCGAATGCCGTTGATCTCAAGGGCTGCCCAACGGTCTTCCGCCCAAGGTTCGTCGGTGTCCAGCACGATATTGGGTCGGAAACGATCCATGCCGACACTGTCTTCACCATTGGCAGCCATGTTTTCATTCAGCGCGGCAAGGGAAGCGGTGGTGGTGACGAGAATCTGGTAACCATCGGCAAAGGTCACCGGTGTCTCATCACCGGCCCATTCTTCCGAGGCAATGCGCCTGGATGTGTCATCGAAGAAAACAAGTTTGAGTTCAGTGCCCATCCAGCCGGAGAGTACGGTGTTGATCTCGTCAGGTGCAACAGCGGCGTTGACGGGCGATTTCCACACCACCACATCCATGCGCTTCGACGAGGGTAGCGCCAGGATTTCGCCATCCGTATCGGTGGACAGGCGAAGGCCGCTGCCGGATTGCAGTGCGTTGATGCGGGCAATGGCAGGCAGTTCGCGCTGGGTGATGAATTGACCGGAGGCGTGCACGAACATGGCGCGGCGGTCGCCAGGCAGGCCTTCCCATGTGATCGGGCTTTGTGAAAGCGGAATGCCGCGTGCGCTTTTCAGCGGATAGATATTCAGCGCCGATATGCGCATGCCAACCTCCTCAGATTTCATCCAGAAACAGATCCAGCACCTGCTGCAACCTGTCATGCCGTTGTTTGGCCAGTGCCCCGCCGGTTTCGGTGTTGAAGCCATCGGCCAGTTTGAACAACTTCGTCTGGAAGTGGTCTATCGCAAATGTCCTGTCGTCAAGGGGGCGCTCTTTGGCAAGCGGGTCGTTCGGATCATAAAGTGCTGATCCGAGCCGGCCAGCAATATAGAAACAGCGTGCCGCACCCACCATACCGATGGCGTCCAGCCGGTCGGCATCCTGCAGAATTTTCGCTTCCAGCGTCTGTGGTTTGAGATTGGCAGAAAAGCTGTGTGTGGTGATGGCGTGTTTCACCGCTTCGATATCAGCGGGTGACCAATCGAGGCCCGCCAGTATGCCTTCGGCCTTTTCCGCAGCCAGTCGTGAGGCCTGCGAGCGCAATGGCGAGTTCTTCTCGACAGCCACGCAGTCATGCAGCAGCACGCTTGCCGCCAGAACCATACCATTACCGCCCTCCGTGGCATGAATGCGCATGGCATTGCGAAACACCCGGTGGATGTGGGCAAGGTCATGCGAACCGTCATCGCCTTCGGTTGCATGGGCGATGAGTTGCTCCGCAAGGGAGGCATAAGGGGCAAATGACTGGGCCTGCATGTGGTTCTTCCTCTGGTCTTTGCCGCTGTTTAGAACCACGGACCGGTCATGGCAATCAACATCATGTCTTGCTGTCACCGAGGATCGTACCTGCCGATTTGCCCGTCAGGATCTTCTGGTAGAACAGACCGATGCCAATCAGCACCACGCCAAGACCGATGAAGGAAAGCGCTCGCAACACACCTTCAAGATTGCTCATGTCGATCAGGAAGGCCTTGGCAACGGCAAGAAGAACGAGGGCTGCCGAGGCAAGGCGAAGGCTCTTGGCGTCAAACTTCGAGCCAAGCACCAGCAACAACACGCCGATTGCCAGCCACACCACCGAATAGGTGTAGGTCTCGCTTTGCAGGAAGCCTTTCCAGTCTGCGATGTTTTCGCCCTGCCAGAAACGGCGCACCGACAATGTTGCCCACGCAAACAGCAAGGCCGCACCCGATAGCGCCAGCATTACCACATAGGGAAGCGGACGTTTGTCCCGTGCATAATAGGCAAGGCCACCATAGGCGAGGCCGGGCAGCAAATAACCAATCAAAAGCAGGTTGAGGAACGGCCACGGGCCGGTGTTTTCGCCACTGAAATAGGGGTTGAGCGCACCAAAATGCATGGTCAGCACATTGGCCATGGCAATGACGCCGGCAATCATCGAGCCATAACGGAAGACCGGGCTTGGCGACTTCAGATCGAGCGTCATCAACACGCCTGACATGCCGATGGTCAGCAATGTGTAGATCGACTGTTCGCCGAGCGTTGGTACCGTGTCGGCGAGCACACCGCCATTCATGGCGTGACGAACGAGGATGGCAATCGCCAGCAGCCCCATGAGGCTGGCAATGGCCTGCAGGAAGTTTTTGGCGCGATGCTCAGGCCAGTTGCGCAGCAGATAGGCAGACGCAATGGCCAGCACAGCCGGAATGCCGTAACCGGGCAGAAGGGCGTTGAAGACTGGCGTGGTGCCCAGATTTTGCGGGCCAACGATGGTTGGCTCCCAGCCAATACGACCGAGAACACCGACACTGGCAATTGCCATCACCCAGGGCAGGGCATCCCATGTGCGCTGCCGTGTTGCAACAACATAGGCGAAACCCAGCACCGATAGCAGCACGGTGGTTGCCAGCCCGTCTGTCAGCGTGTGCAGGGTGAGGGTGAAGGCTGCAAAGGAACCGACAACCAGCAGGTTGAGCGGTATGCGATAGGCGCCGTCCTTGTCTTGCTTATGCAGCCACTCGGCGCCCGCCAGCAACGCAAGGCCAACGGCAACACCATAGGCGGCATGCAGCCAGTCGCGGCTTAGATTGCCATATTCCACAAAGCTTATTGTGCCAAGCCAGACGGGAATGATCGCCGCGATGCCGGCCCATAACAGTGCGAAATCGGCGTCCTGCGCACCCTTGCGTTTGAGGAAGGCAAAACCGCAGATCAGGAAGACCACGCCTAGCCCCAGTGCAATGGCGATATCGGTGCCATATCCTTGCGCGACTGCCGGTAGGGCGATGTCGGTGCCGGTAATCATTCCCGAGAAATAGAAAATGCCACGGGCTGTCAGCGTGGTAATGGCCAGCGCACCAAGCGCTGAAAAGACTGCTGGCCATACGGCAAAATGACGGCTTGCACCCAGAGCAGCAAGGGCGGTGATGACACTTGCCATGGCAAAGCCGGGGTGAACATTGCTGGAGCCTGTGGCCAGTACCATGGCAAGTGCCGGCAATACGGCAGCTAGTGAGACGGTCAGGCTGATTGCGATGGGGTGGCGTGCAAGAAGTTTCAGCATCCGCACGGACAACCTTGCCTGAGCGGCTTTTTCGGCCTCGGTGGCCGGTGTCGCTGCCGCTGCCGCTGCCGCTGCCTCCGGCAGATCATCAAATGCCTTGGCAGGCCAGATGAAGATTGTGCCTGCTATCATCGCCAGAAGCGCAAGCGTCGGCGGTGGCAGATCGATGACATCGCTGGCACCGATATAACCCAGTGCCCAAAGGCCAAGCCCTGCATTGGCAAGGGCAGGCACGATTTTCCAGTTCTGGCTGCGGCAGGCAATTGCCGTGGCTGCCCAAGAAATGGTGAGGAAAATGAACAGCGCCCAGATATTGGGTGTTTGCGTGGAAATCAGTGCCGGTGTCAGCATTGAACCCAATAGCCCAAGCCCTGCCAGCGCCTGCCCATGCAGAAGCGAAAGCCCAAGGGTGGCAAAGGCCACCAGGCCAAGGGCGATGAAGGTGGTTGTCGGGCCGATATAGTCATAAATGCCATAGGCGGCGAAGAACACGCCAAACAGCGTCAGTGATCCGGCTGCGGTCAGCACGCCGGGGATCATGGCATTGGAATAGGCGGTCGTGACATTGGGCATGGCCTTGCGGCGAATGGCTTCACCGGCTGCCCACAGCAGAAGGCCGAAGATGCCGGCCATGGCCAGACGGACAGCCGGGCTGAGAAGGCCGCTTTCAATGGAATATTTGACGAGGAAGATGCCGCCAAACGCTAGTGCAATGCCACCGGCCCACACCGCCCAGCGTGCGCCGAGACGGTTTTCGAAACTTTCGCGCGGCGGCAGGGCTGCTGCTGCAACCTGCTGCTCCGGCACGGTCTCTGTGACGGTCTCCTGGTCCACGGCCACATCCTGCGCGACAGGATCGGCGGGGCGTGAGGGGGCCTGCTCCTGTGGCAGAAGGGCGGGATCGGTGACGGGGGCGTCGTTTGCTGGTGCCTCTGCGCCAGAAAATGTTTCATGCGGCGCGGCCTCGGTCTGCACAGCTTGTGGTGTTGCCACAGGCGGTTGGCCAGCGGCCAGCATTCTTTTCAAAGCCTTGATTTCGCGCTCAAGTGTATTGATGCGGCTGGCACTGCGAATGCTGGAAACGAGAGTGTAGATAAAGGCGACCACATAGGCCACCGCCAACAGACCAAGTATTTCCAATACACACTCTCCCGACTGGAGCCGTTCAGCGACGACGGCGCGTGGCCGTGCCGACTGAACAGCGCTTAAGCAGGAATGCGGGGCGTTTCCGTGACAGAAATCTGTCCGAGAACACGCCTCACACCTGCTCCTCATCCGGTTTTATACGTGTGTGCGAATTTATTGTGCAAGCCATGATTTAGTCAGCTCAATATCGGATACACCGATATCGTGACCATAGGGCACTGTCTCCAGCTGAACTTTCGCACCGGTCGCCGACAAGGATTCAGCCAGGCGGATGGTATCGGCGCGGAACTTGTCACTCTCGCCAGCAGACAGCATGATCTGGCGACCTGTCAGATCGGCCGCCGGCCAATGTTCCAGAACCGGCATGGCACGCAGCAGAACCGCATCGGCCGCAAATTGCGGATGAAGCGCAAAAAACGCTGCAAGGAAATTGGCGCCGTTTGAGTGACCTATGAAACGAAGCCGTTTTTTATCAATGCCATAGGCAGCGATGGCACCCTCGACAAAAGCAGCAAAAGCCTCCGTCTCGCGGACAATGTCGTTCTGGTCGAATGTCGAACCACCGAAGCGCCGGAACCATCGGGCAATGCCTTCTTCGGTGCTGCGACCACGCACACCAAGAAGTGTCGCGTTGGGGGCAGCCTTGGCCGCCAGCGGCATCAGGCTTGTTTCGCTACCGCCTGAACCATGCAGCAGGATCAGTACACTGCCATCCGGCTGCTGCGGCGTATAGAACCGGTGCACGAATGGCAATTCGCGGTAAATCACCCGCTCATCGCCTGGCATGGCAAATTGCGGCAGGGAAACGCGCGCAGCCTCAGCATCCGCTTCAAAATCTGGTGGAATGAACAGCGATTCGCCAAGCCTGTCTGCTGGCTCGTCGATGGTCATGCCGGGACCATCGGTCGCCATTTCGATCAGCACACCACCCGGTTCGCGCACGTAGAGCGACGCGAAATATTTGCGGTCATGAGCGTTGGTCACGCTGGAGTTCAGCTTTTTCAGCTCCGCATGCACGCTTTCCAGCTCGTCCTCATTGCGGGCACGAAAGGCGATGTGGTCAACCGTGCCGGTGCCGGGCGCACTTGACCAGAAGCCTGTTGCGTCACGCACATCGATGATGTCTCCGGAGGCGGACACCATGCGGCGGATCGAGCCCTGCTGCTGGGTAAAGACATAGCCAAAATAGCGGGACAGAAAGCTCTGTGTTTCATCCTGCGCTTCGCTGAGCATCGTCGCGCCACGAATACGGCGGATGGCATGTTCGCGCGGAATGCCGGGTGCATCATGCGGGTCGGCCTCGGCAAAGGCACTGGTGCCACAAAGCTTGATGATGATGCCGTCTGGGTCCTTCAGGCGAATGACCGGTTCACCGAATTCTTCCATCGGGCCTTCGGTGCGAATACCTGCCGTCAAAGCGCGGGTTAGCCAGAAACCGATGCTGCCGGGGTCAATGGCCAGTGATATTTCGAGCGTTTGTCCGTGGCCGACGCGGCCCTGGCCGCCATCTTCCCACATCAGGAATGTCATCAGTGAGCCGGGGCTGCCGGAATGGTCGCCATAGATCAGGTGAAGCTGCATCGCATCTTCAAAACCGGCGGTGCGTTTGACAAGGCGCAGACCAAGAAATCCGGTATAGAAATCCACATTGGCCTGTACCTTCCGGGCAATCATGGTGATGTGATGAATGCCTGCATCCGCGATCATGCTGAAACGACCTTTCCGTGAACCTGTCTGAGTTTTGTACCATATGGTCGCGTCACCTGACATTACGCAAGGGCAGGAGTGTGGATATCACTATGAGGTGAAGCTTTTGCGCAAAAAGCGTGCGGTTTGCTTTTTGTATTGGCGGTGAAAGGTCAAAAAATAATCATTGAAAATTACAGCATATTTTATGTGCATTTTTTGCTTGCGCCTCGGGTTTGAATTGGTTTTGATAAGGCTAATTCAATCAAAAACTTCCAGGGGGAAGAACAATGCTAACGCGCAGGTTGTTATCGAAAATCGCAACATTCACGGCTCTTGGCCTTTCGGTTGGCTTTGCCGCACCGGCTTTTGCCGAAACACCAATCAAGTTCACGCTTGACTGGAAGTTTGAGGGCCCGGCTGCCGGTTTCCTGCTGGCGGTAGACAAGGGTTACTTCAAGGCCGAGGGTCTGGATGTAACGATCGATAGCGGCAATGGCTCGGTAGAGGCCATTCCGCGTGTGGCAACCGGCGCCTACCAGATGGGGTTCGGTGACATCAATTCGGTGATGAAATTCCTGGATGAAGACCCGAGCCAGAAGGTGAAGGCCGTTTACATGGTCTATGAGCGCCCGACATTTGCGGTTGTCGGTCGTAAGTCTTTGGGTGTGACCACCGATCCGAAATCGCTGGAAGGCAAGAAACTCGGCGCACCGCCACCAGATGGCGCCTTTGCCCAGTGGAAGGCCTTCAAGGAGGTTGCTGCGATTGACGACAGCAAGATCACCATTGAATC
>NZ_DAMDBP010000032.1:5067-25923 GCF_032092815.1 Agrobacterium sp. | reverse complement strand
GGTTTTCCGGTCCGCGAGCCGATGCTGGCCAAGGGTGATGTTGATGCCGTGTTCGGATTTGCCTTCTCGGTGATCCTGAACCTCAAGGCGCAGGGCATTTCCGACGATGATATCGCCACCATTCTGATGGCTGAAAACGGCTTGAATCTCTATGGCAACTCGGTGCTGGTGAACACTGATTTCGCAGAGAAAAATCCTGAAGCCGTCAAGGGCTTCCTCAAGGCGCTTGCCAAGGGTTTCGCTGATGCCGTTGCCAACCCGGAAGAAGGTGTCGCTGCCGTTCTCGCCCGCAACGAAACCCTCAATAGCGACATTGAGCTCGAGCGCCTCAACATGGCCAATGCCATGAACATCAAGACACCTTACGTGGTGGAAAACGGCATGGGTGGCGTTGATGCGGCCCGTCTGGCGGCTTCCATCGATACGCTGAAAATCTCGCTCGGCCTCAAGGGCAACGTCAAGGCAGAGCAGGTTTTTGACGCAAGCTATCTGCCTGCCAAGGAAGAGCGCATGCTGCCTTGATCGGCAAACTAACGAACGTCGTTATGCCCGGATTTTCCCGGGCATAACCCGACACTGATGTATGGGCCGAGAGTGATCTCCGGCTGGGCACAGTGGGTAAGACGGGCAAGGGTGGTGCCTGTCAGCAATCCGGCCCTCGTGGCGGATTTTCAAGGTTTTACAATAATAAGGACGGGGAAATGCCTCATCTGGTTGAAATCGATAACGTCGACATGCGTTATGGCGGCGCAGCAGGCACGCTTGCCGTTTCAGGTCTGAACCTCACCGTTGAAAAAGGGCAATTTGCAGCGGTGGTCGGACCTTCGGGCTGTGGCAAGTCCACGCTGATGAAGCTGGTCACCGGCCTCCATATTCCACAGGTGGGCAATGTGGTTGTAGCCGGCAAGCAGGTCACCGAACCGGTATCGATTGTTGGCATGGCGTTTCAAAACCCGACCATGCTTCCCTGGCGAACGACGCTGGAAAACATTCTGCTGCCGCTGGAGATCGTGGAAAAACACCGTCATCGCCTGCGTGCGCACAAGGCGGAATATGTCGCCAAGGCGGAACGCCTGCTGGAAATCGTCGGGTTGAAAGGGTTTGGCTCGAAGTTTCCCTGGCAGCTTTCCGGTGGCATGCAGCAGCGCGCCAATCTGTGCCGCGCACTGATCCATGAGCCTGAGTTGCTGATGCTCGACGAGCCGTTCGGCGCGCTGGATGCCTTCACCCGTGAAGAGCTGTGGTGTGTGATCCGCGACCTGCATGCCGCACAGAACGTTACCATCATTCTTGTTACCCATGATCTGCGCGAAGCCGTGTTTCTTGCAGACCGGATTTTTGTGATGACTGCACGACCCGGCCGCATTCTCAAGGAGCATACGGTGCCCTTTGCCCGGCCACGGCAACTGGACCTGATGTATGAGCACGGATTTAACGACATGGTGCATGAGTTGCATGGTGAGATTGCGAAGGCGAGGGTGGCAGCATGAGTGCGGTTGTTGAAGCATCGGTTCCAGCAGAACGACCAAAACCGCTGATTGCCCGGGTCAACTGGGTGAAGGCTGCACCTTGGCTTTACACGCTGGCGCTGTTCCTGGCCTGGGAACTGCTGGTCAAGGCGCTGGATATGCCACCGACCATCCTGCCGTCACCAACGCGTGTATTTCAGGCCATTGTCCAGTACTGGTCGCCAATCTGGAAAAACTCGCTCCAGACGCTGTATACCACGACACTCGGTTTCATTCTGGCTGTGGTTGCCGGTCTGGCGATTGGCCTGTTCATTGGCTGGTCAAAGACCATTTATGCCGGTCTCTACCCGCTGATGATCGGTTTTAATGCCATTCCGAAGGTGGCGTTGGTGCCGATCCTGGTCATCTGGTTCGGCATCGGCACGGTGCCGGCTGTGTTGACTGCCTTCCTGATCTCCTTTTTTCCGATCGTGGTCAATGTTGCCACGGGCCTTGCAACCATCGAACCGGAAACGGAAGATGTGCTGCGGGCGCTCGGCGCGAAGAAAATGGACATCATGCTGAAAGTGGGTATTCCCCGCTCCATGCCGTACTTCTTCGGCTCGCTGAAAATTGCGATCACGCTCGCTTTTGTCGGCTCGGTCGTGTCTGAAACCGTCGCCTCCAATTATGGCCTTGGCAACATGATGAGTTCGGCGCAGAGCCAGTTCAACGTGCCGCTGGTATTTGCCGGTCTGCTGATGCTGGCGATTGAAGGTATCGCCATGTATGCGGTGATGGCCTGGCTTGAAAGGCGCATGACCGGATGGGCGCACCGCTCCACCATGGGGCAATGAGCCAGAAATTGACGACAATAAAAAAGGCCGATTGCGAAATCGGCCTTTCCTGGTTGGATTATCTGCCGGTCATTCGGCTGGCTGTGGTGCCGTCACTTCGGCGCGTTCATCAAATGCCACCTTCATGGCCTTGGTCATGTCGCGGGTTGTTGCCCACCAGCCTTCGCTGCGTGCCCAGTAGCGTAGCTTCACAGTCGCGCTGTCTCCGCTGACGGAATCGATGAACGTGATGGGGGCTGGTTCAAGCAACACGCGGCTGTTGGAGCGTGCGACATTCATCAGCGTTTCCTGTGCCTCTGCAAGACTTTCACCCTTAGGTACAGTAACGCTTAGCTCGTGACGGCGCGATGGGAAACGGCTGTAGTTGGTGATCGGCACGTTCCAGAGCGTTGAGTTTGGTGCAAGGCGGTAAAGCCCTTCACTGGTTTTAAGCTCGGTTGCAAACAGGCCAATCTCGATCACTGTGCCATTAACGGTATTGGTCTCGATATATTCACCGACCCGGAAGGGGCGCAGCACCAGAAGCATGATACCCGCTGCAATATTCTGCAGTGTACCCTGCAGGGCAAGGCCAATGGCCAGACCTGCCGCACCAAGCGCAGCGAGAATGGAAGCCGTTTGGACTCCAAACTGGCCCATCACCATCACGATCACCAGAATGAGGATCACATAACGGATGGCACCGGAGAAGAACCGTGCCAGCGTTTCGTCAAAACCGCGAATGCGTGAAAGACCTTCAAACGCCCAACGTTGCAGAAAAGATGCCGCCAGCCAGCCAATACATAGAAGCAATAATGCCCCGACGATCGAGAAAGAATATTGCACAAGCAATGCGCTTGCCTGACCGAGAGCCGCCTGTGACGCGACAAATAATTCATTAGCCTGTTGTTCCATGAAATTGATCTAATGCCCTGTTGCCTGGATATTCAAAATGGCAACGGCAGAGATTGGAAATGGTTCCGACGAAAATGCGGTGTGTTTTACGAAGGGCGAGGGTGCACATTCGCCGATTAAACCCGTCGTCTGTTGTGATCAGTCGTGAAGTGGCAATACGAAGGGAACATTTCCATCTGTATCCGCTCCGCGGCCAATCGCCTTGAAAGCGGTAACCAGCCTGCCTTCACGGTTCAGCAGACGATCACCAATTTCGATGATCCGCGAATTGGGGGTCGCATAACGGGATGCTGCGCGCAACCGGGTGGCCAGATCCTGTTCATTCTGCTCGGGATAGAGCGCCAGCGATACGATGGCCGCAGCGGCCGGGGAGCGCGATACACCCATCCAGCAGTGAATGAGCAGCGGCGCGGATTGGTCCCAACCCTTGGCAAAATCGATCAGATTTTGAATATGGGCGTCCTGCGGAGCAATCAGATTGCCGGTGCCGGCAAAGCTGATGTCATTCATGGCAAGTGTGAGATGGCGCTCGGCACTGATCACGGCAGGGCGATGAAAGTCCTGCTTCTCAGCCAGCAGGCTGACCATCTCGCGTGCCTTGTGGCGCACAGCCATTTCGGCAATCCGGCCAAGTGGCGAAACAACAATCGCGGTCATGCAGCACCATTAGTCTGTGTTGTGCGCATCGCTTCGATGGCGTTGAACCTCTCGATAAAGAGGTGCTGCGCTTCAACCGCTGGCAAGGGGTCGATCAAAAGCATGTCACGGGTGATGCCACGTGGCTGACCGAAAAACTTCTTGGCCTCCGCCATGGAAAATCCGGCAAGTTCTGTCGCTTCGAAATAGGCGGCAATCGTGTCTGCTTTCTTGATCCGGTCTTTCAGATGATTGGAAGGGTGAGGAGCCAGGGAGAAACGCAAGTGAATGGCTGCCTCAAGCCGTTTTTCAACCGACTTGTAACCACCTCCAACCACTGATTTGAATGGGGAGATCATGTCGCCGATCACATATTCCGGTGCGTCATGCAAAAGCGCCATCAACATCTCATCGGGGCTTGCTTCGCTGCTGCGGCTGAAGATCGCTTCAACGATCAGGCTGTGTTGCGCAACAGAAAAGGCGTGGTCGCCGCGTGTTTGGCCGTTCCAGCGCGCCACACGGGCAAGACCATGGGCAATGTCTGCAATTTCCACATCAAGCGGCGAGGGATCAAGCAGATCAAGGCGTCTGCCAGACAGCATCCTTTGCCATGCACGGGCATTGAGCTTGGCAGCCACCTCTATTCCTCCGCGCCAGCTGTCGGTTCGACTGCCGGGAAGGCAAGGCCGCTCCATTGTGGCAGAGACAGCGTAACCGGTATGTCTGCAGCCAGGACAGGTGTGTTCGCTGCAACTGCTTCTGCCACGCGGTCAATGCGCACGATGGCCAGCGCCTTGTTGCCGCAGACCGTGCCGAGCGTGCCAAGGGGTTTGCCGTTGGCGGTCAGTTCGGTGCCGCTGGCGGGAAGGGTGCTGTCTGCTGCAACGATCGTCACACGTCGACGTGCGGTACCGCGATGTTTCATACGCGAAACAACTTCCTGCCCGACAAAACATCCCTTCTTGAAGGAAACGCCGTCATTGACGTCCATCAGGACATCATGCGGAAAGGCATCCTGCAGCGCGTAATCGAGGCCGGAGTGCACCACGCCCGCAGTGATGCGCAAGTCATCATAGTCGTCAACCGAGCCGGTCGCAGATGAACCCGCCAGCCGGTAAAGCTGAATGCCCGCCTTGGCAAAGCGGCTGTCCAGCTTTGCAGCCGCTGGTGTTTCGTTGTCCCAGAAAACACTGATGCCTTCTTGTGCACCAGATTTGATGTCGACGGCGGCTCTCAGCTTATACATGGTCAGGCGGCGCACCAGTGCGTCCAACTGGCTGCTGTCCGTTTCCAGCACGAAACCGTGTTCGTGACGCGACACCAGAAAATCAAACAGGATCTTGCCTTGTGGTGTCAGCAACGCGCCCGCGCGCACCTCATCCGGCTGCAGGGTCTCGACATCGGTGGTGATCAGATTGTTCAGGAATTCCTGTGCGTCTTTGCCTGTGATCTCGATCTGGCGCTGCTGCGGTAAAAAGGCGGAAGCCATTGATGTATTCCTGTTGAGGTGACTTGTCTGATGCATAACCATATCCAGCCGCCCTGACTACCGTCAGCGCAACAGGTCGGTGTTTGCAGAGCAGGGCGTGCTATCAGGGATTTAGGCACTGAACCGTCAAGCGGCAAGCCGTGACGGCCAGATTATGGCGAAGGTTCAGCGCTGCAACTCAGTCGCCGGCGGTGAAAAATTTCCACTGACCGTCTGGCGTAATGCCAATGCGGTAAAAGCTGTAGGTCCCATATTCCTGCATATCTGCAAGATCACCTGCTGTGATGATGCGCAGCAGCTCAACCTTTTCCGGTGCCGACAACTCACTGAGCGGTTTGCCTGCGAAATAGGGCCAGACATACATTTCTTCTGGCGTGCCAGCGTCCATATGGGCATAGCCGGTCGACAGAAGATCGAGGATAATCGCCAGAACTTCCAAACCATCCGGATCACCGGAGAAGGCCTTCAGGGCGGCAATCGGATCGTCGCCGTCATCACCGGTAATCTGGGCCTGATTGGGACCGGGATTGACCAGAGGGCGCAGCTTTTCAATGTCGCCGGTGGCGGCAGCCTCGACGATCAGCTGACGCAGACGCTGCACAGCGGCAGGGGCCTTGCTGTTGTCGTGCTGGATATCAGAAACGATTGGTGGATCTTCGTCCGCTTCACCGGCGGCCTGATTGTTGGCGCCAGCGGATTTGTCGATCAGTGGGCTTGGCATGGGAATGCCTTCCGAATCACCTTCAACGGCATCCGGTTCTGCCGCCTGCGGTGCGCCCTGTGCGCTCTCGCTGCTGGACTGATCTGGAATATGCTTGAGTTCCGAAAGCGCGAATGTTGGTTGCGCCGATACCAGCATCGCAGCAAGCACGAGAGCCGAAAGGCCCGTCAGGTCTTCCCTCACACGAAACGTCATGATGCTACCCTCCGTTTTACTGGATGGTGCGGGTTGGGGAAAATTCGCCTGCCAGCATTCTTTGGCGCAGTGATTCGAGCATGGCTTCTGCACCAGCCTCACCATGCAGGCGAATGGTTTCGCGCATGGCCAGTGCAATGGCAGCGTCGGCAATGATTTCCGGTTCGATGCCGTCGGCCATACCGTCGGCCCATGCTTCGTTCTGGTGTTCCAGAGCGACCTGCATCTTCTCGTGAACAATCATGTCGGCGATGTCGTTGCGGCTTTCTTGCATACTTTCTTCCTCGTCGAGACGGCTCAAGTCTTACCACCTCGTTAACAACACTAACAGCCTTTTATCAAAACGGCACGGGTTGCGGTAAAAACAGGTTAATTAATTCCTAATTTCCGAACCGTGAAGCAATTTCTGACGCGAGTGTTGCACCTTCGTTACGGTATTGCTCTTCAGCGACCACCGCCGACCGCGTACATTCGGTGTAAACTGCGGCAAATGAACGATATCCGCGGTTAAAGGCAGCCGTCAGTTTCTGCCGTCGCTCCGGTTCGTTGGCCGTTTCCACCGCCAGAAGATCGCCCATTGCCTTGCGCCAGTCCTCCTTGGCATCCTTCTGGCAAAGATTTCGCAGGTAATGCACGGCGCCGGTGACCTCCGCCAGTCGCGACAGCTTGTCGTCATAGGCCGTCGAGGTCGTAGCGTTTCCCGATGCGCCCGGTGCCGCCGGAGGTGTGGATGGCGCCGACGTTTGGGCAAGGGAAGCCGTTGCAGCAAACAGGGTTGCGCAAAATGCAGACAAGGCTGAACGTCGGAACCGTGGTTTGCTCATTGTGGTGTCATGGAGCGATTCTGGAGGGAGTGCAATTGCTTCGCGACCCGTTCGCAGCACTCCAGAACGCTTGGCGGCACAGGCAAGTTGCGGATTTCATCCACCGTAAACCAACCGGGATCGGTGGCATCATCATTGGCAACCGCTTCTGCCATATGGTCTGCCTCAACCAGAAATACCGACAGAAAATAGTGGCTGGAGGCAGGGCCGCTGGCCGTTTCGGGCTTCAGGTCATAGGTCGCAAAAAGCTGTGGATTGCGCGCCACGATACCCGTCTCTTCCTGCAACTCACGCAATGCCGCTTCGGCGGGTGTCTCTCCCGGTTCCGCCTTGCCGCCGGGAAAGGCAAACATGTCGGCAGATGGCGGGTTCTTGCGCCGTACCAGCAACATGCGGTCACCGCGTGTGACGATGGCGGATGAGGCGGATCGTGGCTGCTGCATGAAGAACCTGCTGTATGGAATGACTATCGGAAGGGATCTTATTCGTTCAGGAAGCGCTTTGGAATGTACTCATGGAACGGAAACATCGAAAAGCATGGCCGGGCTTCGGCGATGACACGTTTTATCGAAGGGCGATGCATCAGTCGTTCGAAATAGCGATCCAGCGCAGGTTTGTCCGTGCCGATCGGGTGCACGATGGAGGCGTAAAACAATGCAGGCGCACCAGAACAATCCGCCATGGTGAAGTGCTCTCCACATATCCAGATTTTGCCGGTAAGCTGTCGCTCCAGCATCTCATAGGCTGTGTTCAGCGTCTGGCGCGCCTCGTTCACCCCAAAAGCATCCTGGTTGCCTTGCGGCCTGATCTTGTCCGTGACGATCTTTTGCATGGGCACGCTGACATAGTGGTCAAAGAACCGGTCCCACAACCGTGTTTCCAACTGTGCATCTGACGCACTTGGCAAAAGCCTGACCTCGCCGGGATAATGCTGTTGCAGATATTCGATGATGATGCTGGTCTCGCCCAACACATGATTACGGCGCTGGTCCTCCAACACGGGTATCTTCCCGACTGGCCAGTGGTCGGTCAGTTTTTGAGTGGAATGGGCATCGGAAAAGTCGATCACCGACTTTTCAAATTCTGTCCCGTTCTCATAAAGCGCAATCAGCACCTTGTGACAGAAAGAGGCAAGCGGGTGCATATGCAGCATCAGTGTCATCGCACGATTTCCTCGCATTTGGACATGTGGAGTGGGTTGTTTCAGCTCCAGTCCTGAACCGCTATCATATGCAGGGAATCACTATGTCTTTCCTGTGGCATGAGGCGCCATCCGGCAGAAAACCAAAACAATGAAGACCTATCTGCTCTATGTTGCCGCAGCCTTGGCCGAGATTGCCGGATGTTTCACCTTCTGGGCGTGGCTACGGCTCGATAAATCCATCCTCTGGCTGCTGCCTGGTATGGTGTCGCTTGCGACATTCGCCTGGCTGCTTGCTCTGGTGCCGTCAGAAGCGGCAGGTCGCGCCTATGCGGCCTATGGCGGCATTTATATCATTGCCTCACTCTTCTGGTTATGGGGTGTGGAAGGGCAGTCGCCTGACCGGTGGGACGTTGCAGGCAGTATTGTCTGCCTTGCGGGTGCCAGCCTCATTCTGTTCGGGCCGCGTGGCTGATACACTTGTGTCGATGCCGTAAAACTGTTTGCTGGAGGAAATCGCATGTGTGGACGTTTTGTGTTGCTGGCAACACCCGACGAACTCGCCGAGTTTCTGAGCCTTCTCGAACTGGAGGATTTTCCGGCGCGTTACAATATTGCCCCCACCCAACCGATCCTGGTGGTGGTGGAATCAGACGCATCGCAGCCGGGGAGCAATCTGCCGAGGCGGCAGGCCGTGTTGGCGCGTTGGGGGCTGTTGCCCGGCTGGTTGAAAGACCCCACTGATTTTCCTTTGCTGATCAATGCGCGCGCCGAAACCGCCATCGGCAAGGCATCGTTCAGGGCGGCCATGCGCCACCGTCGTGTGCTGGTGCCAGCCAGCGGTTTTTATGAATGGCGCCGTCCCGAAAAGAATGAGGGGGGTAAACCGCAGGCCTATTTCATCAAACCGAAACGAGGCGGTATAGTCGCCTTTGCCGGTCTGTTGGAAACATGGTCATCGGCCGATGGCTCCGAGGTCGATACGGCTGCCATTCTTACCACATCAGCCAACCGGTCGATCAGCCGCATCCATGACCGTATGCCCGTGGTGATCAATCCTGAAGACTTCAGCCGATGGCTGGACTGCAAAACACAGGAGCCGCGTGAAGTGGCTGACCTGATGGTACCAACTGACGAGGATTTTTTCGAGGCCATCCCGGTGTCAGACAAGGTCAACAAGGTCGCGAATCTCGGACCTGACCTGATCGAGCCAGTCAAAGAAGTTTTGCCAACCAAGAAAAACAAACCCGAAGCAGACAATCCCCAAATGTCGTTGTTCTAAGGGGGGGCAGCCAGAGGCAGGGGTGCTGGTTCTTGGACTGTCAGATCGCCATTTAATGCGTCTTGGCGAGATCGGTGAAACCCTGAAGGATGTCGAGGTCGGCAAATACCCGGTTTCTGCCATTGCTTTTTGCCATATAGAGAAGCTGGTCGGCGGCATTGAGCTGGTTGTCGAAGGGCTCGCTCTTTTCGATTTCGACCACGCCCAAGGAAATGGTGACGGAAATTTCAGTGCCGGTCAGTTGCACGCCGGACCCTTCCACTGCCTCGCGCAAGTCTTCACAAAACGCACGGGCCTGGCCAGAATCGAGATCTTTCAAGAAAATGGCAAATTCCTCACCGCCAATACGGGCAGGCAGGTGTTTGCTCTTTTCGCACATGCCGGCAATCAAAGCGGCAATGTTTTTTAACGTCCGGTCGCCGGCGTCGTGACCATAGGTATCATTGATCTTTTTGAAGTGATCAATGTCGAGGATTGCGAGTGCGCCCTTGGCCTTGCTTTTCTGCAAGTCGGTCATCATCACCTTGGTTTTTTCAAAAAATGATCGGCGGTTGGGCAGATTGGTCAGATGATCGCGTTCGGCGAGGTGGCGCAGACGTTTCAGCTGCTTCAGCGTTTCTATGTTGTTGTCGATGCGGCACTGCAATTCTTCCAGCACGAATGGCCGGTAGATGAAGTCTGACGCCCCGGCTTTCAGGAAACTTGCCGACAACAACCGGTCGGTGGAGGAGGACACGCCGATGATGCGCAGGTCTTCGGAACTGCGATATTCGCGGACCTTTCGTGTCAGCTGATAACCATCCATGTCGGGCATGTGATAATCGGTAATTACCAGCTCTATCGTTTCGTCCTGTTTGAGAATTTCAAGCGCCTGAGTGCCGCTGCGTGCCTCAATGACGCGAAAATTCTGTCTTTGGAGGATTTCCACCAGCCCGGAGCGGGCAGAACGCGCATCATCTACCACCAGCACGGAAAACAGCCGGTTGGTGATGATCCGGTCAACCGTCTTGATCACCGCATCCACGGTGCGGTGACCATCCTTGATGATGTAATCGATGATTTTCTTTTCTGTATACCGTTTGCGTGCCGCCTCATCGAATGTCGCGGTAAACACGATCGTCGGAATGCGACCTGCCGAAAGCAGGTCGAGGATTTCTCCGTCAGGCGCATCTGGCAGGTTGAGACCGGTCAAGGCTAGCGTAAAATCATGATCGCCAATCAGCTGTGTCGCAGACTTCATCGTGTCGCAGTGAATGACCTCGGCGCCGGTTTCTGCTTCCAACCGTTGTTTCAACAACATCGACAGTGCAATGGAATCTTCGACCAGCAAAATCTTATGGGGCAGGGAGTTCACGTCAGTATAGTGCGCCTGCCGGTTATCCCGTACGTAAGACATTGCGTTCCCCTTGACCGTTATTCTTTGCGAGTCAGATAATGCAGGTGGATTACCAATATCTTAGGATAACTTAATACGGACCAAAGGTCGCAGCACTTTCCAAATCTTATATGCGATTTCGCAGCGTATTTTGAAAGCCGGGCGCATCCGGGCTTGATAATGGTACCGCCAAACCAATAATTGCGCATCTGCAGGGCCGCGACGCATCCCCTTGCACCACGCAACCATGCCTGCCGCATGAATTTCAGGAAAACAGAAATATGCCGTCCTTACTGTCTGCCAGCCTCGCCGGTTTCCTGCTGGGTGGTTCTCTTATTATTGCCATCGGCGCCCAGAACGCCTTCATCCTGCGGCAGGGGCTTATTCGCAATCATGTTTTCCTGCTGTGCCTGATCTGCGCACTGTCTGATGCCTTGCTGATTGCAGCCGGCGTGGCGGGTCTGGGGACGATCGTCTCACAGTCTCCAATGCTGATTGCCGTCGTCACGCTTGGGGGCGCAATCTTTCTGGCCTGCTACGGTTTTCTGGCATTTCGCCGGGCCTTGAAGCCAAGTGCCATGCAGGCGAGCAATTCCCGTGGTCTGGGTTTGCGTGCAGCAGTGATGACCTGCCTGGCCTTCACCTTCCTCAATCCGCATGTTTATCTTGATACGGTGGTGCTGCTCGGCAGCCTGTCAGCGGCTTATGAGGGCAGCGCCCGTCTGGCTTATGGCGCAGGGGCGGTTGTTGCATCATTCGTGTGGTTTTTCTCGCTGGGATACGGCGCCCGCTATCTGGCGCCGCTTTTTGCCCGTCCATCCGCATGGCGTGTGCTGGATGCCATCATCGGCGTGATCATGAGCCTGCTGGCGCTCAGCCTTCTGGTACGGTTCGTCAATCAGTCTGTGCTGTAAAAGGTCTGGCGGGAAGCAAACACTGGCTCACCAGAGTGAGCCGGGCTTCCGGCTTTCGGTCAGGATTTTTTGACCGATGCCTGGGCTGGTTTGCTCTTTTGCATCATCGATGCGGCGGCAACGGCCTTGAGGCCCAGTGGCTTGTAATGGCTGTTCAGGTCTGGCTTTGATGTCTTTGGGGCAGTCTTGTTTTCACTCATTGTCTCGCTCCTCGAATAATCTCTTGATCTTGATAACAGGCAGATTCGTTGCCGTGTTGTTTCATGACCAATCATGACAAATTCGAGGCGAATACAAATCAATTGAAGATTGCAGCCTGCGACAAATCGTGCGCAGATGCTGCCAATCTTCAATCACAAGTACTGATTTCAGCGATCAGATACCGCGGTCCAGACCATCACCATTATCACCGTGACTGTCTTCTTCAATAGTCAAAGTGCCGTAACGTTTGTGCCAGACGCGGGCGCTAAACGGCAGGAAGACGAGGTAGGCTGCGACGGTGACGGCCAGCACTTCCCAGGTAAAGCTCATCAGCAGAGCCACATAGAGCACGACGATGAGCATCAGCGGCAGAACGATGTCGCGTCGAATGCGTGTTTCGGATTTGCCCGACCAGACCGGCAAACGGCTGATGAGCAGGTAACCAATCAAAACCGTGTAGGCACTGGCCACATAGGAGAAGGGTGACGTTGGCGGCATGCCGAGAAAACCGAGATAGACCGGCAGCAGGACCAAAAGCGCGCCCATAGGGGCGGGCACGCCGACAAAGAATTCGTTCTGCCAGGGTGCCTTGATTTCACGTTCGATCATGACGTTAAAACGTGCCAGTCTGAGGCCCGCTGCAATGACGTAGATCAGGGCGGCAATCCAGCCGATGCTGCGGGCTTGGTCCAGCATGAATGCGTAAAGAACAAGCGCCGGTGCAACGCCGAAATTGACGATGTCGGCGAGCGAATCCATCTGCGCGCCGAATTTGGAGGTGGCCTTCATCATGCGGGCCACACGTCCGTCGATACCATCGAGGAAGGCGGCCAGCAGAACCATGCCGACTGCCAACTCGAAGCGGTTTTCGAAAGCAAGGCGAACGCCGCTCAAGCCCGCGCAGATTGCCAGTACCGTAATCAGATTGGGAATGACCAGCCGCATGGGAATTTCGCGCAGCCGTGGGCCGCGGGCATTGTCCTGCCCATTCTCATGTTTGCCGTTCGTTACCGGTTCTGCGGGAGTAGGCGTTTCCATGAGGGCGTCCTTGCAGTTATGCGTCAGTTGCGGCGGCTGATGACTGGACCCTTGGTCGCAGCAAATTCTGCAAGCACGGTTTCACCGGCAATCGCTGTTTGGCCAACAGACACGCGTGGCTGGGTGCCAGACGGCAGGAAGATATCGAGGCGCGAACCAAAACGGATGAGACCGAAACGCTCACCGGCATCCACAGGCTCGTTCGGCTTGACCCAGCACACGATACGGCGTGCGACCATGCCGGCAATCTGCACGACACCGATCTGGCCGTGGCGGGTCTCGATAACAAGACCGTTGCGCTCATTGTCTTCGCTGGCCTTGTCTGCCTCGGCATTGAGGAACAGGCCTGGACGATAGGCAATGTTGACGATGCGGCCGCGAACCGGCGCACGGTTTACGTGGCAGTTGAACACGTTCATGAACACCGAGATGCGCAGCATTGGCTCTTTGCCAAGCTCCAGCTCATGCGGTGGCACAACCATCTGGATTGCGGAAACCTTGCCGTCGGCGGGGCTGATGACGAGATCATCGTCCTGCGGTGTAACGCGCTCAGGGTCGCGGAAGAAGTAGGCGCACCACAGGGTCAAAACGAGGCCGACCCAGAACAGCGGCTCGGCAATCCAGCCTAGCACCAGCGAAGCCACGAAAAAGGCAGCGACGAAAACGTAACCTTCCTTATGGATCGGGACGATGGTGTTACGAATGGTATCGAACAGGTTCATAGGTCTTTTTCTCCGATTTTTATCGTTCTTGCATGCCGCCCGGAAGCATCGATGTTTCCAACGTGCACGCCAAACCAGACCCTTGCTGACTACAGGCAAAAGCCCGGCTGGGCAATGCATCAGACGAAAGCATCAACGGTTTGTGTGCGCTCCACCCGCGATAAGACGGGGATAACAGGGAATATCTGCCCCTGTCAGTGCGCTGGTGTGCCGCGGTTCACAATGCCCAGATCATCGGTTTCACGCACCTGCCGCAAGCGCTCTTCCGCACGGTTGGCTTCGCGCTGGCGATCCCACATCGAGGCGTAGAGACCATGGGCTGCGATCAGATAGGGGTGCGTGCCGCGCTCAACGATGCAGCCATCCTTCAACACGATGATCTCATCGGCGTGAATGACGGTGGACAGGCGGTGCGCAATCACCAGCGTCGTGCGATTTTGCGAAACGATATCGAGCGCGCTCTGGATTTCCTGTTCGGTATTGGTGTCGAGCGCCGAGGTCGCCTCATCGAGAATGAGGACGGGCGGAGCCTTGAGAATGGTTCTGGCAATGGCCACACGCTGCTTTTCACCGCCAGACAGTTTCAGGCCGCGTTCGCCGACCATCGTGTCATAGCCCTCAGGCAACCGTTCGATGAAACCACTGATCTGCGCTGCATCGGAGGCAGCCTTCACATCACCGTCAGCGGCTGAGGTGCGACCGTAACGAATATTGTAGGCAATCGTGTCGTTAAACAGCACCGTGTCCTGCGGCACAATGCCGATGACCGAACGCAGGCTTTTCTGCGTAACGTCGCGGATATCCTGTCCGTCAATGGTGATGGCGCCATCCTGTATGTCATAGAAACGGTAGAGAAGGCGCGAAATGGTCGATTTACCCGCCCCTGACGGACCGACAATCGCAATTGTCTTGCCGGCAGGCACGTCAAAGGAAATGCCTTTCAGGATTGGCCGGTCTGGGTCATAGGCAAAATGCACATCCTTGAAGGATATCGCGCCACTGCCGATGATGAGCGACTTGGCGTCGGGTGCGTCGGTAACCTCAGCTTCGACTTCCAGCAGATCGAACATCTGTTCGATATCGGTCAGTCCCTGGCGAATTTCGCGATAAACGAAACCGATGAAATTCAATGGCACGGAAAGCTGCAGCAACAGGGCGTTGATGAACACGAAATCACCAATGCTCTGTTCGCCGCGCTGCACGGCCAGTGCCGACATGACCATCATCACCATCGAGCCGATGCCGAAGATCACGCCCTGGCCAAAGTTCAGCCAACCAAGCGAGGTCCAGATGGCGGTCGCGGATTTTTCATAGCGTGCCATGGCACCATCAAAACGATGCGCCTCCATATCTTCATTGCCGAAATATTTGACGGTCTCAAAATTCAGAAGCGAATCGATGGCCTTGGTATTGGCGTCCGTGTCGCTGTCATTCATCGAGCGGCGAATGCCGATGCGCCAGTCGCTGGCCTTCACTGTGAACCACACATAGGCCCACACGGTGATGACCGTGATCAGCACATAGGTGAATCCGTAAGTCCACCACAGGATAACGGCAGTCAGCAGAAATTCGATGAAGGTTGGGGCGGTGTTGAGGATCGTAAATCGAACTATGGTTTCGATGCCCTTCGTACCGCGTTCGATAATGCGGGAAAGGCCACCCGTCTTGCGCTCCAGATGGAAACGCAGGGACAACTGGTGCATGTGCACGAAGGTCTTGTAGGCCAGTTGGCGCACCGCATGCTGGCCGACGCTGGCAAACAGCGTGTCGCGCAGCTGGTTGAGACCAACCTGTAACAGGCGGGTAAAATTATAGGCGATGACAAGGGCGACAGCCCCCAGCAGAAACACTGGCAACAGACTGGTCGCATCCTGCTTGCCATTCAGGGCATCGGTTGCCCATTTGAAGAAATAGGGCACAAGGATCAGAACCAACTTGGCCGCGACAAGGAAAAGCGTTGCCCAGACCACCCGCATCTTGAGGTCGGTCCTGCCGTGCGGCCACATGTAGGGCCACAGGTTCACCAGCGTCTGCATAGGATTGCTGGCATCGGCGGATATGGTTTTTTTCTTGTCTTGCTGCATGTCTTGGCTCCGGACCACTGCCGAAAGGCCGACAGCATAACGGCGGCTGTTATAGCCGCCGTCAGTTGCGAAATAAGTACTGGATTGGACGATTGCAATCCTACTGGAGGATTTTACCGCCCTTAGCCACCGGTCAAGCGTTTGCGGTGCAGCTCTTCTGCATTTGGCAGCGCCTTTTCAGGCAGGCCGAAGATCTGGCCGGGCTCGATCAGGTCAGGATTTTTGATCTGGTCCTGATTGGCAAGGTAGATCGTGGTGTAACGAACGCCCTGGCCGTAAATGCGACGGGAAATCTGCCACAAGGTGTCACCCCGGCGAATGATGATCGCATTTTCATTATGGGCAAGCGGCGCCTGTTCAAATGTTTTTGGTCCTTCATTGCTGACGGGAACCGGTGTCGATGTCAGTTCGGCAATACGTGTTGCCAGACCCGAGAGGGCATTGCCCACGGCCTTTACATCATTCGGCAGCTTGTCGAGCACCGAGGCGATCTCGCTGGCCTGATTTGCCGTTGTGCCGACGAATGTTGCAAAGCCGGCTTCGGCGGAGGCCGCAGCCCGGAACTCGGACAGCGACTTCAGTGCAAACGACGTGGCGGAACGGGCCGCAACCATCTGTTCCATCTGTGGTGTCTTGCCGTCGGCATAAAGTGCCTGCAGCAGGCCGAATGCCTTGGCCACTTCTTCGCGCAGGTTCCTGAACACCGAAGCGTCGCTCAGTGGGCTTTCGACAGCCGCTGTGGAGGTTGCAGCAGCGGCACCCGGCTGCACTGTCACAGCAACCTGTTCACCTGCAGGGCGGGCAAACGGCACGTTCACGCGCACCAGAACCTTGCCATCGCTGCCAAGCATTTCAGTGCTGACAGTGTGGTTGCCAACGCTAAGGTCAATGGTGCCTTCCACAACGAAGCTGCCGGATGGCTGTGTTGTGGTGTTGCCGATTGCCTTGTCGTCAACCAGTGCGCGGATTGTAGAGCCGGCTGGTGCAGCACCGGCGATGAAAATCTTGTCGCCTTCAAACTCCACAGCTGTGACCTGAATGGCGGCTTTCTCGCTCGTCGTGGCATCGGATGGTGCCGTGGTGCCAATTGCAGGTGGCTGGGTGGCAACCTCGCCAGCGCCAGCAGGAAGGCCGGGCAGGCCAGTGGTTTCAGCCGGTGCCGATGTTTGCGTTGCAACTTCGGCGCCTGGCGCATCGCTCGCTGTGCTCTCCGGCAGGGTCAGCAGGCGACTTGCTTTGCCCGGCTTTGTCACCATGGCGAGAAGATTGCCTGCTTTGTCCTTGGGAACGGAGACAGTAGCGATTTCATCGGATTGAAGGACCGTACCATCCTTGTCGGTGCTGCGCAAAACGAGTTGGTGATCGCCAGGAGGCAACGGATTGTCGAGCACGGCGGCAAAATCGCCGTTCTGGCCGATATCTGCCTTGGAGATGACCTGACCATTGTTGATAATTTCAAGCGTCGAACCTGCCTTGGCCTTGCCGGCAATAACGGCAGAACCGTCCGGCTCGACACGCAACACGTCAAAGGTCGGCAGGTCGGCGGACGACTGTTGGTTTGCAGCAGGTGCTGGTTCCTGAGCAATCGGAGCACCATCATCGGTGCCTGCAAAAATGCCGGCCAGACGGCCGATCCGGGCGGCTGCATCCCGGGCGCTGACTGGCAGTTCCGTGAGGAAGGTGCTGGCGCGTTCGGCGGCCGCACGGGCCGTGGTGATCAGTCGCGATGTGGTGTCATCAAGCGTGTCAGGAATGTCGACGTCCGAAAGCTCTTTCAGGGCGGCTTCTACCTTGGTGCGCGCTGCCGCATAGTCGGCGTCAGACGGTACCTTGCCATCGGTGAACAGTCCGGTCATCTGGTTGATGGAATCCGTTGCCGAAGCGGCAAGACGTGCAACCTTGTCGGCCACCTTCGTGGTTTCTTCCGCCGCATCGTTGAGAATATCGGACGCACTCTGGCCTCCGAGTTCGACGGCATCCTTGACGGCCGTACCTGCATTGTTGATGGCGTCACCAATCGGCTTGCCATCCTGCGATATCCGTGGAAGCACAAAGAACACCATGAGCAACGTCGCTACCGCGAGCACGATAAGCGCCAGTAGGCCGGCCCGTTTGTTTTTCATCCTTTGAGTCTCCGGATATATCTCTTTTCTATCAATCGGAATTGCTAGCTTTTTCCACCCCTGTACACAAGCGTTTGCAAGGGAAAACAGCGTTTTCGGGCAATTCATTCACCCATATTTTCTTGACGGATGGCGAAAGGCATTGTTCCTTCGATCCATGACCAGTGAAAAACATCCGATTCGATCCATCTGCGTATATTGCGGCTCCCAACCAGGTCGTGATCCGGCCTATATGGAAGCCGGGCGCGCGCTTGGAAAAGCTATAGCCGATAACGGTCTTCGCCTCGTTTATGGCGGAGGCACAAAGGGTATCATGGGCGCCGTTGCAAGCGGCGTACTCTCCAATGGTGGCGAAGTAACCGGTATTATACCGGAATTTCTTGTCGATATGGAGGCGACCCGCCATTCTCTCGGACAATTGAACGAGTTGATCGTCACCAAGGACATGCATGAGCGCAAACACAAGATGTTTGAACGTTCAGATGCATTCGTCACATTGCCGGGTGGTGTTGGCACCTTGGAAGAGATCGTCGAGATCATGACCTGGGCGCAGCTTGGTCGCCATGCCAAGCCGATGGTGTTTGCCAATATCAACGGGTTCTGGAACCCGATGCTGGAACTCATTCGCCACATGCGCGACGAAGGGTTCATCCACCGGGCCCATATGCTGAACCCGCTGGTGATCGACGAGATCAAGGATATCGTTCCGGCGATCATCGATCGGGCGGCTGCACAGGCCAATCCGGATGGCGATAACTCTGTTATCTCTCAGCTATAACCGACATTTCACATAATGCCTTTCCTACCGTGCTGAAGGCAGGAAAGGCATGGGCCTTTAGCGGCCTTTGAGCTGCCGCAGCATGGCGAAGGTGTAAATCACCAATGCAGTCCAGATCAGGCAGAACGCCACCATTTTGGCTGTGCTGAAGTGTTCGTTGAACAGGAACACGGCAATCAGGAACACGATGGTCGGCGCGATATATTGCATGATGCCGATGGTCGAAAGCTGCAGCAGCTTGGCGCCATTGCCGTAAAGCATCAGCGGTACGGCGGTCACGGCACCAGCAACCAAAAGCAGGATCGTGTCAGTTGAGTTGTCGGCCAGGAAATGGCCTGAGTCTGTCATGGCAAGGTAGATCATATAAGCAACGGCGGCCGGGCTCAGCAGCAAAACCTCAAGGAGGAAACCCTGGTTGGCGCCAACCGGCAGTGTCTTGCGGAAAAAACCATAAAAACCCCATGAACATGTCAGGCCGAGTGCCACCCAAGGCATGGTGCCAGCATCCCAAGTCAGGATAACGACGGCGACCGCCGCAAGAGAAATAGCCGCGATTTGCATCGGAAGCAGGCGCTCTTTCAGCAGGACGGCACCGAGAAAGATGCTGAACAATGGATTGATGAAGTAACCCAGCGCCGCATCGATCGCGTGACCGGCACCAATCGCCCAGACATAGATGCCCCAGTTGATGGTAATCAGCGTTGCAGTCATGCAGGCAAGCAGGATGGTGCGCGGTGAACGGAAGGCCGCCTTGATATCCTTGGTCTGGCCGAGCACAATCAGCACGACGGCTGCAATGGGAATGGACCAGAGAACGCGGTGGGCCAGCACTTCGGCTGGTGAAATATGCGCCACTGCCTTGATGTAGAGTGGTAAAATGCCCCACAGAAGATAGGCACTCAGCGCAAGGCTGAAACCGCGCGTGCTTTCGCTGCGTGGTGCAGCGGGGGTGATGCGTTCGATTTCCATTGGGGTTTCCTGCCGGATTTTTTTATTGAGATCGCAATAATCCAGTCCGGCAGAATTAGCCAATTCATTTCAGTGAACCATCTATCAGCAAAGCTTCATCGAGCTTGCGAAGGTTCAGGCCGTTATTTGCCCGCGAACTGGTCCAGCGCGCGGATGGTCCGGTCGAGAATACCCGGTTCGGACAGGGCGTGTCCTGCCCCTTCAATGACATGCAGTTCGGCTTTCGGCCATGCCTTGGAAAGCTGCCAGGCATATTTCAGCGGGCAGGGCATGTCGTAACGGCCATGCGCAATAACAGCGGGAATGTCTTTGAGCTTGTGAGCGTTACGCAGCAACTGACCTTCTTCAAGCCAGCAGGCATTCACGAAGTAATGGTTCTCAAGACGCGCAAAGGCGATGGCAAATGTATCGTCACCGTGTTTGGCCAGAAGATCATCGCTGGGCATCAGGCAAATGGTGGCACCCTCCCACTGGCTCCATGCCTTGGCGCATTCCAGCTTCTTGGCCTCGTCGTCGCCAGTCAGGTAACGATGATAGGCCAGCATTAGATCGCCACGTTCATGTTCCGGAATGGGCGCAATGAATTTTTCCCAGCGATCGGGGTACATTTCCGAGACGCCAAATTGATAATACCAGTCGATTTCCGCCTTTGTGACGGTGTAGATGCCACGAAGCACAAGCTCGCTCACATGTTCGGGATGCGTTTCGGCATAGGCAAGCGCCAGTGTCGATCCCCATGAGCCACCGACCACAAGCCATTTGTCCACGCCGACCATCTCACGCAGACGCTCGATATCAGCCACAAGATGCCAGGTGGAATTGGCTTCCAGATGCGCGTGTGGTGTCGAGCGGCCGCAACCGCGCTGGTCGAACAGCACGACATCATAAAGCGCAGGATCGAAGATGCGGCGCTGCATGGCATTGACGCCACCACCCGGCCCACCATGCAGGAAAACGGCCGGTTTTGCGCCAGGTGTGCCAATTCGTTCCCAATAGATCGTGTGGCCATCACCGACATCCAGCATGCCGCAGGCATAGGGTTCGATTTCCGGGTAAAGGGTGCGAAGGTCATTGCTCATGAATGTTATTCCTTGGGTGGCCAGACTGCAGTGTCGTGGTCGGGATGCTGGAAAGAGACGATGGTCGTTTCATCAACGCTCTGATC
>NZ_DAMDBP010000032.1:3636-5020 GCF_032092815.1 Agrobacterium sp. | reverse complement strand
TTTCGAAGAGATGTTCGACCCAGGGCAGGCGGTGTTCGAAATTGACCTGAACCTGCGGCTCCAAGACCTCTGGTGTGTCGAACGCGCCGATCGCCAGTTCAACGCCGCCGGGGTAATGATAGGTGAGCGGCGTGCCGCATTTTTCGCAGAAACCACGGTGGATCTTGGCGGAGGAGCGAAACAGTTTTGGTTGACCACGGGTCCATGTCAGATGGGCCTGATCGGCGCTGACAAGCGCACCGAAGAAATTGCCGAATTGTTTCTGGCACATGCGGCAATGGCAGATCGACGGGCGCCCGAGCTTGCCCGCATGAAAACGCACTGCGCCGCATTGGCATCCACCGGATAATCCCGCCTCGTGCATGATGCCTCTCTTATTTCAGAAATACATAGGACATGACCGCCCCAATGACGATGACAACAAGCGCACCCTTGGCAATCAGCCCGTAGAGCAGCCATTTGGGCATTTTCATGCGTGGATCGTGTGTTGTCATTGTTTGCTGTCCGGCCAGTTTGCCGTGTCATGGTCAGGATGTTGATAGGATGTCAGGTTGGTGAGGTAATCGACCGATGCCAGATCATCCTCCGTCGGTACGGCAGGGAGCGTGTGCAGACTATCGACAAAACCCACCTTGTTTTCAACGCCCCACTGGATAACGGGCGGCAACAAAGACGGGTTGTCAAAAGCTCCAGCGGCAACAGCCATGCCGTCGGGTGCTTCATAGGTCAGAGGCGTGCCGCAATCGGCACAAAAACCACGCTTGACCACATTGGAGGATTGGAAACGTTTTGGTTCGCCGCGCGTCCATGCGAAATCGGTGCCGCGCACCGAAACAAGCGGCGCGTAATAGGCACCAAATGCCTTCTGGCACATACGGCAGTGGCAGATGGAGCTGTCCTTCAGGTCACCCTCAACCCGAAACCGTATCGCGCCACATTGGCATCCGCCGGTGTAAATCGTCATGGCTGGCTTCCTTCTTTCGTCCGCAGAATATGAAGACTGACATTGTCGATGTCGTTTAAAACATCGTCGTTCCAGAAATGCAGCACAGTCCACCCATGTTCCTGCAGATCCCGAGTGCGGTTCTGATCATACGCGACCGCCTTGTCGTCTCCATGTTGAAAACCATCAATCTCGACAATCAGCTTATGTGATGGGTAGGCAAAATCAACGATGTAACCAAGAACAGGCATTTGGCGCCTGAAGCTCAACCCATCAAGGCGATGGGCGCGAACCGTATGCCAGAGTTTCAGCTCTGCTTCCGTCATCGCCTTTCGCATGCTCTTTGCATAGGTACGATTCTTGGGGCTGACATTGGCGTGGGGCATTGTGGCTCATCGCGTTGGATCGGATGAGACGTTGTGACGGTGGAGCATAAAAAGC
>NZ_DAMDBP010000032.1:3176-3626 GCF_032092815.1 Agrobacterium sp. | reverse complement strand
CCCCCCTCTGTCCTGCCGGACAGAGGGGGGTATTTTCTTCAAGAAAAGAAGCTTACCGCTTCAATTCCCAGGTCGTCACGCGTTCACCGGTGTCCTTGTTCTTGCCGTCCTTGAGCTGAATGCCCTTTTCCGCAAGCTCGTCACGAATGCGATCCGCTTCGGTAAAGTTCTTGGCTTTGAGCATTTCAAGACGCAACTCAACCAGGGAATCGACAGCCGCCGCCACCGCTTCATCCACTTCCGTCTTCTTTGGCAAGACGCCGAGAAGGGCAGCACTGGCAGCAAAGGCTGCCAGCTTGGATGGATCGGCATTGGCGGCCTGCGCCAGCGCGTGTAATGCTTGTACGGCGGCAACCGTATTGAGGTCGTCAGACAGGGCCTCGAGAACACTGGCATCCGGCTCTGCGTCACCTGCTTCCGCTGCGGGCCACTTCGCCAGCAAACGTTCGG
>NZ_DAMDBP010000032.1:0-3166 GCF_032092815.1 Agrobacterium sp. | reverse complement strand
TCTTGACCGAGAAGTCGATCGGCTCGCGGTAATGGGTCATCAGCATGGCGAGACGCAGAACTTCACCTGGCCACTGGCGCTCGCCAAACCGGTCCGTATGCAGCAATTCATAGATGGTGAAGAAGTTGCCGTCCGACTTGGACATCTTGCGGCCTTCAACCTGAACAAAACCATTATGCATCCACAGATTGGCCATCACGTGCGTTCCGTGGGCGCAACGCGACTGGGCAATCTCGTTTTCATGGTGCGGGAAAATCAGGTCGAGACCGCCGCCATGAATATCGAAGACCTCGCCGAGATAACGGCCGGACATGGCCGAGCACTCAATGTGCCAGCCTGGACGTCCACGACCCCACGGGCTTTCCCAGCCCGGTTCGCTGTCGCTGGACAGTTTCCACAAAACGAAGTCGGACGGATGTTTTTTATGGGCATCCACGGCAACACGGGCACCAGCCTGCTGCTCATCCAGCGGGCGCTTGGAAAGCTGGCCGTAATCACTCATCGAATGGGTATCGAACAGTACTTCGCCGCTGGCATTGTAGGCGTGACCGCGGGCAATCAGCTTTTCGATGATGTCGATCATCTGGGCAATATTGTCGGTGGCACGCGGTTCGATGGTTGGCTCGAGGTTGCCAAGTGCAGCAACATCCTGATGGAACTGCTCTGCGGTCTTCTGGGTCACCGCATGAATGGCGTCGTTGAGCGGCAGGTGCGGGTAGTCCCGCAGCGCACGCGCATTGATCTTGTCATCGACGTCGGGGATGTTGCGGGCATAGGTCACATGCTTCTCGCCATAGACATGGCGCAGCACACGAAAGAGCACGTCAAACACGATAACCGGTCGCGCATTGCCGATATGAGCGAAGTCATAAACAGTTGGGCCGCAGACATACATGCGCACATTCTGTTCGTCGATCGGCGCAAAGGCAGCCTTTTCGCGGGTCAGGGTATTGTAAAATCTAAGGTTCATTTCAATTTCTCCCGAACAGAACCGTAGCGGGGACGGGCAGGTTTGTCATCTTTGCGTTGATAAGATGAGAAAAACGGCCGTGCCGGTGCGCAGATGATATACGTGCTTTGAGTGACGAAGATGTGCAGTGATCTGCACGATAGGCGCTTAGCGTTTTGAACGGGAACATCGTGCGCCGCGAACATCAACAATGATCTTCGCGCCGATGTCGCAAACCGTATCAAAACCGAAATTGAAGGGCGCCATTTTCATGGGCAGCCTTATGGCGCGCCCGGTAAATTTGGTCAAGACCCGCACGCAGCCGTGGCAAGGCTTTCCTGCCTGCGGACAGGCAGGAGAAACCGGTTATTCCGGCAGATGGTAATCCAGGAACTTGTTGTCGCGCACGGAAAACAGTTTGCCCGTTTCAGTCACGTCAGGGGCAAGCAGTGGCAGCAGGGTCTTGGCGACCTCTGAAGGGGTTGGCAGTGTGGCGGGATCTTCACCGGGTACGGCCTGCGCGCGCATGGCCGTGCGGGTTGCACCGGGATTGACCATATTGATGCGCAGCGGCGTCTTTTGTGTTTCGGCAGCCCATATGCGGCCAAGCACTTCAACCGCAGCCTTGGAGGCCGCATAGGCGCCCCAGAACGGGCGACAGGAATGTGCCACACCGGATGACAGGATGATCGCACGCCCGGCATCAGACTTGATCAGCAGCGGCTCAACCGAACGGATCAGCCGCCATGTGGCGGTGACGTTGATGTTCATGACTTTTTCGAACACCTTGGCCTCGATATGGCCAACCGGAGATATCACGCCCAGCAGACCGGCATTGGCCACCAGAATGTCCAGCTTGCCCCAACGTTCATGGATGGAGGCACCGAGGCCATCGATGGCATTCATGTCGGCGAGATCAAACGGCACCAGCGTGGCGGTGCCGCCTGCGGCCTGAATGGCGTCATCGAGTTCCTCCAGTCCGCCAACCGTGCGGGCACAAGCAATGACATGCGCGCCAGCTTTTGCCAGTTCCAGAGCGGTAAAATAACCGATGCCGCGTGACGCGCCTGTTACCAGTGCGATCCGGCCTTTTAGGTCGATGGTCATAGTCTCCCCCGAAGATAAAATCAGTCTGTCATCGCCTCTTATGAGGAACAGACAGGAGCGGCAATAGGCCAGAAGGTCGCAAAGCAGCCGCCACAAACAAAAAGCCCGCGCTTGAGGCGCGGGCCAGATAGTGCAGGGATCAGCCGTTGCTGGCCAGCATCGAAATCTTGCTGCCCATCGCCTCGCCATTCTGGTCGAGCAGACGGGTTGGGTAATCACCGGTGAAATAGTGGTCGGTAAACTGCGGACGCGCATTGTTGCGGTCTTCGCCGCCAACCGCACGGTAAAGACCGTTGATCGACAGGAAAGCCAGCGAATCCACGCCAATGAACTTCGCCATATCCTCGACATTGGCATACTGGTTGGCCAGCAGCTTGTCGGCGTCAGGCGTGTCGATGCCGTAGAAGTCAGGATGGAAGATCATCGGGCTGGCAACGCGGATATGCACTTCCTTGGCACCGGCTTCGCGGATCATCTGCACGATCTTGACCGAGGTGGTGCCACGAACGATGGAATCGTCAACCAGCACAACGCGCTTGCCTTCGATCATCGCACGGTTGGCAGAGTGCTTCAGCTTGACGCCGAAAGCGCGGATCTGCTGGGTCGGCTCAATGAAGGTACGGCCAACATAGTGGTTGCGGATGATGCCGTATTCGAACGGAATACCGCTCTCTTGCGCAAAACCGAGTGCCGCTGGCGTGCCGCCATCCGGAACAGGCACAACGACATCACCTTCGACAGGGGCTTCCTTGGCAAGGTTGATGCCCATGTTCTTGCGGGTGGTGTAGACGTTGCGGCCGCCGACCACAGAGTCAGGGCGGGCAAAATACACATATTCAAACAGGCAAAGGCGCTCTGGCTGCGGTTTGCTTGGCTTGCGGGCATCAATGGTGACCGAGCCGTCCGGCTGCATTTCGCAGATGATGACTTCGCCATTTTCAACGTCGCGAACAAACTTCGCGCCAATGATATCAAGCGCACAGGTTTCAGAACAGAAGATCGGCTTGCCATCCAGTTCACCCATGACCAGCGGACGAATACCGATCGGGTCGCGTGCGGCAATCAGCTTGGTGCGGGTCATCGCCAGCATCGAATAACCGCCTTCCATCT
>NZ_DAMDBP010000031.1:46488-53311 GCF_032092815.1 Agrobacterium sp. | reverse complement strand
CAGCCCTTAAATCAGCCAAACCTATGAACCGTCCAACTTTATGGGGTCAGTTCAGTTGCGGGGCTTTTTTATTTCGGGCCTTCTTATCTCAACACTATTCGGCAGCAGCGCGAATGCGAGCAGACAATTGGGTCATGTAGGCGCGCAGGACGGCGGGGCGTACCGGCTTGTGCTGAATGGTGATGTTGTGTTTTTCCGCCTCGTTGCGAACATCCGGCGTACGATCGGCGGTGATCAGAAGTGCAGGGATGTCGGTTTTGTAAAGCGTGCGGAGCAGCAGGATGGCACCAACACCGCTGCCATCGCCTAGGTGGTAATCGGCGATGATGAGATCAGGCGGCTGCGGTGACTTCACAGGCAGCACATCAAGAGCGGCAATTGAATCTGCCTGCGTCACATCGCATCCCCAACCACTGATCAACAGCGTCATGCCCTCAAGGATCTTTGGTTCGTTGTCGATACACAGCACACGCAACCCGCCGAGTGTCTGGTGCATGCCACTGGCAGAACCGGTTTGAAGGCTGGTGACGCTGCCTGTTTGCGAGGTGTCGCGTGGCAGGCAGACCTTGAATGTCGTGCCTTTGCTGAGTGTCGAGGAAAGCTGCACAGGATGGTTCAGGACGCGCGAAATGCGGTCAACGATAGACAGACCCAAACCCAGACCTGTTGCCGTTCTGGCGCCTTCCTCAAGGCGTGCAAACTCCTTGAAAACCGTCCTGAACTTCGAAGCGGGGATGCCGATGCCAGAATCCATCACTTGCAGAATGACATTGTCGCCATCACGGCGCACGCCAACCAGAATTTTGCCGGAGATCGTATATTTGATGGCGTTGGAAACAAGGTTCTGCACCAGTCGCCGCAACAGGTTGGGATCGGAACGCACCGAAAGCGACGTAGGCATCACCACCAGTTTGAGCTTCTTCTCACGAGCAATCGGCGCAAAGTCTGTCTCGATACGCCGCAGCAGGTCACTCAGCGCCACGGAAGCAAAGCGGGGTTTCATGGCGCCGGTATCAAGACGGGAAATATCGAGCACTGCCCCCAGAATGGTTTCCACCGATTCCAGCGATGAATCGATGTTCTGCACCAGCGTGCTATCTGCTGAGGTTCCAAGCCGCTCGACAAGTGCTGATGAATAGAGCCGGGCGGCATTGAGCGGCTGGAGAATGTCATGGCCGGCAGCAGCAAAAAACCGTGTCTTGCCCATATTGGCTTCATCGGCAAGGGCACGTGCTTCCGCCAGTTCACAGTTCACGCGCGTCAATTCGCTTGTGCGTTCTGCAACCCTTTGTTCAAGTGTTTCGTTCGCCTGTTGCAAGGCACGGCCGACAGCAACCCGCTCGGTGATATCGGTGAAGGTCGCAACGATACCGGTGTCCGGCATGGCGTTGGAGCGCACTTCGATAATCCTCCCGCTTTGCGACAGGACAATCGAAAATGGCATGTCGAGTGTCAGAAAATTGCCAATAAGCTGGCCTGAATCGCGGGATGTCACGTCACCGCGCTCCTGCAGCATAGCGACAATGTCGGAAAGCGGCAGGCCAACCCGGCCAAACTGTTCCGGCAGGTCGAGCAGGGTTCTGAAACGTCTGTTCCAGATGGTCAACTGATGGGAGCTGTCAAAAACCGCAATGCCCTGATCCATTTGCGCAAGCGCGGTTTGCAGCATGTCTTGATTATATTGCAGCGCCTCACTGGCCTGATCGAGCAGCCAGGCGGTATCTGCATTGGTGTCTTCGGCCTTTTGCAGGATAAGCGACAACACAAGCCGTGCCGATGAGGAGCCGATGGCACTGCCAAGCAACTGTTCGGAAAAATGGATCAGAGCCATATCGGCCGGCTGGTCGTCATCCAATTTTCGCCCGGCGGTTTTTTCATAGGTGGCAAGGGAACGCTGCATGCGTTCTTCACCGAGATAACGTGCCACCGCAGCTTTGAGGTCGCCAACGCTGACACGGGTTTTCCAGCCTCGCGTGGCAAATTGCGACCGTGAATGCCGCTTGACGAAAATGCCGGATTGAATGCGTTCCACTGGTCTTGGATTGCGCGACAATGAACCCAGAATAAAAGCCAAGCTGTTAATGATGAGGCTCAAAATGACCGAGTTGACAAGCGGATCATGGTTTTCCGGGCTGAACAGTGACAGGCCAGGAAACACAAAGCCGAGAATGCTTGCCGCAACACGCGAATAATCCGGGCCGCCAAGGCTTGGCAGAAACAGCAGGTAGGCCCAGACCAGGAAGCCAGAGACGAGACCGGCAATGGCGCCACGGGCATTGGCTCTGCGCCACAGAAGCCCGCCAAACAGCGATGGCGCCATTTGCGCGATCGCGGCAAAGGACAGAAGTCCGATCGAGGCAAGACCAGTCGTGCTGTCAGCTGCGCGGTAATAGGCATATCCCAAAAGCAGAACCGAAAAGATGGCGGTGCGGCGGATGTTGAGAAGTGTCTTGGCAAAATCGGCGCGATGCGTTGTGCGGCTCATCAGTTTGTGGCGCAGGAAAATAGGCATCACGATGTCGTTGGAGATCATGATCGACAAGGCCACGGATGCCACGATGACCATGGCGGTTGCCGCAGAAAACCCGCCGATAAAGGTGATCAGCGTGACAACAGGCATTTCTCTCATCAGCGGCAGTTGCAGTACGTAAAGATCGGCCTCTCCAGTGTTGCCGAGTGTAATTACGCCCGCCATGGCAATCGGTAAGACGAAGATGTTGATGGCGATGAGGTAAAGCGGCAATAGAAAACCCGCCATCCTCAGCTCTTCGCTGGTGCGGTTTTCAACAACCGTCACGTGGAACTGGCGTGGCAACATGATGATGGCGAAGGCCGACAGTGTGCTCAGAACAATCCAGCGACTGAGCGGGGTCTGATAAGTCAGCGCCGCCATGGCCTGCTCGTTTTGCCGGGTCAGTTCCCAAAGCTGCACGGGCCCGTCAAACAGGAAAAAGATAACGTAGATCCCAGCCGTACAGATCGCCAGCAGCTTGACAAGGGACTCCATGGAAATGGCAAGGATCAACCCGTCCTGGTGTTCCGTCGCATCGGTATGGCGCGTTCCGAAAATGATTGCAAAACCCGCCATCAACACGGTGACGATGAAGGCAAGGTCAAGGAAATAGAGGTTGCCACTGCCAATGCCGTAATCGGATGGATTGACCATCGCCGCGACGGAATTGGAAACCGCCTTGAGCTGCAGCGCGATGTAGGGAATTGCACCAATCAGCGAAATCAGCGCAACGATGATCGAAACGGCCGAGTTCTTGCCATAGCGTGCAGCAATGAAATCGGCGACCGAGGTCAGCTTTTCAGCCTTGGCAAGCTGCACGATGCGTTTGATGACCGGCATGCCAATGGTAAATGCCAGAACCGGACCGATGTAGATGGCAAGGAATTCCAGCCCGTGACTTGCGGCAAGGCCGACCCCGCCAAAATAGGTCCAGGACGTGCAGTAAATCGCCAGGCTGAGTGCATAGACAATGGGTCGCCCGCGTTTGGGAACACTTCGGCGGCGGCTGTTGCGGTCACCGAGACTGGCAACTGCAAACAACAGCAGGATATAGGAAAATGCCGCGACTAAGATTACCCAACCGGGAAGCACATGCCCTCCATCGCCCGGCAAAATGACAGGCTTTCATGATCCTCCGGGGCAAACCATAGGACAAATGCGCAAGGTTGGAAATTACTCTTTGGTCGTCAATGGTTTGGCGTTGATCATATAATTGCGCGTATAGATAGAGAAGCATTTAAACTTTGGTTTAGCATGTTATGATGAAGCAGTCTGGCGTTCGTTGGACTGATCTAACTGGGGACATCTTGAATGCTCAATGAATTCAAAACATTTATCGCCAGAGGTAACGTCATGGACCTTGCTGTCGGCGTTATCATCGGCGCGGCCTTCAACAAGATCGTTGAATCCGTCGTCAACGACCTCGTCATGCCTGTTGTCGGCGCAATCTTCGGTGGCTTTGACTTTTCGAACTACTTCTTGCCACTTAGCTCAAATGTAACTGCAGTATCGCTTGCAGCCGCTCGTGAGCAGGGCGCGGTTTTCGCCTATGGTAGCTTCCTCACCGTGGTCATCAACTTCCTGATTCTTGCCTGGATCATCTTCCTGATGGTCAAGGGCGTAAACAAGATACGCGCGAGTGTTGAGCGTCAGCAGGCGGCTGCGGAAGCCGCACCGGCGCCACCACCGGAAGACATCAAGCTGCTGTCGGAAATCCGCGATCTTCTCAAGGCACGCTGATCCTTTTCAGCCTGGCTGCCTCTCGATTTTTGGACCGGCCGGTTGCAGGGCTGGCCGGTTCTTGATCCATCACAAAATGCGATATGATCTTCACGTAATTTCCATGGAAGAGGGCAGGGTGATTGCGTAATAAAGGACAAACGGAGTGTGTCCTTTATGCCTTTATTGAATAGCTTGAGTGCCAGATCTCTCGCCGCACCTGCCAGCGGTATCATTGAAATCGTCAAATATGCTCGTGGCCGCGAAGGCCTGCTGCCTTTGTGGACGGGTGAAGGCGACTTGCCGACACCTGATTTCATCAGCAACGCCACGGTGGCAGCATTAAATGCCGGTGAAACCTTCTACACCTGGCAGCGCGGTATTCCGGAATTGCGCGATGCGCTTTCGCGTTATTACCAGCGCCATTTCTCCGTTTCCTTGCCGCAGGACAGTTTTCTGGTCACCGGCTCCGGCATGCAGGCCATTGCCCTTTCGGTTCAGGCCCTGACATCGCCGGGCGACGAGATGATCTATCTCACCCCGACCTGGCCGAATATCGTCGCAGCCATTGGTGTTGCCGGCGCAAGTGCCGTCGGCGTCGGTATCGATTTTGCCGATGGAAAATGGTCGTTGGACATTGGCAAGATCGAAAAGGCCATCACGCCCAAGACCCGTGCACTGTTCATCAACACGCCGTCCAACCCGACCGGTTGGGCAGCCACCCATGAAGACCTCACCAATATTCTGGCGCTGGCCAGAAAACACGGTCTCTGGATCATTGCTGACGAAATCTACGCCCAATATTATTACGGCGAGGGTCGCGCTCCATCGTTCTTTGATGTCATGGACGAAGGCGATCGCATTATTTTTGCCAACTCCTTCTCCAAGAACTGGTCGATGACCGGATGGCGCGTTGGCTGGGTGGTCGCACCGCCGGAAATCGGCCAGGTGATCGAAAACCTCATTCAATATTCCACCTCAGGCGTTGCGCAATTCATGCAGCGTGGTGCGGTAGTGGCGCTGGATGAGGGTGATGACTTCGTGCAGCAGAACTTTGAGCGCGCACGTGTGTCGCGTGACATTCTTTGCGACGCATTGATTGCCACCAACCGGGTGGAAACGCTGAAGCCGGATGGTGCACTCTACGCATTCCTGAAAATCGACGGTGTCACCAACAGCCGCGAAGCGGCGTTTGATATCGTCGATAAAACAGGTGTCGGCCTTGCGCCGGGAACCGCATTTGGCAAGGGTGGAGAGCTGTTCCTGCGCGCCTGCTTCCTGCGCAATCCCGACCAGATCCGCGACGCTGCGGACCGCCTGTCGTCCTATATTTTGAGCCGTTAAGGCGGCTCATTAAAATTTTATCGGTTTTGAAAACGGCTTGTAAGCAACGTTATTTGAATTACTTGTCGTTTTCTACCGGTGAACCCTCAGCGTAATGAATAGTGAACAGTTGAATGGTTTTGTGCTTCCAACAAAAAGAAACAGGGAAGTACATAAATGTCTGTTCTGGTTACGGGTGGAGCTGGTTACATCGGCAGCCATATGGTCTGGGCACTGCTGGACGCAGGTGAAGACGTTATCGTTCTGGATCGCCTTTCGACCGGCTTTCGCTGGGTTGTCGCGCCGCAGGCGCGTTTCTACCTCGGTGATGTCGGCGATACCGCACTGCTGAACCAGATTTTTTCCGAGAACGACATCGACACCATCATGCATTTTGCAGGATCGGTGATTGTGCCGGATTCCATTTCCAGCCCGCTTGATTATTACGAGAATAACACCAGCAAGACCGGAACCCTGGTGTCCACGGCGCTCGCCCATGGCGTGAAGAACATCGTTTATTCGTCAACGGCTGCCGTTTATGGCAACCAGCATGTCGATGGTCCTGTCGCTGAAACTGCCATTCTTAGCCCAGAAAACCCGTATGGTCTTTCCAAGCTGATGTCGGAAATCATGCTGCGTGATGCCGCTGCCGCCCATGATCTGCGCTACGTTGCCTTGCGTTATTTCAACGTCGCTGGCGCGGACATCCACGGCCGTACCGGCCTTTCCGCTGAAGGGGCAACGCACCTGATCAAGGTTGCCTGTGAAGCCGCCACTGGTCGGCGTGACCACGTCAATGTGTATGGTCTCGATTACGACACACATGATGGCACCGGCGTGCGTGATTACATCCACGTCAACGATCTGGTTGATGCCCATATCCGGGCGCTTGTGTATCTTCGTGCCGGGGGGCAGCCGCTGGTTGCCAATTGCGGTTACGGCCACGGTTATTCGGTCATGGACGTCATTTCTGCGGTCCAGCAGGAATATGGCCGTTCGATCAAGATTGACTATTGCTCGCGTCGCCCTGGCGATGTCGCCAGCATGATTGCGGATTCATCCGTCGCAAAATCCGTGCTTGGCTGGCAGCCGCGTTATGATGATCTCAACCTGATCATTCGCACGGCATTGGCATGGGAAGCCACGCTTGAAGAACAGCGTGCAGGCGAGCTTGGCACGATTCAGCAAAAGCTGGCCGTCGCGGGTTATCGCTGATCTTCAGCCCGGCGCCGCCTTATGGGCGGGTTGATGCCGGAAGGGCATGTCCTT
>NZ_DAMDBP010000031.1:0-46478 GCF_032092815.1 Agrobacterium sp. | reverse complement strand
AAGCCACTGTGCCGTATCAAAGAAGTTGCGGGTGCGCTTCAGCTCAGCGCTTCGGTCTGTCGGAACAATCAGGATATTGTAACGGTCCTGATTGTTGAACTCACGTTTGATCGAAACGCGCATGCCGAAATGGTTGGTATCATAATCTTCCGCTGCAAGGGTCTGCGGCAGGTCCGTCCAGCGCAGTTGCCCGGCAGCAAGGGTCAAAGCCTTGTCCAGTTGTTCGCGCATACGCTTGCCGTCATCTGTTGCGGGACTGGCAATCTTCATGCGCAGTGATGTGATCCGCCCGTCCGCTGCGCCCTTGATATCCAGAAAGAACGACGCGAAATCATTGCTGCCGTCGGTTGCCGCATGCATTTCTTCGGCAAGGCATTCATAGGTATTGATATCGAAAGGGCTGGCCTGCCAGCCCCCTTCGGCAATCACAAAACCGCTTTGCGCAAACACCTCACACAATGTCTGACCATTGATGCGAAATTCCCGAACGAAGGCGGATGGCAGGTCATTGAGGACAGGAAGCACCAGCCGCGCCGGAACGGGCGGACGTTGTGCAGCTTGCGGTCGGTCAGTTTTTGTCTCCGGCGTAGCCTCGACCACTGGCTTGGGGTGCAGCCAGTCTATGTGGAAATAGTCGAGCAGGGAGCGGAGATGTCGCTTGTCATTGGCAAGCAGCAGTGGCGTGCCGATGGCGGCACAGGCCAGTGCTATGGAAATCAGGATTGGAAGCGTCCGGCTTTTCCGTTTGAGAGGATGATTGTCCATCCGAACTGTTCCCGGCAACGCTTTAACTTATTCATCACCCTGACGTTCGGACATCGCCTTGCTTTCATCTTCCGCCACCGGAATGGCATAGGAGCCTTTAAGCCAGCGGGAAAGATCAAGAGAACGGCAGCGATCCGAACAGAAGGGATAATTATCCCGCGTGGACGGGTGCCCGCATTCCGGGCATGGCTGCGTTTTGCGAAGAGGGGTTACATTTCCAGTCGTGGTCATCCGTATCAGCCTTCCACCCAGCCGGACGCGACATCAAAGCCTTCTCCAGCCAGCAATGTTGCTGTTTCATAGAGCGGTAATCCCACCACATTGGTATAGGAACCGGTCAATTTTTGGACGAAACATCCAGCAATGCCCTGAATGCCGTAGGCACCGGCTTTGCCACGCCACTGCCCGGAGGCAATATAATTGTCGATTTCACTGCTGGACAGGCGTTTGAAACGAACTTTCGTTTCCGCAATCTTCTGGCGGACCTTGCCGCCGGGCGTTACCAGGCAAATGCCGGTATAGACCCAGTGGCTGCGACCGGACAGAAGATGCAGCGCCGCAGACGCTTCTTCGACATATTCCGCCTTGCCGACAATGCGCCGTCCAACGGCAACAACAGTGTCGGAGCCCAGCACATAGGCATCGCTCCAGCTCAGCTCACCCTTGATGGCAGCATAGGCAGCTTGCGCCTTCTGCAGGGAGAGGCGGCGGCACAGGGTTCTGGGATGCTCAAGACGCACCGGCGTTTCATCAATATCCATCGGCATCAAACGCGCAGGTTTGATTCCGATCTGGTTGAGAAGATCCAGCCGGCGCGGTGATCCGGACGCCAGTATCAGCTTTTGAGTGAGTGCCGTCATGAATGCCCCAGCCGCTTCTCGAGTGCCGTGCGCTTAAAAAAAGCGCTCAACCCTGTTTATCGACGCACCGTGTTGTCCGAACTCGCTTCATAATTCCGGAGCGATGCGCCAGCCCTATGGTCTTATTTGAAGCGGTACGTAATACGGCCCTTGGTCAGGTCGTAAGGGGTCATTTCCACCAGAACCTTGTCGCCTGCCAGAACGCGAATACGGTTCTTGCGCATGCGGCCAGCAGTGTGGGCAATGATTTCATGTTCGTTTTCCAGCTTCACGCGGAAGGTCGCGTTTGGCAGAAGTTCGGTGACGACACCCGGAAATTCGAGGACTTCTTCTTTTGTCATGTGGAGGTTTTCTTTCTGTTCTATCTATGCCGGACGGATAAGTCCGGGAAAATTGGGCGGAAACTACACAATCGCCACCCATTTGTGAACCTTGCAGTTCACGAAATCTGCAATTGTTTCAAACCGTCTCCGAGAAGGGTTTGCCGCGGGTTGGCAATCGCTCATTAATCATGCGTGTCAGGTAATCCCGCACGTCACGATATGCATCCAGAATCTGCTCGCGCGTGCCCGATATAACCGTCGGATCCATGGTTGGCCAGTAGACCACATCGAGCGAGTTGGAACGGGTCAGTTCAAGCGCGGAATGATGTGCTTCTGGTGTTAATGTAATGATGAGATCGAAAAAATCATCTTCGATTTCTTCCAGCGTGCGCGGCTTGTGTTTGCCAAGCGTCAGGCCAACCTCATCCAGCACCACATCCACGAAAGGATCGCGCTCACCAGAGCGCACACCGGCCGATTGAATATAAATGCCAGGCGCGATCAGTTGTTTGGCAATGACCTCGGCCATCGGCGAGCGGATGGAATTCATGCCACACATGAACAGGATGGCGCGCGGAGCCTTGGGTTCAGTGTGGGTGGCTGAAGGATCGATCATCACTCCGACCTAGCCCCGCCAGTAAAGAACACAGACAAGGGTGAACAGGCGGCGCGCCGTATCGAAATCGACTTTGATCTTGCCGGACAGGCGGTCCATCAGGGTTTGCGAACCGTCATTGTGAATGCCGCGACGCCCCATGTCGATAGCCTCGATCTGGCTCGGCGTGGCCGAACGGATCGCTTCATAATAGCTTTCGCAGATCATGAAATAGTCTTTGATGATCCGCCGGAACGGTGTCAGCGACAGGATATGGGTTGCCACATCCTTGTCGTCTTCGCTTTTTATGGAAAAAACCAGCTTGGCCTCAACCAGCGAAATATAAAGCCGGTAGGGGCCGCCGGTATGACCAAGCGGCTCAAAACTGTTTTCTTCAATCAGGTCAAAAATGGCAACGGCGCGTTCATGCTCGACATCCGGCGTGGAGCGACCAATGCTCTCATCCAGAATGACGTCGCAAAGCCTGAAAGCGTCTGTTGCCATTCATCACCCTTCTGGATTGAGCCGTATGGCCACCGACTTGGCATGCGCATCCAGCCCTTCTGAATGGGCAAGAGTGATGGCGGCCGGTGCCAATTGACGCAACTGCTCTGCACCAAGCCGCAGGATCGAGGTGCGCTTCACAAAGTCCAGAACCGAGAGACCGGACGAGAAACGGGCAGATCGTGCCGTTGGCAGAACGTGGTTGGATCCGCCGACATAATCACCGATCACCTCAGGCGTGTGGCGACCAACAAAGATCGCTCCGGCATTTCTGACCTTGCTGATCAGGGCATCCGGATCTTCCACGGCAAGTTCCAGATGTTCGGCCGCAATGCGGTTTGCCAGCGGAATGGAGGCTGCCAGGTCAGGCACGATGATGATGGCGCCAAAATCGGCCCAGCTTGCCGTTGCCGTTTCCGAACGGGACAACAGCTCCAACTGTCGCTCAACGGCCGCTTCCACCGCATGACCAAGTTCTGCATCATCGGTGATCAGAATGGACTGCGCGCCACGGTCATGTTCGGCCTGCGCCAGAAGGTCGGCGGCCAGCCAGTCCGGATTGTTGTCCTTATCGGCAATGACAAGCACTTCGGAAGGGCCTGCAATCATGTCGATACCGACCGTGCCGAAGACCTGTCGTTTTGCCGCGGCCACATAGGCATTACCCGGGCCGACAATCTTGGCAACCGGTGCAATGCTTTCCGTGCCGTAAGCCAGCGCCGCCACGGCCTGTGCGCCACCAATTCGGTAGATTTCTTCAACGCCAGCAATGTGGGCGGCGGCCAGAACAGCCGGATTGATGCTGCCGCCATTGGCCGGAACGACCATGACGATGCGCTCCACGCCAGCAACCTTGGCCGGAACGGCATTCATCAGCACCGAGCTTGGGTAACTTGCCGTACCGCCCGGCACATAAAGGCCAACGGCTTCAATGGCCGTCCAGCGGGAACCGAGACCAACGCCAATATCGTCTTCGTAGATATCATCCTTTGGCATCTGGCGGGCGTGATGTTTCTCGATACGCTTCGCAGCCAGTTTCAGCGCGTCGACAACCGCCGGATCAACCAGATCAACAGCGTCAGCAATTTCCTGCTTGCTGACGCGCATCGGAACCTTGGAAAAGTCCAGCCCGTCGAAGCGCAAGGAATAATCGGCAAGCGCCGCATCACCGCGTTTCCTGACATCATCAATGATGGCATGGACGGTTGCGTTCACATCTTCGGAAACTTCACGTTTGGTTGTCAGGAAATCCGCAAAAGTCTTTTCGAACGTTTCGGATGTCTGTTCCAGCCAGATTGCCACGTCTTGAACCCTCTCATGCCCCGCCACTTGCGCTGGCGGGGTATTGCATATCACACCGAGTGTATAGCGATTTCAGGGCTGCGGCATAGATCGAAACGGATGTTTTGTGCAACATCCGCCGAGTTAAATTTGTGTGCCTGTTATTCGTCGGCGTGTTGCGGCTTTGATGCGGTTTCCCAGGAGCCGCTGGCATCCGCCAACTGTGCCTCGATGCATTCCACATCAAGTGCAATTGCGCCGCCGCCGGAAAGCGTCAACTCGATCGTGCCGTCCGGACCATCGCCCTTTGCGGTGAAACGGATGGCAAGCAGCGAGTGAACCGCATCCTTGTTGTTACGGTCAATGTCGTGAGATCGAACGGCCTGAACACGCTTCAAAACCAGAACGGCGCGGCTGCGCTCGAAAGGCCGGCCTTTGGCCGAAGAGGTTTCCCAGACGAAGCGGTTGACGGAAACGGCAAACTGACCGCGCTTTGCGTCGTAGGATGCATCTGCCAGCTTGAAAACGCTGTCTTGCATATGGGTTGAAATAACGGCGAGATCTTCGCCATCCAGCGCCAGAAGTTTAAGGTCAGCCATCGTTCCATTCCTTGAGGCGGAGGCGGCATATGCCCGCCTGCACCAGTGTTCTGTGTGTCTTGTAAAGGAGATAGGAAATCAGGCGGCGTTGCGCAACTGCATGCGCAACGCAAGATCAACGTGAGATGACAACCAGGTCAGTCGCTGATGCGCTCAACCAGTGCGCCGCAACGGGTCAGTTTTTCTTCAAGGCGCTCAAAGCCGCGATCTAGGTGATAAACGCGTGACACAACCGTTTCGCCTTCTGCGGCCAGACCGGCAATAACGAGCGAAACCGATGCGCGAAGGTCCGTCGCCATGACCTGTGCACCGCGCAGGCGCTCTGTGCCTTCAATGCGCGCTGTCTGGCCAGACAATGTGATCTTGGCACCAAGCCGTGCCAGTTCCTGCACATGCATGAAGCGGTTTTCGAAAATGGTTTCGGTCACATGCGCCACGCCCTGTGAACGGGTCATCAGCGCCATGAACTGTGCCTGCAGGTCGGTTGGGAAACCGGGGAACGGTTCGGTGACGATATCCACCGGCTGAATGCCATTGCCGTTGCGCACCACACGCAGACCGCTTTCGGTTTCGGTAATCGTGGCACCCGAACGGCGAATGGTTTCAAGGGCCGTGTCCAGCAGGGCAGCGCTTGTGCCTTCCAGCACCACGTCACCACCGGTCATGGCCACAGCCATGGCGTAGGTGCCGGTTTCAATACGGTCTGGCAGCACGCGGTGGCGTGCGCCGGAAAGCGATGTCACGCCTTCAATGGTGATGGTGGATGTGCCCGCACCTTCGATCTTGGCGCCCATGGCGATGAGGCACTTGGCCAGATCAACAACCTCAGGCTCCTTGGCTGCGTTGTGAATAACCGTCGTGCCCTTGGCGAGCGTGGCTGCCATCAACATCACATGGGTTGCGCCAACCGATACCTTGGGGAAGGTGTAGCTGTTGCCAACCAGGCCGCCCTTTGGTGCAGTGGCAGTGATGTAACCGCCATCGATTTCCATCGTTGCGCCAAGCGCCTGCAGACCGTCGATGAACAGGTCAACCGGACGTGTGCCGATGGCGCAACCGCCTGGCAGCGAAACACGTGCTCTGCCTTCACGAGCAAGCAACGGGCCGATAACCCAGAAGCTGGCGCGCATCTTGGAAACCAGCTCGTAAGGAGCGGTGGTGTCAACAACGGTGCGGCACGTGAAGTGAACGGTACGCGAATAGGATTCGCCCTGGCTTTCGCGGCGACCATTGACGGAAATATCAACGCCGTGGTTGCCGAGAATGCGGATCAACTGCTCCACGTCGGCCAGATGCGGCACGTTCTCAAGTGTCAGGGTATCACTGGTAAGCAGCGAGGCGATCATTAACGGCAGGGCAGCATTCTTGGCACCCGAAATCGGAATAATGCCGTTAAGTTTGTTGCCGCCGGTTACTTTGATGCGATCCATACGTCCCTACGGGCTTTGCGCCCGCCTTTCTCGTGCCTTTGTGAAGGATTGGTGTCCTTAGACGAAATCCCGCAGCGTTGCAATTTTGGCTGTCAGATTTCTTGTCAGCACGATTCGTCCGTTTTTGCGGCAGGCAAACCGATTGTGTCATCTTCTTCGCCGGAACGTCGTGCCCGGGCCTGATGTTTGCGCCGTTGCAGGTTCTCGCGCAGCTTTTGTGCGGCGCGCGCGCGGCGCTGCTCCTCGCGTTCTTTCACCTGATCTTTGCGGTCGCCCTTTTTTGCAATTTTTTGCTCAAGTGGCTGTGCGGTGTCATCAGCGGAGGAGGAAATGGGCTCGAGCCCTTGTTTTGTGGTGTCTTCAGTCATGTTTCGACATTATCGGAAAAATCCTCAAATCCATAGAGCCGGTAATTTTTTGCACCGCTATGTGAATAACTATCAAATTGCTGCTTGCGCTTGGGAAAAACCTATGGCAATAGGCGCCACGCTTTAAGTGTCGAGACGAAGTCAGACACCGGATGCTGCTATAGCTCAGGGGTAGAGCACTCCCTTGGTAAGGGAGAGGCCGAGAGTTCAAATCTCTCTAGCAGCACCATTTACCTCATTAAAATAATTGATGATTTTCACAGTTAACCTGATAGGGGTTAATCGCGTCTATGCGTATGTCTTGGCGCAAGAAAAAGAATTTCTTCTCGCGCGAAAGGAATCTTCGAATCTGTTGGAAAGCCTTATTGGCCCGGCAGAATGCGCACGGAGTAAATATTGACCGGTAGTCCGTTGCCATCAATATCGCTGTTGATCAGCAAATGACCGGGCTGGTTTGGTACCAACGATCTCTCAAATGTCGCACGAAACAGCAGGTCAGCCTTTTCAGGCGTTGCCGTAAAGCGGTGGCGTGAGCAATCACCCAGGCTGGAGAAGTCGCAGCTGATGGCCACCTGTGTCTGACGGTCGGTCGAGGACTGCAAGGTGACGGCAATGGTCGAAGACTTGCCGGCAAGCTCCTGAAGCACGTTGACCGGCACTTCAATGCTGACATTGCCCTGCGCCGATGGTGTTTTGGAGGTAATGCGGCTTGCAACACCGGCGGCAGTCGCAATCTGCTCGACGCTGGCGGATGAACCGGCCGTCAAACCCTGTCCGCGCTTGTCTGCATGGTAGATTTCCACCCAGTCATCGGAAAAACCACGGCCCGGATCAAAAGCTGGGGTGGGGGCGTTGCCCTGGAAATCTTCTGATTCGACCTGCGCCGGCGGGTTTGGCACGCTGGTATCGCGCTCTGCATCGCTCAACAGCAGGCCTGACGAATATACCCACCATGCACCCATGCCGATAAAGGCGAGGGTGACCGAGGTAATCAGCAGGCGTGCAAAAAAGCCGCGTCTTTTTCTCGGGCGCGCAGCGCGTTCAGGCTTGAAAGCCAAAGAACCGGTTCCACTATCTGTGGCCGCCGTTGATGCACGCTGTGGTGCGGGTGCTGCCGGGTAGGCATCATGCATCGGCGCTTCAGCGCGCGGATAATGCCTGTCATGGTCATCAAGACTTGGCGCTGCGTCATACTCATCAGCAGGCGCTGCACGCATTTCCGGCTCAACCGATTCGGTGAAGCTGGGAGCCGTGCGCTGCGCGGAAACAGGTGGCGCGACGTCAGGGCTTTCCGGTGAGGGCGGCCTCGCCAGATGTGATTCGATCTTGTCGAGAAGTCGGTCGCGTTCCTGCGTTTCGATTTCGCGGATCAGGGTTTCGAGACGGTGGCGCTGCTGGGCAATAACCTCAGGGTCATTCATGCCCTGCTTACGCATGCCCGCTTCAAGAGCCTGGCGGGATGACTGGTAGATGCGCGCGCGCACCTCAGGATTTGCCCGGTCCGATTTCTCAAGCGCATTGCGAATTGCCGTTTCCAGTCCGCTCACTCAGGGCCCTTTTTTGACGTCTCAGTTGATTCTTGTGCAATCGCTATCGTCAGATTTTGGCAATCACAAGCTCTAAGCTAATCAAATGCATCATTGATCCCGGGAAAACAAGCACTCGGGCGGCTCGATGCTGTCTCAAAACAGTGAAGCTATCAATGATTTTGACTTGTGTGGCACGATCACTCTTATATTGTTGACGTGCGCGTAAACGTAATATGGAGGAAACGAATGCTGCCGCCCGTGCTGAAAGATAATTTGAGGCTGCCTGTTGTGGCATCTCCGCTCTTCATTATTTCGCACCCGCAATTGACACTGGCGCAATGCAAGGCTGGTGTCATCGGCGCGTTTCCCGCCTTGAATGCCCGGCCGGAAAGCCAGCTGGACGAATGGCTTGCCGAATTGACGGAGGAACTTGCTGCACATAATACCGCCAACCCGCAACGTCCGGCGGCACCATTTGCCGTCAACCAGATCGTGCACACCTCCAACAAGCGCCTGGAGCATGATCTCATGCTTTGCGTGAAATATAAGGTGCCGGTGGTGATTTCCTCACTCGGCGCGGTGCCGGAGGTCAACGCCGCCATTCATTCCTATGGCGGTATCGTGCTGCATGACATCATCAACAATCGCCATGCACAGTCCGCCATCCGCAAGGGGGCAGACGGCTTGATTGCGGTTGCATCAGGTGCGGGCGGCCATGCCGGCACATTGTCGCCCTTCGCGCTGGTGCAGGAAATTCGCAGCTGGTTTGATGGCCCGTTGCTGCTGGCTGGTGCCATTGCCACGGGCGGCGGCATTCTGGCAGCGCAAGCCATGGGCGCCGATATGGCCTATATCGGCACGCCGTTTATCGCGACAGATGAAGCCAGAGCCACGGATGCCTATAAACAGGCGCTGGTTGAGGCCCGCGCCGGAGACATCGTTTATTCTAGCTATTTTACCGGCATTCACGGAAACTACCTCAAATCATCCATCACCGCCGCAGGTCTTGATCCCGACAACCTGCCGCTTGCTGATCCCTCCAAGATGGATTTTGGTGCGGCAGTCACCGGCGCAAAGGCCTGGAAGGACATTTGGGGTGCCGGGCAAGGCGTGGGTTCCATCGATCATGTCGGCCCGGTGTCAGCTCTCGTCGATCGGCTGGAGGCAGAATATCGCCAGGCCCGCCAAGCTCTGGCGCTATGATGTCTTGTCGTCTTTGACGGCATTTTGGGCGAATAAACGCAGTGGGGATGTGCCGTCAGCTCTGGCGGCGGCGTACTCCCAGCTGGTGAATTTGACATTCTACAAATGGGGTCTGGGCATTGCTCAAATCGGCGGCGATTTGGCCATGGAAAATTGACCTGCGGTTATTTCAGCACTTGAAATCCACCGCCATTATCTGTATCAGCCCCGGCATGATGTTTATCCGTTCACGGATAACGAAAGTGCCGCTTTAGCTCAGTTGGTAGAGCACGTCATTCGTAATGACGGGGTCACGTGTTCGAGTCACGTAAGCGGCACCATTTCTTCCCGATGTAACGAATGAGTGGATGAGCAGCAACGTCGTTGCTACGTCACATTGGTCCGGAAAATTTTATAAAAATGTGGGGCTGAGCGAGGGTTTTGGCGCAGACAGCACAAGCTGTTGATATGAAGATGCTGCTGCGTGACTATGACATGTCGTGCAGAGTTCCATTGTGCACTTCGTAGATAATGTCGGTGCTTGCCTAAAAGGCAAGCACCGGAAGCCGGTTAAGGATCAACCTCTAAATGGCTTTGTATGAGTGTGTACGAACTTCGCCCTAGTGAAACCGTAGTGTTCAAGGCTTGATGCAATTGTGGCTTCGTCGCCAAAAGTACCATTTGTAGTCAACGCGACGCCAAGTCGTCGCACCGCAGTCCGAAGTTCAGTTAATTTTTCATTGTCGATAATTCTCATGTCGGCAGATGGCGAAGCTTCACTCTGAAATTTGTTAACAGGATGAACCAATATTGGAATTGATTGGCATGTCTGGTCGTAACCTCTTGCAAACCAAGAACGCGCACCGAGCAATTGGTTGCAGTGATCTTTTGAAATTAATCGACCGTCGTTTTTTACACCGCTCTTGCACTCGATTACTAGGAACGTTAGATCACCGATTGCCCAGAGATTGTCTGGTCCACCATCACGGTACTCTTTGTCAGGTCTTTGTGATCCAAAGCCGAGGAACGCTCCTAGGTCTCTGATTGCACTTTCGAATTGATCTGTTCGTTGTTCATCCCAAACCAAGTCCCCTGCGAGAGCATTTGTGAACAGTACAAGTCCATTCGTATCGATGAAGCGTGCCGATATATATGACGCTACTGCTTTCGCTTGGATTTCAGGTGCTTTAATCTTTACATGGCTAATACCGGCAAGTGGCTTAATGACATGTCGGTTGTCTGCAATGGCTGAGATAAGTAGCTCCTGCGCCCTCGCAGGATTCGCAGTATGGGTTACTTCTGCGAGTTGTTGTTTGAGATAGCCGCGTACTTTGTTGTCGCCTTGGGAGTTTATGGCTGCCTGCAATGCTGCTGCGGCGCTAGCTTGCTGTCCCATCGTTATGAAGTCAAATGCCTGCCGTTGCGCTACCACAGACTGTTCCACTCTGCTTGCACCGCCGTCTGGAGCTTTGGCAAGTCTTGCTCGTCCCGCCTGCCACCATTGCCGATCACCCGATATGCAGAGATCAAGAATGGGCTGCAATTTTTCTGCAGGTTGCCCTTTGATTTGCCTCGTTACCTCTCGGCCTATATCCATTTGAACGAGCGTAGCTGGTGTGAAAAGTGCTCTCGCGTCAGATTGATTGATTTTTTGCGTGAGCCGCGGCCCTAACAGCAAAACGGCACATCGATCCTCCGCCGATCGCACACCGCGTCCCATGCCCTGCTCCAATTTTTGGATTTGGCGAAGCAAGTGCGCCTGTGTTCCTTCCAAAAGGCCAGCCTCAACTCGACCCGTGAGACCTTGCACTTCAGGTAGACCATCAATTATCAAAAGGCGACATGCTTCCTCGGGCAGATCAACTCCGTCGTAGCGATTTACGAGGACGGTTATACCAACATGCTCGCCACTCTTAAGACGATCCACACCCGCAGATATGTTCGAAGACATCAGCACCTGACTAGCAACGTCTTTCCAGAAATGAGATCGTCTTTCTGAAGGCACAATCACGACAACATTTCTTGTTTTTGCCACTTCGACCGCTATGGACTTGACATCACTGTCAGTAATGTCTGGGTTTACCTCTTGAGGAGCAATAATCATGCGGTCGCCAATCTCCCCGGCACCCTTTGGCTTTATCGGATCCGAGATTGCAGCGACATCCGCCTGTAGTTGCGTAACGAGGACGCCGTCGTCTGCTAAAGTTGCAGTCATGTATATGCGACGTTTCGCATTTGAAAAGCTAGCGATCGCGTCGACCGGAAGGCAGCGAGGGGAAATTTCCAGGCCGCTTCCGCCAAAAACGCATTGGCAGAATGGAATGACGTTTTTCAACAGCGGCCAGCTGAATGTTAAAGCTTCGGTATTACGATGTTTATGAAGTATGGAAATTACCTGTTCGCGTTTATCATACCATGACCAAAAAGGGGTAAGAATGAGAGCATTTGGATCTTCGCCCTTCACTTCGATTAAGCCCAATTCTGATTGAAGCCTCAAATCTTCTTCAAATAGCGCGAATAAGGCGTGGTATGCCGGATGCGCTGTTGGTAGTCGCATCATGAACTGATCTGCAATTACTGAAAGGCAAGCGTGCGCATCATCGATAACGACAGTACCTATAGTTATCCGTGTTTCGCCCACACCAAAAAGCGACTTTCCGTTGAAAAGCTTGTGAACATTCACGACTAAAATGGCATCGCCAGACAGATAGGCTGCACTGTTAATGTCGTCTGTTGCCTTAATCCCCAAGTCTTCTGCCTCTTGTAAGACCTGGCCAGCGAGATAATTATCTGGTGCAACATAAAGAGCCGGTCCCACTTGCTCATTAAGAGAGCTTTGAAGTGCAAGAAGGCCGATCAACATTTTGCCGGAACCAGTATTCATTTTGATCGTATTGTCAGAGCGTTGACGAAGACCGAACCACTTATCCAAAACCTCGCCCTGATTAGCGGATGGAAATTTGAAGCGTGGGTGCCTGACGAGAGTCGTAAATATCTTTTGTGGATCAATTACGGCCTCTCCGGTTCCATCGCCCCACCCGACAAAGCACCAAAATCCAGCATATCGCACTCCTTGCATACGTAAGTTAATGCAACTATGCATAAGCATGATCGATTAATAAAGGAATTACGAGACTTCTGGATTCCGCAAGTCATAAGAGCGGCTCAACAGCGCATTGTCCGCTGTCCCGCGGTCAATCCTGGAGCATGAAACACGAGTATGTGAAAAACATCCTGTCTAGCATGTCAGCATAGCAAATAGTAATGGCAAGCCGTGGACCTATGACGGTTTCAGCACGAATTGGGACAAGCTCAAGAAGAAGCTGGAGGTCGCAAGCATAATCCAGCCTGGCTTAACGCTCAAAGGCCTTCGCCACACTGTAGGAACGATCCTCGCTGAAATGGGCAGAGATAATGCCACCATTGCATTGGTTCTCGGCCACACCACGGAAGCGATGGCAAAACACTATTCCCGGTGCGCTGATCGATCCAAGCAGGCACAGAGTGTTGCGGTGGATTTTGAGGCGGAAGTGAACAAACGAAAAACCAAGGTTGTCAAACTCTGATCAAAAGTTTGCCAAACTCACGTTGAAGCGAAAGCGGAACAAGATGTAAAAGCATAACAATATCAAGGAAAAGAAGTGGTGCCCGAACGCGGATTTGAACCACGGACACGCGGATTTTCAATCCGCTGCTCTACCAACTGAGCTATTCGGGCACTTTACCTCGTCTGAGGTTGACCCTTTCAGGTCATCGAGAGTTTTGCTCTCCCGAAAGTGAGCGGGGTTATAACATCTTGTTCGGCCATGTCCAGCGCCTGAAAGCATTTTTTTTGAGGAATTTCACCGCTAAATGAAATGGCGGCCCGAAAGCCGCCAGAAATCACGCTAGATCGCTGAAAATATGGAGTTTTATGATTTCAGTCTTCTGCGCTGTGTGAACGCCGCGTGTTCATGTTCTTGCGCACATACCATGTTGCGCCGATCACCATCAGCGCCAGCGCGTACCAGGTTATCGCGTAGGAGAGGTGGCTGTTGGGGAATTTGATCTGCGTCAGTCCACCAATCGGCAGGCCACCCACATTGGGGCTGGCATCGGCATCGATGTAGAATGGCGCCGTGTCCGTCAGGCCGCTCGCTGTGGCGATCTCCTCGATATTGCGCGAATACCAGCGGCCATTGGCGGGATCATTCTTGCGCAGGAAAAGCCCGCCATGTTCCGGCGCCCGCATCAGCCCGACAATCGTCACAGGGCCGGCTATCTGCCCCTGCTGGCGCGTTTCCGCCAGACGCTTGTCCGTCGGCACGAAACCACGGTTGATGATCACTGTAGAGCCATCTGCGAGGCGCAGCGGCGTCAGGATCCAGTAACCCGGGCCATAATCGGTCACGGTGTAAACCGGAGCTTCCTTGTCGTACATGAATTCGCCCGACACCTGCACGTGACGATATTCGTACTCCTCCGGTGTCATCGCTGCCCAGTCGCTGCGGGGGGCAAGTGCAACCGGGTCGGCATGCACGCGGGCATCGATACGCTGGATAAGGTCCAGCTTCCAGCCGAGCCGTTGAACCTGCCAGGTACCAAGGGCCAGCAGCGCAGCGATAAGGAAGGCTGACAGCGTGTAAAGAATGATGACCGCAAGGCGCGACGGGCCAGCGGATTTTGTCGTCGATGGGGGAAGGGGAGAGGATGTGGTCATTGGCGTACTTTCTGCCCTGTTCCGGATCTCTGGCGATTGCCCGGTGCCGGAAAGAAAAACGCCGTGCATTCGGGTGAATGCACGGCGCTCACTTTGCCCTGAATGATCAGGGCAAGTTTCGCATTTGCTCGATTGTCATGGTCGGCATCATGTTCTTGTTCATGTTGTACATGACCCAGAGCGAACCGATCAGGGTAATCATCACCACAACAACGGTGAAGATCAGTGCCATGAAGGTCCAGCCGCCTTCGGACTTGGTGTTCATGTGCAGGAAGTATATCATGTGAACAAAGATCTGCACCACGCCGAGGCCCATGATGAGCAGCACGGTGAAGGTCTTGTTATCAAGAACGTCGCCCATCACCAGCCAGAACGGAACAGCTGTCAGAAGAACCGACAGGATGAAGCCGATCATGTAGGACTTGAAGCTGCCGTGATCTGCGCCATCGTGATGATCGTGGTCATGATCATCGTGGTGTGCATGTGTTTCGGAACCCATCACAGAACTCCCATCAGATATACGAAGGAAAATACGCCGATCCAGACAACGTCAAGGAAGTGCCAGAACATGGAAAGGCACATCAGACGACGCTTGTTGGCCGGGATAAGGCCATGCTTGCCAACCTGGAACATCAGGGTAACCAGCCAGATGATGCCAAAGGTCACGTGCAGACCGTGCGTGCCGACCAGCGCAAAGAACGCCGAGAGGAACGCCGAACGCTGTGGTGTCGCGCCTTCATGGATCAGGTGGTAGAACTCGTAAAGTTCAACACACAGGAAGGCGAGGCCGAACACGCCTGTTATGCCGAGCCAGATCAGCGTCGTCTTGATCTTCTTCTTTTCCGATTCCAGCATGGCAAAGCCATAGGTGATCGAGGAAAGAAGCAGGAACGCCGTGTTGATGGCAACCAGCTTGAGATCGAACAGGTCTGCACCGGAAGGACCGGCCGCATAACTGCGGCCGAGCACGGCATAGGTGGCAAACAGAGTTGCGAAGATGAGGCAGTCGCTCATCAGGTAGAGCCAGAAACCCAGCGATGTGCCGTTTTCCGGGTGGTGGTCTTCCTTCAGGTAAAAGACCGGCGCTTCGCCTGTATCGGCGGTTGGTGCGTGTGTCTGGGCCATTCTGTTACGCCTGTTCTGCGAGCAGCTTGGTGCGCTCCGCTTCTACTTTGGTCACGTCCGAAGCCGGAATGTAGTAGTCGCGATTGTAGTTGAAGGTATGAGCGATGGAGACGCCGATGATGGCAAGCAACGACAGCGCAGCCAGCCACCAGATATGCCACACCAGAGCAAAGCCAAGTGCAATGCTGATGGCGCTGAGAATGACACCCGTACCGGTGTTCTTCGGCATGTGGATAGGGATGAACCCTTCCAGTGGACGTTCTGCACCGCGCTTCTTCATGTCGGCCCAGGCATCGACTTCATGCACGACAGGCGTGAAGGCGAAGTTATAGGCAGGCGGCGGAGAAGACGTGGACCATTCCAGCGTACGACCGTTGAAGGGGTCGCCGGTGAGGTCACGAAGCTGCTCGCGCTTGAAGAAGCTGACGACGAGCTGGATCAGGAAGCAGGCAATGCCGAGTGCGATAAGGAACGCACCAAACGCGGCAATGATGAACCAGATCTGCAGCGACGTGTCTTCGAACTGGCTGAGACGGCGGGTTACACCCATCAGGCCAAGTACGTAGAGTGGCATGAAGGCGAAGTAGAAACCGACGAACCAGAACCAGAAGGACAATTTACCCCAGAATGGATCAAGACGGTAACCGAATGCCTTCGGGAACCAGTAGACGATGCCGGCGAGAACGCCGAACAGCACGCCGCCGATGATCACGTTATGGAAGTGGGCGATCAGGAACAGCGAGTTGTGCAGCACGAAGTCTGCTGGAGGAACGGCGAGAAGAACGCCGGTCATGCCACCGATGACGAAGGTGATCATGAAGCCGATGGTCCACAGCATGGGGACATCGAAATTGATGCGGCCCTTGTACATGGTGAACAGCCAGTTGAAGATCTTCGCACCCGTCGGGATGGAGATGATCATCGTGGTGATACCAAAGAAGGCGTTCACGCTGGCACCGGATCCCATGGTGAAGAAGTGGTGCAGCCAAACGATGTAGGCCAGAATGGTGATAACCACCGATGCGTAAACCATCGATGTGTAACCGAACAGACGCTTGCGCGAGAAGGTCGATACGATTTCCGAGAAAACACCGAAGGCAGGCAGGATCAGGATGTAAACTTCAGGGTGGCCCCAGATCCAGATGAGGTTGACATACATCATCGGGTTGCCGCCGAGATCGTTGGTGAAGAAGTTCGTACCAACGTAACGGTCAAGCGTCAGCAGGGCGATGGTTCCGGTCAGGATCGGGAACGAGGCCACGATCAGGATGTTGGAACACAGCGATGTCCAGACGAAAATCGGCAGGCGCATCATGGTCATGCCAGGTGCGCGCATCTTGATGATGGTGACGATCAGGTTGATACCTGACAGGGTGGTACCCACACCGGCGATCTGTAGACCCCAGATGTAATAATCCACACCAACGCTTGGACTGCCTTCGATGCCGGAAAGCGGCGGATAGGCCAGCCAGCCTGTCTGTGCATATTCGCCGATGAACAACGAGATCATGGTGATGATGGCACCGGCCGTCGTCATCCAGAACGAGAAGTTGTTGAGGAACGGGAAGGAAACGTCACGCGCACCGATTTGCAAGGGAATGACGAAGTTCATCAGACCGGTGATCATCGGCATTGCCACGAACAGGATCATGATCACGCCATGGGCGGTGAAGATCTGGTCATAGTGGTGCGGGTTGAGATAACCTTCGGATCCGCCCGAAGCGATAGCCTGCTGGACTCGCATCATGATGGCATCGGCAAAGCCGCGCAGCAGCATCACGAGGGCCAGAATGATGTACATGATACCGATCTTCTTGTGATCGATACTGGTAAACCATTCTTTCCACAGGTAGCCCCAAAGTCGGAAGTAGGTGAGAAGGCCGAGAAGTGCTGCGCCACCGAGGGCAACAGCTGCGAAAGTTACAACGAGAATTGGCTCGTGGAGCGGGATGGACTCCCACGTCAGCTTCCCGAAAAGGAAGGACGTTTGATCGGAATTGACGACCATTTTAGCCTCTTGCGATTCAAAACAAATATCGGCGCGGGGTCTCCGCGCCGTAGAAAGTCAGTGATGCCTGTCAGCCAGCGGCCGGTTTGCTTTCCGGCAGGGCGGCCTTGATGTCTGGCAGTGCAGCAGGAACGAATGTCTGGCCTTCGATGGCGGCTGGCATGGACTGCGAACCGGATGCCACGCCGTAAGGCGAAAGCGGGGTGCAGATCACGGAGTTCAGCGCCTTGGCGATGTCGATGCCTTCCTTGCCGCCGCCGCCATTGGCGTCGATGTGCATCATGTCGCGCATGCAGAGCTTGTTTGGCTCCACGCAACGATTGAGGATGGCGTCATAGAGTTCAGGGTCGACATTGGCGAAGTATTCGACAGGATTACGCTCGCTCGGCTTGGCGAATTCGAGGTATTCCATGCGGCCGAAGCCCTTGCCGCCGTCCTTGACCTTGGCAACCCACTGTTCGAAGCCTTCATTGCTGAGGCCGTGGAACTTGAAGCGCATGTGCGAGAAGCCGGGGCCGGAGAAGTTCGCCGAGAAGCCGTCATAAACGCCTTCCTTGTTGATGACGGCGTGCAGCTTGGTCTGCATGCCGCCCATGGCGTAAATCTGGCCAGCCAGTGCAGGCACGTAGAACGAGTTCATCGCCGTGGTGCCGGTAATCTTGAAGTTGATTGGAACATCAACCGGAGCGGCAAATTCATTGACGCTGCCAATGCCCAGTTCCGGGTAGAAGAACAGCCACTTCCAGTCCATGGCCACAACCTCGACCGTCAGGGTCTTGGTTTCGGCAGTCACTGGACGGTCCGCATCAATGCGGTCGATCGGACGGTAAGGATCCAGACGGTGGGTTGCAATCCACGTCACGGTACCCAACATGAGAATGATCGCAACGGGAGCAGACCAGATCACCATTTCAAGGCGCGTGGAGTGATGCCACTCTGGATCGTAATCTTCTGCCTTCGCCGATTCACGGTATTTCCATGCAAAGAACAGGGTCAATGCAAGTACCGGAACGATGATGAGCAGCATCAGCACGGTTGAGGTGATGATGAGATCACGTTGCTGGATGGCAATGTCCCCGGAAGGATTCATAACCACGAGATCGCAGCCGCTGAGAAGCAGCAACGACGAGAGTGCCATGAAGGCAAAAGAGATTTTCTTGATCGTGCGCACGTTCTTAAAACTCGTACTGTTTCAATTGTACCGCGAATAGTTGGCAAACGTCATTATTGTAATGAGGTATTTTGTCGCGGTGCAGCGGGATCGCCGCAGCGCAACAGCAGCGGCATGCGTGGGTGCATTATCTCATACAAGGCCCTTGGGGCAAGCCTTTCCTGCAATCTTCATTTGACGGGTGCGCGTACACTGTGTGACAATCCGCCGCAGGTAACGCAACGGAAGAGGAGCCAGAGCGTTACCGGACATGGTTCGCCACACGCAGGAGGAATAAAATGAGTTATATCAATAGTCCGCAGACCTATCCTGATGCACCTGCGACAGTCGATCCGGACCGCATTACCATCGCGGTCATTCTGGCGAGAATGACGGAGTTTTTCGACTTCTTCGTCTACGCCATCGCATCGGCACTGGTTTTCCCTTACGTCTTCTTTTCCTACGCAGACCCGCTGACCGCAACTCTTTATTCCTTCGCCGTTTTCTCGCTGGCCTTTATCGCCCGCCCCATCGGCTCCATGATCTCGCTGCAGATTGACAGAAAGTTCGGACGCGCAGCCAAACTCACCGTCGCATTGTTCACCCTCTGTGGGTCCACCATGGCGATCAGTTTCCTGCCATCCTTCGCAGATGCGGGAATGCTCGCCCCCCTGTTGCTTGCGGTTTTCCGCATTGGTCAGGGTCTTGGCCTCGGTGGCGCATGGGATGGCTTGACCTCGCTTCTCGCCATGAATGCACCTGCAAAACAGCGTGGCTGGTACGCCATGATGCCGCAGATCGGTGCTGCCATGGGTTTTGGTCTGGCAAGCGCCTTCTTCATCGTGTTCTTCACGCAGCTGTCGCATGCTGAATTCCTGGCGTGGGGCTGGCGTTTCCCGTTCTTCGTGGCACTAGCGCTGAATGTTCTGGCACTGTTTGCCCGCCTTCGCATGATCGTCACACCGGAATTTCAGGCCATGGTGCAAAGCCATGAGTTGGAACCAAAGCCGGTTTTCGAAATGCTGCGGTCGCAGTCACGCATCGTTCTGACCGGTGCCTTCGTTCCGCTGGCAAGTTTTGCGCTCTTCCATCTGGTCACCGTGTTCCCGCTCAGCTGGGTAACACTCAATACCGATCAGAAGATTTCGGACTTCCTGTTCGTGCAGTTCGTCAGCGCCATTATCTGTGGTGGCATGATCGTCGTATCGGGCGTGCTGGCGGACAAGTTTGGCCGTCGCAAGCTGCTCGGCGCTGCAGCCATCATGATTGCGCTGTTCAGCCTCATCACGCCGCTGCTGCTCAGCTCGGGTGATATCGGTCGTTATCTGTTCGTGCTGATCGGTTTCTCGCTGCTCGGTCTGTCCTTCGGCCAGGCAAGTGGTGCGCTGGCCTCTCGTTTCAGCCGTGAATATCGCTACACCGGTGCATCTCTCACCTCGGATATTTCCTGGCTGATTGGTGCCGGTTTTGCACCTCTGGTCGCTCTGGGCTTCTCGTCAGAATTTGGTCTCATCGCGGCCGGACTTTATTTGCTGTCCGGCGCAGTCGCGACGCTTATTGCCCTTGCATTCAGCACGACGCTTGATGCGACCTGATTGATTTTTAGCAACAAACTAACCTGAGTAACCTTGAAGCCGTGAAATTCGTAAAGGATTTCACGGCTTTTCGTATTTTTATTGCGCGGGCGTTAATTAATCTTGATTTCTGAAATCAACATAGATATGTAAGTCATGCTGACATAAATTGGCGCGGTGTTCGTGTCGACAGCACAGTTTGGCGCAGGTCATGAAATACGTTTCGACCATAAAATCGATGAAAGCGGCGATTGCCGGCACCACAGTGCCAGCCAATACGCGCACGTCGATTATCCGCGCCGCGAAACGCCGATAACAGAAATCTGAAAAGGAGCAGTCAGGTCACCTGCGGCTCCGCCTGCGGGTGAAAAAGGTGACGCCTCGCTGCGCAAATGCGCCGGAACGGGAGAGACCGATGAGCGTGAATGAACCTGATTATGGCCTTTATGACATCACTGCTGAGAAGAGCAGCTGCGGCGTAGGCTTTATTACGCGCAAAGACGGTTTGCAGACCCATGACGTGCTCAAGCGTGGCCATGAAGCGCTCTGCGCAGTGCCGCATCGCGGTGGCATGTCGGCAGAAGGCGTTGGTGATGGTGCCGGTATCTCGGTGGATCTGTCCCTGTCTTTTTTTCGTCAACTGACCGGCTCTGTCGAACTGGAAGCCGGTCGGTTTGGTGTCGGTAACTTCTTCCTGCCGCAAAACGCCGCCTTCCATGATGAGGCGATCGAGATCATCGAAAAGGCGCTGGAAGAACAGGGTTTCTCCGTGCTTCTGGTGCGTGATGTACCGGTCGATAACAGCGCCATCCGTGACGCTGCCGTTCGTTACCAGCTGCCCATTCGCCAATGGGTGTTTTCGGCCCATGCCGGCTGCCGCGATCGTGGCGAGTTTGACTGGCGCATCCACAAGGCCCTGCTGGCCATCGAAGCGATTGCCTACACACAGCCCGAACTCACAGGTTTTTATCCGCTGTCGCTCAGCGCACGTACGCAGGTTTTCAAAGGCCGCCTCAATTCGACTGAGGTAATGCCTTACTTCTGCGATCTGGTGGACCCGCGCCATGAAGTGCACACCATGTACTTCCACACCCGTTTTTCCACCAACACCGATCCGCATCCGTCGATGGCGCAGCCTTTCCGCCTGATGGCGCATAATGGCGAACTCAACACCGACAAGAAGAACCGCCTGTCGGAAGCAGCGGTCGCCTTGGCACGCAATGCCAGCATCATCCGTCCAAAAGGCCAGTCGGATAGCTGCCGTCTCGACCAGACGCTGCAGGCGCGTGTCATGGAAGACGGGCTTGATCTGGTAACGGCCGTCGTCTCGATGATGCCGCCCGCCTGGGAAAACGATGAAACACTGTCGCCGCAGGTGCGCGCGATGTTTGAGTATTTCTCGCTGTACGAAGAAAAGAACGATGGCCCTGCTGCGCTGATCTTTGGCGATGGCACCATTGTTGGCGCTCGCCTCGATCGTCTAGGCTTGCGTCCGCTGCGTACCGTTGAAACGGATGAGTATCTCTGCGTGATGTCGGAAGCAGGCCAGATTGCCTTCCCGCCAGAAAGCGTCATTCATCGTGGCCGTATCGAAGCTGGCGGCATGCTCTATTTCGATCAGGCCGAGCGCCGTGCATGGTCGACCATCGACGCGCTGGAAATGCTGGCATCGCGCCGCGATTATCCAACGCTGCTGCGCGAAGCCCGTGTCACGCTGGAAGAACTGCCGGAGGTTCCCGCAGAAAAGCAGGGTTCGCCACTGCGTTACAATGGTGATCTGGAACGCCACCAGCGTTATGTCGCCTATTCGCACAATCAGGAAAGCTTCAAGTTCCTGATGGACCCGATGCTGGCCACCGGCGCTGAAAAGATTTCCGCCATGGGTTATGGCAACGCCATCAATGCGTTGTCGGATCAGGAAGGCGGCGTGGCGAAGTATTTCTCGCAGCGTTTCGCGCAGGTCACCAACCCGCCGCTCGACAGTATCCGTGAAGCCGACGGCATGACGCTGCGCGTCGCGCTGGGTGCCAAGCCGAATATCGGCGCAAAGGCAGCCCGCCAGATCGTCGTGCGCTCGCCGATCCTGACCCATCTCGACATGCTGAAAATCCGTGAGCAGACGGAAACGCCGGTTCGTCGGTTTGAGATGCTCTATACCCCCGTTTACAACGATCCGAAGGCCAACGAGGCGGCGTTGCAGGCGGGCATCGATAGCGTTTGCAACAAAGTCGCAGCATTCGCCGCCGAAGAAGGTGGTATTGCCGTCATCACTGATCGCCACGTTGCCACTGATCGCGCTGCACTGCCGATGATCGTCGTGATCTCGGCCCTGAACCAGAAGCTGATCGAGGAAGGTCTGCGCCTGCGCGTGTCGCTGATTGCCGAAAGTGGTCAGTTCTCCTCGTCGCATCACATTGCAGCGGCTCTCGGCTTTGGTGCATCCGGCGTTTATCCGCTCGGTGTGCAGTTCCGCGCCGAAGAAAAGTTTGGTGCAGATGCCGACAAGGCCTTTAAGCGTTTTGCCAAGGCTGCCGAAAAGTCTTTGATGAAGACCATGGGCAAGGTTGGGCTTTGCACGGCTGAAAGCTATATCGGCGGTGAATTCTTTGAACCAAACTTCCTCGACACCAGCGATCCGGTGCTGAAGAAGTATTTCCCCAACGTCAAGACGCCGGTAGGTGGTGTCAACTTTGCCGTTATCGCGCAGGCCGTTGCCGACTGGCACCGCAAGGCGCTGACCGTCAAGGGCGAGACCGACATTCCACTGCTGGGCCTGTTCAAGGAACGCGCTGAAGGTGCCGGCCATTCCTATGGCACCACGGCTGTGCGTGGTTTCGTTGACATGACCGAGGAAAAGATCGCTTTCGACAAGGACGCCGAAAACGGTGTCGGCGAAAACGAGGACATGTTGCGCCTGCTGCCGCTCAACCGGCTGGAAGATGCCTTTGGCCTCAACGATTCTGCCTATTACCACAACAGCTTCGACCGCCTGACACCTGAGGCAATCGATAAGTTCCAGATCACACCGGGTTATCGTGCCTTCACCCGCATGATGAGCGAAGAACGCATGCGCCGCCCGTCTGCGTTGCGCGATGTGCTAGACCTGCCGGCTGACGTTACTTTTGCCAATTCTCCAGCAGAATTCCGCAAGGAAATGGGTCGTTTTTCCCGCAAGGGCAATAACAGCTTCATGGTGCGCGGTCTGACCGTTGAGAGCGTTGGCGACGAAGAGTTTCGTCTGCGCCTGACAGGTCCGTCCGGCGGTGACCTGACACGGCTTGCAGCCCTTGGCCAATCGCTGGTCATCCGTTTCGGGCAGGATATTGTCGGTCATTGGCTGGAAGGCGGCGCTTTGGCTGTCCAGGTCAAGGGGCAGGCACTGGATTACCTGTCTCTGATCCACACTGCCCCTGCCAGCATCCCGCTTGAGGAAGTTCAAAAGGCAAGTGACATCACCAGACTTCTGGCCTCCGGCGCCATGAGCCATGGCGCGCTTGTTGCCGCCGCGCATGAAGCGGTGGCGCATGGCACCAACATGGTTGGCGGCATGTCCAACTCCGGCGAAGGTGGCGAACATATTTCGCGGTACGGCACCATCCGTGCCTCGCGTATCAAGCAGTTTGCGTCTGGTCGTTTTGGCGTCTGGGCAGGTTATCTTGCTGACCCGATGCTGGAAGAGATCGAGATCAAGATCGGTCAGGGCGCAAAGCCGGGCGAGGGCGGTCAGCTGCCTTCACCAAAGGTCACGGTGGATATCGCCGCAGCCCGTGGCGGCACACCGGGCGTTGAATTGGTTTCACCACCACCGCACCACGACACCTATTCCATTGAGGACCTGGCGCAGCTGATCCACGATGCCAAGGCGGCGCGTGTTCGGGTTATCGTCAAGCTCGTATCGTCGGAAGGCATCGGCACCATTGCGGTTGGCGTGGCAAAGGCCGGCGCAGATGTCATCAACGTTGCCGGCAACACCGGAGGCACGGGTGCCGCTGCCGTCACCAGCCTGAAATACACCGGCCGTTCGGCAGAAATCGGCATTGCCGAAGTGCATCAGGCACTGTGCGCCAATGGTCTGCGTGCCAAGGTTCTGCTGCGTTGCTCCGGCGCGCACCAGACAGCAAGTGACGTCGTCAAGTCTGCCCTTTTGGGTGGCGACAGCTTCGAATTCGGCACCACGGCGCTGATGATGCTGAAATGCGTCATGGCCAAGAACTGCAACATCAAGTGCCCGGCAGGCCTCACCACCAACCAGGAAGTGTTCAATGGTGACCCGCGCGCTCTGGCGCAGTATCTGATGAACATTGCCCACGAAACACGCGAGATATTGGCGGCCCTTGGCATGCAGTCTCTGGCGCAGGCACGCGGGCGTTCCGATCTTCTTCACCTTCTCGACCATCCGTCCAGCGTTGGCCAGCTTGACCTCCGGGCAATGTTGACCGTTGTCGAGGAGGTGAAGATCGCCAATCCGGTTTACATGGAAAAGGACTTTGCGCTGGATGATGCCTTCATCGAACTGGTGCGTTCGGCACTGGTCGATGGCAAGCGTGACAGCATCGAGCTTGGTGGCAACCGGTTCCTCAACAACTGCAACAAGAGCGTTGGCGGTCAGCTTGCGGTCGATATTGAACGCATTCTGAACCATGAACTGAGCGATGAGCAGGTGGCGACACTTCCGGCCGTCCGTCAGGACGAGCGTGGTCGTCGCTTCCTGGAGCCTGGTGCCGTGCGTATCGCCACATCAGGGTCTGCCGGCCAGTCCTTCGGTGCCTTCTGCAATGACGGCATGGTCATGGTTCACACCGGCACCTGCAATGATGGCGTTGGCAAAAGCGCCTGCGGTGGCACCATTGTCGTGCGTTCGCCAGGTGGCGGTTCGGCCGAGGCCGGTGGCAATGTTCTGGTCGGTAACTTTGCGCTGTTTGGCGCAACGGGCGGACGGACCTTTGTTGAAGGGCAGGCGGGTGACCGTTTTGCGGTGCGCAACTCCGGTGCGACAGCGGTTGTTGAAGGTGTCGGCGACTTTGCCTGCGAATACATGACCAATGGTGCGGTCCTCAACCTCGGCAGCTTCGGCAAGGGTTTCGGCAATGGCATGAGCGGCGGTTTCGTTTACCAGTACGACCCCTATGGCGATCTGCCAAAGAAGGTCAGCCACGATTCCATTCTTCTGGGATCGATCACTGGTGATGATGAGCAGGCCGCAATCCACAATCAGGCCGTGCATCAGTTGCTGACATGGCATGTTGCCGAAACTGGTTCTGCCAAGGCCGCATGGCTTCTGGAAAACTGGGAAAGCGAGCAGCATAACTTCGTTTACGGCATGCCGCGCGCCCTCTTGCTCTATCAGGACAGCGACGAAATCCTGAAAGCCAAGCCACGCAAGGAATTGCTGGAGGAACTGGCAACGGCGCTTGCCGCCCATCAGGTTCGCAAGTTCAAGTTGGCCTACCGTGACAAGCGCGCAGTGCTGAATGGCACCGTGCCGGGTTATGGCGAAACCGACACAGAAGACATGTATGCGCTGCTGAACAACTACACGGTGCTGAGCATGGCGCAGGCCATTGCCATGCAGCGTGTTCCAATGGCACGTGGCCCGTCGGATCCGGCGATTGAAAAGGCGGTGCGCAACCTCATCCTCACGGAAGATTTTGCGCTGATGCAACGTTTGCTGAAATATGCCCGTGAAGCCTTGGCATCGCATACGGATGAACAGCTTGCGGTGATGATTGCAGCCAAGCGGTTGGATGACTACAGGCAGGCGCTTTCCAAGCGCAACATCCTGTCGATGGACAGCCCCGGCACCTATGGCTGGATCATTCAGCAGAACGCCAGAAACATCGAAAAGATCGGACGCCTGCCGGGCTTCGAGGAACTGTTCGCGGCCAATGCGCTGCCGGACCTTGCCGTCGCATCCAGACAGAACTGACCCGTTAGATTGAACTGAGTGAGAATTATGAAGATACCTTACATTCCCGAAGATGCTCCGTTCAATGGTGACCAGCGTGCTTGGTTGTCCGGTTTTCTGGCAGGTCTGCATTCGCGCATGAGCATTGGCGGCGAAGGTTTTACGGCAGTCGCCGCGGGGCAGTCGCCAAAAGCTGCGGCTGCCGTTCTCAACGTGCTTTACGGCACGCAGACCGGCAATGCCGAAGGTCTGGCGATGGATATCGCCACCGCCGCGCGCGGCCAGGGCATGCAGCCGGTTGTTGCTGCATTGGATGATGTCTCGATGGAAAGCCTGTCGGCCATGAAGCGGGTCATCATTGTCACCTCGACCTATGGCGAAGGTGACATGCCCGACAATGCCCAGCTGTTCTGGGATGCCTTGTCGGCCGATAACGCACCGCGTCTGGAAGCCGTCAACTTTGCCGTGCTGGCACTTGGCGACACCGGTTATGACGGTTTCTGCCAGGCCGGTAAGCTGATCGATACACGCTTTGAACAGCTTGGTGCCAAGCGCCTTCATACCCGTCTGGACTGCGATATCGACTATGAAGATGTTGCTGCCGCATGGATCGGTGAGGCACTGCCGGTGGCTGGTGCCATCGATGGTGGTGAGGCATCTGCCACTGCAGCACCTGTGGCAGCGGCAGAACCGGCCCGGGCCAAATCTACCTGGAACCGCAAAAATCCCTATTCCTCGGTTGTTTCAGTCAATCACCGGCTGTCCGGTATCGATTCCGCCAAGGAAATCCGTCACTACGAATTCGATCTTGGCGATAGTGGTCTGGAATATGAAGCCGGTGACGCCTTGGGTGTTGTCCCGTTCAATGACCCGGCACTGGTGGACGCCATTCTCCAGCGGCTCGGCACGTCTGCGGATGCCAGCGTCCCAGGCACTGACCAGCCGCTTGGCGACGCGCTTTTGAAGCAGTTTGAAATCTCCACGCCATCGCGTGAACTGGTGCAGGAAGTTGGCAAGCGCGCCAACCATGAAGAGCTGAACCATATCTTGCGCAACGGCGACAAGCAGGCGCTGGATGCCTTTTTGTGGAGCAAGGATACGCTTGATCTCCTGTCGCTCAATCCGGCCATGGGCCTGAGCGCGGACGAATTCGTAAAGCTGCTGAAACCCTTGCAGCATCGCGCCTATTCGATTTCCTCTAGCCCGCTTGCCGCCAAGGGCAGTGTGCATCTGACCATCGCCAGTGTGCGTTACCACGCGCAGGGCCGCGATCATGGCGGCGTGTGCTCGACCTATCTGGCAGACCGTGTCGCTGCAGGCGAAAACGCCGGCATCTTCGTGTCGCAGAACAAGGCGTTCCGTGTACCGTCCAACAATGATGCTCCCATGATCATGGTTGGTCCGGGCACTGGCATCGCACCGTTCCGCGCATTCCTTCAGGAGCGCCGCGAACGTGGTGCCAAGGGTAAGAACTGGTTATTCTTTGGTGACCAGCACCGCGCCAATGACTTCATCTACGAACAGGAATTGGGCGAGATGAGCAGCAACGGCGTGTTGACCCGTCTGGATCTCGCCTTCTCGCGCGACCAGGCAGAGAAGATTTACGTGCAGACCCGTATGAAGGAAAACGGCAAGGCGCTTTATGCCTGGCTGGATGAGGGCGGTCATTTCTACGTCTGCGGTGATGCCACGCGCATGGCCAAGGACGTTGATGATGCCCTGCATGATATCGTCGCCACCCATGGCGGCCTGTCCGCCGAAGCGGCGGGTGACTATGTCAACGCGTTGAAACGCGAAAAGCGTTATCTTCGCGATGTCTATTGATTGCCTTGAAAGAAAAAATCCTCGGGGGGCAGCCCCCGAGGATTTACAGATACTGCTCCGGAACTCCCCGGATTGATCAGCAGTTGGTGCAGGCGAGTGTGGTGCCCGCACGCTGACGGAAGAAATCTTCCCGCGAAATATTGATGGTCTTGATTTGCGGCGGCATCACCGCTGGCATGAACATTGCCAGTTCATGCGGAATGGTCAGCTCTGAACGCACAAGAAACGTATTGGCCACAACAAGCGCACTTGGAATGGTAACGGCCGCGCCAACGGCGTAAGGCCGGCTATCGTCCTGCGCCCACGACCAGGCAACGGTCGGTTTCGATGATGCATCAATCGAAATACCGGTGATCTTCAGCTGCAGGCCGGTAATGCTGTAAGGCTCAAAAATGCCGTCGGCGGCATTGATCATGGTTTTCAGATAGGCCTTGTTGACGCTGCTCTGCTGCGTCACGATATCGGCGATCGCGCCCGATGCGCGCGTGGCGCGTTTGGCAACACTCAGGCCGATCGTCAGCTCGAAGGATGTGATGTAGACCATCAGCAGGATGGGCACGATAATCGCAAATTCAACGGCACCCATACCTTCACGGTCTTTTGCCAACCGTTTGAAGATGCCGGAAAAGCTGCGCTCTTGCTTCATCGTGCGCTCACTTGAATCGTGGTTCATTCTGGTAGGCCGATGTTGCAATGATCAGGAAATAGGACGGAACCGAAGCATCCGTCGGGCGAATATTGCTGATATAGGGCCGGATCAGGTCCGTCAGAACCTGCCATTTGTAATAGGCACGCAGCATGTTGATGGTGCCTGGACCACCTGGTTCAAACTTGAAGGCTGACGTATCGAGGTCACCATTCTTGACCGGGACCGAGCTTGGCATATCAGCGAAATTGGTGAAGGTGCGCGCATCGATGAACAGCTTCTGCGGCGTCTTTGCCTCGCTCGCTGAACAAGTGATCATGATGGCAATTTCATTGCAGAACAGCTGTCGGAACTGCTCGGCTTCCTTGTCGGTCGCGGAATCGACCTTGTAGGTGATCTGCCCGGTGCGCAGTTTGCGGGACATGGTCTCAACCGCATTCCACACCAGCTGTTCGCCGGTAAAGGCAATGAAAGTCTCAATGATCGCAAAAATGATCATGAAATAGGGAATGGCCAGGATAGCAAATTCTATCGCGGCAGCGCCATCGCTTGATTTCCGCAGTCGTCTGATCTGCCCGAAAAAACTGAATACTGAACGCATGAGGCTATCTTCATGGTGCACGGCGCCTGCCGATGCTCATCATCGGCAATACGCGGCCACGTTAGAAGCTCAATGTTTAAAATGTCTTGCGCTGTTGGGGAGAATGCGACGCAAATGTAGCTTTAATGATCATGAATCGGACGAAATGGCCGGTTTCAAAACAAAAAGCCTGCCGTTGGTGACAACGGCAGGCTTTGATGTTGATGTTTTGGCAACAATCAGTCGTGATCGGCCTTGGACAAAACCTCAAGCGTTGGCGTCGAGGTAATGTTGAAACCGCAATCGACATAATGACATTCGCCAGTCACGCCACGCGACAGGTTGGACAGCAGGTAAAGCGCCGAACCACCAATGTCTTCAATGTCGGCCGTGCGACGAAGCGGGGCATTTTTCTGGTTCCAGGCATAGATGGCGCGTGCGTCGGAAATACCGGCACCTGCCAGTGTGCGAACTGGGCCTGCCGAAATGGCGTTGACGCGAATATTGCGCGGACCGTAATCCGCAGCCAGGTAACGCACGGAGGCTTCCAGAGCTGCCTTTGCCACACCCATGACGTTGTAGTTGGGGATCACACGCTGCGAACCATTATAGGTCAGCGTCAGCATGGAACCGCCATCGGTCATCAGTTCAGCAGCGCGTTTGGCAATTTCCGTAAATGAGAAGCAGGAAATGACCATGGTGCGGCTGAAGTTTTCGCGGGTCGTGTCGGCATACAGACCCTTCAGCTCGTTCTTGTCAGAAAAGCCGATGGCGTGGACGACGAAATCGATCTTGCCCCAACGCTCCTTGAGCGCTGCAAACAGTGCGTCGACTGACGCAATGTCTTCAACGTCACAAGGCACGATGAAATCAGAATTGAGCTCTGCAGCCAGCGGCTTGACGCGTTTTCCAAGCGCTTCGCCCTGGTAGGTGAAGGCGAGCTCGGCACCCTGTGCAGAAAGCGCCTTGGCAATACCCCAGGCAATAGAATGGTTGTTGGCCACACCCATGATGAGGCCACGTTTACCCTGCATGATGCCATTCATGGCTTTTATCCGTTGTAACGCTGGAATACGAGCGTAGCGTTGGTGCCACCGAAACCGAACGAGTTGGACAGAACCGTGTCGATCTTCGCGTTGTCAATGCGGCTGCGAACGATCGGAACGCCATTGAATTCCGGGTCAAGCTCGGAAATATGGGCGCTTTCACCGATGAAACGTTCCTGCATCATCAACAGGCCGTAGATGGATTCCTGTACGCCAGCTGCACCGAGGGAGTGACCCGTCAGCGACTTGGTGGACTGGATGTGCGGGATCTTGGAGCCGAACACTTCGCGGATCGCGCCGATTTCCTTGCTGTCGCCAACAGGGGTCGAGGTGCCGTGTGTGTTGACGTAATCGACATCGCCCTTCACGGTCGACAGAGCCTGACGCATGCAGCGGATCGCGCCTTCGCCCGACGGAGCAACCATGTCGTAACCGTCAGATGTCGCGCCGTAACCGACGACTTCAGCGTAGATCTTCGCGCCGCGTGCCTTGGCATGCTCCAGCTCTTCCAGAACCAGAACGCCAGCACCACCAGCGATGACAAAACCGTCGCGGTTGGCGTCATAGGCGCGCGAAGCCGTTGCAGGCGTGTCATTATACTTGGACGACATGGCACCCATGGCGTCGAACAGGTTGGACATGGACCAGTCGAGGTCTTCATGGCCACCGGCAAACATGATGTCCTGCTTGCCCCACTGGATCATTTCAGCCGCATTGCCGATGCAGTGCGCAGATGTCGAGCAGGCAGACGAGATCGAGTAGTTCACGCCGTGGATCTTGAACCATGTGGCAAGCGTGGCAGACGCGGTCGAAGACATTGCCTTCGGCACGGCAAATGGGCCAATGCGCTTCGGGCTGTTGTTCTTCAGCGTGATGTCGGATGCTTCAACGATGGTGCGCGTGGACGGACCACCGGAGCCCATGATGATGCCGGTACGCTCGTTTTCGCTGATGTCCTTGTCCTCAAGACCGGAATCGGCAATCGCCTGCTTCATGGCAACATGGTTCCATGCGCCGCCCTGGCTCAGGAAGCGCATGGCGCGGCGGTCAACCAGATCGGTTGGGTCAAGCGAAGGCTTGCCCCATACCTGGCACTTGAAACCGTGCTCGGCGAAATCCGGCGAGAAGGAAATGCCGGACTTTGCGTCTCTGAGGGATGCCGTTACCTCTGCGGCATCGCTGCCGATGGAGGAAACAATGCCGAGGCCGGTGACAACTACGCGTCTCATGAACGTGGACCTTTTCTTTGAATGTCGCTTGGCGGCTTTATATCCGCCGGGCGCCTGTCAGACTCTGACCGCCAGGTTCAGGCAGTCTTTTCTTTCGAAAGACCAACCCGAAGGTCGGTTGCCTGGTAAATGGTTTCGCCATCAGCCTTCAGCCAGCCATCAGCGGTGCCCAGCACGAGGCGGCCACGCATCACGCGCTTGAAGTCGATGCCGTATTCGAGAAGTTTGGTGTGCGGGCGAACCATGCCCTTGAACTTCACTTCGCCGGTGGAAAGCGCCATGCCGCGGCCTTCTTCACCCAGCCAGCCAAGGAAGAAACCGGTCAGCTGCCACATGCCGTCAAGGCCAAGGCAGCCAGGCATGATCGGGTTGCCCTGGAAGTGGCAAGGGAAATACCAGTCGTCTGGGCTGACATCGTAAGCTGCACGAATGTAGCCTTTGTCGAACGCGCCGCCGGTCTCGGAAATTTCAGTGATACGGTGAACCATCAACATCGGAGGCAGAGGAAGCTGCGCATTGCCGGGGCCGAAAAGTTCTCCGCGGCCACATGCCAGAATTTCCTCGTAATTGTAGCTCGATTGCCTCGTCGTCATGCTCTTTTCCGTTTCCCCGATACTGTTCAACTCAAATTTGTCTAGAGCATGTGATGTTCAAAATGAAGCGTTGCAAGGGGTCGGCGCCGCGTCATCATGATGCATGCAAATAACAAATCCTAATGTTCTTTCCGGTCCGCATACAGGAAGCAGACCTTGTGAACCAGAGAAAAATTGAAAAACACGGCCAATTCACAGGTGTTGTCGGTTCTGTAGCCTATGGAAGCTATTGAAACAGATGTCTGTAAAAGTTATATGCTTTAAGAGATTAACCTGAAATTGGATGGTTTTTAGGAACGGCCTTGATGTCACTAGACGCAAATATCGATATTGGATCTCGGCTTCGCCGTTATGGCTTGCGCCCGACCCGGCAGCGTGTTGCGTTGGGAGACTTGTTGTTTGCCAAGGGTGATCGCCACCTGACTGTCGAAGAATTGCATGAAGAGGCCGTGATGGCTGGCGTGCCGGTTTCTTTGGCAACCGTCTATAATACTTTGCATCAGTTCACCGAAGCTGGCCTTATCCGTGTGCTGGCCATGGAAGGCGCTCGCACCTACTTCGATACGAATGTTTCCGACCACCATCACTTCTTTGTCGAAGACGACAATGAGGTTCTCGATATTCCGGTCAGCAATATCCAGATTGATAACCTGCCGGAGCCTCCTCCAGGCATGGAGATCGCCCACGTTGACGTGGTGATCAGGCTGCGCCGCACCCGTGATTGATCGTCGGGTCACACATTATCCTATAGAGACATTATAATACGTCTTCTGGTGGACGGCCCGGACGCGTGCGGTAGCGCGGAAATGTCCAGCCGAAAATCAGTGCGCCGCTTCGGATGGCGAAGGCCGTCGCAACACCTGCGGCCGATGCCGCATAGAGCGGAAAGCCAAACGCATTGGCTGCGGTGAACACGCAAGCGCCTGCCAATGCGCAGGTGATGTAGATTTCCGGCCGCAGCAGCACGGATGGTTCTCCCGCCAGGATATCGCGCAATATGCCGCCAAATGTCGCCGTCAATGTGCCGGTCACGATGGCAACGGTTGGTGATCCTGTTGCGGCCAGGCCTTTGGCAGCGCCCATCACGCAATAGGCGGAAAGACCAATGGCATCGAGCCAGATCAGCAGCTTGTAGCGTGATTCAAACAGGTGTGCAGTGAAGAACACCAGAACGGCGACCGAGACACAGACGAGAATGTAAGTCGGGTTGATCACCCAGAAGACCGGTGCACGTCCCAGAACAAGGTCGCGCAAGGTGCCGCCACCAATACCGGTGACTGCGGCAAAGAACAGGAAGCCGATGAAATCCAGCTGTTTGCGTGATGCGGCAAGAGCGCCAGTTGCGGCAAAAACGGCAACGCCTGCGTAATCGAGAAAGCCAAGCAGCGTCATGGGAATTTACCTCGAATTATCAAATACGGCGTCAGTGTCACGCAAGCACAATGGCTTAATTGTCCGGGCCAAGCTTCGCAGACATCCATAGCGGAAAGAAATGCAAAGGAAAATGCCGTGAGATTGCCAATCGTCATCCTGCTTCAGTTGATATTCATGTTGCCGTTTTCGCAAGGTGCGTTGGCGCAGCAGGAGCTGGTGCGGGACCCTGCCGAATATGAACAGGCCCATTTCAGCAAGGTTTGCGAGAAGGCGGAATTTGGCGCTGACTTCGTCACGCAGCTGGACATCAACAATGATGGCCTGATGGATGTCGTAACCAATCACGGCGCCATTACCTGCGATGGTGAAAAGGGCGTTGGCTGCACGGATGAGGGTTGCCCCTATAATTTCTATGTGCAGGTGCAGGAAGGCGGTCACATCATGATCGCGACGGCACAGCTCTACAGCTACGATTTCATCAAGCGTTTCGGCAATATGGTGTTCGTGTTCAAGATGCATCCGAAATATTGCGACCGCACCGATGAGCGTCAGTGCGAGATGACCGTTCGCGTGCGCGGTACCCGTTTTGTGACCATTTCCAAGAACTGATTGCTGGCCTTCATCTCAAGGGGCGGGCAACTTTCTTATTGTCACACGCTGGTTATAACGGTGCCGCAGCGAGCGCGGCATCAGCATGGTGATGAAGGCTAGCAGCGTAACGATAGCGGCAACGATCCAAAGGGACGCATAGTCCATATAGGCGCCGACAACCGCACCGCACAAAGCGCCACTCAACATGCCAAGCCACGGCACGATCTGGATGGTCCAATCGATCTTGCGCTCACCGATCAGCCAGCGGCCAATGCCGCGCCCGAAACGGGAAAGCGCGCCGGTAACATAGGTCAGCCCGATTGGCAGGCCTTCGATATGCTCGACTGCGGCGTTGATCATGCCCATCGCGAACACAACCAGATAAAACTGTATAAGCGGTACATCGGTGGTCGGCATGACCGAGGCGATGGCCAGTGTTGCACCAACTGCGGCCAGCACCGCAAAGATGCGATTGTCGACCCTGTGTGCAATCACAATCCCCATCGCATTGCCCAGTACAAAAGTTGCGATAGCGCCCAGCAATATCAGGGCATGACCCCAGTTGCCAGCCTGCAATGACATGGCTGCCCGGGTCGTGTTCCCCGTCATGAAGGACACGAAGTCACCGGACATCCGAAGGCCGATGGCGTCCGTCATGCCGGCGATGAAGGAGAGGGTGGCGACAAGGGCAATACCCATGCCGGTACGTCTGGCTTTGATGAGAGAGCGGCGTCTTTGTCGTGTCATGTTCTGCTCGACTGCGAATGGGTTTCGCGGGCCGACGAGCCGTGGTGATGCGCGGATCGGGTCCGACTCAAAATAGAGTGCTTGTGCTTTTGTTGTAGGCGCATTCCCCAGATCACTGCAACTTTACATCGCAGCTTCCCGGTCTGATCCGCCTTGAATGTAAGGGATCAGGGCGCATTTTGCGTCACCTGTGCATGCGGTTGCGCTACGCTCATTTGTGCTTTTCGCATGGCGTTGCGGGCAAATCTCTGCAGGTCAGTGCCGTGGTTCGTACAAAAACATGCAAAAAGTACAAGACTCTGCAAATCGGTAAATATATAGTTGCCAAACGTACTCATGTTTATTATCGGACTGCGATGAAAGAGAGCCGGGGCATCCTTGCTCAATTGAGCCAAAGGCTTGACGGTATTCATGGGTGCTCTTTTTTTACGGTAGACCGGGAAACCAATATCATGCTCGCCGATACGTCCATCACCTCATCCGCTTCCAGCGTGCGACGCAGCAATGTCTCCATTGCTTCTGTTTGTGTTGTCGCCCTTGCAGCTATTATGACTGCGGGTCATGTCGCGGCGCAAACTCCGGCTCCTTCCGTAAGCTCTGAACAACCCGCAGCTGTGCAGGCGCAGACGCAGGCACCGGCAGCTGAGACGCCTGCTGCACCGACCCAGGCAACGCCAGTACAGGCAACACCTGAACAACAGCCGGCTGCACCTTCGGCACAAACAACGACACAGCAGCAGACTGCTCCTTCTGCACCGGCTGCCACACCGGCACCACAGGCAGCTGAACCAACTGCCGCTACGCCAGCAGCCAGCCAGGCAACAGGTGAAACACAGGCACCTGCCACACCAGCGACAACGCCTGATACCACAGCGCCGCAGGCGCCGGCTGCAGACCAGTCGATCACATCACAGCAGCCGGCAACGGCCGAAACACCGTCAGACGCTGCCGCACAGTCAGACGCGGCTCCGGCAGAACCGCAGGAGCCAGCCACCATGCTGGAGCAGCTGTTCCAGAGCCCTGGCGAACGTTCCGACATTCCGCATGACCTGTCGCCAGTTGGCATGTTCATGGCTGCGGACTGGGTGGTCAAGGCGGTGATGATTGGTCTTGCTTTCGCCTCGATCGTCACCTGGACAGTTGGTTTCGCAAAGATTGTTGAGCTCGCTGGCGCCCGTGTGCGTGTTGGTGCAGCACTGCGCATTGTCCGCCGCGCCCGCACATTGGACGAAGCCGTTCAGGCGGTTGAAAACAAGGGCGGTCCTGCAGCGCTGATGCTCAAGGTTGCCTCGTTCGAAATGAAGGTTTCCGATCCGGTTGTCGAACACACCGATGGTGCCGGCATCAAGGAACGTGTTGCTTCTGCCCTGTCGCGCATCGAAAGCCATGGTGGTCGCCGTATGTCCCGTGGCACCGGTGTATTGGCAACGATTGGATCGACCGCACCGTTTGTTGGTCTTTTCGGTACCGTGTGGGGCATCATGAACTCGTTCATCAGCATCTCGGAATCGCAGACCACCAACCTGGCGGTTGTTGCACCGGGTATTGCTGAAGCTCTTCTGGCAACGGCGATCGGCCTCGTCGCCGCTATCCCAGCGGTTGTCATCTACAACGTGTTTGCTCGTTCAATCACTGGCTATCGCCATCTGCTTGCGGATGTTGCTGCAGGCGTTGAGCGACTGGTCAGCCGCGACATCGATTTTCGTCGCGTTCCGTCTGGCGATAACAAGCCTGCCGTTTCTCTTGTTGGGAGATAACGGGCATGGCTGGCGGTATTCGTGAAGAAAGCGGCGACGATCTCTCTGAAAACCACGAGATCAACGTTACGCCTTTTATTGATGTTATGCTGGTTCTTCTTATCATCTTCATGGTGGCAGCGCCTTTGGCGACGGTCGACGTCAATGTTGATCTGCCTGCCTCGACAGCCAAACCGGCAGAACGTCCTGATGAGCCGATCTACCTGACGGTCAAGGAAGATCTCAGCCTCAATCTGGGCAATGACCCGGTCGAAAAGGAAAACCTTGCCTCCATGCTGGATGGCAAGACTCAAGGCAACAAGGATGCTCGTATTTTCCTGCGGGCAGACAAGACGGTCGATTACGGACAGTTCATGGAAGTCATGAACGCGCTTCGCGACGCAGGTTACCTCAAGATCGCACTGGTCGGTCTTGAATCATTGCCTGCGCCGGTTTCTTCGCCAACGGCGCCGGATGAAGCGGCGCCAAATGCTGGAACAACGGGAACTGCTCAATGACAACGCTTCGTCAGCCGCAGGCAAGACATTCCAGAGTGGGCGAAATCCTGCTCTGGTCTTTTGCTGCCTTCGTCATGCTTTCGGTGCATGCGGGCCTTGCAGCACTGCTGCTGCGGGAGCCGGCACCGACGGCGGCACAGGACTCGCCACCTGCGGCAATCATGATTGAGATGGCGGCAATGCCGGAATCCGTGGATACCACGGAAAACGTCATCAATCCGGATACTGCCGAAGCGGAAGACATCAAGAGCGATACGGTAGAACCCGTTGAAGAAGTAGCCGAGGTTCCACCTGAGCCACAACCGGAGCCAGAACCCATTCCAGAGCCGGTTGTTGAGGAAACTCCGCCAGATCCGCCTGTCGAAGAGGTTGCAGAACCTCTACCGGAAGAAATGCCGGAGCCGGTGGAAGAGGTTGATCCGCTGCAGCAGGAAATGGTTGCCGCATTGGAAAATGTAGAGGTTCCGCTGCCGGTCAGCCGTCCGCCGCCGCCGGTCGAAAAAAAGCCTGAGCCGAAAAAGGTCGTCGAGAAGAAGAAGCCTGACACCCGGCCGAAGAAGCCGCCACCGGCCTCGAAAGCTGCGCAGATGGCCAAGGCCGATGCCACGCAGTCCAATCGCACAGCAGCGCAGAAGACCAGTGTCGGTTCGTCGTCATCATCGGTTTCGCCAGCGCGCTGGCAGTCTCGCCTGATGGCGCATCTTGAACGCCGCAAGCGTTACCCGTCAGATGCCCGCTCCCGCAAGGAGCAGGGAACGGCTTTTGTCCGGTTCCAGATCGATGAAAGCGGCAATGTATTGTCGGTATCGCTGTCACGCTCGTCTGGTTTCGCGGCACTGGATGAGGAAGTGGTTGCCATGGTTCGCCGTGCCTCGCCGGTTCCTGCACCACCACCTGGCGCCAGCAAGACGGTTGTCGCACCGGTTCAGTTCACCATTCGCTGAGTGGTGAACGGCATTTACATGCACTGATCCGAAATGCTCTTCTGGTCATGACAAGGGTAGCTTGCTATCGCTTGTCATGACGTGCTTTTCCGCGGACGTTTTGTCGGCGGTGCACAGGAGAGAAGGCAAGCATTTTATGAAGTTCAGCATTTCCGATGCGGAAGATTTTGTTTCCGGTATTTTTGAACAGAATGGCGTGATTTCCACCAGCGCCCGCTCTACGGCAAAAGCGCTTGTCGCAGCAGAAGCTGCCGGGCAGGGTGGCCATGGTTTCAGACGCATTCCTGCCTATGTAAAACAGACACGTGCTGGCAAGGTAAATGGCAAGGCAACCGTCACAACCAAAAGGGTGAAGGCGGGTGTCCTGGCCATTGATGCGGCCCATGGTTATGCCTATCCGGCCCTTGATGCGGCTGTCGCTGACCTGCCCACCATGGCACGCGAGCAGGGCATCGCCTTGGCTGCCATCTCGCGCTCGCACCACGCCGGTGTCATGGCTCTGACGGTCGAACGTTTCGCCGAACAGGGGCTGGTGGCGCTGATGGTTGCCAATGCCCCGGCAGCGATTGCGCCCTGGGGCGGAACCAAGCCGCTGTTTGGCACCAACCCGATCGCCTTTGCCGCCCCAGTGGCCGGTCAGGACCCCTTGGTTATCGATCTGGCACTGTCAAAGGTTGCGCGTGGCAAGGTCATGGCAGCGCGGCAAAAGGGCGACAAAATTCCCGAGGGCTGGGCGCTCGACGTGGATGGTAAACCCACGACCGATGCCGATGCGGCCATGGCCGGAACGATGATCCCGGCCGGTGATGCCAAGGGTGCCGCACTTGCCTTCATGGTGGAAATCATGGCGGCTGGTTTGACCGGTGGTGACTTCGCGTTTGAATCGCCGTCGCTGTTTGATGAAAAAAGCCGCTCGGTGGCGCTCGGCCACACCATCATCGCCATTGATCCCTCGGTGACGGCTGGCGACATGTTTGCAAGCCGTCTTGCAATGTTTGCCGGCGAAATCGAAGCGCAACCCGAGGCACGGTTGCCGGGACGGCGCAGCCAGGGAAACCGCAAACGCGCCTATGACGAAGGCATCGTCATTGAAAGTGACATTCTGGAAGAGATCGCCGCATTGTAGACGGCTATGCGGTAAAAAACGAAGCGGCCTGACAGGGTAATCATTTACCCCGCCAGGCCGTTAACCGCTAGTGCGATCCGCCACCGGGAAAACCCGGCCACCGCGGTTACGTGTGGTACCGAAGGCGTCATCGCCTCGAAAACACCGCACGGGCTGCGCTGCAAACGCAAAACTTGGCAGCGAAGGAAAACACATGTCGTCCGATGTGGTTGCCTGTAACGGCAGCAGACATGTGATCGAGTTCAGGCTTACGTCATGCCTTTCCGAAATAACTGCCCGTTTTGGGGTAGGGCGATCGGATTTGGAAAGGAATTTGAGCCTTTTCCGCAGAAAACAACCCGTGTTTCCAGCGGAAGAATAATGCGCGTCAGATGTCGCGTTCGATGATGCCTTTAAGTAGGGCGATGCTGATGGCATGCAGAAGATTGGTTGCGCCCAGCTTCTGTCGTGCACTTGCCAGTGCATCCTGTACATCATCTTCGGATTTTTCGAGATTTTTGGCGATGACAGATGGATGCATACCCTCTGCCGCCATGGCGAGGTATGTCTTTTCGTCGTCTGTCAGCGAATCCGGGCGTGCAAAATCGCCCGCATGTTGTTTATGCGGAGACATGGTCATTCTTTTCAGTACCATTCTGACAAAAACGCCCATTGACCGCGAATGCGGTTACATGGCGTTGTCTTTATTCCAAGAATTAGAAAGCGCGCTGCCATATGCAGCAAAGCTTCAGTGAATGTCATGAATTAATCAGCACAGCGCATCGTTGCGTCGGGCGTTCAGTTGCGCAGCCTAATATACAGGGGGAGGTAGAAAATATATAACCTCAGGCGCCAAAAAATGCACAGCAGATACATTTCTCGGATATATTCTGTGCCATTTTGGATCAGTTCGTTGAATTTCCCGATTTTTCCCGAATATGTCAAGCAACTTTGCGATGTTTTGATGCGCAAAAGCAGGTTGTGTTATTCAATAATTTCGCGATGTACTGTCGCGCAGGGCTTTTGGGGTCATGCCAAACCAGCGCGATACCGAGCGTGAAAAGGCGCTCGGTGCAGAATAGCCCAAACGATAACATATGTCGGCAATGGGCAGTTCGCTCTCTGTCAGCAGTGTGTGGCTGGCCTCACGTCGCACCTCATCACGCAATGTATTGAGATTGGTGCCCGCTTCGGCCAGTCGCCGCTGGAATGTGCGGGGAGACAGGCTGAAATAGGGGGAGATGTCCTCCAGCGAAATCTCGTGTTCGTTCATGCGCATTTGCATGTAGCGGCGCACCTGGCTGACGAAATGCTGGTCGGACAGCGCCGAAATCTCAGGCCGCATTGCCCGACATTGCAAATCCATCAATGTAAACAGACGGATATCACCTTTGGGGTTTGCAACATCCAGCAACTGGTTTGGGACATGCACCCGGTTGATACGCCGCGAATATTCGATGTGTTTCGAAAACGCTTTTTTGAAAAGGCTGGTATTTCTGGGCTTGGGACGCTCGAGTTCAACCAGTAGACCATCGGTTTCATCGCCAATGATCTGCCGCAGACGGTTGAACGCCATGGCAAGCGACATATCGGTATATTGGTCGCGTTTGGCGATCACAGGTGCAAAAGTCCATGAAATGCTTGCGAATTTATCGCCAAACTCCAGCTGCGTGTCACTGGCATTGCTGGCGTAATACAGGTGTTCATCGACGAATTTCAGATAATCACGCACAGTTGGCGCACTCATCAGGCCGTAACCGAAGGGGCCGGTGGCGCCTGGCGTCAAAAATCCTGCACATTGCAAACCGAATGTGTCATCATCGACCAGCGTCGCGCAGGTCTCCAGCAATCGGCATAGACGATCCAGGCTGACACGTGCTGTCAGGCTCTGCAAAACCTCGGGATCGATGCCAAGAGACTTGGCGATCGGACCAATATCAATGCCGCAGGATTGCGCATAACCGGAAATAGCCGATCCTAAACCGGCCACAATGGTTATCTCGTCGATGAGCCTTTGTTGGGGCATAACACAATTGGCGCGTGATGTTCAAAAAATGTCGCCAAAAGGTAATCCGGATATTGCGGTATGTCGAGGCCTTTTGTAATTTTCTTTCGCCGAATACCGAAAATTATGCCACCATGAACAAGAGCCGTTTTAAGGGCTCTTTTCTGTTCAGGCCTGTCGGTAATTTTCCAGAATTTGAATGAGAGATTTGCCAGCGGCGTGAAGGTCGCCGCTATTGTCTATCGTCGCAACATTGAACGTGTCGGGGATTTCAAAGGCACTGCGTTCAAGGCGGCGTAGAATATCTGCCTTGCTTTCGCGGCCACGTTTTTCAAGCCGCTCCGCCAGAACCTCGGCCCGTGCGGTGATGTTGATCACCTGAAGGTGTGCAAAGGCTGAGCGGAAATCCGGCAAGGTCGAGCGTGAACCGTTGACGATGACCAGATCGCCTTTTTCCAGTTGCGAAAATACCTTTGCCGGAACGCCGTAGCTGAGACCATGCGCCTGCCAGCACACGGCAAACCGGTTTTCGGCCTGAAGGGTCGTGAACTCATCGGCGGTTACGCTGTCATGGTCCTCGCCGCCTGCATCCTTGCTGCGGGTAATGACCCGGCGCACGAAATGCACATCCGGGCAGTCCTGAAAATGTTCTGCTGCCAGCGCCAGCAAGCTGTCCTTGCCGGCACCGCTGGGACCAACCACGGCAACCAGTGTGCCGCGTTTCGTCCCAGTTATGCCTTGTGGGGAAGGGTCACTGTCCATCACGCGACACGTCGCCCCTGACGCCAGACGGAACGAACCACTGGAACGCCCTCTTCGCGGTGGACCCGCACCAGATCAGCGCGCAGGCCGGTGCGAATGGCGCCACGGTCGTCAAGGCTGACAGAGCGGGCCGGATTGGTTGTCACGAATGCCAGCGCCTGCGGCAACGAGATGCTATCCACCGTATCGGCAATAATGAACGGCGCATAAAGCAGGCTGAATGGCACGTAGTCGGACGATAGTACGTCGAGCACGCCAAGCTCAGCCAGATCCTTGGCAGCGATGTTGCCGGAGTGGGACTGACCACGCACGATGTTCGGCGCACCCATCAGCACGCTCATGCCGGCATCATGTGAGGCGCGGGCCGCTTCAACGCTGGTCGGGAATTCCGCAACCTTCACACCATGGCCGATCGCTTCCTGCACGTGTTCTGTGGTGGCATCGTCGTGGCTGGCAACGGTGATGCCACGCTCGGCGCAGCGCGCTGCCAGATAATCACGGTGTGGCGCGGAATATTGTGCCGAGGCCGATTTGCGGCGTTCGACAAACCGGGCAAATGCCTCGTCACTCAGGCCACGCTTCTTCTGGTAGTAGAGGATGTATTGATCCAGCGACTGGAACTGACGCTGGCCCGGGGAGTGGTCCATCAACGAGATCAGTTTCACATTCGGGTCGTTTTCGAAATCTTCGAAATGCTCAAGAACGTCGGACGATGCCACTTCGCAGCGCAGGTGCAGAAGGTGTTCGGCGCGCAGACGGTTCTGGCTGGCAGCAAGCTCGATGGCATCGGCCATGTCGCGCATTTCGCCCTTCTTGAAACCGCCGTCCTCGTCAGAGCCGAGGCGCAGGCAGTCGAACACCGTAGTGATGCCAGAAGCAGCCACCTGGGCATCATGGGCCTGAACGGCAGCAGTCTTGTTCCAGGTCACGCCTGGGCGTGGCGAATAGTGCTGCTCCAGATGGTCGGTATGCAGTTCAACGAGGCCGGGAATGAGGTAATCGCCTTCGAAATCCTCACCCACTGTCGAAGGACCGGTGCTGATATCTGCAATAAGCCCATCACGGATCAGCACTGAGCCGGAGATGATATCGTCTTCAAGGACGATGCGGGCGTTGGAAAGAACCTGTTCGGAACGCATTGAGGGTGTCTTTCTATCGAGTGGCAAGGGGATGCCAGGAGTGAACTTTAAAGGGCTCTCCACGCGTTTCTTCAACGAAAAGCGCAAGGCCGGTAATGGAAAGTGGTCGGTTGATAAAATCGGAAAAATGCCCGTTGAGCAGGCTGTGAATATCGGGGCGCTGCGGCTCGTCGGTCGGGCCGGTCAACGTCATGTGAAAACGAAACTCGTCCATCACATGCGGGTAGCCCCACAACATGAGATTATCGCGCTGTTTCTGCGTGAGGTTCTGCGGGCGACGGCGAGCAATGTCGCTGTCAGATAGGGGTGCGCGATATTCGTCGAAGAAATCGACGATATCGGCAGCGAAATCCTGCAGCGGACCATGAGTTTCATGCGGTACCAGGGCAAAAAATGGGCCGAGTTGGCCAACCACGATCTGCGGAATGTCGAAAGCTGTGCGCGTTTCGGCAAAGTTCCGAAGCGCGGCCAACAGTTGTGCCTCGCTCTTCTTTTCCGAAAGCTCAAACGGCGCTTTCAGCGTCGCATGAAAACCGTAACGGCGCGGTTCAGCCGTCAGCTCTTCCCGCGCTTCGTTGTCTGCGTGGATCTCGCCGGTAAAGGCATCCCGACCAAGCCATCGTGCTGCAGCAAGGTTTAAAGGGTGTGTCTGCGGAGGTGTGAAATAAACAGCGTAACGCACTGTGGAATCTTTCAAACGTCATGGGAGCTTCAGCGAACCCGCATTTGAGGGCAAAGCGGTGTACGCTGCAAGTCAGGCCATGCGCCTAAATGATTTCCATGACAGAATGATGATGCCGATGAAGTCTCACCCCTTAATGTGCGGTTTTACCGATGAGTCTCGAACGGATGGCATTGGAAATGCCGTCGAACAGGAAAACCACAAAAAGGATCAGCAGCACCATATAGGCAACCTTGTCCCAGTCGGCATTGGTGCCCATGGCTTCCAGCAGCTTGAGACCGATACCGCCAGCACCCACGGCGCCGATGATGGTGGCAGAACGGGTGTTGCTTTCCCAGAAATACAGGGATTGCGAAATGAACACTGGCAGCACCTGTGGCACCACGCCGTAACGATTGACCACAGCAGGCGATGCCCCCACAGACTTCACGCCTTCGCGCTGTTTGTCATCGACGTTTTCCAGCGCCTCGGCATAGACCTTACCAAGCGCACCGGTGTCGGTGAAAAAGATCGCCGCGATACCGGGAATGGGTCCGGGACCAAAGCTGCGGGTAAAGAACAGCGCCCAGATCAGCATGTCGATGGAGCGCAGGAAATCGAAGGCGCGTTTCATGCCCCAGTTGGCAAGGCGGTTTGGCGTAATGTTGCGCGCTGCGATGAAGGCGAAGGGGAAGGCGACCAGCGTGCCCAGTAGGGTACCGACAAAAGCCATAACTAGCGTCTGCATCAGCTTGGACAGAATGTCCGCGTGTTGCCAGACCTTGTTGTTGAGGAAGTCGTCAGCCATGTTGGCGATGTTGGACTGGTTCGGATCCAGCCGTTCGCCAACCGTTGCCAGCGCAAGCAGCTCACCGGTGCTTTTGCCCCAGAATTCAGACTGCGTATCGAAGAAAAAGTTTGCCCAGCCCATGAAACGGCGCTGCACATAAACCTGGCTGTTGCGAATTTCCGCCTGACCTTCAAAGCCATAATTGACGATGACCTTGCTTCCGTCCTGCTGGATGGCGGCTGGTGCATCAACCGGGGCAGTGACCATGTCCTGCGAGATGGTGACGGTGTAAGGCGTGCCGGCAACGTAAACGTCGACCTTGTCGGTGGTGATGTCGAGGCGGTCGTCCATGCTGCCATAGGTTACCGTATAGCTGCCATTCTGGCCGGGGATCAGCCAGTCGATGTCAGCGCCTGCCGGATATTGCCCGCGGCTCGACCATTGTGGCACCACAGTGCCATCCTGGAAGCGTAGGCGCGGTTGCGCGCGCCAGGAGTACCAGTCCTGAATATAGGATGATGCGCGGTCCCAGCGACCTTGCATCAGCGCCGGGCCAACGTTGAAGAACACGAAACACAGCGCCAGATAGGCAATCACGGCACCAAGGCCGACAAACAGGCCGTAGCGCTGCATGAAGCTCTTCTGGAAGACGTGGGGATAGGTCTTTGTCAGGCGCTCGCGCTCGGAGGCGTTGATCGATGGTGTGGATCTCATCAGACTGTTCCTTGCGCGCTGTCAAATGCCTGCTGGCCAATCAGCCGGCGGCGAAGCCATGACGAAAACTGGTCCACTGCGATGATGGTAATCAGCAGCAGGATGATTATGGCATAGGTCTTGGCGGCGTGATCGCGGCCAATGGCCAGACGGAACACCTCACCAATACCACCGCCGCCGACGGCGCCGATGATGGTCGAGGCACGCACGTTAATCTCAGCGCGCAGCAATGCGTAGGATACGAAGTTTGGCAGAACCTGCGGCACGATGGCGTAACGGACGCGCTCCAGCCAGTTGGCACCGGCGGCACGCAGGCCTTCATCGGGGCGCATATCGGCATTCTCGACCACTTCGAAGAACAATTTGCCCAGAGCGCCCACCGTATGGATGGTGATGGCGACGATCGCGGCAATCGGCCCGATCGAGAGGATCGCGGTCAGCAGTCCCGCGACCACGATTTCCGGAAAGGCACGCATCACTTCCATGATACGGCGCACAACCCAGCGCACGATGCCGGCACCGACCAGATTGGTCGAGGCGAAAAAGCACAGGATGAATGCAAAGCCGGTGCCGATCAGTGTCGAAACCAGCGCGATATTCAGGGTGATGATCAGCTGGTAGATGAAGAACGGAATGTAGAAATTATCCGTCACATAGACCCGGTCAGCCGTGTAATTGTATTTGAGCGAGCCATCATCATAGGGTGACGGCAGGTCGAACATGGCGCGGAAAATTTCCAGCGGGCTGTCTGGCACGAATGTCTTGATGAAATCGAACAGGTAAGGAAGGCGTTCAAAGAACTTGCCCGAATTTGCATTATTGGCGAAGTTCAACGACGCGCCGAGCGCGATCAGGAAAACAACGATCGAAATGGCCGTATAAAGCCGTCGTGTTCTCAACTGCTGCTGATAATGACGCATGACGGTGGACGCGGATTGTCCCAGCCCGCCCAGTGTCGAAGTCGTCGAATGTCCGCTCATGCTGCATCTTCCTGTTGCGAAAAAAAGCGGCGGCTAAGAAGCCGCCGCTCTATTTTTATCTCTACCAATCAGCCGCCGATAACGGACTTACGGGCGTCGATGATGGTCTGGTAGAAGGAAGCATCAACCTTGATGTATTCCTTGTTGTCGCCCTGTGTGAACGCCTTGAAGCAAGCGCTGTCGTTCTTTGGCAGGGCCAGGAAGAAGTCCTCAACCTTGGTCTTCATTTCTTCGCCGACCTTGTTGGAAACCATCAGCGGGCCGTTCGGGATCAGAGGGGACTTCCAGACTTCGACGATATCGTCCATGTCGAGGTTGCCCTTGTTGACCATCTGGTGAAGGTTGCCACCGGTGTAGCCTTCTTCCCACTTGCCAACGCCCGAACCGAAGGTCGTGCCAACGTCGAACTTCTTGTCGAGAACGGCGAGAACGAGGTTCTCATGGCCGCCGCCGAAGCCGCTTTCAGAGAAATATTCCTTGACGGAAGCGCCGATTTCCTTTGGCAGCGCAACGTTTGGAACGAGGTAGCCAGAGGTAGAGTCAGGGTCAGCAAAGCCGATCTTCTTGCCCTTGGCATCAGCCAGCGTCTTGATGCCG
>NZ_DAMDBP010000030.1:49673-54657 GCF_032092815.1 Agrobacterium sp. | reverse complement strand
CGAAACGAGCGTGGCTGGCGTGGTTAGATCCTCGCCTCAAGGGCGAGGATGACGTAGAGAAAATAGCAGGCACAAAGCCGCCGTGTATGCATCACACCAGCTTGGCCAAATGTTGCGCACCATTCGGTGCATTGACCTTGCCGCCGGTGATGAAAAACGCAAAGACATCGCGTTTTTTCTGTTCCGGCTTGCGGTCTGGTGCCACAAGCGGCAGATCGTCAGGCACACCGCCCGCCGCATAGGTTTTCAACCGGTCGGCCCAGTCCTTGATGTCCTTTTCCGGGTAGCAGGTCGCGATATCGTCCTCGCCCTTTTGCAGGCGGCAATAGACAAAATCGGCCGTTACATCTGGCAGAAGCGGATAATCATGATGGTCGGCGCAGACCACCGCCACCTTGTGTTTGGCAAGGAGCTCAATGAACTCAGGCACCATAAAGGTTTCATTGCGCACTTCCACCACGTGCTGCAGCATCAATCCGTCCTGCTTTTCGGGCAAAAGCGCCAGAAAAGCCGCAAAATCATCCGGCTCGAACTTCTTGGTTGGCGCAAACTGCCACAGGATTGGCCCGAGATGGTCGCCAAGTTCCGTCAGCCCCTGCGTCAGGAACTTTTCCATGGAGTCACCGGCCTCGGCCAGCACCTTGCGGTTGGTCACATAACGGCTGGCTTTCAGCGAAAACACAAAACCATCAGGCACTTCCGAGGCCCATTTGGCAAAGGTTGCCGGTTTCTGGCTGCCATAATAGGTGCCATTGACCTCGATGGCCGAAAGCTGGCGGCTGGCATGTTCCAGCTGGCGCTTCTTGGCCAGCTTTTCCGGGTAGAACGTGCCTTCCCACGGATCAAACGTCCAACCACCAATGCCTGTTCTGATCGTGCCGGATGAAGCCGTCATGATATAAGTCCTATTCTGCTGCGGCCCTGTTTTTACCCGGACGACGTTCCAGAAGTTCTTTCAGGAACTGGCCGGTATAGGAGCGCTCTTCCTTCACAATGGTTTCCGGTGTGCCCGCTGCCACAACTTCACCGCCACCGGTGCCACCTTCAGGGCCGATATCGATGATCCAGTCAGCTGTCTTGATGACCTCGAGATTGTGCTCGATCACCACAACGGAGTTGCCCTGGTTGACCAGCTCATGCAGCATTTCCAGAAGCTTGGCGACATCATGGAAATGCAGGCCGGTGGTCGGCTCGTCGAGAATATAAAGCGTGCGGCCGGTGGAACGTTTCGACAGTTCCTTGGCCAGTTTCACGCGCTGCGCTTCACCACCAGACAGTGTGTTGGCCTGCTGGCCAACCTTGATGTAACCAAGACCCACATCAAACAGCGATTGCAGCTTGTCACGCACCGCCGGAACCGCCGAGAAGAACTCGACACCTTCCTCAACCGTCATATCAAGCACGTCGGCAATCGACTTGCCCTTGAAGGTCACATCAAGCGTTTCGCGGTTGTACCGTTTGCCGTGGCAGACATCGCAGGTCACATACACATCCGGCAGGAAGTGCATCTCAATCTTGATGACACCGTCGCCCTGGCAGGCCTCGCAGCGACCACCCTTGACGTTGAACGAAAAACGGCCGGGCTGGTAACCACGCGCCTTGGCCTCCGGCAGACCGGCAAACCAGTCACGGATCGGCGTGAACGCACCGGTATAGGTGGCCGGGTTGGAGCGTGGTGTGCGGCCAATCGGCGACTGGTCGATGTCGATCACCTTGTCGATGAATTCGAGACCATCGATGCGGTCATGTTCGGCCGGAATTTCACGCGCACCCATCACGCGGCGTGCCGCAGACTTGTACAGGGTTTCAATCAAGAAGGTCGACTTGCCACCACCGGACACACCGGTGACGGCGGTAAACACACCCAGCGGCACGGAGGCGGTGACGTTTTTCAGGTTGTTGCCGCGTGCGCCAACCACCTTGATTTCCTTGCCCTTCTTCGGCTTGCGGCGTTCCGCCGGCACAGGCACACCCATTTCACCGGAGAGATATTTGCCGGTCAGCGAATTGGGGTTGTTCATCACGGCTTCAGGGCTGCCCTGGGCAATGACCTGACCGCCATGAATACCGGCGGCCGGGCCAATATCAACCACGTAATCGGCGGTCATGATGGCATCTTCATCATGCTCCACCACAATCACCGTGTTGCCGATGTCGCGCAGGTGCTGCAGCGTGTCGAGCAGGCGGGCATTGTCGCGTTGGTGCAGACCAATCGATGGTTCGTCCAGCACGTATAGAACGCCCGTCAGACCCGAACCGATCTGCGATGCCAGGCGAATACGCTGGCTTTCACCACCGGACAACGTGCCGGAATTACGCGACAGGCTGAGATAATCGAGGCCGACATCATTAAGGAAGCGCAGGCGTTCGCGGATCTCCTTCAAGATACGAACGGCAATTTCATTCTGTTTCGCTGTCAGCGTTTCCGGCAGAACCTCAAACCAGTCACGGGCCGTGCGGATCGACATTTCAGTGACCTGGCCAATATGCAGCTTGTTGATTTTCACCGCCAGCGCTTCCGGCTTCAGGCGATAACCGGCACAGGCCGGGCAGGGCGCTGCCGACATGTAACGCTCAATATCCTCACGCGCCCAGGCGCTGTCGGTTTCCTTCCAGCGGCGCTCGAGGTTCGGCACGATGCCTTCGAAGTTTTTCACGGTTTTATAAGAGCGCGCACCATCGGCGTAATGGAACTCGATCTTTTCTTCCGTGCCCTGCAAGATGGCGCTTTTTGCCTCGGCAGACAGGTCGGACCAGCGGCTGGACAGCTTGAAATCAAACACCTTGCCCAACGCTTCCAGCGTCTGGTTATAATAAGGTGAGGTTGATTTTGCCCAGGGCGCAATGGCGCCGTCTTTCAGCGTGCGGTTGGGTTCCGGCACGATCAGCGCATTGTCCACCTTCTGCTGCGAGCCAAGGCCATCACAGGTTGGGCAGGCACCAAACGGGTTGTTGAAGGAAAACAGCCGCGGCTCGATTTCCGGAATGGTAAAACCGGAGACAGGGCAGGCAAATTTTTCTGAAAACAGCACCCGCTCATGGGTTTCGTTGAGAGACTTGTTGGCAGAACCACCGGCCGCCGTTTCCTCGGCCGGCAGTGGCTTGTCAGCAAATTCGGCAATTGCCAGACCATCGGCCAGGCGCAGACATGTCTCGAGACTGTCTGCCAGACGGGTCGCCATATCAGCGCGCACCACGGCACGGTCCACCACCACGTCTATGTCGTGTTTGTATTTCTTGTCCAGCGCCGGCACATCGGCAATTTCGTAGAACTGGCCATCCACCTTGACGCGCTGAAAACCCTTTTTCTGCAGCTCGGCCATTTCCTTTTTATATTCGCCTTTGCGGCCGCGCACGATTGGCGCCAGAATATAAAGACGCGTGCCTTCCTCGAATGCCAGAATGCGGTCCACCATCTGGCTCACCGTCTGGCTTTCAATCGGCAGGCCGGTGGCCGGCGAATAGGGCACGCCCACACGCGCAAACAACAGGCGCATATAGTCGTAGATTTCGGTCACCGTGCCCACCGTCGAGCGCGGGTTGCGCGAGGTGGTTTTCTGCTCGATGGAAATGGCCGGCGACAGACCCTCGATCTGGTCGACATCTGGCTTCTGCATCATTTCCAGAAACTGGCGCGCATAGGCAGAAAGGCTTTCCACGTAGCGGCGCTGGCCTTCGGCATAGATGGTGTCAAATGCTAGGGACGATTTGCCAGAACCGGACAGCCCCGTCATCACGATAAGCTTGTTGCGCGGCAGGTCGAGATCAATGCCTTTGAGGTTATGTTCTCTGGCACCACGGATGGAAATCGTCTTCAATTCGCTCATGACAAGGCTCGGAATATAAGTTGGCAGGCAGGGTCGGGCACTTATGTAGTGAGGCCAAGCCCGGAGTCGAGTTTAATCGTATGGAATAGCTGCTTTTCGATTCTGTTCCGTTGGATAATAGAGAAATATTGGAACAAAGAAAGAACAAACTTGACGTAAAAACATTCCCGGTCAATGTTACGCGCACATTCCTTGTGGATTGTGTGGCGGTAAAGGTGCCCATTGGCCACCTCTATGGTCTATGGTTCCACCGGTATTTGAAAAGAAGTTTTCCGGGCGCAAGGCGCGGAGCAAGGATAACGAGATGGCAGGCAGTGTAAACAAGGTAATTTTGATCGGCAATGTCGGGGCAGACCCTGAAATTCGCCGCACGCAGGACGGTCGCCCGATTGCCAATCTTCGTATTGCCACCTCGGAAAGCTGGCGTGACCGCAACAGCGGCGAACGCAAGGAAAAGACTGAATGGCACACGGTTGTCGTGTTCAACGAAGGTCTTTGCAAGGTTATTGAACAATACGTCAAGAAGGGCGCCAAGCTTTACATCGAAGGCGCGCTGCAAACCCGCAAGTGGCAGGACCAGAACGGCAATGACCGCTACTCCACCGAAGTGGTGCTGCAGGGCTTCGGCTCCACGCTGACCATGCTGGATGGTCGCGGTGAAGGCGGCGGCCGTGGCGGAGACTTCGGCGGCGGCGGCAATGATTACGGTGGCGGCTCGTCGGGCGGTTACGGCGGCGGTTCCTCTGGTGGCGGTTATGGCGGCGGTTACGACCAGCAGCCTTCGCGTGGCGGCGGCGGCGGCGGTCGCGGCGGCCAGTCCTCTGGCGGTGGTGGTTTCTCCAACGACATGGACGACGATATCCCGTTCTGATCCACCCGATGTGATTGACATCTGATCCCATTAAAAAGCCCGGAAGGCATGAGCTTTCCGGGCTTTTTTCATGGCTTGGAGTTGGCCTCGCGCCTCAGCTTTCAGGCCTGGCCACAAACGCAAATGTCGGCTCGTAGGTCACTGGAAAATTAACCGACCGGGCGATGAAACACACCTCGTGAATGCGGTGGTGAATGGCAGTTGCGACCTCGATGTCTGTACCATCAAGCACGGTAATGCGTGGCCGCAACACGGCCGAGGTAAAACGCCCGGCACCGCTTTTTTC
>NZ_DAMDBP010000030.1:40567-49663 GCF_032092815.1 Agrobacterium sp. | reverse complement strand
ACCGGGCTGTCCTCATAGGCCGTCACCACCACCTTGGCCTCTGAGGCATAATGCAGGTACCACAACATGTGGCAGGCCGATAATGCCGAAAGCAGCAGGTCTTCCGGGTTCATCTTTGTCGGGTCACCACCCAGCAACGGATCATTGGAACAATGAATGACCGCCTTTCCGGGCACGGCCACATCCCAGGTGCGGTCATAGGCGCGGTAACTGCTAGTGCCACTGCCGCGATTGCCGGTCCAGATAACAGCGGATGTATATTCATGTGCCATGGCGTAATGCTCCAAATTTAGATTCGTATACGTGTATACACACTTGATTGGGATATGCCAATAATCCGGACAGAAAGCTTCCGCCCGGCACCCCTCAAACTACTTTCAACCGGGAACCTCGGTCTGCTTCAGCGGCTGCAGAACGATATCGGCAAGGGCTGACTTGCCGACTTGAAAGGCCACCTGATAGTCCGGGTCTTCCACCATGGCCATGAAGGCGGCGCGGCTGGGATATTGCACCAGCAACACTGCATCCCACATTGTCACCGCGCCATCGGTGAGGATTGGCAGGCCATCACCGCGAAACAGGATTTTTGCGCCAAAGCGCGCCAGAATGGGCGCTGCCATTTCAAGGTATTCATGGTGCCGCTGCCGGCCACCAACGGGCTCAAAGCGCAGCAGGTTCAACATGACGATTGGCGTATCATCTCGAACGGACAGGAAGTCGGTGAGGGCGGTTTGATTGATCGTAACCATAGGTATTCCTTTGATGTAGCCCCACTAAGGAGTGTGCCATCAGGTCTACCGTACCGCTTTGTCAGAAACTGTCAGCATGGCGCGCCAATCGCGATCCTGCTCGCGCCAACGTTTGATCAGCGCAGTGCGGCGCTCCGGGTAACGCTCGCTCAATACAGACGCTGCGCCAACCCGGTCCACCCGAAAGTGGCGAAAGGCGGCGCGCTGTTCGCACCAGGCCGCCAGAATGCGCACATCATCGAAATAGACGAGCGCGATCGGCCAGATGGTCCGTTGCGTCACCTTGCCTTCAGCATCGCTGTAATCGATCGACATTTTCATTTGTCGGCGGATGGCGTCACGCATGGCCGCAACATGGGCGGGGTCGGTGCGCTCGGAGGCAGTTGCCGGTATCATAAGCGGCACTGCCATGGCGCTTGATGCGGCTCGGTCATCCCGCGCTGACAGGATTTTCGCCATGGCGCTTTCGCCGCTTTGCACAAGGGCAGGGTCGGCGTGTTGCTGCACCCATTCCAGCCCCAGCCGTATGGCGTCCAGCTCATCAGGTGAAAAGGCAAAATGCGGAAGAAAGAAACCTTCTTTCAGCAGAAAACCAATACCGGCCTGCCCATCCAGCGGCGCACCCAGCAACCGCAGCGTTTCAATGTCGCGGTAAACACTGCGCTGCGAAACACCAAGCTCATCGGCCAGCTCCTGCGCGGTCACCGGTCTGCGTTTGGCGCGCAGCACACTCAACATTTCAAACAGGCGGCTTGTTCTCGACATGATCAACTCTTTCCACAAAAACCTGGTCCCGCGCAACGCCCGTGATGGTGCGCAGGGCGATATCTAGAGATCATCGGCTTGATCCACATCTGCGCATCCGTATACATGTCTACGCACCACAACACGCCACGCTGACACCGCTGGCAAAGGACCATGCCATGAACCTGACAGACCGCATTCGCGCCGATATTCTGGATGGCAAATTTGCCGCCGGGGACATGCTGTCGCAGGTTGATCTGGCCGCCCTTTATGGCGTCAGCCGCATTCCGGTGCGCGATGCGCTGCAAATACTCTCCGGTGAAAAGATCGTTGAGCTGCTGCCCGGCAAAAGTGCCCGGGTGGTGACATTGACGCGCGAAGCTCTTGATGAGATCTACGAGCTGCGCCTGATGCTGGAATGTGACCTGCTGCAGCGGGCGATTGGTCGTGCCACTTCAGCCGATGATGCCGAGCTGGATTATGCGCTGAAAAAGTCATCGCTGGAGGCCGGGCGGCCCGGTTGGCACAGCGGCGACTGGCTGTTTCACAAAACGCTCTATGCCCCGGCCGCACGGCCGCGCCAGCTGCTGATGGTGGAAGAACTGCGCACCAGCTGCATTCTTTATGCGCCGGATTATCAGGCGCTGGCGGAGCAGACCCCGCGCTGGCTGGAAGACCATCAGGCGTTGACCCACGCTTATATCGCCCGCAACGCCGACGAGGCCGTCACCATTTTGCGCCGGCATATTCTGGCCGCACAGGCCGAGGCGCAACGCAAAATTCCTGCAGATCAGTCCTGAGAGCGAAATGCCGCTCTAACGCGCGAAGGCCGCTTTCAGCCCGAAGCGGCCATCGGGATATATGTTCTCGCGGGCGCCTTGGCGCCCGGCAAGATGTGGTTCAAAGATACGTTTGATAAAACGGTATCAGCTTTTCGAGGGCGAGGGCGACCGGCTTGGGTTTGTCGTAGAGATCATAATGTGACCAGTCTTCCAGCGAAACAAGCCGCCTGTCAGCTGAGGCCGTTGCACGCCCATAGACTTCCATGCCGTCGCGGTAAGCACCGAACGCACCGATTTTTTGACCGATAACCACCATCAAGGGTTGGGTCAGAAGCGTCTCCGTGAAGGAAAACGCATCCCATGCCAGCGTCTTCTGCGCGTGGGAGAACAACATTCTCGTCCAGCCGCCCGGCTGCTGGCCCCTCGGCGTCTTGTAATAATCGGTTGCCTCAAAAACGTCGCGCTCGGTCAGTCCGTTTTCCTTGGCGACATCGGCGCTCGCTGGAAGAAGTTCGTTGACCTGGAGTTGGCCGCCGCGTGCCTCACCTGTGCGTTGCACGCCCATGGCGGCGAGCGCGCCGAGCGGATCATATCCGCTGAATCCCTCGCGAAACAGACGGCCGATATTGACACCGGTAATACTGGCGACGGCCTTGATCCGCTTCTCCGTCAACGTGGCATTGATGGCGTAACCACCACCACCGCAGACGCCGAGAACACCGATCCGGGCCTCGTCTATGTAAGGCAGCGTCACTGCGTAGTCGATCACCCTGCTGATGTCTTCGACCCGTTGTGTTGGGTCTTCGATCCAGCGCGGCGAGCCACCCGATGCCCCTTGAAAACTCGCGTCATAGGCAATGACGACGAAACCCTGTTCAGCGAGCGCCTTGCCATAGACACTTCCCGAGGTCTGCTCTTTGCAGCTTCCGAACGGATGGACGCTGACAATCACCGGATATTTCTTCGTCTCGACGAAGTCTGATGGGAAATGGATGTCAGCGGCGATATGCCATGCCATGTCGGCATTCTGGAATTGAACGGTCCGCATGATTGCTCTCCGATTTTTTGGGGAGCGTTCTGCCCGACACGACGGCAAGCAGAACGCTTCGGGGCTTACTCGGCAGCCACCTTGGACGCTGATGGTTCGACAAGTGTGCGATCGAAGAATGGTGCCAGGACCGACACCGCCTCATCGACATATTGTTCGCCATCATACAGTTCCATATGGTTGGCACCTTCAACCACATGCAGCGCCTTGTCGCGGCTTGCGGCACGCTTCAACAGGTCATCGCTCATCCATTTGCTGCCGGCCTTGCTGCCGGCAATGATCTGAAGCGGCTGTGTGAGATAGACCTCGGCCATGTGATAGGCATCATAGGTGATGATCTGGTTCAGGCTGCGCAGTGTCGCAAAACCCGGTGCTGTCGGGCATTGCGCACGGGCTGTGTGGTAATATTCCCAGGCCTGACGCAGTTCTTCATTCGGCGCATCTTCTTCCTTCAAGGGAGCGAGCGGCATCTGCGCCTTGGCAGCACTGGCTGCATCGGTCGTGCGGGCGTTCGATCCGGCCTCGATATAGGGCAGTGCATCGATATCCCTGACGTTATTCTCCCAGCCATTGCGGAACATCGAACCAATATTGACGGCGCTGACTGTGCCAACTGCCTTGATACGGCGATCCTGGATCGCGGCATTGGCGGTGTAGCCGGCGCCGGCGCAGATGCCCATGCCACCAATGCGGCCCTGGTCGACATAGGCAAGTGTCGTCAGGTAATCGATGACGGCACTGACGTCTTCGGTGCGGATGTAGGGGTTCTCCAGCTGGCGCGGTTCGCCGCCGCTTTCACCCTGATAGGACGCATCATAGGCAATGGTCACAAACCCGGCCTCTGCGAGCTTGCGGGCATAGGTGCCGGCAGTCTGTTCTTTCACGCCGCCGCCCGGATGCGACACCACGACGGCGGGGTATTTTCTGGCTTCGCTGAAGCCTTCCGGAAAATTGATAAACGCCGACATGGTGATGTCAGGATTGTTCGAGTTTACGAAACTGATCTTACCCATTGTCATCTCCTCTTGTTCTGATCTGGTCTTCACCGCGCCAGAAGCGGATGACTGGAAATATACAGCCGACCCGGCTATCATTCCATGATAGAGAAATGCATGAACCTATCACTGAGGTGATTGATGGATCGCCAGGACATGGCAGACCTCACGGCATTTGTCGTGGTGGCCGAAGAACGCAATTTCACGCGGGCCGCGTTGAAGCTCGGGCTTTCGCAGTCGGCGCTCAGCGGCATCGTGCGTCGTCTTGAGGGACGGCTGGGAGTAAGGCTTCTGGCGCGAACCTCCCGCAGTGTTGCGCCAACAGAAGCCGGTGAACGGCTGGTGCGGACACTGACACCCATGCTCAGCGAACTCGACCAGAGCTTCGCAGACCTCAGCATGTTTCGTGACCGGCCAGCCGGAACGATCCGCATCACATCGGTGGAACATGCAGCAAAAACCATCATCCGGCCCGCGCTGACGCGGCTTTTGGCCAGATACCCCGATATCAATGTCGAGGTGAACGTCGATTATGGTCTGGTCGATGTTGTCGCCGACCGCTTTGATGCCGGGGTCCGGCTCGGGGAACAGGTCGCCAAGGACATGATTGCAGTGCGCATGAGCCCGGATACGCCGATGGCCATCGTCGGCACAGCTGCCTATTTTGAAGACCGTTCCGTGCCTGAAACCCCTGAACAACTCATCGATCACAGGGCAATCAACCTTCGTTTGCCCACCACGGGCGTCTTGAATGCCTGGCGGTTCATCGAGGGTGGACGGGAGATCAAGGTGCATGTTGATGGTCCGCTGGTCTTCAACACAATCGATCTGATCCTTGATGCAGCGCTAGACGGCGTAGGGCTGGCTTATCTGCCGCTTGACCAGGTGAGCGAGCATATTGCCGATAGGCGGCTGGTCAGAGTTCTGGCCGACAGCACGCCGCCGCTTCCAGGCTATCACCTTTATTACCCCAGCAGACGACATGCATCCCCGGCCTTCAGCCTGTTTGTTGACGCCGTGAGATACCGCGCATGACAGCGGATGAGTTTTTGACCGTGAATTAAAGCGCCTGCGCTTGGGGTCCTGGGCGGGAAACAATTGCCTTGAACTTTTCAATTCTGCCAAGCAGCAGGTCACGATAGTCCTGTGGCGAAATGGTGCGTTCAGCAACACTTGTCAGCCCGCGGGAAACGGGCACCAAGAGGTCTCCAAGCTGTTGTCCGCGAAGCGCACCTATACTGTTTTCGTCGCCCCCTTGCGCCCCAAGGCCGGGCGCCAGAATAACCGTATGCGGCATCAGCATCCGCAGCCGTCGCCCCTCGTGGGGCACGGTTGCTCCAATCACCGCACCAATCGGGTTCAAGCCCGTTTCATCTCGTTGTCCTGTGGCGCTGATCAATTCTGCAACATGGTCGGCAATCGAACGGTTCCCGGCAATCCGGTCCTGCAACCAGCCAGCGCCGGGGTTGGACGTGCGGCATAGAACGAACAAGCCTTTTCCATAGCGCTTGGCGCACTCCACATAGGGTTCGAGCGTATCGGGGCCCATCATTGGGTTTACGGTCAGGCAATCGGCCTCAAAATCACCCGAACCTCCCTCTGATGCGGGTGTCAGATAGGCACGGGCATAGGCGGATGCGGTTGCGCCTATGTCGCCCCGCTTCGCATCGAGAATGACACCGATACCGGCTGCTTTCGCGCGTTTCATGGCAAGCGAAAGGGCACCCAGTCCGGCCAAACCGCATGCCTCGAAATAAGCACTCTGGAACTTTACGAAGCCGACCTTGCCTTCGATTGTATCCAAAACGAAATCGACGAACTGGCCGATCCAGTCGCTACCATCCGTTTCGAAGAAGGACGGAATTTCAGACAGGGACGGATCGATGCCAGCAACAAGCTCGCCATATTCCTGCGCATTCTGCTGAACCAATTCGACCCATGAAACCGATGCCATTGCCCAATCCCCTCTGATCTGAAAATCTCAGCCTCACATTATCTCATAAAACAGATAGAGATAGACCCAAACCGGCTTATGGCACAAAACGGCCGATCAGGTGACGTTGAATGCCGAGCAAGCGGGGCAGGGGCAACCGGATCTGCGTTCAGGCTGACGGCGAATGACAACGCCACGAGCGAAGTCCGCTATCGCTGCTGAGAGGGCGTCAATTTGTTCCCGACACGCTCCTCAATTCTTGCGGAAGGACGCTCGGTAGTCCCTGGGTGTCATGGCTCGCAGCGACCGGAACTGGCGATTGAAATTGGCCAGGCTGTCATAACCAACATCCGCTGCGATCTGCGCTATCGGCCGGTCAGTCGCCGAAAGCCGTGAACATGCATCCCCAATCCTCAGTCGTGTCACATAGGCGGACACAGTCGAATTCGTGTGTTTTGCAAACATTCGGTGCAGGCCGGACTCACTCAGCGCAGCAAGTTCGGCAAGATCGCTTATCCGGATCGGATGGCGATAGAATTGGTGAAGATGCTGGAGCACCCTGTCGATCCGCGAGCGGCTGTCGGTGTTCAGGGGTGCCGCCGCAGAAGCAAGCACGCAGGCATCGCCTGCGGCAGCGAGCCTGACAAGGATGTCGAGCGCAGTCATCAGACGTCGTGCCGGATCGGCCACGAATATCTGTTCAAAGCTCTGCTGCAGCGAGCGTCCGCGGTCTGCACCGAAAGAGAGCCCTGGGCCAGCCTGGGCAAACAGCCGGGCAACGGGCGCGAGCTCGATAGCGCTTCCAACAAAGCTGTCGATCCATGACTGTCGAAACCAGATGACCAGCGCCGTATGTGGGCAGGCCTCATCAACCTTCGTGCGCGATGCCCAGGTATGAGGAAGGTTGGGCCCGACGAGGACGAGGTCCCCGTGCCCATATTCCCCGACATGGTCGCCGATGAAGCGCTGTCCCTGAGAGTTGAGCGTGAGTGTAAGCTCGTATTCCGGATGGTGATGCCATTCAAACGGGATCCCATTTTCAAGCCGACGATCGAGCGTCGCCAGAGACGAACTCGGCATGCTCGGCAGTTTTTCCAGATATGGCCTCAGCATGCTCAACCTTCCCCCAATACGCCAGAATAGTACCAGTATGGTGAAGTCTGCGACAACACGGCATGCCGGAAATTGTTATCCTCCTCGCATCACAGCCACGGTGAGAACGGACATGGGAGATTACGATGCACGCCTCGACAGCGACCAAACGCGACAGCCACCCGACAACATCAGCTTCGACACAATTGAAGGACATCCAGAAGACCTTGCCGCTGCGTGTCTTGTCGAAGGCGGACTGGGAGCATTGGATCACCAAAGGCTACATCATTGTTCGCCAGGCGGTTCCTGCGGCCAATGTGGAACGGCTTGTCGATCTCTTGTGGAAATTTGACGAGAAGAACCCGAACGATCCCTCAACCTGGTACGCGCCGCAGCGCCGCGAGCACAAGATGAAGGAACTCAATAATACCGGGATGCTCGAAATCTATAATCACCAGTATCTCTGGGATAATCGCATGGAGAAACGCGTCTACGACGTCTTTGTCGACATCTGGGATCGGGAAGACCTCTGGGTCACCATCGATCGCGCCAACCTCAATCCTCCCAAGAAGGTCATAGGCAATCCAAACGGCTTCATCCATTGGGATGTCGATACCTCGATCCGGCCGCTGCCCATCGGCGTGCAAGGCGTGCTCAGCCTCAAGAAACAGGATGGTGACGTGGGCGGCTTCCAGTGCGTACCCTACCTGTTCGAGCATTTCGAGGAATGGGTGAAAACCCAGCCCGGAGATCGCGACCCGATGCATCCCGACATGACAGGCCAGACGATAGTCAATATCGACATGGAGCCGGGCGATCTGATGATTTTCAATTCGCTCCTTGCCCATGGCGTGCGCCCGAACCACTCACACGACAGGGTTCGCATGGCGCAATATATCTCCATGCATCCGGCCGAGTTCGACAACGAAGCCGAGCGTCAGGAACGCATCCGGCTGTGGCGCGATCTTGACCACCCGCAACGCGATGCCTTTCCGGGCGATCCGCGCGGGTGGGAGAAAAACAACGCGACGACCGCAAAGCTTTCGGAACTCGGCGAAAGGTTGTTGGGCCTCAAGGCCTGGTGATCAATCAGTTGCAGCGCGGCGAGCCACAGGCGCTCGCCAGCGCCATAGTGACCGCAATTGGCGCTTTCCTGCCAAACCGCAGCGTTCCCGGATGAACTTTCGTGTGTTTTGGACAACACCCGGCCCATCCGAAACTGCCCGCAACCGCACTAAACAGCCGATCAGGTGAGGTTGAATGCCGAGCGGATGCCATCCACCACGAACTGTACGGAAAGGGCGGCCAGAATGACACCGAGCAGGCGGGTCAGGATGGCGCGGCCGGTATTGCCAAGGAAGCGGTCCATGCGGTCGGCAATGGCCAGCGCCAGATAGACCAGCAGCAGCGTGAAGGCCAAGACGCCAAGCAGAATGGCCTTGTCGAGATAGGTCTGCATGGAACCGGCAATCAGCACGGTGGCGGAAATCGCACCGGGCCCTGCAATCAGCGGAATGGCCAGCGGAAACACTGCCAGATTGTGAATGTGGTCCTTGGTGATGGCAATGGTCGAGGTCTTTTCCTTGCGCTCCTGGCGTTTTTCGAAAATCATCTCAAACGCGATCCAGAACAGCAACAGACCACCGGCAATGCGGAAGGCACCAAGCGAAATGCCAAGAAGCTGCAACACGGCCGCCCCAAACAGCGCAAACACCGCCAGAATGGCAAAGGCAATCAGCGTGCCGCGCAACGC
>NZ_DAMDBP010000030.1:28572-40557 GCF_032092815.1 Agrobacterium sp. | reverse complement strand
GGGCGCGTGTCATGCCAGCCGTCAAGCCAAGGAACACCGGCGCCAGCCCCGGCGGGTCCAGCGTAACCAGCAGCGTGGTCAGTGCATTGAGCAATATTTCTCCGCTAACCATCCAAACTGCCTTCCGTTACGTTATGTCTTTTGGTCAAATCTTGCATTTTTCACCCTAAAGGCTGCCTGACTCTCGTCTTCTTGTCGCGCATTTTCTTGGGTGGAGGCGTCAAAAGCGTTTTCACCTTGCAAATGCCGCAAAAGGTTGTTCAAAAGTCTCCGTGAAATTGGCGCTATGCGGCTCTTTCCGCTATAAAAATCCATCCGATTCTTAAAATAGAATGTGATCTGATTTGACTGAGCATAGCCCTACTGGAGGAGGAGGAGGAAAACTTCCTCCCGGAATCGAACCGATTTCCATTATGGAAGAAATGCAGCGGTCGTACCTCGATTACGCGATGAGCGTTATCGTTAGCCGCGCTCTTCCTGACGTGCGTGACGGCCTCAAGCCGGTTCACCGCCGTATCCTTTTCGGCATGTCGGAACTCGGCATCGACTGGAACAAGAAATATGTAAAATGCGCCCGCGTCACCGGTGACGTGATGGGTAAATACCATCCGCACGGCAACATGGCCATTTACGATGCACTGGCCCGTATGGCGCAGGACTGGTCCTTGCGCCTGCCGCTGATCGATGGTCAGGGTAACTTCGGCTCGATCGACGGTGACCCGCCGGCGGCTGAACGTTACACCGAATGCCGTCTGCAGAAGTCTGCGCATTCGCTGCTGGATGACCTCGACAAGGAAACGGTTGATTTCCGCGAGAACTATGACGGCACGCTGAAAGAGCCTGTTGTCGTTCCCGCCAAGTTCCCGAACCTTCTGGTCAACGGTGCCGGTGGTATTGCGGTGGGCATGGCCACCAACATTCCACCACACAACCTGTCCGAGGTGATCGACGGCTGTATTGCCCTGATGGACAATCCGGCCATTGAGCTGCTTGATCTGATGCAGATCATCCCCGGTCCGGACTTCCCGACGGGTGCGATCATTCTTGGCCGCGCCGGCATTCGCTCCGCTTATGAAACGGGCCGTGGCTCCGTCATCATGCGCGGTCGCGCCACCATCGAACCGATGCGCGGCGACCGTGAGCAGATCATCATCACCGAAGTTCCCTACCAGGTGAACAAGGCAACGATGATTGAAAAGATGGCCGAGCTGGTCAAGGACAAGCGCATTGAAGGCATTTCCGACCTTCGTGACGAGTCCGACCGTCAGGGCTACCGCGTGGTTGTTGAACTGAAGCGTGATGCAAACGCTGAAGTCATTCTCAACCAGCTCTACCGTTATACGCCGCTGCAGACCTCGTTTGGCTGCAACATGGTGGCGCTGAATGGTGGCAAGCCGGAGCAGCTGACACTTCTTGATATGCTGCGCGCCTTCGTGGCGTTCCGCGAAGACGTTGTCAGCCGCCGCACCAAGTACCTGCTGCGCAAGGCTCGTGACCGCGCCCACGTCCTGGTTGGTATGGCCATTGCCGTTGCCAATATCGACGAGGTTATCCGCGTTATCCGTCACGCGCCGGATCCGGCATCTGCCCGTGAAGAGCTGATGACCCGCCGCTGGCCGGCCGCAGATGTTGAAAGCCTGATCCGTCTGATCGATGACCCGCGTCACCGCATCAACGAAGACAAGACCTATAATCTGTCGGAAGAACAGGCCCGTGCGATCCTTGAATTGCGCCTGGCCCGTTTGACGGCGCTTGGTCGTGATGAAATCGGCGATGAGCTGAACAAGATCGGCGATGAAATCCGCGAATATCTGGAAATCCTGTCCTCGCGTCTGCGCATTCAGCAGATCGTCAAGGATGAGATGATTGCCATCCGCGACGAATTCGGCACACCACGCCGCAGTGAAATCGTCGAAGGCGGTCCAGATATGGACGATGAAGACCTCATCGCCCGCGAAGACATGGTGGTGACCGTGTCGCACCTTGGTTACATCAAGCGTGTGCCGCTCACCACCTATCGTGCGCAGCGCCGCGGCGGCAAGGGCCGTTCCGGCATGGCAACGCGCGACGAGGATTTCGTCAACCGCCTGTTTGTGGCCAACACCCACACACCGGTGCTGTTCTTCTCCTCACGCGGTATTGTCTACAAGGAAAAGGTCTGGCGCCTGCCAATCGGCACGCCGCAGTCCAAGGGCAAGGCTCTCATCAACATGCTGCCATTGCAGCCGGGTGAGCGCATTACCACCATCATGCCGCTTCCAGAGGATGAAACCACCTGGGAAAAGCTTGACGTCATGTTCTCCACGACCCGCGGAACGGTGCGCCGTAACAAGCTCTCCGACTTCGTGCAGGTCAACCGCAATGGCAAGATCGCCATGAAGCTGGAAGAGGACGGGGATGAAATCCTGTCCGTGGAAACCTGTACCGACCGTGACGACGTTCTGTTGACCACGGCTCTGGGTCAGTGCATCCGCTTCCCGGTTGATGATGTTCGCGTGTTTGCCGGCCGTAACTCGGTGGGTGTGCGTGGTATCAACATGGGTGAGGGCGACCGCATCATCTCCATGACCATCGTTGGTTCCAGCGATGCCCAGCCATGGGAACGTGCAGCCTACCTCAAGCGCTCCGCTGCCGAACGCCGCGCTGCCGGTGTCGATGAAGAAGACATCGCACTGGTTGGTGAGGAAGTGACGGAAGAAGGCGAACTGAGCGAAGACCGTTACCAGGAACTCAAGGCACGTGAAGAATTCGTGCTGACCGTTTCGGTCAAGGGCTTCGGCAAGCGTTCCTCCTCTTACGACTTCCGCACCTCTGGCCGTGGCGGCAAGGGCATCCGCGCCACCGATACCTCCAAGACTGGAGAAATCGGTGAACTGGTTGCAGCCTTCCCGGTTGAAGACAAGGACCAGATCATGCTCGTCTCCGATGGTGGCCAGCTGATCCGCGTTCCGGTCAACGGCATCCGCATCGCCAGCCGCGCCACCAAGGGCGTCACCATCTTCTCGACCGCCAAGGACGAAAAGGTTGTGTCCGTGGAGCGCATCAGCGAACCGGAAGGTGATGACGAGATTGAAACGGCAATCGATGCCGAAATCGTCGAGGCCGACACACCAACGGAAACATCGGACGAATAAGGTCTGACCCCATGTTTCAATGAGAACACCCCGCTTGTCGCTGAGATGAGCGGGGTGTTTTTGTATCCGGCCTTGTTTGATTTGAAGCGCTGATCTTTTTTTGGGACAAAACGGTAGTGCAGCAGATTTTCAGTCTGCCGACCTCAAAATGGCCACAGGATTGGGGAGAAAGGCAGCACGGGGTTTTGACATCTGCGTTGCAGCCAGTGGCCGAAAACATGGCAGCAAATATCTGCGCCAAGACAGAAGAGGCGCATCGGGGTAAAGGGCGAGGGTCGTATTGATGCCGGAAAGAAAGCCATTGGTTTCCAGGCTTTTCCTTGTGAAACTGGGCCTGTTCGGCCTTGTCCTTGCCGGTGTGGCCGCTGCCGCCAACGTCGCGGTTGGCTGGTATGGACGCAGTGCCGCAACCGGCGGTCACAGCGCCTCAACCGACACTTTTGATGTGGGCATTGGTCAGGACCGGTTGAAACTGACGGCCAACACCATCCGGTTTGAAAGCCAGCGCAAGAACGGCAAGGCAGACCGCATCGACCTTTATCTCACCTGGCCACAAATGGCCGGTTACAGCGAGGAAAATCGCTTGTTGTTTGAAGACCTTGCCGAAACCGGCAAGATCATCTTCGTGCAGATTTCGCAAAGCACCATGTCACGCGACATGTCGGGCCGCTTCGATGCCATCTATTCGCATCTGGTCACGGGTGCGCCGCAGGAGATCAAATTTGGCCTGAAACTTCACCGTTTCAAGCCGGATGCCGGTTACGGCAACGAAGTGCTGTTAACCGCAAAACGTCAGGACGGCGACGAATCAGCCGATGATTATGTCGTGCGCTGCCTGATGCCGACGCCGGAGCGCCCATCAACAAATGGTGATTGTCAACGGGATGTGCGGCTCGGCCGCGACCTCACCGTTCTTTACCGTTTTCCGGTGGCGCTTCTTTCGCAGTGGAACGCGCTGGATCAAGCGGTTACGCAGTATTTGAAACAACGAATTGCAGGATGAACAGCCTGTGAACATTAACGGTTTAAGCGGATTTTAGCTCAATTTTAGCGGCTGAAGATACCATTCATAAACCAGTTGGTAACGCCATGGCTTTAAAGTCAGACACATGAACGGTCGGGCTGGGGTTGTGTCCGGACGGAACATCAAGATGCAATTAGTGAGTTTAGCTGTGCCAAGAACGCTTTTCCGAGTGTTGTCCGAAAAAGGCTCGTCAATGTCTTTCTTCAAAGTATGCATGTTTGCGCTGGCGACTGTCGTCATGACATCGGCCTCCGTACAACAGGCGTCCGCGAACCCGAAATATTCGGGCATCGTGATCGACGCCAAGACGGGTAAAATCCTCTATAGTGATGATCCGGATGGCCTGCGCTATCCCGCTTCGCTGACCAAGATGATGACGCTCTATCTGACCTTTGAAGCGTTAAGTGCCGGTCGCATTTCCCTCGACAGCAAGGTTCCGGTTTCGGCCAACGCCTCCAAGGAGCCTCCGTCCAAGCTCGGCGTTCGCGCTGGTGGTAGCGTGACGGTTGAACAGGCCATCAAGGCGCTGGTCACCCGCTCTGCCAACGACATGGCAACGGCCCTTGGTGAATTCATCGGCGGTTCGGAAGATCGTTTTGCCCGCATGATGACCAACAAGGCACGCGCCCTTGGCATGACCCGCACGACCTACCGCAACGCCCACGGCCTGCCAAACACGGCACAGATGACCACAGCCCGTGACCAGGCGCGTCTCGGCATTGCTCTGCGTCAGCACTACCCACAATATTACCATTACTTTTCAACGCGTTCGTTCCAGTTCGGCAAACAGACAATCGGCAACCACAACCGCCTTCTTGGCAGTGTTGCCGGCGTTGACGGCATCAAGACCGGTTACATCCGTGCAGCTGGCTTCAACCTCGTCACCTCGGTACAGATTGATGGCCGCTCGATCGTTGGTGTTGTTATCGGTGGCACATCGGGTGCAAGCCGTGACGCACAGATGCGCAAGCTGGTGAAAACATACCTGCCAAAGGCTTCGCGTGGCGCCAACAGCAACCTGATTGCCAATACGCCATCTGCCGATGTTGGTCCGGCCGTTGCCTCTGCAAACACCGCAGCATCGCGTATGGCCCTGCCAAATGACGGCCCACTGCCGCAGACCCGTTATGAAAATGAAGTTGCAAGCGCCAGTGCCTTTGCACCGACCTCGTCGCGTGCAGCAGTCCAGGCCATGGAAGCTGCAACCCGTCCATCTGCTCCGGTTCCAGCACCAATGGTTCCGCCAGCAGAAGTTGCCCAGGCACGTCAGGCTGCCGCGGTTGAGGTTGACGAAGTAACGACCTCGTCCACCCGCCAGGCCACCGGCTGGGTCATCCAGATCGGCGCTTCGCCGGACAAGAATTCCGCCATGGCCCTGCTGGAAAGCGCACAGGACAAGGGCGGCAAGGTTCTGAACTCTGCCACACCATTCACTGTTGCCTTCAACAAGGATGGCTCGCAGCTCTACAGAGCACGTTTTGGTGGCTTTAGCGACCAGAGCAAAGCAGTCAATGCCTGCAATGCATTGAAAAAGAAGGGCATTAGCTGCTGGGCTTCTCTTCAGTAAGCATGAATTGCTGGCATGTCCGATGTTCCAGACATGCCAGTGCCGTCCTCGAATTGTTATGCGTAACGAGGTTCAAAAATGGCGAGCAACGAGAATTATTCTGAAGCTATGACGACGACCAATCCTGTACAAAGAGGTAATTCGGTACTGCATCCACTCCACGAAGTGGCGATGCGCATTGCCGACGTTGGTCTCAACAAGTCCAAGGCCAAGACCAAGGATCTGGTCAATCTTCTCCTGTGCCACGGTGCACGGGCATGGAGAAACAATCAGCCGGAAGCAAATATTCATTTGCATATTTCGGCGCGTTATGGCCGCGCTCCGATCAATATCCGCATCCGCTGAATAAAGGCAGATGGGAAGGGCGGTTCGGAAACGATCTCCGCCCGATGGTTTTAAAAGGCACGCTCCATGGTTCAAACACCTGGGCGTGCCTTTTGCGTTTCAGCGATTGCTGGACAAGATCAGGCTGCGATGCGTGGATAATGCGCTCTGATATTGCTGATGTAGTGCTGGCCGGGAGAAGGCGCTGCGCACATCGCAGTGACTTCGGTTTCCGGCACATCGCGGAAATTGCGCTCTTCGCCATTTTTGAAGCAGATGCGCAGCTGCCCGTCTTCCGGGCTGAAATAAACCGACTTGATGATCTTCGATGTGACAGCGAGTTGTTTCATTTTTTTGTTCCCTGTTTGAGAGCACCCTACACAAGGGAACCAAATTTTCCGTCAAACAGGGTGGTGAACGGTTGTTTAAGCCGTTAGCGCGCATTTGAGCGAATTGTGCGGCCCAAACTGCCGTTACGTCACATCACCATAGGGCATGTATTTGGCGGGCTGAAAACCGGTGCGGCGCAAACAGTTTTGGCCGCAGTCATCCAGGACATGCCGTTATTGCACGGAACGAATGGCGCGCACGCTGCGTTTGTGAGTGGTCCAATCAATCACCGGATCAACCAATATCTTCACCACCACAATCAACCATCATCCATGGGAGGAAATCATGAAAACGCTCGCCGAGCTGTTCGAACATACGCTGAAAGATGTCTATTACGCCGAAAACGCCATCGTCAAAGCACTGCCCAAAGTCTCCAAGGCGGTCAAAAGCGCCGATTTCAAGAAGGCGGTCGACCATCACCTTGAAGAAACCAAGGGGCAGATCAAGACGCTGGACAAGGTGTTCAAGACCATTGGTGTCAAACCCGAGGGCGTCAAATGCGATGCCACGGATGGATTGCTGAAAGAGTCCGAAGGCATCATGGATGAGGCGGAAGGTGTGGCGCTGGATGCCGGCCTGCTCGCAGCGTGTCAGGCGGTCGAACATTACGAGATCGCCCGTTATGGCTCCTTGCGTGAATGGGCCAAGGTGCTGGGCAATGAAGAAGCCCATGTGCTGCTCAGCGAAATTCTCGACCAGGAAAAAGCTGCCAACAGCAAGATGACCAATCTGGCCGTCACCGCCATCAACAAGTGACGCCAATATCTGCAAAAAAACCAAAGCCGCCCGCGATGTGTCCGGGCGGCTTTGTTTTTGGATCAAGCGGTGAGGGGCCAAACCTCAGAGCACAGTGCCGAACTCCATGCTGACGGGGTCAATCAGCGCCAGGAAAGCATCGCACTTAGCCTGTTCCGCCCAACCGGCGCAGATGACTTCGGCCCGTGTCCGGCTGTCAGCAAAGGCAAGATCCACAAACACATCATCATCAAGTTTCACCAGATGCTGACGCCGCCATCCGGGTTGCCGCGCCAAGTGCTGGCTTACCATCTCATCATAGGCGGCGCGCATCGCCGCTTCGCTGACACCTGATTTCAGGCGGAAGCGGCCAATCTCGACGCCACTGTCAGATATAACGGGGTGAGGTGCTGCTTCGGGCAGCCTGTAATGCTCCATGGAGATGAGATTGGAAACGCTGGCGCGGAACGCAGCGAATTCGGGGCTGCTGCCCACGGCCTTGGCGGCGGCGAGCGCCTCATCCTTGCTGGCCCAGGCGACCAGATCAACACGGGCGGCAACCTCATCAGCCCCTGAAAATTCCGACCAGTGTAAAAATCCTGAAAAGCCTGCCAGCAAATTTCGTGCGCTGGCGCGGGCGCGGTCGGCCGGTTCAGCGTCGCTCACAGTGTAGGTGACGATCTCATAATAGGTGGTGGTCATCTCAGCTCCTTTTTGGGTGGAGGCCGCTGATAAAACTTTCACCCTGACAGTTTCCGTCAGCAGTGCTATGCGATGAACTGCCATGCGCACGCTTCGTCTGTTTGCCCTGTTGGATCATCTTCGTGGTCGACTGAACCCGGTTTCAGCCGAAACCCTGGCGGCTGAGCTTGGCGTGTCGCTGCGCACCATCTACCGCGACATGGCAACCCTGCAGGCCATGGGCGCGCCGGTGCGCGGCGAGGCAGGCATCGGTTATCAGATGGAGCGTGGTTATTTCCTGCCGCCCTTACGCTTTGATGCCGATGAACTGGAGGCGATCACGCTCGGCATGCGACTGATCGCGGCACGTGGCGACAGCCAATTGTCCGATGCAGCAAGGCGGGTATCGACCAAGGTCAGCGGCATTCTGGAGGGCGACGCGTCGGAAGCCTATTCACGCCTGCCACTGCGGGCTGTTTCAAAACCCTCGCAAGTCTCGGAAAAAACCGCAGCCATTCTCGGCCAGTTGCGCTCTGCGATCCGCGACAAGGTCATGCTCGACATAACCTACCGTGACCTGAAGGATGTTTCCAGCCAACGCATTGCCCGGCCGCTCGGCCTGACTGTGTTTGACGAGGTCTGGCTGTTGACCATCTGGTGCGAAACGCGCCAGGATTTCCGCAACCTGCGCGTCGACCGCATCGACACAGCGGCACGGACCGGAGATCGCTTCCGGACGGAAAAGGGCAAACGTTTCGAGGATTACCTGCAAACCTTGCCCTGACGGCCACGCCTTGCCGTGCTTGGCAGGCAGCACAACATCAGCGCCAGCAAGGCTCAAGCCCCTTATTCAGACAGGTTCTTGTCGATCTGTCGTTGGCACAATGCAGGTTCACCGAGCGTGATTTTTTTGACCATTGTCCATCTGGCGCTGCCGTTGTCATCGTCATCAATGGCGAAATAGTCCAGAACACAGCTTTTGATCTGCGGATCGACGGATTGCACGGCAAGAAGCCGGCTGTCGCGGCGGTAATCAACCTTGACGTCACCCATAATGTTTCCGCCGGGCAGCGTGCTCAACTTGCCCGTTTTGTGGTTGGCAACCAGAAGCGTTGAGCAGTTCAGCGAACATTTGATGTCGATGAACGTGTAGTGGCCGGCAAAATTTGGACGGTGTCGTAGCGCCGTGCGAATTGTTGTCTGGGCCGCCTGATCCTTGCGGTAGACACCGGAAAAATCCGGAGCCAAGGTTCGTCCCGTATAACGCGCGGCTGGAAAGTCAGTCCTGTCTGGCACGGCAAATCTCGTGTTGCGCGCTGCCACCTTGTTGTCAGGCACTGCGACCACATTTTGGGGCAGGGGAACAGGCGGTTTGGGCAAGGATACCACATCCTGTCGCCGAGGCTCCAGTGTCTCTTTGCGCCAGGCTTTGAGGGTCACGTTTTTCTTTGCAACGGATGGCATCTCGCAAGCGTTCCATTGAGACCGGGCAATCGACTGGCCCTTTGGCCTGTAACACCAGCCATTGGATTTCAGCGTCTTTTCCAGCGCAACCTGATGGTCACAGCTATCCTTGACGTCCCTTGTTTGGCTGTCACCCTTGCGGCAATCCAGAGCTCGTCTTTCCCAACGCTCCAACATCGAAACCGGTTTTCTTCTGTCCGGCTCGGCAAACAGGGGCTTGTCCATTTCACCTGTGATTTTTTCTGTCCTGGGGTTCCAGGAGAGGCTGTACATTGTCACCCCGGACAGAAAACCGCGACCGGCAGCGCTTTTCTGGAACCAGTCTGCAGAAAACTCCAGAACGCAGATATCTTCGCAGATGATGAAATAGATACCCTCATAGAGCGTGTATGCCCGCACAGGCCATTCCTTGGACAGCTGCTGTTTCTTTTTCAGCACATCCGCCTTGGGCGTCTTTCCGCCACCCTCGAAATCGCCTTTGTCCACCACGCCAGCATAGGCCCTGTTCCAGAACGCCATGCTTCTTCTATCGTTGCGTCCGAGGTTTTCCATGTAACTCATCAGGAAACGACGTGCTTTTTCCTCTTGAGCCTTCAAAAGCGGCGTGGAGGCTACCGGCGGCCGGTCGATAACCTCGCGCACCGACAGGAGAGGGGTCGTTACCCGATATTTTTCCATCTCACTGGTCGTCAGATAGCGAACGTCATCATTCGGGACGGAGAGCGAAATCCGCAACAGTGCAGGATTGACCCCCATATCATCGAGGTAGCCGGCAAGTTCACCCGTTGTTTCCTGCAGATATTCAATTGCAGTATCCAGATCCACATCGTCTGCATTCGTCGCGTAAATCCCCCGGTGTACACCAAGCGAACCGTCGGCGGCATCACGTTCGACGCCGCCCAAAAAGGCATAAACACAGGCAGAAGCGCAGGTATAGTTGGCGCCTTGAACGGTGTTTAGGCCAAGATCGCGGATGACTCTGCCAAACTTCAACGCCTCCATGAGATTGCCGCCCTCGCTGTTGAAGGAGACAATTTTTGCGCCGTAATCAGCAATCTGCAACTTCAATTGCTCGGCATCATATTCGTCGTCGAATTCACCACTGATCAGCAGGTAGGGTGAAAAGCCGTCTATGGTCACCAGCTCGAAGGTAATCTCGGCCCGGGCGCTACTCGACCAGCACAGACAGGCCACAAATACCCACAGCATGAAACGCACAAACACCAGACCAAGTCCCCACTTACCCCAAAATTTCTCTCATCCGACATGGCGCCAATGACGTCGTCACCACGACTGAAAATTTACGAGAACCGCGCCCCAAAACGAGAGGTCGCGGGTCCATGTCATTGCGTCAGATTTTTCATGATTGGACGATCACAGGCCTTGGCATTGCCAATATCAAGCCTGTCAGTCAGCAGCCAGTTCACACTGGCATCCTGTCCCTCGGCGAGTTCAACAGCATCAATCATGCAGCTGGCACTATCAGGAGATATGTATTGCATGAATATAAGTCTGCTGTCAGGTCGGTAACCGACACGCACTCCCTCCCGATCACTGTGTTTCGGTAGGGCAGTCGGTTTGCCTGTCTTGTGATTGACAACAAAGTACATCGGGCAGCCTTCGTCGTCGCAATCAATTTTTATAAGCCTGTAATGCCCGGCAAAATTTGGCCCTTCACGCATCTCGTCACGAATGATGGTGGCGGCACTACGAAACTTGACGTCTCGCCCTTTGAAGTCGGGCAAAACGGTCTTTCCCTTGTATCGGCTTGCGGGATAATCCCAAAGCTGCGGCACCTTGATCTGACTGTTTGCCCCTCCAGCGGCACACTCATGCCAGCGCTTGTTACGTGCTTTGCCTGCGATGCCGTAACACCAGTCAATATCCGCTAAAAACGTTTCAATTTCCTGCTGAACCTGGCATGCGATCTTGATTTCGGCCGGGTCACCGGACTGCAGACGGCAGTCTCCTTCGACAATATCCCAGGAAATGATCATATGGGTTGGCCCGAATTTTTCCTCTCGCTCACCACTTAGCTGGGCAAAATCTCCGATTATTTTGTTTGTCTTGGGATCAAAGTTCAAAACAATCGCCAACATTCCGGAGCGGGCCTCACCTGTCGCAGCGTTTTTCCAATACCACATGACGAAGGCGCTAACCGCACAGGTTGCCTTACACTCCACCCCTCTCACACCAAGGTCTGAACTGTAAAACCGTATTGGCCACTGTTTGAAAAATGCCTGTTTCTTTTTCAGCAAGCTCGCTTTTGATGTCATGCCATCATCGGTCTTGACCTTGTCTGCATAGGTCTTTCGCAGAAAATCCAGCGCCTCATGGTCTCCACGGCGCAGTGCATGCAGATAGGCCAACATCATGTCCTGAGCCCGTTGTTCTGGCGTTGCAGAACGGACTGGAGTTTCTGGTAAGGGGGCAGGGGCGGGACGTTGCGCTTGTGCTGTTTTGGATGTGGTTTCCAATGCCGACTGAACCTCGTCAGCGTCATCTCCAAGAGGTGTTGTTACCACATATTGTTTCATCTCGCTTTCGGTCAAAAAGTGTGGACTGGCTTCGGACACCCATGCGGCGAGTTGCAATACGTTCGGATCGACACCCATCTCAACGCTATAATTCACAATACGGCTGCCAAACTCGCGGGAAGCCTCTTT
>NZ_DAMDBP010000030.1:23778-28562 GCF_032092815.1 Agrobacterium sp. | reverse complement strand
ATTCCCCTCGAACATCGCCGTGTCAACGGCAAGAGAGCCTTCTCCCGCATAGCGGTAGACACCCCCCATAAATGCGTAGACACACGCGGAATAACATTCCACACTTTTGACCTGTGTTGTGATCAGATCGAGAGACCGGATTATCCTGCCAAACTCCATCGCCTTTTCGACATCGCCGCCCGCACTGTCAAAAACGATGCCTCTTGCACCGCTGGCGGCGACCTCAAGCGCAAGTTGGTCGGCACTATCAGACGGCTCGAACGTGCCCGAGACAAGCAAATAAGGCGCATCGCCTTCGATTGGTCTGACCTCATATGTCATCTCGGCCGGGGCGCTACCCGACCAGCAAAGACAGGCGACAACCGCCCACAGCATTAAACGCAGAAACACCCGATCCAACCCCCAATTGTCAGGCCGGCGCCATATGCAACGCCCCTATGCGATTCCTTCACCTGATATGTAGCATTGCTAACAAGCCTACACGTTAAACGATTACGTAAAACGCTATGTATATCAAACTTATCAGCGAAAACGCTGACCATCTGCCCCAAGCAACCCACCCATATCACTCCTGGGGGTCGCGTCAGCGCTTGATCACCAGACAGAACAAACGGCCGGGCAGGGGTTTTATGCCTGTTCCGGCCCGCGTGATGCCTCCGGTTTCCAGCCGCGTGTATAACCATGGCCCATGGCCGCAACCGCAATGTTCAACTGATGCTGCAGATGTTCGATCTCCTCGATCATCGCTTCAATGGCCGCCTTGGGATCACCGTCGTGGCAGGACAGGATATAGTCGGCAACGTCGATATTTTTTTCAGGGCGCACGGTCCCGTTCTCCTGCTTAAGAGCCAAATTTCACCTGATATGTTGATCGTATGATCGATGCCCCAGCATCCAGTTTGTTCTATTTATGTTCTCATTTACCGAGGAGTCAAGACAATCCTGCAACGTTGATCAATTCAGCGCACCAAGCCCGCATTTCAGGTGGTTTGGCCAGCTGAGCGATACCGCGAAGGCGGCACCGGCTGCCATATCGGGCATGGTTCATGGTGCATTGCACTGTCGGTTTGGCGTTGCTGTCTCAACAACGCATCGTTGCTCTGACGCCGACTACCAAACAGTGGACCCCGGCTCATAATCCTCGACTATCCGCCTGCAAAAAACTAGAAGATCGGCGGTGATCGACGAGAGGAACGAGACATGAGTAAAGCAGCCGGGAATGGCTGGTGGCTACATTGCGTGGTCATTGGCATTGTCATCATCGCGGAACTAATCGGCATACAGCGCCTGTCAATTGGTATTGGCACTGTTGTGTTTCTGCCAATTCTTTATGCCTTTGCGATGGGCATCATTCTTAACCCCCATATTCTGAAAAAAACCGCAGCCCTGATACCGCCAAGCGCGGTCAAGCTGTCGGGCACCATGATCACCATTGCGATCATGCCCTTCATCGCCAAATTCGGCACCACGGTTGGCCCGCAGATCGATGCGATCATTGCGGCTGGTCCAGCGCTGATCGTTCAGGAACTCGGTAACCTTGGCACCATTGCCATTGCTTTCCCGGTTGCAGTGTATCTGCTGCGCATGGGCCGCGAATCTGTCGGTGCGACCTATTCGATCGACCGCGAGCCGAACATTGCGCTGATTGCAGAGCGTTACGGCCTCAACAGCCCGGAAGGTGCAGGCGCCATGGGCGTTTATGCCACCGGCACGCTGATCGGCACCTTCGTTTTTGCCATCATGCCACCTCTGATCCATTCGCTCGGCTGGTTTGATTTCCGTGCGCTTGCCATGTCCTGCGGCGTCGGCTCCGGCAGCATGCTGGCCGCCTGCACCGGTGGTCTGGTCACTGTCTTGCCAGACGACAAGGACGTCATTTTGGCTCTTGCTGCCGCCAGCAACATCCTGACCTATGCCACCGGCCTCTATGTTGGCCTGTTCGTGGCGCTGCCGCTGACCGACTGGCTGTACCGCAAGGCACGCCCCAACGACCCGGCGAACTACAAGACCAAGGAGATTGCAGCATGAGCACCGCGCACACGACATCCATGGAAAACGCCATGCCACAGCACGGTGAAGATGAGCGCAAGGTCAATGTGGCACGGTATGCCGGCCTTCTGCTGGTTGCCTGCGCCGTTGGTCTGATCTCCAACTGGGTCGGCACTGGCACAAGCCCGCTGACCGCGCTGCCCGGCATGGTCATTCTGTACCTGTTGTCGGTTGCCGGCATTGTCATGGCCCGGTTTATTCCACTCAGCCTTCCCGGCGTGGCCTGGACCTCGCTTCTGGCCATTCTGGTCACCATGCCGGCCATTCCCGGCTCTGCCTGGGTGCTGGCACAGGTTGAGGCGCTGAACTTCCTGGCACTTGCCACCCCGGCACTGGCCTATGGTGGCCTGGCGCTGACCAAGGGTGAGTTCGACATTGCCCGCCGGTCTGGCTGGAAAATCGTTGTCGTCGCCATCTGCGTGATGTTCGGCACCTATATCGGCTCTGTCATCATTGCAGATATTTCGTTACGCCTCACCGGCATGTAAACTCTGCCTTTGAATCACATCTGGCCGCCCCGCAACGGGCGGCCTTTTTGAATGAAACACGTGTACTGGAGCCGATCATGCAGGGCGAACACATCGAGGAAGCCATCAAGTGGCGCCACCACCTCCACCAGAACCCCGAACTCGGCTTTGAGGAACACAACACCGCGGCCTTTATCGCCAAACATCTGTCTGACTGGGGTTTCAAGGTCACCACAGGTTACGGCAAGACGGGCGTCGTCGGCACGCTGTCCAAGGGTACGTCATCCAAATCCATCGGCATTCGCGCCGATATCGATGCCTTGCCCATTCTTGAACAGAGCGGCGTTGCTTACGCCTCCCAGGTGGCGGGCAAGATGCATGCCTGCGGGCATGATGGCCACGTCGCCATGGCGCTTGCCGCAGCACGCATTGCCAGCAAGACGGATTTTGATGGCACAGTGCATTTCGTGTTCCAGCCAGCCGAAGAAAATGAAGGCGGCGGCCGCGCCATGGTGGAGCAGGGGCTGTTTAAAGATTTTCCCATGGACCGCATTTTCGGCCTGCACAACTGGCCGGCACTGGAGCTGGGCAAATGCGTGGCGCGGGATGACCGCATGATGGCAGCCTTCGGTACCTTTGAAATCAAGGTGAGAGGCCGTGGTGCGCACGGTGCCATGCCGCATGAAGGCGCAGACCCGATTGTTGCGGCCTCGCAGATCGTCTCATCGCTGCAGTCCATTGCCGCGCGCAATGTGTCGCCACTGGAATCCGCCGTTGTTTCGGCCACCCAGATCCATGGCGGTGATGCCTGGAATGTTATCCCCGAAGAGGTGGTCATTCGCGGCACCACCCGCTGGTTTGAGGAAACGGTTGGCGACAAGATTGAAAACCGCATTCGCACGCTGGCCAATTCGGTTGCAGCAGGGTTTGAGTGCGAAGCAACGCTGAATTACGAATATCGTTACCCCGCCACCATCAACGACCCAGCCAGTGCGCAGATCGTCCGTGCCACGGCCAAATCGGCGCTGGGGCTTGATGTGGTCGAGGTTCCACCGAGCATGGCTGCGGAAGATTTTGCCTTCATGCTGCGCGAAAAGCCCGGTTGTTATTTCTGGCTGGGTGCCAAGCGCGAGGGACGTAACCCCGGCCTGCATTCTGCCTATTTCGATTTCAACGATGCGCTGTTGCCAACTGGCGTTGCCATGTGGGGTGCGCTGATTGAAGGGCAATTGGCAAAGGCCTGAGCCAGCGGCGCCCGCGTGCCTTTGTGTGCGGGGCGCCCAGAACCGGGTTCGATGGCCAGAACCCACGTTGACTGGCCCCACGTTGACTGGCCTAAGGTTTTGACGAAAATACACCTATGGAAACGCTCGACGCAAAAGCCTTGCGCATGTTCATTGCTGTCGTCCGCTGTGGATCGATCAGAAGTGCCGCCGATCATCTCGGCGTGGCTGCCTCTATTGTCAGCCGACAGATAGCCGATACCGAAAAGAACATCGGCCTGCCGCTGTTTGACCGCACCAGCCGTGGTGTGGGCCTGACTGATGCTGGCGGGCTGGTTTATGAACATGCCCAGCGTGTGCTGGAAGACAGCGGCGTGCTGGCCGAACAGCTGGATCAGCTGCGCGGCATTCAGCAGGCGCGGGTGCGCATTTCCTGCGGTGAGGGGTTTCTGGGCGACCTTATTGAACACGCACTGTCGAAATTCGTGAAAGTCTATCCCGGCATCAGCTATTACCTGAAACTTGGCAGCACCGATCAGGTGCAGGACGAGGTTGCCAATGGCGATGTCGATATCGGCATTGCCTATAATCCTGTCATTGATACCCGCATCCGGTCACTGGCCATTTCCCGCCAGCCGCTGTGCCTCGTTGCGCCGCCAGACCATCCACTGCTGAAAGAGCAATCCGTGTCGCTGGCCCAGTGCCTGAAACAGTCTCCCTATTCGCTGCTGATCAAGGGCCATGGCGTGACACAGCTGGTCAACCGTGTGGCAGTCGATCACGGCATTGCCATTGCCCCACTGATTGATACGCCGTCGATTGATGTGCTGCGTCGCTTCGTGATGGCCGGACTTGGCGTGACCTTCCTGCCGCGTTTTGCCGTCTCCACCGAACTGAACCGTGGTGCGCTTGGCATTGTGGAACTCAATGACCCGCTGCTGGTGCAGGCCAGTTGCCACCTCATGGTCAAGGCACGTCGCCGTCTTCCCAATTCGGTCGAGCGTTTCAGCAGTTTTCTCGCCGCTGAAATGGCTGCCTTCCAGCA
>NZ_DAMDBP010000030.1:21732-23768 GCF_032092815.1 Agrobacterium sp. | reverse complement strand
ATAATGCCGTCCTGTTGACCTTATTCACGGCCGCCGTGTTGCTGCACCGGCAACACTTTGTTCCCGGTTGCCCAACTACCGTAACAGCCGGTTTGATGACAGCCTCACATTCGGAATGATCGACCGCACAAGCGGTCAAAAAACGAATGAACGAGGTGGAATAATGTCAGAAGAAAACAGTCAGTCGATCGGGGTGGTCGGCCTTGGCAGCATGGGGCTGGGCATGGCGCAAACCCTGGCGGCGCGGTTTAAAACGCTGGGTTTTGACCTCTCAGCAGAGCGCCGCGCATTGGCGGAAAAATCTGGCATCGTACCGGTGACCACCATCCGCGAATTGTTTGAAACCTGCGATTTTCTGGTGTTTTCGCTGCCCACCGCCAAGGATGTGGCCGGTGTGGTCAATGACCATGTGGATGCGCTGGAAGCGCGTGACGACGCACGGGTGGTGATCATAGACACCTCCACGTCCGAACCGGATGTCAGCCGTGAGCTTGCCAAACGCCTGAGCGCCCTCGGCCACGGTTTTCTCGATGCGCCGGTCAGCGGCGGCCCGGCCGGTGCGGCCACCGGCAAGCTGACCATGATGATTGGCGGCACGGCAGAAGACGTGGCGCTGGCAAGCCCGGCCATTGAAACCATGGCCGCCAAGGCGCTGCATGTTGGCGCAAGCGGTGCCGGCAACGTGGCAAAGCTGGTCAACAACATGCTGGCCGCTGCCCACATGGTCACCACCCGTGAGGGCCTGAAACTGGCGCTTGCCGCCGGTATCGATCCCGAAGCTGCCTTGCGCGTTGTCAACGCTGCCTCTGGTCGTTCGATGATCTCGGAAGTGCATTTCCCGACCTGGGTCATGTCCGGTCGTTTCGACAGCGGATTTTCCATGGGCCTGATGCGCAAGGACGTGCGCCTTGCCAGTGAACTGGCCGCCAGCACCGGCGCCGATCTGCCTGTCGCGCAAACCGTTGCCAAGCTGTGGGCTGGCACCACCGAGTTTACGGACGGCGATGATTTCACACGTATGGGCGCCTTCAAGGCAGCTGGCAATTAAGGAGCGATGACAATGGATAACCTGATCATTTCAAGCGAACCGGGTGCCCGCATTCGCGAAATCTACAAGACCGTTGCCGGCACCGAAGAGATTGCCAGCTTTGTGGGCGGCGAATTCATCACCGGCGCTGGCGAAACCCTGTCGCTGACCGACCCATCCACCGGCAAGGTATTTGCGCAGTACAAGGATGCCGACAAGTCGGTCATCAATTCAGCCATGGATGCAGCAGCCACCGCCCAGAAGGAGTGGATGAAGCTGACGGCGTCTGGCCGTGGCCGGGTGATGTTTGAAATCGCCCGCCAGATCCGCGCCAATGCCGCCGTGATTGCCGAGGTGGAAAGCCGCTCTGCCGGCCGCCCGATCCGCGACATCAGGGGCGAGGTGACCAAGGTCGCCGAAATGTTCGAATATTATGCCGGCTGGTGCGACAAGCTGCATGGTGATGTCATTCCGGTGCCGACAACCCATCTCAACTACACTCGCAACGAGCCAATCGGCACCGTGGTGCAGATCACCCCGTGGAATGCGCCACTCAACACCGGCGGCTGGCAGATTGCACCGGCCATCTGCGCCGGCAATGCCGTGGTCATCAAGCCATCGGAACTGACACCGCTCAGCACCATTCTGCTGGGCGTGTTGTGTGAAAAGGGTGGCGCACCGCGCGGCCTGGTCAATGTGATTGCAGGGCAGGGCACCACGGCCGGTCAGGCCGCCATTGCCCACCCGCAGACGGGTCTCGTGGTGTTTGTCGGTTCGGCCTTTGCCGGTTCGATCATCGCCGCGGAAGCCGCCAAAAACGTCGTGCCATGCATTCTGGAACTGGGTGGCAAATCCGCCAACATCGTGTTTGACGATGCCGATATCGACCGCGCCATCCTGGGCGCGCAGTCTGCCATTTTCGGTGGTGCCGGCCAAAGCTGCGTTGCCGGTTCGCGCCTTCTGGTACACCGCTCCATCCACCAGAAATTCGTTGAGAAATATGCCGAGG
>NZ_DAMDBP010000030.1:0-21722 GCF_032092815.1 Agrobacterium sp. | reverse complement strand
CCCGCCGTATTCCGGTTGGCGAACCCTTCCTGGATACCACCCAGATCGGCCCGATCAACAACCTGCGCCAGTGGAACAAGATCAGTGAAATGGTCGCAGCTGGCATCAAGGAAGGTGCAACGCTTGCGACCGGTGGCCGCAAACCATCAGAACTGGAAGCAACGGGTGGTTATTATTTCGCCCCGACCATTCTCGACAATGTCGCGCCACAGGCAACACTCTCCAAGGAAGAAGTGTTTGGTCCGGTGGTTGGCGTCACACCATTCGACAGCGAAGAAGAGGCAATTGCGCTCGCCAATGACAATCCTTACGGCTTGGCCGGTGCGGTGTGGACCCAGAATGTGGCCCGCGCCCACCGCGTGGCCTCGCAGGTGCGTGCCGGCACTTTCTGGATCAACGGTTACAAGACCATCAGCGTCATGTCGCCATTCGGTGGCTTCGGCAAAAGCGGTTATGGCCGCTCCAGCGGTCGCGACGCACTTCTGGCCTATACCCAGACCAAGAGCATCTGGGTGGAAACCGCCGCAGACCCGGTGATCACCTTCGGTTATTTCGCGGGATAAACCAACAGAAGCGGGCCGGTCATTCCGGCCCGTTTCTTTTGCACAAAGGACAGGCGGCCTACCCGGCCGCGCGGGAAAACTTTTCCCCCTGACATGACGCTGCCCTTGTGCTCGACCATGACGGCAACACCGTTGAAGCCGTCTCTCATGCGCTGGCAAAACGCAGCGCGCGATCCGTCGTCATCCGCCTCCAACAGCCTGCCGAGATTGCTTCATCTGATGTGTTGATGGCGCCATGCCCATGACATGCGGTCACGCATTTTTGACCGATGCTGAAACTTTTTCACGACCCATGAGTTTAGGCAGGGAGCGAATTGCTCGCACTTCTATTGTTCACGATCCGCCTTCCCAGCGGAGGATCAGGCTCGTTCAGGAGAGGAGATAACCCTATGAACTCTATCATCTATTTAGTCGGCCTCGTTGTCATCGTCATGTTCATTCTCTCGTTCCTGGGACTGCGCTAATGGCCGAGCAAACCGTCATCGAAACCCCGCCCGTTGACACCCCGGTTCGCAGCTATGTGGACTGGCCTGCCATCCTTGCCGGTGCCGTTATCGCCTCTGGCGCCATGGCCGTTCTGACCGCTTTTGCCGGTGGTCTTGGCCTCAGCTCGATCACCGCAGATGATGGCGGCGACATCAGCGTCACATGGCTGGTGCTGACCGCCCTGTTCGTCATCCTGTCGATGGTTGGCTCCTATATGCTGGGCGGTTACATCACCGGTCGCATGCGCCGCCCCACCGGTGAAACGGTAGATCGTGACGAACTGACCTTCCGTGATGGCATGAACGGCCTCGTTGTCTGGGGCATTGGCACCATTATTTCAGGCCTCTTGGCCATTGGTGTTGTGTCTGGCGGCGTCAAGGCAGCCGGCACGGTGGCCACCACGGCCATTGAAGCAACCGGTGCCGCCGTGGGTGGCGCAGCACAAGGCGCAGGCAGCGTCGTTGCCGGTGTGGCACAAGGTGCAGGTGCTGCCGCAGGACCAACCATGGAGCAGATGCTGCCCGGCGGTTTCAAGGCCAACCCCGTTGATTATTTCACCGATGTGCTGCTGCGCACCGATCCGCAGATTGCCCAGATGGATGACGCCCAGAACATGGCCTATACCCAGCGCCAGATCAGCGGCATTCTCGGCACTTTGCTGTCGTCTGGTGAAATCAGCGATGCAGACCGCATCTGGCTGACCAACCAGATCGTTGCCCGCACGGGCCTCAGCCCAACCGACGCCGAAGTGCGCGTGGCAGAAACCACCGAACGCATCAAGGCCGTGCGTGCTGAAGCGCAGACCAAGATCGAGGAAGCCCAGAAGCAGGTTGAAGAAGCGCGGACACAGGCGGAAAAAGCCGTCGAGGACGCCAAGGTTGCTGCAGCAGATGCCGCTGAAAAAGCCCGCATCACCGGTATCCTGACTGCCTTCCTGCTGGGTGCATCTGCCCTTGTTGCAGCCGTTGCCGCCTATATCGGCGCCGTGCATGGTGGCCGCCACCGCGACGAAGGCCGCATCTGGGGTGGCCTGAGCTACCGCAACTAAGACTTCCCCCTGAAGCTGAAACCGCCCCTGGCCCTTGATTGGGCCGGGGGTCATTTTTTACGCGGATGCCTGATTGCTGATGGATGGCTAACCCATGCCGCATCACCGCATCTTGGTGTCAAAAAGGTAGAAACCTCACCTTTCACCCCCGTGACAACGGCCACGGTGACCGACACCAAAACCGCCAATATTAAAGTTGTGTAACGGTGGAACTTCTACCCGCTTTCGCTGTTTCGCTTAGGTCCAAACCAAATGCATGAGATGAAGCAAGACAAATAAATAGGAAAGCTTGATGACGATCAGCAAGACCACAAGTCTGACCCCGGCGCAAATTCGCAAGGAAATCAACCAGCTGCAAAAACAGGTGGCTGATCTCAGCCGTCAGGTTGCAACCATCAACAATCACGTCCCGGTCGGGCAAGATCGCCCATGGCTGCGCATTGCCGCAACCGTTGCGGCCACCTTCGTGCTTGGCCGCATTGTTGACCGTTTCCGATTGGGTGTCGCCGGCGCAACGGCCGTACCGATGATTGCCGCCCAGCTTGGCCACCGCTTTTCGCATTCGGCGCCAAAGGCACGTTTTCTTCGGTAAACAGCAATGCCACGCCTCAGACAGAACAACAACAAAATGAACAGTCGCGCGCAGCGACAAAGCGCATCTGCGCCCGGGAGGTCGCAGTAACCATGTCATCCTTTATCGAAACCACATTCAGGCCCGTGGACCTGAAAATCATCGATTCCGCTTTGGAGGCCTGGCGTAACCATTATTCGCTGCCGAAAGATGACCCTGATGTCAGCATAGCAGCGGAGATATGCATCAACCTGTTTCGCGAGGGCAACAGAACCTTGGACGAGCTGCAAAAGGCAATGGCTCGGCACAAGGCACTCAATGAACTCGCTGCGCGCCACTAGAACAAGTGAAACATAAAATTCCAGCGCAAGGGGCGGAGCATGTGATGCGCCGCCCTTTTTGTTTTTCTCTGTTTGAACAAAATCCGCTCGAGGATTTGCTTGTGTCAGTTGGCCTCACGGCATGTAGATCGGGTTCAGACGGGATAACCGACAAACGTCGTCGGTGTCATGGCCGTGACCTGCCGGAAGGCGCAGGAGAAGGACGCTGTGCTGGAAAAGCCGAACTCATTGGCAACGCGGGCAATGGCATAACCTCGGCCCAGCTGGTCCATGGCCTGCACGATGCGGGCACGCTGCCGCCAGGATTTCAGCGTCATGCCGGTTTCCTCCGGAAAAAGCCGGCTGACCGTGCGCACCGAGGTTGCCGCCCGTGCCGCCAGCTCATCGATATTCAGTTCATTCCGGCGGTCCTCCAAGGCAAGATCCGCGACCCGTTTGCCAATCTGGCTGATGGGCAGGGGCAGGAAGGTCGGGGCGTGCTGTGTCTCGGTCAGTTCATGCAGCATGAGCCGTGCCACCAGCTCAACCTTGTCCGGCCCGGTCGCGTCGGAAAAGGCAGCGTTGAGCAGCGCCTGCATCAATGGTGTCACCCGCAACGTAAACGGTCGGTCCAGCTGGGTTGGCGGCGCCCATGCCTTGGCCACCGCTGGTTCCCAGTTGACCATCCACAGTTCGGCATCAGTTAGAACCTCGACCCTGTGTGGAATACCGGCCGGTATCCACACGGCCAGCTGCGGCGGCACCAGCCAGCGGCCGGCCTGCGTCAACACCTGCACCATGCCGGATGCGGCAAAGGTCAGCTGCGCTTCTTCATGGGTGTGGGTCGGCATGCCCATGCCACGCTGTTTGAAACCACGGAACAGGGTAAAGGGCGGTTTGTGCATCCAGTTTGGCCTTTGCGCGATGCGGATTGGCGTCACATCGCCAAGTCGTTTGTCTATCATGGCCAGTATCAAAGGTCGAGCGCACGCAAAGCCCACCGGCACAAGCACCCGAAATGAGGAACGAGACATGAAAGCGGCCGTCATCAGACAATACGGCAATAATGACGTTGTGGATTATAACGATGTTGATCGCCCGGTGCCGGGGCCAAGTGAGGTTCTGGTCAAGGTCCATGCCGCAGGCGTCAATCCTGTCGATTGGAAAATCCGTAGCGGCCTCGGCCAGCGCATGGGCCTGTCGCTGCCCATTCATCTTGGCGGTGAAATTGCCGGCACCATCGAACAGCTCGGGGATGCCGTCAGCAACTTCAAACCGGGCGATGCCGTCTATGGCATTATCCCGACCGGCGGATTTGCAGACTATGCCATTGCCAGGGCCGATGACCTTGCCCACAAACCGGCCAATCTTGATTTCATCGACAGTGCCGCCGTACCACTTGGCGCACTGACCGCATGGCAAGCGATGTTTGATCTCGCCAAACTTCAGAGCGGCCAGAAGCTGTTGATAACGAACAGTTCTGGCGGTGTCGGTTCGCTTGCCGTGCAACTTGCCAAGGCCAAGGGTGCGCATGTCACCGCCATGGGATCAGCCCGCAATGAAGACTATATCCGCAGCCTCGGCGCAGATCAGTTCATCGACTACAAAAAACAACCCTTTGACACCATGGCCAAGGACATAGACGTGGTGTTCGACACGGTGGGTGGCGACACCTTTGACAAGGCGTTCCTGCCGCTGAAAAAAGGCGGTTTTCTGGTCACTGCCGTGGCGTTCCCCTCCGATGAGGCAAACAGATATGGTGTTGGCGCTGCCCGCGTTTTCTGCAAAGCCAATGCACAACAGCTGGTGTCGATCCGCGAACTGGTTGAAGCCGAAAAGCTGAAGCCCACTGTTACAACCGTGCTGCCGCTTGCCGAGATCAAACAGGCATTTGATCTCTCGGAGGTAGGGCGCACCCGTGGCAAGATCGTTCTTGATGTCAGTGGCCAGCGCTAGACGGCGTCCCCGACAAATCGGGACCGGTGGATTACCGCTGCATGCGTATCTGTTTCGGATCTCTGGTTGCGCTGGCTGACAACTCGAGGGCAGGGGCATCAGGCCTGATACCGGCGCCAACGCCTATTGCTGACCGTTCAAAACCCACTATTCTGCGGCTTCACGACAGGCTGGAAAATAAGTGTTTTGCCAGTTTTTCACACACCATACAACGCAGACCTCGGTTGGCCCCTCCAAATCCGCCGGGTTGCCGAATGGAGAAACCGCATGTTCACCCACATCATGATTGGCAGCAACGACCTGGAACAGGCCAGACGTTTCTACGACGCGACATTCACGGCACTGGGCGGCAAACCCGGCGAAACGGACGCAAGAGGCCGGCTGATCTATATCCATGATGGTGGGCGTTTAATGGTAACCACACCGATTGACGGCAAACCGGCTACAGCGGCCAATGGAGGCACGATCGGCATTGCTGCCGCCACCGCACAGCATGTGCAGGCATGGCATGATGCCGGTGTCGCCAATGGCGGAACCTCCATCGAAACACCACCGACTGAGCGCCCCAACGGCGTCTTCGTTGCCTACCTGCGCGACCCCGATGGCAACAAGCTGACTGCTCGCACGCAGGCCACGAAGTGAGCGAAACTGGCTTTCATGAGAGATAGTCTGTATCCCGCTGTGCGTGCAGTGGCAAAAGGTTCGGGATGGTCGGTAAAGCGCGATACCCTGGTCAAGCGCCTTGATGGGTCCGCACTTGCGGTACATCCGCGCCACGGCTCAAAAGGAATAATCGAGTTTCGGGCAAAGCCTGTGGCCTGGGACCAGCTGCTTTGGTCAATCCTTCAAATACGCGGGAATGAGAAGCAGCCCGCAAGTTTCCATTTCTGGGGTGTTTTCACCTGCGACACACCGGCACTGGCCCAGATGGCGGTGGCAGAAACAGACGAAAACAGCGCCATTGCCGAGAAAATGCGCACGCTTGCAATACGCTGTGAAAGTGAGAGCAGCCTGTGGAACGGCTATGATCTCGACAAGGCCATAAAGGCAGAAACGCCAGACGAACCCTATCGTTATCATATGACGCGGGTGGTTGAACGGATCTGCAAAGGAGATCGAACAACCGCAGGCATCATCTGCCAACAGGCCAATGCAGGCCAGCTGGACATCAGACGGACCTTCAGTGCGACGGACAATGAACGCCCGCCGGATGCCAGAGGTGGTCGGCCGTCCATGACCTTCTTTGAACTTGCGCAGGTCTGGATGAGCCGCAACTGACATCATTCATTTCCATCGGCGTGAGGCAGGCAGGCTGGAAGATTAGAACATACCTGCACAAGATGGGGCTTAACGAATTCGTTTCGCGACAGTAGAATAGTTCTGCGCAAGAGCGGAACTTTTATCGTTCCGACCCGTTTCAGGCTTGTTCTTGAGGAGGAACAGATGCCGACATTATCCTGGAAGCCGATTGAAGTGAAAATGCCGGGTGGCACACAGATGGTGCATGGCCCTTATTCGGCACTGCATTTCTTAACCGATGAATGGCCCGATGCACGCGGGCCTGCCTATGTGGAGGCACGGCGTTTCTGCCGCGCCGCACTGGACGGCAGAAAAACCGCCGAGGAAGCCCGCGAACGGTTTATGGCCGCCGCCTGCGAGGCAAAGCTGGCGCAGGAAACTGCCACCAGCAGCCGCAAGAACTGACGTTTCGCACCGGCCCGTAAGACCGGCTATAAAACAACAAGCAGCCTCTGGTTCTTGAGTGAGCCCGAGGCTGTTTGTATTTTTGGGCAACACTGCATTTAGACCGCGCCAGTTTATCGATTGGCTGTTGCCATTCACGGCTTGCCATTTCCAGACGTTTTGATAGACCGGAATTCCGGCCAACTCGAAGGAAACGATATGCCGGATTTCTCCACACTGTTGATTTTTGCCACCGCTTGCGTCGTTCTGACTGCAACACCGGGACCCGACATGCTGCTGATCACCTCGCGCAGCATCAGCCAGGGGCGGGCGACCGGTTTTCTCACCTATGCCGGTATTGCCGCCGGCACCTATTGCCACGCACTGGCGGCCGCACTTGGCCTGTCCCAGCTTTTGGTCGTGGTCCCGATGGCTTATGAGGTGATCCGCTGGGCAGGATGTGCCTATCTCCTCTATCTTGCCTGGAAAACCTTGCGAACCCGGGCCACGCCGTTCTCGCCTGAAAGCGGGCTGAAACGCTTTTCGATGCGACGGATTTTCAGCGAAGGGCTGGCGACGAATATTCTCAACCCGAAAATGGCGCTGTTCGTTCTGGCGCTGTTTCCGCAATTCGTGCGGCCGGATACTGGATCACTTGTGCTGCAGATGCTGGTGCTGGCCACGGTGCTGAATGGCATCGGTTTCATCGTCAACGGTACGGTCATTCTGCTGAGCGGCCATATCCGTAGCCGGTTTGCTGGTCGCCACCGTTTCAACAAACTGCCGCAATATCTGCTGGCCACGGTGTTTGCCGGTCTGGCCTGCCGCCTGGCATTGGGCAGCCGAAACTGACAGGAGAGGGGTGCCTGCGGTTTGAAGCGTGGACACCCCGCACAGTCTATCTGCCGAATACTGGATTGCGCTCCGGCTCAGTCGCGCCAACCTTTCATCACCAATGCCTTGACAAGGCAGGGTTGAGTGATGTGGATATCGCCGCATGAATGATCTGGTAAAACATGCATTGAAGTTCGCGACGAAAGCGCATGACGGTCAGCTGCGCAAATACACCGGTGAACCCTACATCAACCATCCCATTGCCGTGGCGGCCATTGTCGCCACGGTTGACCACACGCCGGAAATGATTGCCGCAGCATATCTACACGACACTGTCGAGGATTGCGGCGTCACTCTGGCTGAGATCAAGGAACGTTTTGGCGGAAAGGTTGCCACGCTCGTTGCCTATCTCAGCGATGTCTCAACGCCTTACCACGGCAACAGGACCGCGCGAAAAGCGCTTGACCTGCAGCATACGGCATTGGCACCCAAAGAGGCCAAGACCATCAAGCTTGCCGATCTGATCGACAATAGCAAATCGATCTCGGCACTAGATCCCGGTTTCTGGCAGGTCTACCGCGTCGAAAAGCAAAATCTGCTTGCCGTGTTGAAGGACGGCGATCCTGTCTTGTGGGAGCAAGCCGCGGCGCAGTGCGAATGAGCATTGCGCAACATCTCCTGGATCGTCACACCGACGCCAGCCGTTACAGCGTCATCATCGACGAACCTGCCGGGGTTGCCACATTCCTGCTTTTCGACCTCAGCGGCGCCGTGTCCGGTTATCAACAATACAGGCCGGCCGCCGAGAAGGTCAGAAAAAATGATCAGCAACGCGGCCGGTACTTCACCTATAAATCGACGGGTCGCCATGCCGTGTTCGGTCTGGAAAGTTGGCGTTGGTCGCGGCCCCTCTATATCGTCGAAGGCATCTTCGATTGTGTCCGGCTGCACAATATCGGCTACTCTGCCATCGCAACACTGTCCAACGACCCAAAGCAGCTCGCCGAATGGCTCTGGACAATCAACAGGCCAATTTACGCGGTGTGCGACAGTGGGGACGGCGGCGAAAAACTAGCTTCCTTCGCGCATCGCCATGTCACCTGCGATGGTGGAGATCTTGGGTCCATGACCAATGATGAGGTCGCAAGAACCTTGGCGGCATTCTAAAACACCACGTCAGCAACGGAACCATGTCGTGTTTCAAATCCCAGCCGATCTTTTTTTCTGGATTAGGTAGGTCACAAACGCAGAACACGCACCAAGCATAAACATTGCGTCTGCTTCGTCGACACTCGCGTCTTCTTTATCCAGAAGTGCGTGACGGATTCCCCCCGCATCACTCGTGAAGCCATAAATCGATCCAAAAGCAGATTTCAACGCTGAGTGAATTACTCGATTCTTTTCGAGTGCTGTTAGTGCGGGACCGAGAGTATTAGCTCCAGGCGCGATGGTTCTTGCGACCGATTCTACTGCATGTATGCTCTCTCTGATCGAACCCGCCCACGACCCCGCAGTTAGCTCGCTCATAGCCTTTCGTAAGTGAGTTCGGGCTCCATCCATACCGACTGATTTCAATTCATAGAGGGCCTTGTCAGCTGTGGCGGCTTCTGCCTCCGTTGCGAACGGAGCGATGGTGTCGCCGTCAACTACCCGGTAAGCGGCTCTATGTAGCTTTAGCACCGCAGGAACAGCTTGCTTTATATATGGTGGGCATCGGTGATGCCGTAGCACATACTGAATGAACCCAAAGAAATTCAGGTAGTCGTCGTCGAAAAGATTTTCTCTTAGTTCCTGTATGACCGTCGGTTTGTATGAATTAAATGCATCGATTGGCAAATTCAATCGATCAACATGATGGTCGCGCAATACTAATTCCCAATTCCCACTAAGGAAACTATTGCCATCCGCAACTAAAGAATCATGAAACACCTGCCACATCTTCGCTTTTAGTCCTTGAGACACTTCCTTAAGTGCCAGCTGCGATGGCAGCGGTGCTGCGCCCTCTGCCTGCTCAAAAGTCAGCTGTTTGCGATACGAAAACTCATTTTCCACGTATTGCCTCACGTCGGTCTGCTCTGTGCTTGGTGCTAAAAAAAGCCTCCCCGGCATAAGCAGGGGAGGCTTCTGCATTACAGACCGAAGTACGCAAAGATTGAAGCCAAGCTGACCTTTAGATCAAGCTTCAATCGAAACGATTGCTTCGACTGACTGGCTTCGAGAACCAAAGAAGCGTGCATACGCATTCCTTTCATCTCTGGGCGAAGTCCATGAAGAACCGCGTACCGCCCGCCAGACTTATTGAGGGATCTCCAGTTTAATAACAGCCGAGGTGGCTCCCTCAAGCGCGGCTGTTCCGAATTGAAGTCAATATGGCAAATCGTATACCGGGATTCAATATCCCTTAACAACCTATCAGGGTTATTCCACTCCCTACCTGCTAGGTGTCACGAAAGCAGTTGGCGTTCAGATTGTTCAATTTACCGCAAGGTTGTTCTAAGAGAACGCCTTGGCAATGAACTTTGCAAACTGACACGCAAACCTACAAACTGCGCTATTGCCTGCACAGCGTAAAAACCAGAATTCTTCTTGGAAAATCAGAGCAATAGAGGTGGCGACCCCTGCAGGACTCGAACCTGCGACCTACTGCTTAGAAGGCAGTTGCTCTATCCAGTTGAGCTAAGGGGCCAAAATGGCACAAACAATATGCTGTAGAATTAGTGGGTCCAGGGCTGTGTGCGCGAGAACCGGAAATTGTCAGAATAGGAGACTGCCTTGCGGGTGGCTTCCTTTGGCTGAATGACGCGGTATTCGATGCCGTTGCGCTGAGCATAGGCTTCGGCCTGCTCAAGCGTATCAAACGTCAGCTTGACCTGCTGGTTCATGTCAGTGGTGGAAGTGTAACCCATGATCGGATCGATCTTGCGCGGTGTTTCAGCATCAAACTCGAGAACCCAGAGGTGAGTTTTAGCTTTCCCGGACTGCATTGCTGTTTTTGCGGGGCGATAAATCTTTGCAGACATTTGAAAACTGCTCCATGCAAAAGGCAAGAACGGGATTATAAGAAAATTATCCGCGTCGACACAACAAGTTCTTTCCCTTGAGGAGAAAGTGGTCGGAGTGGAGAGATTCGAACTCCCGACCCTCTGGTCCCAAACCAGATGCGCTACCAGACTGCGCTACACTCCGTCGCTGTGTTGATGCGGAGATACATCGTTCATTCTGTTTCCGCAACACCCAAAATGACATTTTTCGCAAGAAAGCTGATTATTTTTCAAAAAACCTGTGCGCAAATTCGCAAATGCAGCAAAACCGGCGAAAAACCTTCTTAACCATTCATTTCGTTGAAGAAATTCTCCGGCTGGTGACACGGTCACCAACACTGATTCCCAATTTTGCCGCCGTTCCGGCGTTCAATTCCAGCACATATTGGATGGGCCCACGCGAACTGATGATGGATTCGGAGTAGGGGACGGCATTTTCGTTGATGTGATGAATGCTGCCATCCGGATTGATGAACAGCATGTCCAGTGGCAGCACGGTGTTGCGCATCCACATGGTCACTTCGCGCACATTGCCGAAGTCAAACAACATGCCGGCATCATCCGCCATTGTCTTGCGATACATCAGCCCTTGCTGGCGCTGACCGTTGGTAACAGCCAGTTCCACATTAAAGCGCAGCTGGCGACCCTTGGCAGTGAGAATGAGCAGCGGTTCCTGATCAAATGTCTCCGACCCCTGTGCGTGGGACACGGAAGGGATAGAGACCACAGATGCGGTGGCTGAAAACAAAAAAAGAAGCGCCACAAAGACGCTTCTCATCATAGTTCCGAAATTCATCGCCATTTTAATGCGCCATGTTGATGGGGCTTGGATTGTCCGGATGGATCTCCGCCGCCATCAGGCCCTTGTCACCATCGCCGTAACGCACCAGAACAACCTGGCCGGGGCGAAGCTCTGCAAGGCCGAAGCGGCGCAGCGTTTCCATGTGAACGAAAATGTCTTCCGTGCCTTCACCGCGCGTCAGGAAGCCAAAGCCCTTGGTGCGGTTGAACCACTTGACGATGGCGCGCTCCAGACCGCTGGAGGCGGTAACCTGAACATGGGTGCGCACTGGCGGCATCTGCGAAGGGTGCACGGCCGTGGACTGATCCATGGAAAGAATGCGGAAGGCCTGAAAACCGCGACCGCCGCGCTGGATAAGCGCAACAATGCGTGTGCCTTCAAGAATGGTCTGGTAACCGTCGCGGCGCAGGCACGACACGTGAAGCAGCACGTCCTGCATGCCATTGTCAGGCACGATGAAACCAAAACCCTTGGCAACGTCGAACCATTTTACAACGCCGGTGATTTCGGTCAGCTCAACCGGATCGCTCGAAAGGTCTTCGAAATCTAATACGCTATTCGATGAAACCCTGTTCGTCATATCCTGCCAACCCCTCGATTACGCGCCATACTACGGTTAACTGATTCCTGCGGGCTAGATTAACATCTTGGTAACGGTTTTACGCAAGCCCAGTTTGGAAATTACCCATAGCTTTCTACAGGCCCGGGCTTGCCCAAAGCTGACTTTCGACGCATGTCTTGCAAGGTACCCCAACAAAGGAGGAAACAAAATGCGATATTTGCACACAATGGTGCGTGTCCGTGATTTGGATCAGTCGCTGAACTTCTACTGCACAATCTTCGGTCTGGAAGAGATACGCAGAATTGAGAATGAGAAGGGCCGTTTTACCTTGGTGTTTCTTGCCGCACGCGACGACGTGACTGTGGCGAAGGAAGAAAAGGCACCATGCCTTGAGCTGACCTATAACTGGGATACCGAGGATTACCAGGGCGGCCGCAATTTCGGCCATCTGGCCTATGAAGTCGACAATATCTATGACACCTGCCAGAAACTGCAGGATGCTGGCGTCACCATCAACCGCCCGCCACGCGACGGCCACATGGCATTCGTGCGTTCGCCAGACGGCATTTCCATCGAGATTTTGCAAAAAGGCGCAAGCCTGGCACCAGCAGAACCATGGATATCTATGCAGAACACCGGCAGCTGGTAATTTTCTGATCTCCGCATAGAGCAGACTTTCCGGCATTTCCAGGCGCCGGAGGACGACGTGGTTTCGGCGGTTCTTATGGTCCACAATCCCTATCTTGCGTTACAGACGCATGGGGGGCATAGTGCCGCCGAATCAAAAAGGCCTTTTCAGGCAGATAGTTAGCTATGCCGAATATCACCGTAAGGTGAGGTTGGGCAGAAAAAACGAACTGAGCGGAGGTCTCATGCCCATGGTTGAAGCAGGAAAAATGACGTCCGCATGGCGCCAGCGTCTGCTGGTGGCGGTGTCACTTCTTGCCTTGTCCGGATGCGTTTCCGCGGTCACGGATGATGGCGATACGGCCTCGCTTTCACCCACCGCCAATTCCACGCAGACAGCCTCTGCAGAGAACACTGCCGCTGACGGCAAGGCCACAGCACCATCCACCAATGGCGGTTATGTGGACCCATCCATGGTATCGGCCAGCCAAACCCAGGCGGGACAGGTTGGCCAGCAGGGCCAGGAACCGCATGTGGCCGAAGCCCAGCAGATGGGTGAGGCCAAGCCGGATCTGGCCGCAGCCGTTCACCAGTCCACTTCCATTTCTGCCGGCAATACCAGCATTTTTGCCAATAACGCGGCACCGGTTCAGGACATGCCGGTGGCGGGCGAAGCAACAGGCAGCGTGCCAGACGCCGCCTATGTGCCGGTACCGGGGGTAAACCCGGCGCTTTCCAGCGTATATTCGGCACCGGCCCAGCCAAAACCGCCGATCGCAGAAGTGCAGCCACAGACCTTGCAGGCGCAGGCCGCCGCCATGAGTGCAGCCGCTGCTGCCAGGGCACCAACGACAGCCCAACCCGCCGCACCAGTTGCCACACCGCAGATCGCAGCACCAATGCCACCGGTGGCGGCCTCGACCACTGCAAAAACCGATGAGACACCGTCAGGCAAATCCGGCATGACATTGGCAGCCTTTTTTGCCGGTGCCGCCAAAAAGCGCTCGGGCAAGACGGCTGGCAATGAACCAGCGGACGATCAGGCCGGGGTTGAAGTGGCGCAGCTGCCAACAGACAGCGCCACGGATATTTCGCAAATGGGCATTGCGCTGCAGGGCCGTGCGACCATGGGTGATGAGTTTGACGACGAACACCTTGAGCAAGACGATGCACCGGCTGGCCTTGCCAAGCTTGCCTCGCTTTCCGGCCTGACGCGCGTTGCGCCCAACGGCTTGGTGCTGCAGACCGAAAAGGTCAATGTTGGCTGCTTCAAGCCTGAACTGGTGCAGATGATCAGGACGGTTGAAAACCATTACAAGCGGCCAGCCATCGTAACCTCAGGCTACCGCCCACCCAAGGGTGGCGTGCGCCGGGGTTCCAAACACCACACCTGCGAAGCCGCCGATGTGCAGATCAAGGGCGTTTCCAAATGGGAACTGGCCACCTATCTGCGCTCGCTGCCAAACCGTGGCGGCGTTGGCACCTACTGCCACACCGAATCCGTGCACATGGACATTGGCGAGGCCCGCGACTGGAACTGGCGCTGCCGCAGAACGACAGCCACAGCCAAAAAGGGCTGATCGACTGGTATGACGTGAAGGTGAGAAAGGGCGGGTTTACCCGCTCTTTTGTTTTTGGGGTGGTTTGTTACAGTCGGGCTGCAAAGTGTCGATGAGGGGTTGATGCGTCTTGTTGCTATGAAAATATCCGGCAGCGTGTTTCGACTAGATGAAACGCCTTGGGACTACCACAACAAACTGCGGCCTTCGGCTTCGGTCGTTGGTGGTTGCACCATGTGCGAAGTGGTGCTGCAAGCCCCCGATGGCGTCATCACAAAGACACCCCAACCGGCTCACTTGCACTTTAGAAGGCTTGTGCAATTTGAAGAGCCCTGCACGGAAATAGACCTCTACGACGGCCCAAAACTGATCATGAAATTCCGGCCTTCGATCCCCACAGATATCCAGATACAAACAGAAGCATAAGGACGAGGCAGTTCGGAGTTGCTGGCAGTATCCACTCTCTCACGCCTCATTCATTTTCGCGTTGAGCCAGCCGCAGTCGCCGCCAAACAATTCGGGTAGAGGCGCATCCCACTACCTCCCTCATCCTCGGGCTTGACCCGGGGATCCAGTGGAGCGCGTCTGCGCGACGAAAGAGTCTTTTCAGCCCAAAGACTTGGGCTGATCTGGATTCCTGTGACATCCCTCGGGCAAGCCCGAGGACAGGAAAGAGGGGTTGGTGGCAGTGTCCAATCAGTGACGCCGCATTCACTGTCACGGTAAGGCAGCCGCAATCGCCGCCAAATCAATTCTGGCAAATACACGTCCCACGAACTCCGATCGCTGTTAGGCAAACAACCTCTCCACGTCATCCTCGCCCTTGAGGCGAGGATCTAAACCCTCCACCACAATCGCGACGTGATTGGATTCTCGCGACAACGCTGAGAATGAAGACGGAGAGGGGAATGCCACCAAAACCCTTGCACGAACGTTCAAGACCCAGCACCGCCAATGGCGTAGCACCTGATCTCAACACCAGCAGAGACGGAGTGCATGCCCATGTTCGATACCAAGATCGCCATCATCATCCGCGATGATCTCGCCACCTGGCAGAAGCTGAATGTCACGGCCTTTCTGACCAGTGGCATTGTTGCGCAGTCGCCCGAGATCATTGGCGAGACCTACCGGGATGCGGCCGGAAACGCCTATAACCCGCTGAGCAGACAGCCGGTTGTTGTACTGTCGGCCGATCAGGACACCATACGCAAGATCAACAACCGAGCGGTCGAGCGGCAGGTCACCGTATCAGCCTATATTGAGGAGATGTTTGCCACCGGCCATGACGAGGCGAACCGGCAGGTGTTTGCACAATTTGCACCGGACACGGCAAAACTGGTGGGCATTGCGCTGCGGGCAGACAAGAAGCTGGTCGACAAGATTGCCAAGGGTGCGAAAATGCACGCCTGATGAGGGCACCGCGCTGCGGGACATGTTTTTCGAGCTGGAGCTGGAGCAGGCTCAGGCCGGATCGTGTGTTTACCGGATCATTGCCATGATCGTGTGGCGCAACTCATCAAGGGCCTGTTGTTTGGAAATTTCACCGTAAGCCGTTGCCGTGGAAAGCGCGTCCGCTGCGCCCATCATGCCCCATAGGGCGGCAAGGGGAATGCAACCGTCGTCGCTATAGGGTGCCAAGGCCTCCCGGCACTTTGCGATAAAGCGGGTTTGGTAACTGCGGATCACCGCCTCCATCTCAGGCGAACCGACAAGTGCTGCGGCAACGCCTGGAATTTCCTGACCCTGCGTCAGCACACAATCAATATAGGCATTGGCAATGACGCTGGCGCGGTCGGCCAGGGTGGCGGGGCAGGTGGAGAGGCCAGTGTCCATCAATTCCGACTGGCGAATATCATAATCGCGGTACAGCGCCGCCAGCAGCGCGTTGCGCGTCTCGAAATGATCATAGACCACAGGTTTGGACACGCCGGCTTCTTCCGCCAGACGCCCCAGCGTCAGGCTGTCAGTTCCGGCCTGCAACACCAGATGCCGTGCCGTTTCAATAAGCTGCTTATGCCGCTCATCGCGTGACAATCTCTGACGGGGTGACACCTTATCCTGCATGCTTGACAATTAACCTACCAACAGTAACCTACTATGAGTATATAGCGAGTCCCCACTCGATTCAACTCATACAACAAGGTTACCCCATGCACTCCCTCATTGTCACGGCACAACCGGAAGCCAATTCTTATACCCATGCAGTCACCCGCGAAGTGATATCCGGCATCAAGGCCACTCCTGATCACACATTTGAACGGCTTGATCTCGCAACCAGCGGCTTCGACGCAACCTTCAACACCGCCGACTACGCCGTGTTTCGCGAAAATGCCACGCCGCCGGATGATGTTTTGGCCGAACAGGCGCGGGTCGATCGCGCCGATGCACTTGTTCTGATTTACCCGGTGTTCTGGTGGTCGATGCCCGCGGTGATGAAAGGTTGGATCGACCGGGTGTTTACGCAAGGTTGGGCCTATTTCGACGAAAGCGGCAAGGACACCATCCGTCTGCTGAACCGACTGTCGGTGCAGACCATTGCAATTGGCGGCGCAACCGAGCGCACCTATCAGCGTCGCGGATATTCAGACGCCATGAAAACCCAGATCGATCAGGGCATTTTCGGCTACATCGGTGCCCGGGTGATCGGCACGGAACTGATCCTGCCGCTGGATGCGGCCTCATCGCAAGCAGGCCTTACCAGGGCTTTCGAAATCGGCAGCGACATTGCCAGCGCCCACCAGCAATCCCTTGCGAAAAAAGACACCGTCGAGGCGTAAGAAACGTTCTCGGTGCGCCCATCTCCGTCGATGGGCGCATCGTTACCGTTCAGTTCACATCGGCAAAACCGTATGCGCGGTGATCGTGTAACCAAACGGGTCGACAAAGGCGAAATACCGCCCGAACGGCCCATCCTTTGGTGCAAAACCAATTGTCACGCCCTTGGCCAGCAGATGCGCGTGCAAAGCATCGGCATCATCACAACCGAACCAGAGGGCAATGCCAACACCCAGTTTCTGGCCATCATCAAATGGCTCAATCGGCGTGCGCACTGCAAAGGGTATCGGCTTGGTGTCAAACACCACCGCCCCCGGAGGCGCAATTGGTGCTGGCGTCAGCCCCACCACATCCCGGTAAAAGGTGAGGGCGCCATCCAGATCCTTCGTCTGGATGCCAATGAAATCAGGTCCAATCAGTTTCGGCATCTCTATCTTTCCTTTTAGTAGACGACCCGGTATTATCAGGGTGCTGATATATGAATTAATATAAGGACCCTGATATGTCCAGCCTGATTGATCCGCCGGTTGATGACACCTATCGTTCGCTTGGTTACGCCTTGAAACGCGCCCAGCAGGCGTTGCGCGGCCGGCTTGATACGGCGCTGCGCGACATTGGGCTGACGACACCGCAATATTCCGTTCTGGCAGGGCTCGAAAAAAACAACGGCCTGTCCAATGCCGAACTGGCCCGCCGCGCCTTCGTGACACCACAAACCATGCAGGCCATCATCGTGACACTGGAAAAGGCGGGGCTCATAAAACGAGAAGCGCATCCGGACAATGGCCGCATATTGACCACCGGGCTGACAGCAGAAGGGCGGCAGGCGGTGCGCGCCGCCCACGAGATTGCCGCCAATGCCGAACAGCAGGTACGCAACGCCGTGGCGCCGGATGAGCCTGATATCATCTACGCCGCCCTGCTGCGCATTGCCGAGGCGATGCGGTGATGTGGTGTTGCGAAGAGGGAAGGGCGGGCGATGGGTGAGGAAGATAAATGCTGGAGAGACCCGACATCAACTGAACACGCGCTGATCATGCATTTGTTGCGCGGTGACTTCAGGGGAAAAGCCCAGATCGTTGCACAATTGGCATCATTGCAAGCCATGTCGATCGGCCAAGGTGTCGGCCTGATGCTTCGCACAAACGGACCTCTGGCTGATGTCGATAACAACGATGCTCCGCCAGCGGATAGCAATGACAGGATCGTGGTTGAAGGTTTTTACGACGATCAGGAGCCGGGCCACACGGGCCTGTTTCAGGTTGCTGCCTTGGTAAGGCTGGCACTGCATGTCAGCAACGGTCGCCTGTCAAAACTCGATATTTACAAAGAGAACGGCCGCGCCATTTGCACCAGCCCCTACGAGATTGACCTGTCCAAAGTGCATTTTTACTGACTGTTTCCTAAGGCGCAGTAAGAATGGTGCAGGCGAGGGGAGTTTGGAGTTGATGACATTGCCCATTCTCCAACGCCTCGTTCATTTCGAGAGCGGTGCGGCATTCATATTGGAAAGTCGATAGCCACTGAAAACCAACCTATCCACGTCATCCTCGCCCTTGTGGCGAGGATCCAAGCCATTCACCAAAATCGCGACGTGATTGGATTCTCGGGACAAGCCCAGATATGACGACGGAGAGGGATGTGCCCCTTCAAACCGGCTGCGAAAACCATGCGAGGAACGAAAAGCGTATCCCGCAACCTCCCTCATCCTCGGGCGTGACCCGGGGATCCAGCGGAGCGCGTCTGCGCGACAAAAGACGTCCTTTCGGCCCAAGGACTTGGGCTGGCCTGGACCCCTGTGACATCCCTCGGGCAAGCCCGAGGACAGGGGTGAGGGGCGGGTGGGCACCCACCGAGCCACATACGATAGCCTCAAGGGTGGGGCAGCGCGGCTGGCGCCCGTACCTCTACCCTTGTGGGAGAGGAAGAAAAATCATCATCTTAGCTTGCTAAGTGATCAATTTTTCAGGTGAGGGGTTTTGCTGCGAACCTCGCCTCCCTCTCCGCCGTTTTCCTCGGGCTTTTCCCTGATATGACGACGCAGAACGGCTTTAGCGATGGTGCCAGGCACGCGACCAATCGCCTTCACTCTAAATCGGAAACGGCCGGCTGGGGATGACGTTTTTCATCACCAGTGTGGAGTTGAGCCGCATGACATGCGGCAGGGCCAGCAGGCTGTTGTCATAAAGCCGCTGAAACGCCGCCAGATCCTTGGCCACCACATGCAGCATGTAATCCGGCTCACCGAACAGACGCTGCGCCTGCACAATTTCCGGCACTTTCAACAGCGCCGCCTCAAAGGCCAGAACGCTGCCCTGGCTGGCCTCGCGCAATGTGACATAGACAATGGACGAAAAACCGATGCCCAGTTTCAGCGGATCGATCGTGGCGCGGTAGTCGGTAATCACACCGGCTTCTTCCAGCGCCCGCAAACGGCGGTGGCACGGCGACAGGCTGAGGCCGACGCGCTCTGCCAGTTCCGTAGCAGATATGCGCCCATCCTTCTGTAATCATGGAGAAAATCATCAGATGGAAATGGGTCTGCTCGTCGCTTTCTGGGCGCTGTCCTTAACACTCGTGCTGACACCAGGTGCCGATTGGGCCTATGCGATTTCGGCCGGCATGCGCAACCGCGCCATTGCACCTGCCGTCAGCGGCATGTTGCTGGGTTATGTGGCCATCACATCGGTGGTTGCCGCCGGGGTGGGCGCCATTGTGGCCAGCATTCCCGTCATGCTGACGGCACTGACGCTGGTTGGCGCCAGCTACCTGATGTATCTCGGCATTGGTGTGTTCCTCAATCCACCGGTGCCGGAAGCAGCCGATGCAGAAGCCACCGCCTGGTCAAACTGGCTCATTCGCGGTTTTGGCGTCAGCGGCGCAAACCCCAAGGCGCTGTTGCTGTTTCTGGCCATCCTGCCACAATTCACCAGCCAGACATCATCCTGGCCGGTCTATGGCCAGATCGCTGCACTTGGCGTTGCGCACATCCTCAATTGTGCCGTCATCTACACCGCCGTGTCGGCAAGCTCGCGTGCCGTGCTGCGCACCCGCCCGCAACTTGCCCGGCTGATTGGCCGCACCTCAGGCGCCGCCATGATCCTCATTGCGCTGGTGCTGATCATCGAGCAGGGCATGCAGTTTTCACTGTAAAAGAACCTTTGGCGCGGCAGATCTTGCGGCAAGCAATGCCTGCCGCACCAACTGCAGCAAAGGATAAAACGCCTGTTTTTGAGAATGCTTCCGAACTGCAGAAAGCGCTTTATATTTGCAGTTGCAAGTCATTGTTATCTAGAGAGATTTCGCAAAATATTCACAGCGTTTTTCTTGACATCTCAGTGCCGGTTTTTTAAACCCTCGGCCATCGGGGAGTAGTCACCGCTGGTGTTCAGCGGGAGTGCGTCAACATACTCGTGCAGCAGCACGTGGCGTACTCAGCCAATCTGTTTGGCTCAACGAGACCGGCGCGACTATCTGCCTTTATCGGACAGGCAGGTGACGCTCCGTTTCACGTCCGCCCCGATGTTTACGAGGTTCATCATGTCGCTCATGGCAATCATCCTGCTATCCATCAGCATGTCCATGGACGCCTTTGCCGTGTCCGTTGGCCGTGGCGCGGCACTGGGTCGCCCGCCGCTGCGCGAAGCCTTGCGCACCGGCCTCGTGTTTGGTGTTGTGGAAGCCATCACGCCGCTGATTGGCTGGGCCGCTGGTGTCGCCGCCGCCTCCTATATCTCAACCATTGACCACTGGGTGGCCTTTGCGCTTTTGGGCGCCGTTGGCCTCAACATGCTCTATTCGGCGTTGAAGGGTGAAGACCACAGCGAAGACAACAAGGCCAAGGCCTCGTTTCTGGTGCTGGTGGCAACGGCCATCGGCACCAGCCTGGATGCCATGGCAGTGGGCGTTTCGCTGGCGTTTCTGGATGTCAACATTGCGGTCATCGCCATCGGCATTGGCCTTGCGACCTTCCTGTTCGCCTCCGGCGGTATCATGGTTGGCCGGTTGATTGGCGAACGTTTTGGCCGTTACGCAGAAGGTGCGGCCGGCATCGTGCTGATCGGCCTTGGCTCATCGATCCTCTATGAGCACCTGACAGCCATTTGATTGGTTGGGTGAGCTGCTAGGCCGAGATCGCTGGGATGACGGGTGCAGAGCAGCCACGATCTGACCGCGACACTCCTCAAAACTGGAAAAGCTGTTATCGAGAGCTGGCCAGCGTTGGAAACGACGCTGGCGTTTCCTCTGCGCCAAAATGAATGCGCCCATCAGCAAAACCAACCAGCAATGTCACGACGATGACGCCGCGAGACAGAACAGCAACCATGCGAGAGGAAGGCAGGGTGGGCATGAACGGCAACCGCGCCTTTCGACCGTCGCCTGTGCAGTGGCTGGCGGGACAGTGGCTTCCGGTCTGCGAATATAGGCTATGCTTCATGACGACACCTGCAAACAGCATATCGCTGTTACGGACAGACTGACACTTCTGCGAATGAGTTGCAATAGCGAAATTTGAGTTGGCTTAGTGTAGGAATGCGATAGAGTGTGAGTGACGGTCTTGCTGTCGAGATGATTGTAACCAGCGCCTGCGTGCCTTCCTGCCGTGATGAACGGGCTTGTCCCAAGTATCTAACCACATCTCGTCAAACGAAACTAACACGACTGGCTGGCTTGGTAGATCCTCGCCACAGGGGCGAGGATGACGTCGAGGAGTGGTTGGTGAAGCAAAAAACAATTTTCCGCCCCATGATCCTCGGTCCAAAACCGTCACTCCCAACCGCGCTGTTATTAGCTTGGAGCATTGTTTGACGCTGAGGGTCCCAGAAACTCTCCTCATGCCTCGTGCTTGTCACAGGCATCCTGTGTGTAAAAACTGTGGTTAAATGGTTGCGGGC
>NZ_DAMDBP010000029.1:48279-54717 GCF_032092815.1 Agrobacterium sp. | reverse complement strand
GCCAGAACATCGCCCGATTTGCCCAATCAGCAAAAACGGCTCACCGGACGCTCACTTTCAGGCTCTCATGGCTTGATCTGTTTTTTGCGGTAAATATTACCCTGACGCGCCTGTCGACGCCAGGGGCGTGCCTTGTTGAGCGCACCGTCGAAGCTCGGATCGTTGCGATCAAGCGTGGCAAAAGCAAGCTGGTTGCGTTGCTCTGCGGCACAGTGAGCCACGACCTTGCCATCCGGGCCGATAATGCCGGCCGGTCCCTCATGGGCGGTTTGCGCCGGCGTGGCGCCACTGATCCACACACAATTGAAACCGGCATGGGCGCGCAAGGCGATCTGAAAGAAACTTCTGATGCCGTAGGATGAAAACAGGATGGCGTCGACGTCACGGCGCTCATAATCCATGAACAATTCAGGAAATTGCACTTCGATGCAGGTCAGGCATCCAAAGCGGTAGCCATCGACCTCGAAGGTGAGGGCTTGCGTGCCTGGCGTGAACCAGCCCTGCAGCTCACTGTGGGACAGGAAACGTTTGTCATAGTGGCCAATCAGGCTGCCATCATCGCTGAACACGTATTGGCTGTTGTGTGGTGGATGTGGTGCGGGCAGGGGATGGGCAGAACCAACCACGGCAAAGATATTGAGGCGTTTGCAGGTGTCGGCAATCGCTGCAAGTTCGGTGTCATGCGTGGTCCAATCAAGATCTAGCCAGTTCTCGGGTGAGTTGATCTGCGCCTTGGCATATCCCGATAAGGCGCCTTCACAGAAATTGACGAGACGTGCTCCTTTGTGTGCGGCCTGCTCGATCAGGGCGCGGATTGTTCTGCCATTTTCTGCGATGTCACCTGTGATGATGCTTTGGGCTGCTGCAATCTTCATCGGAAACCTCGGTTCGTTTGGTGTCGGCTCACCTCAACATACGTGGTTACATCAGGCAGGCATCGGTCAATCCGGCACGGAGATGCAGCTTTTGATGTGCTTGAGATGCGAGACGATGGTGAAGGTCATGATGACAAGCAGTGACCAGGAACTCCACTTGCCAAGATGCACCATGGACCAGGCACCAAGCTGGTTGGGGTAGGCCCAGATGCCAAAGAAGGTGGAGATGTTTTCCGCCAACCAGACAAAAAAGCCGATCAGCACAAAGGCCAGCAGCAACGGCATGCGCCGGTCACGGTCATAGGGGCGGTAAACGACGGTGGCGCGGGCGTAAAGGCCAAGCGCGCAGGCAGCGATGTACCACCTGTAATCACCGATATAATGGTGGGTGAAGAAGTTGGCGTAGATGGCCAGCCCGATCAGCGTTGCCATCCAGTAGCTGGGGTGGTGACGGATGCGGATATCAAATAGGCGCCAGGCCTGAATGATGTAACTGCCGACGGCGGCATACATGAAGCCGGAAAACAGCGGCACACCAAACAGCTTGCTATAGGCAAAGTCCGGATAGGACCAGGACTGGATGCTGCCGGATGTCTTGAAGACTTCCAGAGCAAAACCGACGATGTGGAACAGGAAGATGGCCTTTGCCTCGTCCAGCGTTTCCAGCTTGCTCCAGATCATGAAGAACTGGATGGCAAGGGCGATGACCAGCAGCACGTCATAACGGGGCAGGCCAAGCAGGCCGTCTCTTGGCACCAGAAAGATGGACAGGAAAAACAACCCGGCAAACATGCAGGCGCGGGCTTCCTTGATGCCAAAATACAAAAACTCGATGATAAAGCGTTTTATGCCTTTGAGTTCGCCCCAGGGATGCGTATCGCAGAGATAGTCGTCTAAGGCGGAAAGTCGGCCACTGTTCAATGTCGTTTCGGTGGTCATGGGCTGTTCCCGTTCCTTTAGACGTCGGACAGCTATAGCAACCCCAGAGGGAATCGACATGGCCTTGTCGCCGTTTTCACGGTTTTATTCCGCGCGTCTCGGGCATTTTTCAGGCGCATGTCTGGTGATTGTGCTGGGCCTGTCGCTGCGGAAATTTGGCTATTCCATCGGCCTGCCATTTGGGGTGGTGAAATATGGCGGCTCGATCCTGTGGGGATCGATGGTCTATTTGCTGATTGCCACGCTGCTTGTCCGTCACTCGCTGCAGTGGCGGTTGATGGTTGCCATTGCCTCGGCTGTGGTGGTGGAGTTAATCCGGCTCGTGCACTTTCCGCCCCTTGATGCCTTCCGCGATACCGCATTAGGCACCCTGTTGCTGGGGCGAGTTTTTTCGCCGTGGAATATTGTCTGTTACATCACCGGTATCACGGCTGCCGCCTTTATTGCCGAACGGCTCTTGCGGTGGTCGCGCCGTTCTTGCGCTTCTTGAATGCCATGACCCTCGGCCGCACCAACCGATAGGTAACCAGCAGAACCGGTAGTGCCATGTGGATGAAGGGCCCAAGTGTGATGGATTTGACAGCCATCGAATAATGCAGCGCGCCGCCGAGGATGATGAGATAAACCAGCTTGTGCAGCCTGACCCAGTTTTTGCCGAGTTTTCGAATGGACAGGTTGTTGGATGTCACCGCCAGGGGAACGAGCAGAACAAGACAGGCCATGCCGATGGTGATGTAGGGTCGCCGGGCGATATCGGCGATGATCGAGGCCATGTCCAGCCGCTTGTCGAGCAGCATGTAGGTGGCGAAATGCATCACCACATAATAGAAGGCGAGAAGGCCAAGCGCCCGCCGGTAGCGGATCCAGTTGATGCCGGTAAAATCGCGCAGCGGCGTTATGGCCAGCGTGGCAATCAGAAACCGTAGGCCCCAGATGCCGAGCAGATGTTCAAAATCCTTGACCGGATTGGGGCCAAGCTGTCCGCTGGCGCCGAGGTAAAAATACCAGGCGGCCGGACAGAGGCCGATGATGTAAAGCGCCCAGACGCTGGCCGCATGAAACCGACGGGGAAGCGCTGGAAGAGACAGCCCTGCAGCCATGTCAATAATTCGCCTTCAGGTCCATACCGCTATAGAGGCTGGCGACGTCATCATAGCCGTTGAACATCAGGGTTGGCCGGTTCTGCGTGCCGAAGAAGCCGCCTTCACCAATACGTTGTTCTGTCGCCTGGCTCCAGCGGGGGTGATCGACTTTGGGATTGACGTTGGAATAAAAGCCGTATTCCCGGGCATTGGAATTTTTCCACGTGGTTTCCGGCTGCTCCTCGACGAGCGATATGCGCACGACGGATTTGATGCCCTTGAAGCCGTATTTCCATGGAACGACCAGGCGAATGGGCGCGCCATTCTGGTTCTGCAGCGTTTCGCCATAAAGGCCAACGGCAAGGATGGTCAGAGGGTGGCGCGCCTCATCAAGGCGAAGGCCTTCGACATAAGGCCATTTCAGCGGCTGAAACAGGCCGGTTTGCCCTGGCATTTCTTCGGGCCGGACAACGGTTTCAAACGAGACATATTTGGCGCTGCCAAGCGGCTCAACGAGATCAAGCAGGGTGGAGAGCTGAAAGCCGATCCACGGAATGACCATCGACCAACCCTCGACACAGCGCATGCGGTATGTGCGCTCTTCCAGCTGTAGTTTCATCAGTTCTTCAATGCCGAATTCCTTCGGCTTGCCAACAAGGCCGTCCACCTTCACCGTCCAGGGCGTTGGTTTGAAGTGCTGGGAATTGTCCTTCGGGTCGGATTTGCCGACGCCGAATTCATAAAAATTGTTGTAGCCGGTCACCGCGTCAAGCGGTGTCAGCTTTTCATCGATCTTGTACGGGCCGGGTTTTGCGGTGAGAGGTGCGGCAAAGGCACTGCCGGCAGCGCCGCCAGCCAGAGCAAAACCGGCGGCAGCCCCCATGAACTTGCGGCGGTTCAAATAGGTGTCGCGTGGGGTGATATCATGTGCAGCAATATGGGGTGGACGGTAAACAGCCATTATATTCTCCTCCGCGACGAACTCGTCGGCCTCATTTCATGTTATGATGCCTACTACGTCGCATACACAAGATATGTTTCACGACCGCAGCAAAAAACAGGTCGAAGGCATGCACATCGCGTATTCGTGATGATAGCTGCGCATTTTGAAAGCAAAGAAATATGCGTACCGTACCGAACCGTACTGTATTTGCCAAAGGTGACAGTGACACATCGGTGGAGATGCGCTAGAGAACTATCAAAAAGTCGGGCAGTTCTGCGCATGTTTTAGCGTTGTGCTTCCCGCAAGGCTTGAAGATCGAGGAAAACACCATGCCTGCTTACCGTTCCAGAACGACAACCCATGGCCGCAACATGGCCGGTGCTCGCGGCCTGTGGCGCGCGACCGGCATGAAGGATGGCGATTTTGGCAAGCCGATCATTGCCGTGGTCAACTCGTTCACGCAGTTCGTTCCGGGTCACGTTCACCTGAAGGATCTGGGCCAGCTCGTGGCACGCGAAATCGAGGCTGCTGGCGGCGTTGCCAAGGAATTCAACACCATTGCCGTGGATGATGGCATCGCCATGGGCCATGACGGCATGCTTTATTCGCTGCCATCGCGCGAAATCATCGCTGATTCCGTGGAATACATGGTCAATGCGCATTGCGCCGACGCGATGGTTTGCATTTCTAACTGTGACAAGATCACCCCCGGCATGCTGAATGCTGCCATGCGCCTGAACATTCCTGTTGTGTTTGTGTCCGGTGGTCCAATGGAAGCGGGCAAGGTTGTTCTGCACGGGAAGACCGTTGCGCTCGATCTGGTTGACGCCATGGTTGCTGCTGCCGATGACAAGATTTCCGATGAGGACGTGAAGGCCATTGAGCGCGCCGCCTGTCCGACATGCGGTTCCTGCTCGGGCATGTTTACTGCCAACTCCATGAACTGTCTGACAGAGGCGCTCGGTCTGTCACTGCCTGGTAACGGCTCCACCCTTGCCACACACTCCGACCGCAAGCGTCTGTTCGTGGAAGCCGGTCACCTGATCGTTGATATCACCCGCCGTTATTACGAACAGGATGATACCTCCGTTCTGCCGCGCACCATTGCCAGCAAGGAAGCGTTTGAAAACGCCATGTCGCTGGACATTGCCATGGGTGGTTCCACCAACACGGTTCTGCACATTCTGGCGGCGGCCTATGAGGGCGGCGTCGATTTCACCATGGAAGACATTGACCGTTTGTCGCGCAAGGTTCCGTGCCTGTCCAAGGTTGCGCCTGCCAAGCAGGATGTTCACATGGAAGACGTTCACCGTGCCGGTGGCATCATGCGCATTCTCGGCGAACTGGATCGCGGTGGTCTGATCAACCGTGATTGCCCGACGGTGCATGAGGCGACACTGGGTGACGCGATTGACCGTTGGGACATTACCCGCACCAACAGCGAAACCGTTCGTGAATTCTTCAAGGCCGCTCCCGGTGGCGTTCCGACACAGGTGGCTTTCAGCCAGTCCTCGCGTTGGGATGAACTGGATACCGACGGCGAAACCGGCATCATCCGCAATGTTGAACATCCGTTCTCCAAGGATGGCGGTCTGGCCGTTCTGTTCGGCAACATCGCGCTGAATGGCTGCATCGTCAAAACCGCTGGTGTGGACGAATCCATTCTGAAATTCACCGGTCCGGCCGTTGTGTTTGAAAGCCAGGATGCCGCCGTGAAGGGCATTCTCAACAATGAAGTCAAGGCTGGTGACGTTGTTGTCATCCGTTACGAAGGTCCAAAGGGCGGTCCGGGCATGCAGGAAATGCTCTATCCGACCAGCTACCTGAAATCCAAGGGTCTCGGAAAGGCCTGCGCGCTGATCACTGATGGTCGTTTCTCCGGCGGTACATCGGGTCTCTCCATCGGCCATGCCTCGCCAGAGGCAGGTCAGGGGGGGGCAATCGGTCTGGTGCGCCAGGGCGATACCATTGCCATCGATATTCCCGGCCGCACCATTAATCTGGTGGTTTCTGAATCGGAACTGGCAGAACGCCGTGCCGAGCAGGACAAGCTGGGCTGGAAGCCTGCCGCACCGCGCAAGCGCAATGTGACCACGGCGCTGAAGGCCTATGCGGCTTTCGCATCCAGTGCTGACAAGGGTGCCGTGCGCATTCTGCCGGAATAATCTCTGGTTCCTTTGTTCGAGTTTTGAACGCCGCCTCGAGATATCGGGGCGGCGTTTTTGTTATGTCGCTCGCCAAGCGCGGTCATTAAATCGCTGTCACGTTTAGGTGACATGGGGTGAGGGCTCTTTACGACGGGTTTTCGTGTCCTAGATACAGTTGATGAAAAGAAGAACCGCTCTGACATTATTCGCTTCCCTGCCGCTCGCTCAGGCCGTGCGGGCGCAATCCAGTTCCGGTAATGGTGCTGCGCCTGCCGGATCAGGCGCCACGTCGCCGGTGGCCGGTCCGGGTTCAGCCACACGGCTTGATCCGATCTTGCGGCAGGCACAGGAACTTTCTACGCTGAAAGCCGTGGTGGTGAGCGTCGATGGAAAACGACAGGCGGAGCGCTCCTATAATGGGTATGCACTCAATGGTTCCAGCAATATCAAGT
>NZ_DAMDBP010000029.1:28436-48269 GCF_032092815.1 Agrobacterium sp. | reverse complement strand
GCCTCCAAGTCGATCATTTCGGCGCTAGTCGGGATGGCGATTGACAAAAAAGTGCTGCAAGGCGCCGACCAGCCGATTGCCTCCGTGCTGCGCGCTGATTTCCCACAAAATCCTGATCCCCGGCTGGAGCGGGTGACAATCGGCAATCTGTTGTCAATGCAATCGGGACTGGCGCGCATGTCCGGCCCCAATTATGGGCGCTGGGTTGCCAGCCGCAATTGGGTGCGTACCGCGCTTGGCTCTGGCTTCGATGGCGAACCGGGCGGCGGCATGTTGTATTCCACCGGCTCAACACATCTTCTGTCAGCTATCCTCACCAAGGCGTCTGGCAAAAACACGTTGGCGCTGGCGCGTGAATGGTTCCGGCCGCTTGAGGATTTCAGGATCGGCGCCTGGGACCGCGATCCGCAGGGCATTTATCTCGGTGGCAACCAGATGGCGATGACGGCGCGTTCACTGCTGGCCTTTGGGGAACTATACCGCAATGGTGGCGTGACACCTGGTGGTGACAGGCTGCTGTCGCAAGGCTGGATTGACCAGTCCTGGACGCCGCGCACCAACTCCGTGTTCAATGGTGACGGATACGGTTACTGCTGGTTCCTGCGGGAGATGGCCGGTGAAAAGACCTTCTATGCCTGGGGTTTTGGCGGACAGATGCTGTATATCGTGCCATCGCGCAAGCTTTCGGTGGTGATGACATCGCGCGAGGATGCACCTTCTGCCAGGACCGGTTACCGCGATCAGTTGCACCGGCTGATGGAAAATATCATCGAGGCCGTATAGCGTGTGAAAACCACACTGGTTGCGCCTGCCTTATTTTCCATGTTTCCGCCTATTTTCGTTTTTAATTTCAGCCATTAAAACCACTTTGAAACAGCATCAAGGGAATCAAATGAACGGTATGTTCAAACGTGCCTGTCTGACGGCGACTGCGCTTATTCTGCTGGCTCCAGCCACGCTGCATGCGCAGGATAACAAGACAGTGCCTTCCAGCCACACGCAAATGCAGCTTTCCTTTGCGCCGCTGGTCAAGCAGACCGCAGGCGCGGTGGTCAATGTCTATGCCGAGCGTATGGTGCAGCGGCGGGCTTCGCCCTTTGCTGGCGACCCGTTCTTTGAACAGTTCTTTGGCCAACAGCTGCCAAACCGCAGTGAAAAGCAGTCATCGCTCGGTTCGGGCGTTATTCTCGCTGCGAACGGCCTTGTCGTGACCAACAACCACGTCATTGAAGGTGCTGACGAAATCAAGGTCGCTCTGGCGGATGGCCGTGAATTTGCCTCCAAAATTCTGCTGAAAGACGACCGTCTTGATCTGGCAGTGCTGAAGATCGATGCCAAGGAAGACTTCCCGGCCTTGCCGCTTGGCAATTCTGATGCCGTCGAGGTCGGTGATCTGGTTCTCGCCATCGGTAACCCGTTTGGTGTGGGACAGACCGTGACCAGTGGCATCGTATCAGCCCTTGCGCGCAATCAGGTCGTGCAGGGCGATTTCGGTTTCTTTATCCAGACAGATGCCTCGATCAACCCCGGTAACTCCGGTGGCGCGCTGATGAACATGAACGGCGAGTTGATCGGCATCAATACAGCCATCTTCTCGCGCGGTGGTGGCTCCAACGGTATCGGTTTTGCCATTCCTGCCAACCTCGTGCGCGTGTTCCTTGCTGCCGCTGAAAAGGGTGATGAGAGCTTCCAGCGTCCATACGTCGGCGCAACCTTCGAGCCGGTGACATCGGATGTGGCCGAAGCGCTGGGCCTTGACCGCGCCCGTGGTGCGCTGGTGGTTGGCGTGGTGAAGGATGGGCCTGCGGAAAAGGCCGGTATTGAACCGGGGCAGGTGATCACGGCCGTCAATGACATTGCCGTTGAGCATCCCGATGCGCTGGGTTACCGCCTGACCACGGCCGGTATTGGCAAGTCCGCCAAGCTGACCGTAATCGACAAGGGCAAAAGCCGCACCATTGAAATTGCGCTGGATACGGCACCGGAAACCAAGCCACGTGACGAGCGGATGATTGAGGGTCGCAATCCGTTTGCCGGCGCGACTGTTGCCAATCTTTCGCCGAAACTTGCCGATGAACTGCGCATGGCAAACCAGACGACAGGCGTTGTGGTGACCGACATTGCCCGCGGTTCGCCTGCGGCACGGGTTGGTTTCCGTCCGAAAGATATCGTGCTGGTTGTCAACGGCAATGAGATTACCTCCACCAAAACGCTTGCCGATGCGATGGAGGATAATCCCGGTTTCTGGCGCGTTGAGATCATGCGGGATGGCCAGCGCATCCGCCAGTTCCTGCGATAGGAACAGCCTCATATCCCTTGGGGTGACGGCAGGTTTTCTGGCGTCACCACTTGGTGATATTCAGGTGCGCGGCCGGGGACAACAGGTTTAAAACTGGCGACTGACAGCCGCCGTCGACAGGATTGCAGTTTCGGAGGCGCGGGTGTCGCTTTTTGATCGGGAAATGCCACGACCGCTTGCGGAAGCCTTGCGCCCTGACACGCTCGCTGACGTTGTCGGGCAGGATCATCTGCTGGCAGATGATGGTCCGATTGGCCGCATGGCCAAGTCGGGCGTGTTGTCTTCCTTCATCCTGTGGGGACCACCTGGAGTGGGAAAAACCACCATTGCCAGAATTGTCGCTGCCGAAGCGCAGGCGCAGTTCGTGCAATTGTCTGCTGTGATGTCCGGTGTTGCCGACCTCCGCAAGGTTTTCGAGGAAGCCAAAAAAGAGCGCACGCTCGGACGGCAAACCATTCTGTTTATTGACGAGCTTCACCGCTTCAATCGCTCAACGCAGGACGCGTTGTTGCCGCATGTCGAAAGCGGTCTGATCATTCTGGTTGGTGCCACCACCGAAAACCCGAGCTTCAGTCTGGTTGGCGCTTTGTTGTCGCGTGCCCGGGTGTTCACACTTAATCCGCTGGGTCAGGAGGCGTTGTCGCGTCTGCTTTCGCGGGCGGAAACCCATATCGGCAAACCGCTGCCCTTGAGCGATGAGGCGAGAGAAAGCCTGTTTGAGCTGGCTGATGGTGACGGGCGGTATTTTATTGGCATGATTGAGGAAATCCTGCGCGCCAACGTCTCGCAACCGCTGTCGCACAGCGATCTGTCCGCGTTGTTGCAGAAGCGCATGCCGCTTTACGACAAGGCCAATGATGGCCATTACAATCTGTTGAGCTGCTTTCATAAAAGCCTGCGTGGCAGCGACGTGAATGCGGCGCTCTATTGGGCGGCTCGCATGATTGAGGGCGGCGAAGATCCAAATGTGCTGTTCCGGCGACTGGCCTGTGCAGCCTCGGAAGATGTCGGTCTTGCAGACCCACAGGCCCTGCAGCAGGTGATTACCGCATGGGAAGCCTTTGAACGTATCGGCTGGCCGGAGGCGCGGCTGTTTCTGGCGCAGGCTGTCGTCTATGTTGCAACAGCGCCCAAATCCAATGCCTCATACCGCGCTTTTGATGCGGCAACGGCTCTGGCGCGGCAGACCGGATCAATCCCGCCGCCTAAAAACATCCTCAATGCGCCAACCAAGCTGATGAAGGAGCTGGGGTATAACGAGGGGTATAAATACGACCATGATTACCCGGATGCCTTTAGCGGCCAATCCTTTTTTCCGGCCGAGCTTTACAGCCAGAACCTCGATTTCTACCAGCCCAATGAGCGAGGCTTTGAGCGTGAACTCTCAAAACGCGTGCAGTTCTGGAACCGACGGAAAAACCAGAAGCCGGATGACTAGGCCACTGACGGGTTCAAGCCAGTTGCATCATATTCCTTCATTGGGCTTTATGTTTTTTTCGCCACGCAATGACGTGATCGATAAAGGCACGCAGGCCCGCCGAGGGTAGGCGGCTGCTTGGGTAAAACAGCGCGATACCAGGGTAGGGCGGTGTCCAGTCCGCCAGCAATTGCACCAGCCGCCCAGCCTCAATGTCTTCAATGACAGAGCGCAAAGAGACGTAGGCAATGCCGCCATGCTGACGTGCGGCATGAACGCTGAGTTCGGTGCTGCCGGCAATCAGGCGTCCTTTGGTGGCAACGGATATCAGCTCGCCGTTCTTTTCCAGTTCCCAGTTGACAAGGCTGCCGCTTGGGAGGCGGGCACGAATGCATTCATGGGTCAGCAGATCACCGGGAGAGGTGGGTAACGTTTTATGCCTGAGATAGTCAGGCGATGCGACCAGAACGAAGGATTCCGTCTGGCCCAGCGGCACACAGATCATGTCTTTCGGAACGACCTCCTGCAGGCGAAGCCCAGCGTCAAATCCGTCTGCCACGATATCGACAAGCCTACCTTCGGTGACGAGGTCGACTTTCATGTCTGGATAGGCGGCAAGAAAATCCAGCACCAGTGGCAAGGCCCGCTCGGCACCGCCATCCGATGTGTTGAGGCGCAGGACGCCAGATGGGGTTGTGCGCAAATGATCGACCGCTTCAAGAGCGGCATCAATTTCATTGAGCGCCGGTCGTACTCGTTCCAGCAAGGCTTGCCCAGCCTCGGTCACGGAGACGCTGCGGGTGGTGCGGTTGAACAGACGAATACCTAGCCGCTTTTCGACATTGGCGACCTGATGACTGAGCGATGAAACGGCCATGTCCAACTCCCGCGCTGCGCCACGGAAACTTCCGGTTCTGGCAAGAACCGAGACAGCCCTAAGATCGCTGAGTGTCATGCCCGACATTTGTCCAGTTTCCTTCAATACATCATCCGGAATTGTCCGGGTTATAGCATGAAATGACCCGCGCTACATTCGGGTGGTCATGAAAATATGGAGACTGAAATGACCAGAACCGTTCTTATTACCGGTTGCTCTTCCGGCTTTGGTGCCGCCGCCGCCCGCCTGTTTGCCGAGCGTGGCTGGAACGTCATTGCCACCATGCGTACGCCGGTTGAGGCCTTTGGCGACTATCCGGATGTGTTGGTGACGCGACTGGATGTACAAGATCGCGACAGCATCCGCTTTGCCGTGCAACAAGGCGTAAAAAGGTTTGGCCGCATCGACGTAGTGGTCAACAATGCTGGATATGGTCTGTTCGGTGTGTTTGAAGGAACGGCCAGGGATAAGGTGCAGGAGCAGTTTGATGTCAATGTATTTGGCGTCATGGACGTCATCCGGGAAACCCTGCCGCATTTCCGGCAGAACCATTCGGGCCTTTATATCAATATCAGTTCCGGAGCGGGTGTTTTCGGCCTGCCGATGATCTCGCTCTACAACGCCTCCAAATTTGCTCTGGAGGGGTTTTCGGAATCCCTGTCATACGAGCTTGGAGCGCTTGGAATTGGCGTCAAGATTGTGGAACCTGGCGGTGTTCTTGAGACCAGGTTCGGCCAGCGCAGTGGCGATGAATTTTCTTCGACCGAAACACCCCAAGATTACAATGATTTCATGGCCGGTGCCGGTGCTATTTTTGAGGCGCTTCGCCAATCACGCGGTCTGGCAACCAGCGAAGAGGTTGCTGAGGTCATCTATCAGGCTGCGAATGATGGCACGGATCAACTGCGTTATGTCGCTACCGAAGACATCAAGCCGTTGATCGAGAAGAGACGCGGTAGCTCTGAATGTGAGTATATGGCCTTCATGCGTGAACGCATGACGCCACAACACTAGTTGGCGGCGGCAGGGACTGAATGCCAACGGTTTTCAGGTCCTGCCGTTAGGTTATCTGCCGTAAGGAAAGAGGGTTTGCTCCTGTTGAAATCAGGACGCCTTGCGCTGGGCTTGCTGGGGTGCAGCTGGCAGCATTTTGACAGAGGATTCCGCCAATGCCGCATGGCCTTCCATATCAACGATCAGGTGCCAGTGGGCGCTTTCGGGTAGCGTCATGCGGATCGGAGATTTCTTGGCGACGCCACCCATATATTTGAAGTCCAGCAATTCGGTGAAACGCTGGTAGTTTACGGCGTTCATCAGGCGAACATTGTTGACCCCGTTGAGGGTGACTTCAATTGTTGTTCCTGCCCGAAGTTCTTTCAGGTCATAATGGGTAAAGCGGAAGTTGGGCTTTGCCATTCTATTACTCGTGTCTGCTTACAATAATTGTCTACCGTCATCGTAAGCCGGGATCATTAACGAGGTCTTTAAAAGCCTTGTTTTGCAGGCCTTCTGACCCTTTTTGACACGGAAATATGTGCGGATTTGCGCTGCTGCGAGTGCTGAGATGAGGTTTTTCCCGTGTTTGACGTAGGAAAAAATAACCTGTGATTATCTGTATTTTTGTGCGGTGCGATATGAGTATTTCCAGTTACTTGCGTTTCCCGTGTTTAAAATTTCAATGTTTGACTTTGCAGCGCATGAATTCCGTCTAAATTAAATTTATTCATAATAAATGTTTTCATACGACCACTTTATTCGTCGAAATATATTTAAGTGGTCAGACGTATGAAAAACACAACGATATCCACGCGCTTTTATATGCTTGTCGCTCTGTTTGTTACGCTGTTGGCGACCGCATTAACGTTCAGCCTGTTTGAAAGTTACCGGGGGATGGAGCGGGAGCGCAAGGCTGGACTTGAGGCGATGAACCACACAGCCATTGCTATTCTTGAGCAATACTACAAGATGGAGCAAAGCGGCGCGTTGACACGCGACGTTGCTCAAGAGCAGGCCAAGGCAACCATTGCCACCATGCGTTATGGCAAGGGCAGCGGTTATTTCTGGATCAACGATATGGTGCCGACCATGGTCATGCACCCGATCAAGCCGGAAATGAACGGCAAGAACCTGACCGGTGACAAGGACCCGAACGGCAAGTTCCTGTTCGTGGAATTCGTCAAGACCGTTCAGGCAAGCGGGCAGGGTTTTGTTGATTATTACTGGCCAAAGCCCGGTTCGCCCGATCCGGTCGAGAAGTTTTCCCATGTGGCCGGTTTTGCGCCTTGGGGCTGGATCGTTGGCACCGGCGTTTATGTTGATGATCTTGCCGCGATTTTCTGGACGGAAGCACAGCTCTACATTGCCATCTGTGTCATCGGATCAGCCCTTATCATCGCTGGTGCCTATTTCATCGTTCGCAGCGTGACCGGCCCGATCGCCCGCATCAGGGACGTGATGAAGCACATCGCAGATGGCGATGGTTCTGTTGAGGTGCCGTTCATGGACCGTACCAATGAAATCGGTGCCATTGCCAAGACATTGGTGGTGCTGCGGGATTCTGTAAATGAGCGCAGCGCCCTGCAGCAGCGCGAAGTTCAGCAGCAGAAACAGATGGAAGAAACCCGCCATGTCAATGAAATGGCCCTGCGATCGGTTTCTGAAAAACAGACCTATGCCATGGATGCACTGGGATCCGCGCTGGAGCGTCTCGCCAATGGCGACCTGACGGTTCATGTCGCCGATATTGGCGGTGAATATGAAAAGCTGCGCTCTGACTTCAACAAGGCGTCAAACGCGCTGCATCAGGCGATTTCGTCGATCTCCCGCACCAGCCACGTGGTCAGTGACAGCGCCAACGATATCAACGAGGCAACCGGCAATCTGTCCCGCCGTACTGAACAGCAGGCGGCAGCATTGGAAGAAACCGCTGCTGCATTGGACGAGATCACTGCGACGGTTCGCACGGCATCGGAACGTGCCAATGAGGCGCGTACCATGGTGGGTGAAACCAAACAGAGTGCAGGGCGCTCCGGTGATATCGTGCGCAATGCGGTGGATGCCATGGGACGCATCGAGGACTCCTCGCGCCAGATCAACCAGATCATCAGTGTGATTGATGAAATCGCCTTCCAGACCAATCTGCTGGCGCTGAATGCCGGCGTCGAGGCTGCACGCGCCGGTGAGGCCGGTCGTGGTTTTGCCGTGGTGGCGCAGGAAGTGCGTGAGCTTGCGCAGCGCTCCGCCAATGCTGCCAAGGAAATCAAGACGCTGATCAACAGTTCGGCCCATGAGGTTGAAAACGGCGTGTCGCTGGTGCGTTCCACCGGTGAGGCGCTGGTCGAGATCGTCAAGCTGGTTAACCGGGTGGATGAACATGTTAACACCATTGCCACCGCTGCCCGTGAGCAGGCGACCGGGCTGCATGAGATCAACACGTCAGTCAACCACATGGACCAGATGACCCAGCAGAATGCGGCCATGGTGGAAGAAACCACGGCGGCCAGCCAGACGCTGGCCAATGAAAGCCGCGAATTGCGCGCCTTGCTGTCCGGTTTTGTGCTGGAGCAGGAGCGTTACGCCTCTACGTCGCGCGCCGCCTGAACGTGTTGGCATTCAAACAAAAAGGCGGCTTTGGCCGCCTTTTTTGTGGGTTCCTGATTTATACCGGGTGGATTTACGGTCGCTGGGCGAAAGGTTTCGTTTACCTCGTTTCGTTAGCATTTTAGCGATTGCCGCATGGTGCGGCCGCAGAAGTGGTCATCGTATGGCGTTTATTTCCCTTCCGCGCCGCCCAGTGGCGTTGCTCATGATATCGACTGTGTTGACCGCCTGTTCCGCAGAGGGGCTTGTGCCCCCTGCGTCGATTGACGGCACAACACGTGTGGGTGCCATTCAGCCGGAGCGCCAACCTTTGCGGCGTGCCTATTCCGGCAATTCGGCGGTGCAGGCCAGCGACGGGGCCTTTAGCGAGCCCGAGTTGATGTCTGCACCGGTGCAGCAGCCCTTGCCGCGCATTGATAGCGACGAAGCGATGGGGATGCCCTCATCATCCAATGGCTCCATGGGCGTGCTGCGCGCGCCGGATGAGGGCGTCAACATGGACGCGATGCTGGGTGTAGAACCAGTGACCGGCCTAGCCGAAGAACAGCAGAACCAGATTGGTGGCGGGCAGCTTGCCGAAGGTGTGACAAGCCAGCCTGTTGTTGATGGTATTGGCACGGATAATCCCGTGCAGACCAGCGGTTCCGTGTTACCAGCCGGATGGGGCATGCCTTCACGGGCGGCGGCATCTCCACGCCCGCAATCTTCCGGCCAGCCGGTGCAGGATGTCGCCATGCTGATGCCGCAGAACCCGGCGCAGTCCAACCGCTCATCCGCGCCTCCCGGCATGATGCCCCAGTCTGAAGTCGCCTGCCGGGCGGAATTGCGTCGCCTTGGTGTGTCGTTTCGTGACGTGGCGCGTATCGCTGATGGTCCGACCTGCGGCATCGACTACCCGATCGAGCTGAACGGCCTTGCCAGTGGCGTGGCAGTCAAGCCGGCTGTCAAGCTCAACTGCCAGGTGACGCTTGCTTTTGCCAAGTGGGTGAAGTTCGAACTCGTGCCATCGTCTCGCTTCCGCTACATGTCCGGTGTCGGGCGTATTACGCCGATGGGTGGTTACTCCTGCCGCAAGATGAATTCGCGTTCCAGCAATCCTTGGTCTGAACATGCCAGGGGCAATGCCATTGATATCGGCATGATCACGCTGAAAAACGGTAAGGAAATCGATGTGCGCAAGAAGGGTTTCTTTGCGTTCCGCGAGAAGGGTCTGTTGAAGGCGGTACGCAGCGACAGCTGCAAATATTTCTCCACGGTGCTTGGTCCGGGCAGCGACCCGAACCACTGGAACCACTTCCACTTTGATTTGCGCACCCGCAAGTCAGGCTATCGCCACTGCGATTAAACCTTCGGATAAAATCCCGCACAGACGATAAAAAAATGCCGGCGCTAAGGCCGGCACGATGATAGGCAATGATGCGGGGGTATCACTGCCGTCTGAAATGATAAAACCAATAAGCCGTGACGATAATAGAGACATCACCGTCACCGAGTAGAATTTCGTGCTTAAACATCCGTATTCGTACCGCAAGCCTGATCTATGTGCTTGCGATGGATGTTCTATAGGGTAAGACCATCACATCTTCATGACAGTCCTTGCCCTGTTTCCTTAAAAAACAGCCAATCCGTTTTCCCAGACCTCAGGAGAATGCCGTGCCGCCAGTCACTGAAATCGCCATGTTTGCTGTCGCGCTCGCCGGTGCCGGTGTTGTTGCCGGTTTGCTGGCCGGCCTGTTCGGTATTGGTGGTGGGGCGGTGCTGGTGCCGGTGTTCTACCACGTGTTTGGTCTGCTGGATGTGCCGGAGGCTGTGCGCATGCATCTGTCGCTTGGCACGTCGCTCGCCATCATCGTGCCGACATCCATTCGCTCCTTCCTGACGCACCGGCAGAAAGGTGCCGTTGATACCGACCTGTTGAAGGGCTGGATCATTGCGGTGCCTCTGGGCACGCTGATTGCCTCGGCCATTGCCGCCTATGCCTCGAGTGTCGCGCTGCGGCTGATCTTTGCCTGTATTGCGCTGGTGCTGGCTTTCCGCATGGTTGCCAATCGCTCAAGCTGGCATTTGGGCAGTGATCTGCCGTCCAACCCGGCCAAGTTTCTGGTTGGGACCGGTATTGGCATTCTCTCAGGCCTGATGGGAGTTGGCGGTGGTGTGCTCAACAACACCTTCATGACACTTTATGGGCGCACCATTCATCAGGCGGTGGCGACATCCTCCGGTGTCGGTGTGCTGATTTCCCTGCCGGGTCTGGCGGGTTATATCTGGGCCGGATGGGGTGCTTCCGGTCTGCCACCACTTTCTACCGGTTACATCAACTGGATTGCCGTTTTGCTGCTGATCCCCATCACGCTTTTGGTTGCGCCTTATGGTGCGCGGCTGGCGCATGCGCTCAGCAAGAAGCAGCTGGAGCGGGCGTTCGGTGTGTTTCTGGTGGCCGTGGCTGCGCAGTTTTTCTACAGCGTTTACGGCTGAGATCATCGTCATGCGATGATTTCGTGTCAGGGTGGTTTTGCGCGGTACGAAGCCCTATATGGCATTCGACAATCCATCCTGCGAAAGAATCATCATGAATGCCATTGTTTCGATCCGGAACCTGACGAAAACCTATGCCAATGGGTTTCAGGCGCTGAAGGGCGTCAATCTCGACATTATTGAAGGTGAAATCCTGGCGCTGCTTGGCCCCAATGGTGCGGGCAAAACAACGCTGATTTCCATTATCTGTGGCCTTGTGAACCCCGGCGATGGCCAGGTTCTGGTCGCTGGCCATGACGTGGTGCGGGAGTTTCGCAAAACCCGCGAACTGATTGGCCTAGTGCCACAGGAACTGACCACCGACCAGTTTGAAACAGTATGGAACACGGTCAGTTTCTCGCGCGGTCTGCATGGCAAGAAAAGCAATCCGGAGTTGATTGAAAGCATCCTGAAATCGCTGTCGCTCTGGGAAAAACGCAACAACATGCTGCGTGAACTGTCAGGCGGCATGAAACGCCGTGTGCTGATTGCCAAGGCGCTGGCGCATGAACCCAAGGTGCTTTTCCTGGATGAACCGACAGCCGGTGTCGACGTGGCCTTGCGCCGTGACATGTGGCAGGTGGTGGAAAAGCTGCGTGCCAAGGGCGTGACCATCATTTTGACCACGCACTACATTGAAGAGGCAGAAGAAATCGCAGACCGGGTTGGCGTGATCAATGGCGGCGAATTGCTGCTGGTTGAGGAAAAGACCGCGCTGATGCGCAAACTTGGCCGCAAGCAACTGTCGCTGGAACTGACAACGCCAATTGCTGCCGTTCCTGACAGTCTGGGCTCGTTTAATCTTGCTCTGTCTGCGGATGGTTCATGCCTGACCTATGAATATGACGGCAATGGTGAGCAGGGGCGTATCGCTGGCCTGTTGTCGCTTCTGTCGGCTGAAAACATCCAGTTTCGCGATATCTCAACACGGCAAAGCTCTCTGGAAGATATATTCGTGGCACTTTTGGAGGACGCGAAATGAATTTTGAAGCGGTCAAATCCATCTATCTCTTTGAAATGGCGCGCACGCGCCGCACGCTTCTGCAAAGCGTCGTCTCTCCCGTCATCTCGACATCGCTTTATTTCATCGTGTTTGGAACGGCGATCGGTTCGCGGATTCAAGAGGTTGGCGGCGTTTCCTACGGCGCCTTCATCACACCCGGCCTGATCATGCTGACGCTGCTGACGCAGTGTATCGGCAATGGTTCCTTTGGTATCTATTTTCCGAAATTCACCGGCACGGTCTATGAAATCCTGTCGGCTCCAGTCTCGATGATAGAGATCCTGCTTGGGTATGTCGGCGCTGCCGCCACCAAGGGATTGATGATCGGCACGATCATTCTGATCACCGCGTCATTCTTCGTGGATGTGTCGATTGCCCATCCCGGCATGATGGTGCTGTTCTTTGTGCTGACAGCGGTCAGTTTCAGCCTGTTCGGCTTCATCATCGGCATCTGGGCGACCAACTTCGAACAGTTGAACCTTATTCCGATGCTAGTCGTACCACCTTTGACCTTCCTTGGTGGCAGCTTCTATTCCATCGATATGCTGCCGCCATTCTGGCAGACGGTCAGCCACTTCAATCCGGTGCTGTATCTGATCAGCGGTTTCCGCTGGAGTTTTTATGAGATTGCCGATGTGAACCCGGTGATCAGCCTGATGATGATTGCGTTGTTCCTGTCGGCCTGCCTTGCGGTTGTCGGCTGGATCTTCCACACCGGTTACAAGTTGCGCAACTGACGGGTCGGCTTTCCAGCTCAATCAACAAACACGCTGCGCGGCTTACCAGTCGCGCAGGCGCAACTCATCGGTCTGCATTTGCAGGGAACCGAGGGTGGAGAGGAAACTCATGCCCAGCAGGCTTTGGTCAAGCTGGCCGTCACCCGCCACAAGGGCTGGGATATTGGTGCGGGAAATTGGACCGATCGACAGTTCCGACAACATGGCATGGGCCGCAGTGGTGCGGCCATTGGCCGTCATCACCGTGACGGTGTAGTTGAGGTTTTCCGGGTGCAGGCCAATCTTGCGGGCATCATTGGCCGATAGCACCACCGAGCTTGCACCAGTATCCACCAGCATGTGTACGGCTACCCCGTTAACCTCAGTATTGGCTTCGAAATGGCCATTCATTGATTTGTGCAGAATGATTTCCTGTCCGCCTTCACTTGTCGTCACCACAACGGCGCGGCCGGGCATTAGGCCGGCCAGTAGGCGTTCGCCAAAACGGCGGAAGTCATCGCGGTAGAGATAACCGGACACGAGAGCCAGAATGATTGCCAGCCAGATGGCGATCTGGCGAAGCACCAGCGGCAGGTTGCCACGGCTGGCATTGAGCACACCGACCGAAAGCAGGCCGGCGATCGGCAGCAGATAGAGCAGGCGGCCAAACTCGTCATTGTCCATGCCGAAAGTCTGGCCAGTGTCATTGTTGAAAACAAGAAGTGCAAGACCGATACCCAGTACGACGAGAACAACGACCAAACGGTTCATGCAAATCGGCCTTTCACGTATTCCATCAACGCACTCATGTAATATTTGGCTTTCAGCATGTCAGGGCAAGGGTACATAACCAGACAATCACCGAGATTTGTTGTGTCGCCCCAATGGTGTCACCGGTGTGGCCGTTGATCTTTTTGACGACAAATCCATTAAAAATTGTGGCCGTAAAAGCGACCGCAGCAAATGCCAGAAACACGGCGTAAACAGGGGCGAAAGGCAAGGTCAGCAGGCAGGCAATGACAACACCCGAAATCAGGGCGGTGTTGCGCGCGTTGTCATCCGGCTGGCCGACCGATGCGGCAAGCCCTTGTGGCCGTGCGGGCGGTGTTGCCGCCCAGTGCCAGACCATCATGGCGCGGCTGAAGGCTTCTCCGGCAACGAAGATGGCGGCGGCAGCCACTGGGCTCAGGGTTTCGGCAAGGCTTGTCAGGGCTGCGGTGCGCAGGCCAAGGGAAAAGAACAGCGCGACGGATCCATAGGTGCCAAGTCGGCTGTCGCTCATGATCTCGAAAATGCGCTCTCCGCTGCGGCCGCTGCCCAACCCATCTGATGTATCGGCAAATCCGTCCTCATGCAGTGCACCGGTTGAAAACACCAGGATTGCCAGGGCTATCAGGCTGGCAAGCAGCGGCGCGCTGCCAAGCGCCAGCAGAGCGAAGAACATCAGGGCGGCGGGCAGGGCAATGATCAGACCGGCCGCGGCAAAGGCTCGCGACGTCTGGCTCATCTTGCCGTCATGGCCTTCAAACACCTTGGGCGGAACAGGAAAGCGTCCTAGAAATCCAAGCGCTCTTGCCAGATCGGTTATGAACGCATGCATGTCCATTGTGCAGTTCCTGTCTTGACGGACTTCAAAAGGGGCGATTTCCGGTTGTTCCCGATAGATTCCCCGACTATGAGAGGGGCACCAAAGACTGATTTGCCGGAAAATACAAGTTTTCGGCATGAACGAGGAAGATTGATATCATGAGCATGAGCGGCCTGCCTTTTGACGATTTTCGTACGCTGCTTCGCGATCTGCCCGGACCGTCCACCCATGCGCTGGTCGATGCCAAGGAACGCAATGCCACTTTGACCAAACCGGCTGGTTCGCTTGGCCGTCTGGAAGAGATTGCCATGTGGCTAGCCGCATGGACCGGCCGTGCTCCTTCGGTCAACCGGCCGTTGGTGGCAATCTTTGCCGGCAATCACGGCGTGACCAAACATGGTGTCACACCTTATCCGTCTTCCGTTACACAGCAGATGGTTGAAAATTTTGCAGCCGGTGGCGCAGCCATCAACCAGATCTGTGTCAGCTACGATCTGGGTCTCAAGATCTTCGATCTGGCGCTCGACTACCCGACCGGTGACATCACATGCGAGGCCGCCCTTTCCGAGCGCGATTGCGCTGCCACCATGGCATTTGGCATGGAAGCGATTGCCGGTGGCACTGATCTGTTGTGCATTGGTGAAATGGGCATTGGCAACACCACCATTGCCGCCGCCATCAACCTGGCGCTTTACGGCGGCACGGCTGAAGAATGGACCGGTCCCGGCACCGGATCGGAAGGTGATGTGATGGCGCGCAAGATCGCTGCCGTCAAAGCCGCCGTCGAGTTCCACAAGGACCATCTGTCTGATCCGCTGGAGATCATGCGCCGTCTTGGTGGCCGTGAGATTGCAGCAATGGCTGGCGCCATTCTGGCAGCCCGCATGGAAAAAATCCCTGTGCTGATCGATGGTTATGTCGCAACGGCGGCCGCAGCACTTCTCAAAGCCATGAACCCGTCGGCTCTCGACCACTGCCTGATTGGCCATGTTTCCGGTGAGCCGGGCCATCTTGCCGCCATCGAAAAGCTGGGCAAGACACCGCTTCTGGCACTTGGTATGCGGTTGGGTGAGGGCACCGGTGCTGCACTTGCCGCCGGTATCGTCAAGGCTGCTGCCGCCTGCCATTCCGGCATGGCGACATTTGATGCCGCGGGCGTTTCCAAGGCCGGTCAATGACGAATAAAGACATGAACGACAAGCCGCCGGTGTTTCGCAAGGAAAAGGGCATCCGCCATCTTTTCGCGGCGCTCAGATATTCTGTCCAGGGTCTGCAAAGGCTCTGGCAGGAGGCGGCGTTCCGTCACGAGGTCATTCTGCTGTTTGCAGGGCTTGTGCTGTTTGCGGTGATTGGTGCACCTTTCGTGCACTATCTGATCTTTGTCATTCTGATGTTGCTGATGGTGGCGTTTGAGGCCATCAACACAGCGATTGAAGAGCTGGTAGACCGTATCTCGCCGGAGATTTCATCGGTTGGTCGGCACGCCAAGGATCTCGGTTCTCTCGCGGTTTTCTGCCTGATCCTGATCAATGCCGGATTTGTTCTCTACGCCGTGATCGTCAACCTGTTTATGGGTTGACGGTTTCGTCACGCGAATGAGCGTTTGCGCGGCTGAATGGCCTGCGTATCTTCGATGGCCGGCAGGCTCTGCAGCACACGTTTTGCCGGAAGAATGGCAATAGCCTCGGTGCCTTCACGCAGCTTGGACTTGAGAATGAACTGGCCATCATGTTTGGCCAGAATGGCCTGCACGATGGGCAGGCCAAGGCCAGTGCCCTGTTCAGCGCTCTTGATGGCAATCGAGCCCTGGCCGAAGGCAGACAGTACCACCGGAATTTCCTCCTCGGGAATGCCGGGTCCATTGTCCTTGATGGAAATGTACTGGCCGCCACCGGCCGTCCAGCCAACCTTGATCATGATTTCTCCGCCCTGTGGCGTGAACTTCACGGCGTTGGACATCAGGTTCAGGATCACCTGACGGATGGCCTTTTCATCAGCCCATACCAGCGGCAGGCTGCTTTCGAACTGCTGGGCAATGGAAATGTTCTTGGCGCGGGCACGCAACTGGATCATGCCAACGCAATCTTCGGCGAGATCAAGCAACGACATAGTTTCTTCATGTAGATCGTAACGACCGGCCTCGATGCGCGACAGGTCGAGGATTTCGTTAATCAGGTCGAGCAGATGTTTGCCGGAGCGGTGAATATCGCTGGAATATTCCTTGTAGAGCGGGTTGTTGAGCGGCCCAAGGACCTCCGTTGCCATGACCTCGGAGAAACCGAGAATGGCATTCAATGGTGTGCGCAGTTCATGCGACATGGAGGCAAGGAAACGTGATTTGGCAAGGTTTGCTTCTTCGGCACGGCGTCGTGCTTCGTCTGACATGGACTTGGCCACTTCCAGTTCGGCAATCAGATCGTCCTTTTCCGACTGGAAGGACAACAGCTTGATACTCGACTGGGCAAGCCGTTCGGTCAGATAGTGGAAAAACAGCATGGCAACGACAAACATTGCCGCAAGAATAATGTCGGTGATCGAGCGGGATGTTGCCGCTGGAATGATGAGTGCCGTCAGAACCGGCAGGAATGTCATCATTGCGGCGCGTGGCAACATGAAGTTGGACATGGAAATGATTGCCAGAGCAATCAGCAGCGTTGCGCCCTTGAAAAACAGGAAATAGGCGTTTTCCAGTGGTGGTGGCGCGGAGTAGGCGGCAACATAGGCCCAGATACAGCCGGTGCCGATCTGGATGGCCAGAAGGATATTGTGCCACCGGGTGGTGGTAATGGCGGTCAGTTCCTGTTTGTCAGCCCGTTTCACGGCCATGAGTGCCACGGCATGAATACCAAGTGCACAGATGGCCCAGGCCACGAGATTGGCTTCTCGCGTCAGATAGACGCCCAAACCTGTGACCAAGATTATGAAAAGCGGCATGATCGTTGCGCCGTGCAATGCGGTGCTTATATGCATTTCCAGCATGTCACGGTCGAATGTGTTGCTGCCACCCTGACCATATTGCAAGCGTTCGCGTGTCGTCTTCACTGCCTTGGCAACCGCCTTGTTGCGGTGCGCCTTGGAGCGGTCGACAATATTTTTGTCCGTCGATGTGCTTGCGCTTTTACTCATTGTTACAACGGGAATGACACGAATGCCTGGAACACTAACCGCGAAATCTTAAGAAGATGCTGCCGTGAAACGATTTGTTTGCCATTTGTGAAAAGGATTTGTTGGCATATGGGACAAAAGAAGGGCAGACGCTTCGCAATTTTGCGCGACGGTGTGGCGCTGATTGCCATCTTCATCTTCGGAATTCTGATCGCCGCCAAGCTGGATGCAGACAATATGCAACGGCATGCGGGCGCCTACCACGTGATTGATGGTGACACGCTGGCATTGAATGGCGAACGATTTCGCCTTGTCGGCATTGACGCACCGGAACTCGACCAGGTGTGCCAGCGCAGCACTGGTGAATGGCCCTGTGGAGTGGCGGCACGACAGGCGCTGATGGCTCTTGCCTCCAGTGGTCTTGAGTGTCGTGGCAATGAACGTGACCGTTACCAGCGCCTGCTGGTTCGCTGCTCGGTAGGTGGGCGTGATGTGGCTGGCGAAATGGTGCGACAGGGGCTTGCCGTGCGTACCGAATATTTTCTGTTTTCAGATGAGGAAAAAGAAGCAAAAACCAATGGCAGCGGTTTGTGGGCCGGAACCTTTGAGGCGCCTGCCAGTTGGCGAAAGATGCGAAAGACAGCGGAAATGGATGTGCCGGTTTCAGGTTTTCTGGCCGCCGTGCGACATCTGGTCGGATGGGAATGATGGCAGCGGCCAAGGGGCATGACGATCTGGATGGGTTGAGGGCCGAGATTGCAGCCTGTCGCATCTGTCGTGACACGCCGGCGCGTGGCGAAGCATTTCGCCTGCCGCATGAGCCGCGTCCGGTGGCTGTTATCTCGACAAAAGCGCGTATCCTGATTGCTGGTCAGGCACCGGGGTTGCGGGTTCACGAAAGCGGGGTGCCTTTCAATGATGCGTCGGGCGATCGTCTGCGCCAGTGGCTGGCCGTTGATCGTGAGCAGTTTTACAACAGCGACCTGTTTTCCATCGTGCCGATGGGCTTCTGTTTTCCCGGTTACGATGCCAAGGGCAGTGACCTGCCGCCCCGCAAGGAATGTGCTCCGGTCTGGCGTCAGCGGGTCATGGATGCCATGCCGCAGATCGAGCTGGTTCTGGCGATTGGCGGTTATGCGCAGGCCTGGCACATGGGCAAATCCCGCATCGGCGATGTCACCGAAACGGTGCGCGACTGGCGCACGAGCTTTTTCAGGAATGATGGCATTCGTATGCTGCCAATGCCGCATCCCAGCTGGCGTAACACGGCATGGATCCGCAAAAATCCGTGGTTTGAGGAGGAGCTGTTGCCAGTTTTGCGTCAGTCTGTTGAAATGCTAATTAAGTGAAAAATTTTTCTGTTTTTTTCTTTTGATTCGTGTATCTAAAGGAAAATAATTCAGGAGGACTGGAATTGGATCGGTTAGACCGCAAAATTTTGCGCATACTTCAGGAGGATTCAACCTTGGCCGTGGCCGACCTTGCCAAAAAGGTTGGTCTGTCGACGACACCCTGTTGGCGGCGCATCCAGAAGATGGAAGAAGATGGCGTCATTCGCCGTCGCGTGGCCCTTCTGGACCCGGCCAAGGTCAACACCAAGGTCACGGTTTTTGTGTCCATTCGTACCGCGTCGCACTCCATTGAGTGGCTGAAGCGTTTCTCCGAAGTGGTGTCCGAATTCCCCGAGGTTGTCGAATTCTACCGCATGAGTGGCGACGTGGACTATCTGCTGCGGGTGGTGGTGCCTGACATCGGCGCTTACGACGCTTTCTACAAGCGCATGATTGCCAAGATCGAAATCCGCGACGTGTCATCTGCCTTTGCCATGGAGCAGATCAAATACACGACCGAACTTCCGCTGGATTACATGCTGCTCGACAACACCAAGTCGGGTGAAGAATAAGACTATTTCAGACGGGCGAGCAGTTTTTCGCCCGTCAATTGTTTGATCGCATCCTTGCCGACCCAGCGTTCGGTTTTATTTTCACTTTTTGCCAGAATGGTTGCCAGCTGCAGTGCAGGGGCGTGACACGTGCTGTTTCGTTTGCCGATGTTGCGCAGCGCCCAGTTTACGGCTTTGAACACGAAGTTCCGCTCATCCCGCGCATGAGCCTTGATCAGCAGCAGAAAACCAATGATCGTCTGATCCGGTTCTTTCTTGAGATGAACCGTGGCGCCTGCAATCATCGCAAAACCGGCGCGCCGCACGAACTCTCTGTTGTCAGCGCAGAATGTCTCGATCAGTTCTTTCCAGAATGGCAGTTCGGTGAATAGATCGGCAGCGGCGTCGACAATTTCCCAGGACTTGAAGTCATCCGCCCAGGCCAAACACTCGGCTTTTGTCATCAGTGACGGTTGGGCGGTGTAGATGGCCATCAGCCGCGCCTCGCGAATATCGCTTTTCCACAGTTGCAGGGCGCGGGGGTGATTGCGGCCGGTCTGCCGAGCAAGCTTTTGCAGATCAGGATTGCTGATGCCAAGGGCCGTTTCCGTGACGATTGCAAAACGGCGCATGCTGTCGATGGCCTCCGGTGAGGTCAAGGTTTTCAGATGCAGGATAATGTCTGGTGCGGATGCGTCTGGTGTGAGCATGGCTTGATGTCCTGAAGGCTGAGATGGCCCATTTTCAGAGACTATGCCGCTGTTTACGACATCGCACCATGCGCGATGTCAAATGAGAGGGATACAAAAAGGGCGCGATCTCAATCGCGCCC
>NZ_DAMDBP010000029.1:19359-28426 GCF_032092815.1 Agrobacterium sp. | reverse complement strand
GCGCCCGTTCACATTTTTTAGCCGTGTGATCAGGCCTTGAGCTTGGCGACGATCAGATGACCCGGTGTCGGATTGCCATCCTGCATGCGCACATTGATGTCGGTGATTTCGAGAAGCTCGAAACCGGTCGCATCAAGGCGTTCCTTCACATAGCTTTCCGCATGGGCAAATCGCTGGTGCGGGCCAACCATATGGGTGCGGCCGGCCAGAATGTCCTCGGGCAGTGTTTCCGACGAGAACACAAAAATGCCGCCGGGAGCCAAGTTCTCAGCCGTGCCGAAAAACAGTGGCTCCAGCGCGCCAAGATAAGGCAGAACGTCGGTGGCGGTGATCAGGTCGAAAGCGTCGTCGTCATTGTCTTCAAGGAAATCCTCGACCTCGGCGACGTAAAGCGTTTCGTAGATTTCCTTTTCATGGGCGATTTCGACCATGTTTTCGGAAATGTCGATGCCGGTAATGTCGTCAACCATATCCCGCAAAGCCGCACCGGTCAGGCCCGTGCCGCAACCAAGGTCGAGCATGCGCTTGAAGGGGCCAAGGTTCAGCGATTGCAGGCGCTGGCGCACCAGCATGGGAACCGCGTAACCCAACTGTTCGACCAGAATGTCCTCAAAGGCTTCTGCGTGCTGGTCAAACAGGGTTTCGACGTAAGCATCGGGCGCCTTTGGCGGTGTTTCACCACGACCCATGGACGCGAGGCGAACGGCCGCGCCCCCATGATCTTCCGGGTCCAGTTCCAGAACCTGCTGATAGGCCTTTACGGCCTCATCGATCTCACCGGCCTTTTCATGGGCAAGTGCGCGATTATAGGCTTCGGCAAGGGCCTCTTCGTCGATCTTCTGTTGTTTTCCGGTCATTGCGCTACCCTTGACTGAATTTTTAATGTTCAGCCTTGCTGTAAGCTGCCCGTCGGGCAGGCGCAATGTTTATCTCGTCAGGCCACCGGTTCAGTGCAGGATGAACTCGCCTTTCAGCGAGCGCCATTCGCTGGCCGAAATCAGCTGGCGATGCACATATTTCACCGAATGCAGGGGGCCATCGAGTTTTTCCTGCCAGAATTTCAGAAAGCCGTTCATTTCCGGAAAGTCCGGGGCCAGATCATAATGCTGCCAGACATAGGTCTGCAGCAGGGAGGGGTGATCCGGCAGGCGGTAGAAGATCTGGGCAGTTGTCAGGCCATAGCCTTTCAGCATCATTTCCATGTCTGTGTTCATGATACTTGTTCCCGTTTTTTTGGCGGTGCTGAACCTGTGTTCAACACCGCCATGGGATCATGGCATGGTTAACCGAGTCTTGACATTATATTTAGCCGGCCAATAAAGAAATTATTTTTCAATGTGTTAGCAGCTTCAAGTGTTGAGTGCTGCCAAGAACACTCAACGTTTGAGGTGGCGGGTCAGGCGGGCTTCCAGCCATGCCCAGACGTGACGAAGGGTTTCGACGATCGCCAGATAGAAAATCGCCGCCCAGAGATAGGTCTGATAATCGAAGAAAATGATCTGTTTTGGCAGGCCGAGTGCAAAGGCGCCTTCGCGCTGGCCAAGCGGCACGCTCAAGATTGCGCCGCGCAGGATTTCCGCCTGATAGGCTGCGGTATTGAGTGTCATGGCCAGCAGGCCACAATACCAGGCCTCACGGAAGAACCACCACAGTCCAACGCTTTCCAGCTGCGGTCGGAACGTGCCAAGGCCGTAATAGATCAGGAAAAGCTGCGCCAATAGCGGTGTGCCACGGAACAGATAGACATAGGCATAGGCCGGTGCCGCCAGAAACGGGCTTTTCGACATGCGCGCGAAGGCAATCGGCAGCGACAGGATGGCACCGAGAATGACCGAAATGGTAACGAGAATGATCGTCGTTTTCAGGCCATCGAGATAACGCGGCCCATAACGTTCAAACTTCGCCCAGTCCCAGCCGGTGATGATGGTATAGACGAGGCCAAGCGCGACCAAGCACCAAATGCCGATGATGATGTAACCGGCGGCCTTAGCGACCGTCAGCGGCTTTTTGGTGGTCGGCGGGGCAGGGCGTGCCGCGATAAGATGGTCTGCGTGGCTCATCGTTTGGCCTCCGACTTGCGAGACCAGCGGTCAATGTAACCGAGGCCGATGGAGGACAGTATTGCGAGGATGAGAAACAGCAGGCAGGCCAGCGTGTAGAAAAAGAAGGCTTCCTTGCTGACGCGGGCTGCAACGCCGGTCTGGCGCAATATGTCGGTGAGACCGATGATCGACACATAGGAGGTGTCTTTCAACAGGATCATCCAGAGGTTCGTCATGCCAGGCAGTGCGACCCGCACGAGTTGCGGCATGACAATCAGCAGCATGGTGCGGCTGCGGCGAAGGCCAAGCGCATCGCCTGCCTCATACTGGCCCTTGGGAATGGCCTTGAAGGCAGACAGAAGCACTTCGGATGAATAGGATGAAAATACCACGGCCAGGGCAATCATGCCGGCAACAAAGGCATTGATTTCGATTGGGCCGCTGAAACCGAGCGATCCGGCCACCGATTGCAATAGCATCTGCATGCCATAATAGACGATGAACAGCGTCAATAGCTCAGGCAGGCCACGGAAGATGGTGGTGTAGATGCCCGCCGCAAGACGCAGCGATTTTTCGCTGGACTGTGCGGCAAGTGCGATCAGAAAACCGATGACCAGACCCACCGGCAGCGTTGCCAGCGCCAGTGTTATGGTGACCTTGACGCCGTAAGCGACCTCATCGCCCCAGCCGGTTGCGCCACAAGAAATGATGCTGGTTTCATCCAGAAACGAAAAGACACCAACAGGGCCGCAAAATGGATCGAACAAATGCGTAATGTAGGCCCAGAACGAACCTAAGGCGGAAAACAATCCGCTCATGCCAATTTTCCCCTGCGGTCTTTGCCGCTTTTTTTGAATCTACTCAAGGTTTTCAAACAAAAACGGCGGAAGGGCAAGCCTTCCGCCATCAACTTTCAACAAATCAGCGCCGATTATTCGCCGTAAACGTCGAAATCGAAGTACTTGTCGTTGATTTCCTTGTATTTGCCGTTGGCGCGGATACCAGCAATGGCGGCTGTGAATTTGTCTGCAAGTGCGGTGTCGCCCTTGCGAACAGCAATGCCTGCGCCATCACCGTTGATTTCAGGATCAACCTTCAGCGGGGTCAGGATCTTGCAGCAGGCGCCAGCGTCAGACTTAACCCATTCCGACAGAACGACGATATCGTCGATAACGCCATCGATACGGCCGTTGGTAATGTCGAGCTTGTACTCGTCAGCGGTCGGGTAGAGCTTGAGGTCAGAATCAGCCAGGTGCTTTTCAGCATAGTTGGAGTGGGTGGTAGAACCCTGCGCGCCAAGCGACTTGCCCTTGAGGTCTTCAAGCGTCTTGATTGGCGAATCCTTCGGAACGGCAATTGCCGGAGGGGTGTTGTAGTACTTCTTGGAGAAATCCACCTTTTCCAGGCGCTCAGGCGTGATCGACATGGACGCGATGATGGCGTCGAACTTTTTGGCCTGCAAAGCCGGAATGATGCCGTCCCAGTCGTTGGTGACGAATGTGCATTCAGCTTTCATTTCTTCGCAGAGCGCCTTGGCGATGTCGATATCGAAACCGGTCAGTGTGCCATCCGCTTCAAGGTTGTTGAAGGGAGGGTAAGCGCCTTCGGTGCCGATAACCAGCTTGTCTTGCGCCAGTGCTGCGCCGGAAAACATAGATACTGCCGCGATGGAAGCGGCGGCAAGAAGACGTGTGGAAATACGCATTGCGATCCTCTCTTTTGGTTTTCCATTGGCAGGCTTTCTTTTTTATCCGTGCCAATGTTGCAGGCGTGGGTGTTTTTGTTTGACCCCGCGCTGGCCGGATAGTCATCCCGTTGCGAATAAAATGCAACCTCAATTCCAATATCTGTCAAACAGATCCGGCATGGTTGTCGTTCGTTCATTCTGCGTACAGGCTTGCCAATTCATGATTGGAACAATGTTACGGTTTGCCGCGTTGCGCATCCCGGGCACAAAAAAGCTTAGAATGACACAGACCCCTGTGGAGCATTCGGGCAGATGAGGAAACACGATGCTGAATAAAAACATCTTGAGGGCTGGGGTTGTCTTGCCTCTCATGTCAATCGTCATGACGAGCCACCCAGCTGCTGCCATGACCGTGAGGCCGGACGTTTCTTATCAGACACAAAACTCAGGTCTGATCCGCGTTCAGGTGAGCGTTGAAAGTGCGCGCCAGCAATTGCAGGCAGCGCAGCAGGCACTTGCCGATGCGCAGGCGAGCGGTGGTGATACATCGGCCGCTCAAGCAGCCGTCGCCGCTGCGCAGGCAGAACTGGACGCGGCGCTTGCAGCACAAAGCGCACCAGCGCCAGAACCTGAGCCAGCCCCAGCACCAGAACCTGCTCCACAGGCAGCACCGGAGCCTGCACCACCTGCTGAGGCACCACCACCGCCACCGGCAGAGGCAGCACCAGCAGCGCCAGCGCCTGAACCTGCGCCACCGGCAGCAGAACCAGCCCCTGAGGCTGCGCCGCCGGCCGCCGAGCAGCCTGCAGAACCAAAACGCAAGCCAAAACGCGAACCTGCCGCTGAAGCGCCAGCGCCTGAACCAAAGGACGCGCCTGTTCCGCAGGAATCTCCAGCGCCCGAAACAGCGCCGGTACCGGAACAGCAGGCCGATCCGCAACCGGGCCGCCAGCCGGGTGACGACCAGCCAAAGCAGCGTCCACGCCCAAACCGCGAAAAGCCGGCACCACGCCCAGCAACTGAAGAGCCAGCAACTGCACCAGACGCTGCCGCGCCAGCCCCAGATGCTGCAGCCCCAGAAGCTGCACCTGCACCGGATGCGCCACCACCAACACAGGATGGTGCGGCCAGCGGCCAGGCTCCGGCCGGTGAAGCGGTGCCTGATCAGGTTGCGACCCCGCAGCAGGAAGCGCCTTCCATGACGCAGGAACAGCTGGATCAGGCGAAAGCCATTGCAGCTGACCCTTCCAAAACAGATGAAACGGTCATTCTGCCTGTAGACAAGGGCGCAGCCGTTCTCGACAGCGACAAGGAAGCGGAACGGTCTGGAGACCGAAAGTCCCGTGAGGAGCGCCGCCGCGAGCGCGAACAGGCCGCTGACGTGAAGGTTCCGACCTCGGATGCCGAAGCGCAGGCGCTGAGCGCTGATGGCAAGGCGCCACCACCGATCAAGATGGAGGCTGCAACCGCCCAGCAGGGTGAGCGCATTGCCCGTCCGCCACGTTTTGAACGTCCGGAAGGTGTGCGTGAGTGGCAGCCGCGTGATGGTGGCCGCCGCAACAACAACGATGATGGCACCCGCATCATTCTGCAGCTCGGTGATCGCATCATCGTGCGTGGTGATGATACCAGCCGCTTCGTACGCGAAGGTGAGGAGCCTTATTACGAGCGGCTTCCCGGCGGTCGTATCCGTGAAACTGTTGAGCGCAACGACGGCACGCAGGTTGTGACGATCCGTAACCGCTACGGTGACATCATTCAGCGTTCACGCATCGATAGCCGTGGCCGTGAATATGTGCTGTTCTACGCACCGGAGTTGATGGACCGTCCCGACCGCGAATATGCCTATCGTGATCCGGGTCTTGACCTGCCACCAATGCGCCTGCGCATTCCGGTTCAGGACTACATCATCGACACGACAAGCGATCCGGACCGCGACTATTATGCGTTCCTGGAACAGCCGCCGGTCGAGCCGGTCGAACGTGTCTACTCGTTGGATGAGGTGAAGTACTCCGCTCGTATTCGTGACAAGGTGCGTCGTATCGACCTCGATACCGTGACCTTTGCCACGGGCAGTGCCGATATTCCGATGAACCAGGCACGGACACTTCGCAAGGTGGCTGATGCGATCAACAAGACGCTGGACCAGAACCCGGCAGAAACCTTCCTGATTGAAGGCCACACCGACGCTGTCGGTTCTGACGAAAGCAACCTGATCCTGTCCGACCGTCGCGCGGAATCGGTCGCCAATATCCTGACCGATGTGTATGGCATTCCGCCGGAAAACCTCGCGACCCAGGGGTACGGCGAACGTTACCTGAAGGTGCGTACACTCTCTGCCGAACAGCAGAACCGCCGCGTTACCATTCGCCGTGTGACACCGCTGGTTCGCCCGGTCGCGCAGAACTGATCAGGGTTCTCAAGACAACAAAAAGCCCGGCATCGAGAGATGCCGGGCTTTTTTCATGCAATCAGATTTTTTCCATCAGCCGTTGAGGGCGACAGCGATTTCAGCTGCAAGACGTGCATTGTTGCGAACAAGTGCAATATTGGTCTTGAGGCTGCGGCCGCTGGTCAGGCGGAAGATGTTGTCCAGCAGGTAAGGCGTGACAGCCTTGCCGGTCACGTCTTCGCGCTCTGCATTGGCAATGGCGCGGCTGATGTAGATTTCCATTTCCTCGCGCGGAATTTCATCTTCTTCCGGAACCGGGTTGGCAATCAGCATGCCGCCATCGATGCCAAGCTGTTCGCGGGTCGTCTGGAAGTTGGCGATTGCCGCCGGGCTGTTCAGCGTCAGCGGGCTCTGCAGGCCGGATGAACGCGACCAGAAGGCCGGGAATTCCGTGGCCTCAAAGGTCACGACAGGAACGCCGCCGGTTTCGAGAACTTCCAGTGTCTTTGGAATGTCGAGAATGGCCTTGGCGCCTGCGCAAACCACGATGACGCCCGTCTTGGCAAGCTCGGTCAGGTCAGCCGATATATCGAAGCTTTCTTCTGCACCGCGGTGAACGCCGCCAATGCCGCCGGTCGCGAATACCTTGATGCCAGCGCGTGCGGCGGCAATCATCGTGGCAGCAACGGTTGTGGCACCGGTACGACGCTCGGCAATGGCAAAGGCGATGTCGGCGCGTGATACTTTCATGGCGCCGGTGGTCTGGGCCAGGGCTTCCAGCTGATGTTTTTCGAGGCCGATATGCAGAACGCCATCGATAACGGCGATGGTGGCGGGAACTGCGCCTTCCTGGCGGATCAGTTCTTCAACACCCTGCGCCATCTCGATATTGCCGGGGTATGGCATGCCGTGGGTGATGATGGTGGATTCCAGCGCAACGATTGGCGCGCCGCGCTGCTTGGCGGCTGCAACTTCTTCAGAATAGACAATCGGCAGGAGGGGGGAGATTGGCTTTGTCATCGGGTATTTCCAATTTCTGTTATCAATGTCTCATGACAGCATTTGGGCTTCGGGCACAAGACGTAACATCAGCTGAATGTTGTCTTGTGACAGTTCATGCGAGGTGGCAAAGGGCGAAAGCACTGTAATGGCCGCAGCAGCGGTGCCCCAGCGCAGGCTTTCCCTTATGCCCAGACCCTGAAGATGTGCCGCAAGAAAGCCGGATGCAAGGGCATCGCCGGCACCCGTGACATCACGGACCTCTTTTAATACGGGGGGCTGAAGCGTTGCGGTTTCAGTGCCAAGAAAAGCGATGACCTCATTGGAGCCGCGCGTCACCACGCCACCCTTGATGCCGGCCTTGCGCAACAGATCTGGCCAGTCCGCTGACTGGTCCGGGTTCTGGCCGGTGATGGTACGGGCCTCGGCTTCATTCATGAACAGGATGTCGATATGTTCAAATGCATCCTGCAGTTTGACGATCTTGGCCGGTGAAATGGCAATGGCCGCGAGCAACTTGCCCTGTTCTTTCGCCGCCTTGCCAAGTGCTGACAGCGTATCCTTTGGCAGGTTGGCATCACATAAGATTGCGTCGGTTGCTTCGATGGCGTCTCTGACGGCACGCACGCGCAGGCGGCGTGGCGAAAACAGGTCATAGAGATCCATATCCGCCAGCGCGATGATCAGGTTGCCGTCACGCTCGAGGATTGCGGTGTAGCTTGGTGTCTTGCGATCCAGAAACACGAAAGGCGTGTCTTCCACATCGGCTTCAATGGCCGCTGCCGCGACAGCCTCGCCGGTCGCGTCGCCACCACGCGGTGCGATGATGCGCACGGAAAAACCGAGGCGGGAGAGATTGCGGGCGGCGTTGAAACCACCGCCTCCTGCCTCTTCCATCCAGCGTCCGGGATTGCTGGCAGCCGGTGAGGTTTCACCTGTAATCAGACCCCGGCGGTCGATGTGAGCGCCACCGAGTACGAGTATTTTTTTCATCGTCCGTTCCCGTATTCCACGACCTTCCAGCCAGGGTGCGATTCGACCATTTTGCTGTTTCGGTTGTGGTTTTTCATCTTTCGCGCCGTGAGGTCCGAGAAGAAAAACAAAAATAGAACAAACGACTTATCCATTATTGTTTTCAATATGATGATCTGCTCTTGCTGAATGAGAACAAACAAGGTACAAAATCTTCACGGAACGCTTCATTGCCTGTGGGGCTTCAATAACCTAAAGGTGGATCAGATGGCACAAAATTCTTTGCGTCTTGTAGAGGATAAATCGGTGGATAAAAGCAAGGCACTGGAAGCGGCGCTCTCCCAGATCGAACGTTCGTTCGGCAAGGGATCGATCATGAAGCTCGGCTCCAATGAAAACGTCGTTGAAATCGAAACGGTTTCGACGGGATCTCTCAGTCTGGATATTGCCCTTGGGATTGGTGGACTTCCCAAAGGTCGTATCATTGAAATTTACGGCCCTGAAAGCTCGGGTAAGACAACACTGGCGCTGCAGACCATTGCAGAAGCCCAGAAGAAGGGCGGCATCTGCGCCTTCGTGGATGCGGAGCACGCGCTTGATCCGGTCTATGCCCGCAAGCTTGGCGTTGATCTGCAGAACCTTTTGATCTCGCAGCCGGACACCGGTGAGCAGGCACTTGAAATCACCGACACGCTGGTACGTTCCGGTGCGGTTGATGTTCTGGTCGTCGACTCCGTTGCCGCCTTGACGCCACGTGCGGAAATTGAAGGTGAAATGGGCGACAGCCTGCCAGGTCTTCAGGCCCGTCTGATGAGCCAGGCGCTGCGCAAGCTGACCGCTTCGATCTCCCGTTCGAACTGCATGGTGATCTTCATCAACCAGATCCGCATGAAGATCGGTGTGATGTTCGGTTCGCCGGAAACGACAACCGGCGGTAACGCGCTGAAGTTCTACGCCTCTGTCCGTCTCGACATT
>NZ_DAMDBP010000029.1:11375-19349 GCF_032092815.1 Agrobacterium sp. | reverse complement strand
GAAGAGGTTGTTGGTAACCAGACCCGCGTCAAGGTCGTCAAGAACAAGATGGCACCTCCGTTCAAGCAGGTCGAATTCGACATCATGTATGGCGAAGGCGTTTCCAAGACCGGTGAGCTGGTCGATCTGGGCGTCAAGGCCGGCATCGTCGAGAAGTCGGGTGCATGGTTCTCTTACAACAGCCAGCGTCTGGGGCAGGGGCGTGAAAACGCCAAGACCTTCCTGAGGGAAAACCCGGCGCTTGCCAATGAAATCGAAATGTCGCTTCGCCAGAATGCCGGCCTGATTGCAGACCGCTTCCTGCAAAATGGTGGTCCGGAAGGCTCAGAAGACAGCGATGGCCCGGACGCCTGATTTGGTCGGGTCGCTGTTACTCAATTGAAACGGCGCTGTATGAATTGAAACAAAAGGCTGCATGACACGGTTCATGCGGCCTTTTTTGTGCCATGGTTGCGGCCCGAATGGCTGGACAGGGCCAGACGTGAACGATAAAAGCCAGTGATTTTGATATTTTGGCCGTATTGAAAACGGCGATGAAGGACTCAGTATGAGCGGTGTGTGGGCATGAGCGGCGTAAATGAAATCCGGTCGACCTTTCTCGACTACTTCAAGAAAAATGGTCATGAAATCGTAGCCTCCAGCCCTCTGGTGCCGCGCAATGACCCGACCCTCATGTTTACCAATGCGGGCATGGTTCAGTTCAAGAACGTGTTCACCGGTCTGGAAAGCCGTCCTTACTCGACAGCCGCATCGTCGCAGAAATGCGTACGCGCTGGTGGTAAGCACAATGACCTGGACAATGTCGGTTACACCGCCCGTCACCACACATTCTTTGAAATGCTCGGTAACTTCTCCTTTGGTGACTACTTCAAGGAAGAGGCGATCACGCACGCCTGGAACCTGATCACCAAGGAATACGGCATCGACAAGAACCGTCTTCTGGTGACCGTCTACCACACGGACGACGAAGCCTTTGACCTGTGGAAGAAGATTGCCGGTTTCTCGGATGATCGCATCATCCGCATTCCAACCAGCGACAACTTCTGGGCCATGGGTGATACCGGTCCTTGCGGTCCGTGCTCTGAAATCTTCTATGACCATGGCGATCACATCTGGGGTGGCCCTCCAGGCTCTGCCGATGAAGATGGCGACCGTTTCATCGAAATCTGGAACCTCGTCTTCATGCAGTATGAGCAGGTGACGAAGGAAGAGCGCATCAACCTGCCGCGTCCATCGATCGATACCGGCATGGGTCTTGAGCGTATTTCCGCGCTGCTGCAGGGCAAACACGACAATTACGACACGGATCTGTTCCGTGCGCTGATCTCGGCTTCCGTAGAGGCAACCGGTGTTGCTGCCGAAGGCGAAAAGCGCGCCAGCCACCGGGTTATCGCTGACCACCTGCGTTCGTCCGCCTTCCTGATTGCCGACGGTGTTCTGCCGTCCAATGAAGGTCGTGGTTACGTGCTGCGCCGTATCATGCGTCGTGCCATGCGCCACGCCGAATTGCTGGGTTCGAAGGAGCCATTGATCTGGAAGCTGCTGCCAACGCTCGTTCAGCAGATGGGCCGTGCCTATCCGGAACTGGTGCGCGCAGAAGCGCTGATTTCCGAAACACTGAAGCTTGAAGAAACCCGTTTCCGCAAGACACTGGAGCGCGGTCTTTCGCTGCTGTCCGACGCAACCTCGACCCTGCACAAGGGCGACATGCTGGACGGCGAAACCGCGTTCAAGCTCTACGACACCTACGGCTTCCCGCTCGACCTGACGCAGGACGCACTGCGTGCGCGTGAAATTGGCGTTGATATCTCCGGTTTTACCGATGCCATGGAGCGCCAGAAGGCCGAGGCACGTTCGCACTGGGCCGGTTCCGGCGACAAGGCAACGGAAACCGTGTGGTTTGAACTGAAGGAAAAGCTCGGTGCGTCCGAATTCCTCGGTTACGACACCGAAACAGCTGAAGGCGTTGTTCAGGCGATCGTCAAGGACGGCAAGGCTGTTGATGCTGCTGCTGCCGGCGAAACCGTGCAGATCGTTGTCAACCAGACCCCGTTTTACGGCGAGTCCGGTGGTCAGATGGGTGATACCGGTATCATCTCCTCTGACAATGGCGCCTTTGCCGTTTCCGATACACAGAAGAAGGGCGAGGGCCTGTTCGTTCACATCGGTACGGTTGAAAAGGGCGGTCTCAAGGTCGGTGATGCAGTTCAGTTGACGGTTGATCATGATCGTCGCTCGCGTCTGCGTGCAAACCACTCCGCAACCCACCTGCTGCACGAAGCGCTGCGCGAAATTCTCGGCACGCACGTTGCCCAGAAGGGTTCGCTTGTTGCGCCTGAGCGCCTGCGTTTCGACGTCTCGCATCCAAAGCCGATGACGGCTGAGGAGCTGAAGATCGTTGAGCAGATGGCAAACGAGATCATTCTGCAGAATGCGCCCGTGACCACGCGTCTGATGAGCGTTGACGATGCGATTGCCGAAGGCGCCATGGCGCTGTTTGGTGAGAAGTATGGTGACGAAGTGCGCGTTGTGTCGATGGGCACCGGCATTCACGGCGCCAAGGCCAACCGTCCTTACTCCGTAGAACTGTGCGGTGGTACGCATGTGTCGGCAACCGGTGAAATCGGTCTGGTGCGCGTGCTTGGCGAAAGCGCCGTTGGCGCTGGCGTTCGTCGTATCGAAGCTGTCACCGGTCAGGGCGCTCTGGCCTATCTTGCCGAGCAGGATGAACGTGTGAAGGCACTGGCCTCTTCGCTCCGTGTTCAGCCGGGCGAAGTTCTGTCGCGCGTTGAAGGCCTCTTGGACGAGCGCAAGAAGCTCGAAAAGGAACTGGCGGATGCCCGCCGCAAGCTGGCCATGGGTGGCGGTTCTGCTGAGGGTGCTGCCAGCGACGTGCAGGATATCGGTGGCGTCAAGCTGCTGGCCAAGTCAATGGCCGGGATCGAAGCCAAGGACCTCAAGGGCCTTGCCGATGATTCCAAGGCAAGCATCGGTTCCGGCGTTGTGCTGCTGATTGCTGTTTCCGAAGATGGCAAGGCAAGTGCTGTTGTGTCGGTCACGGAAGACCTGACTGCGCGCTTCAGCGCCGTTGATCTGGTGCGGGTTGCCTCTGCTGCACTCGGCGGCAAGGGTGGCGGTGGCCGTCCTGACATGGCGCAGGCCGGTGGCCCTGATGGCGCCAAGGCTTCCGAAGCAATTGCAGCTGTTGCGGCTGCGCTCGCTGGCTAATGCCTGCTGACTGAGCTTGATGCATTCAATGAAAAAAAGGCGGGTTTCGGCCCGCCTTTTTTGTTGCCTGATCGCCATCAACCAAATGATGTCAGCTTGCTGCCTGCAGTTCCTTTGCTGCGTCTTCATCAATCTGCTGCGCGCGTTTGAACGCCGGGCGTTCGCTGATATGGCTGAGATATTCCACAAAATGCGGACGTTTTTCGACCGTGCCGACATGCATGCCCCAGCCGATATGTGAGGCGACATAAACGTCGGCGGCGGTGAACTGATCGCCAGCCACAAAGCGGTTTTCGCTGACAGCCAGTTCCAGTGTGTTCATGACATCGGCGTAGGCGCCACAGCCGACCATGCGGTATTTGTCTGGCGGAACCTCAATGCCGAGCGCCTTGAAGGAGCCTGCCATTTCGAGTGGACCAGCGGTGAAGAACAGCCAGCGGTAATAGAGGCCACGCTGTTTAGGCGGTGGCGCAAGATTGGCGCCGGGAAAGGCATCGGCAAGATAAGCGCAGATCGCCGCGCATTCGGTGACGATGGTGTCTCCATGTTTGATGGCCGGCACCTTGCCCATCGGGTTGATCGCCTTGTAGGCTGGCGATTTCATGTCGGTGCTGAAGCCCAGAATTTCGGTGCGATATGGTACGCCAACTTCCTCTAGCATCCAGCGGGCAATGCGGCCGCGTGACATGGGGTTGGTATAAAATGTCAGGTCACTCATGACGTCTCCTCCATCTCAGGCAAATTCTGCGCCTGAGGCGTGACGTAATCAAGACATTGCTTTTGCCAAAAGAAAACCCGGCACGAAGGCCGGGTTTCCAGAGGTCTTGTTGGTGATTGCCGTATCAGGCAGCCATTGCCTTCTTGAGGTTTTCATCGATCTTGTCGAGGAAGGCAGTGGTGGAGAGCCATGGCTGATCAGGACCGATGAGCAGTGCGAGGTCCTTGGTCATGAAGCCGGCTTCAACGGTGTCAACGCAAACGGTTTCCAGCGTTGCGGCAAACTTTGCCAGATCGGCATTGTCGTCCAGCTTGGCGCGGTGTGCCAGGCCACGGGTCCATGCGAAGATCGAAGCGATCGAGTTCGTGGACGTTTCCTGACCCTTCTGGTGCTGGCGGTAGTGGCGGGTAACCGTACCGTGTGCAGCTTCAGCTTCAACCGTGCGGCCATCTGGCGACAGAAGAACGGAGGTCATCAGGCCGAGCGAACCAAAGCCCTGTGCAACGGTGTCGGACTGTACGTCGCCGTCGTAGTTCTTGCACGCCCAGATGTAGCCACCGGACCACTTCAGCGCCGAAGCAACCATGTCGTCGATCAGGCGGTGTTCGTAGATGATGCCGGCTTCGTCGAACTTGGCCTTGAATTCGGTCTGGTAGACTTCTTCGAAAATGTCCTTGAAGCGACCGTCATAGGCCTTGAGGATGGTGTTCTTGGTGGACAGGTAAACTGGCCACTTGCGCATCAGGCCGTAGTTCATGGATGCGCGTGCGAATTCGCGGATCGATTCATCCAGGTTGTACATGGCCAGTGCAACGCCAGCGCTTGGTGCGTCGAACACGTCCTTTTCGATAACCTGGCCGTCTTCACCAACGAACTTGATCGTCAGCTTGCCCTTGCCTGGGAATTTGAAGTCGGTTGCCTTGTACTGGTCGCCAAATGCGTGACGGCCAACAACGATTGGCTTGGTCCAGCCTGGAACCAGACGTGGAACGTTTTTGCAGATGATTGGCTCGCGGAAAATAACGCCGCCGAGGATGTTGCGGATGGTGCCGTTCGGGCTCTTCCACATCTGCTTGAGGCCAAATTCCTCAACGCGGGCTTCATCTGGGGTGATGGTTGCGCACTTGATGCCAACGCCGTGCTTCTTGATGGCGTGTGCTGCGTCAACCGTTACCTGGTCGTTGGTTGCGTCACGGTTTTCAACCGAAAGGTCATAATATTCGATGTCGAGATCGAGGTAGGGCAGGATCAACTTGTCCTTGATAAGCTGCCAGATGATACGGGTCATTTCGTCGCCGTCGAGATCGACAACCGGATTTGCAACCTTGATCTTTGCCATGAATTCCTCGCCATGAATGAGGCGGAACAAGTCCGCGTGTATCGGAAAAATATCCGGTGCGGCTATAACATCGCATGCGCCATCCGCAAAGGCTTGCAGCATGTTTTTCTGCATGGCTGCCCAAATGAAGTTGGGTGGGTGACAAATGGCAGGATGGGAATACAGTCTGGCGAATCATTTCTGCCATTGTCGATTTGCGACCGGATAACCCTATGCGTCACTTTTTAACCGCTATCTCAATTTTCCTCGCTTCAACCAGCGCCTTTGCAGCTGATGCGACCGTCCCGGTGCGACAGATCATGGATATCACCGTCAAGAACTGGTCCGGTGAGCAGGAAGAGTGGAAATACATTTTTGACGAGGACATGCTGACCAGCGTTTTCAGCAAGCACTTTGCCGATACCTACCGTCAGGCAGCCAAGAAACCCGCCTATGACACCGAAAACAACGAGCCGGGCGATCCCTTCGGTTACGATGTCGTCACCAGCTCGCAGGATGGCTGTCCGATCCAGGATCTGGCCATTGCACCAGGCACACCCAAGGATGATCGCGTCAGCGATGTGAAAGTGTCCTTCAAGCTGTGGAGCTGCATGGACGAGGCCGAAATGAAGGCCATGGTCAATGAAGTGCATTTCGATGTCATCGAAGAAAACGGCAAGCCTGTCATCGATGACATTCACCGCGTGGGTGATGACGGCACGGATTCCCTGCTGGTCGAGATGGATGGCATCATCAAAGGCGAGGAGTAAGCGGCCTTAATATCGCTTTTTATGCCGCGCACTTTGATTTGCAGTGCATTTTGTGCCAGTGAAGCGCCCGTGTAATCTGGAAGAAGAATATGGCTGGTACCAATAGCGAGCTGGAACTTGTGGCGGAAGGCCCGGCAATCATCCTCGTTGAACCGCAACTGGGTGAAAACATCGGCATGGTGGCGCGTGCCATGGCCAATTTTGGCCTGGCAGAACTGCGCCTCGTCAATCCGCGTGATGGCTGGCCAAGCGAGAAGGCCCGTTCGGCTGCTTCAAAGGCAGACCACGTGATTGATGGCACGCGGGTGTTCGAGACGCTGGAAGAGGCGATTGCCGATCTCAATTTCGTTTATGCCACCACGGCGCGTGAGCGTAACGGCTTCAAGCCGGTGCGCGCACCTGTTGAGGCGGTTGCGACGCTGCGCAGCAAGTTTGCAGTCGGTGAAAAGACCGGCATCCTGTTTGGCCGCGAGCGCTGGGGCCTGACCAATGAGGAAGTGGCACTGGCAGACGAGATCGTGACCTTCCCGGTCAATCCCGCCTTTGCGTCGCTCAACATTGCCCAAGCCGTGCTGCTGATGTCCTATGAGTGGATGAAGTCCGGCATGGAAGACGTCACTGCCACGCTGTTTCAGGCGGTAGAGCAGCGGCCAGCCACCAAGGAAGAGCTTCACGGCCTCTACGATCAGGTGGAAGAGGCGCTCGATGCGCGTGGTTATTTCCGCCCTGAAGGCAAGAAGCCGCGCATGACTGAAAATCTGCGTGCCGTTTTGTCCAGACGGGCGCTGACCTCGCAGGAGATCAGCGTTCTGCGCGGTGTGTTCGGCACGTTTGACCGTTACACGCGCACGTCGCCGCGTGGAGCTTTTTATCAGCCTCCCAACAACAATGCCGGCGGCAAGGGCGTTTCGGACGATGACAGCACAGACGCATGAGCTGAAACCCGTTCTGGTTTTTGATTCCGGAATTGGTGGTCTGACAGTTTTGCGCGAAATTCGCGTTCTGATGCCCGAACGCGAATTCATCTATATTGCCGACGATGCCGGCTTTCCCTATGGCAGCTGGGAAGAAGAGGCGCTGAAAGAGCGCATTCTGGCGCTGTTTGCCCGGTTGCTCACCGAGCATGACCCCGAAGTGTGTGTCATAGCCTGCAACACCGCCTTTACGCTGGCCGGCGCGGCATTAAGGGAAGCCTTTCCGGCCATGACCTTTGTCGGCACCGTGCCTGCCATCAAACCGGCGGCAGAACGTACCCGTTCGGGCCTTGTGTCGGTTCTTGCCACACCTGGCACCGTCAAACGTGCCTATACGCGCGATCTCATCCAGTCCTTTGCCACCCAGTGCCATGTGCGGCTGGTCGGTTCGGAAAATCTGGCCCGCATGGCGGAAAGCTGGATCCGTGGCGAGCCGATTTCGGATGAGGCTGTCTTGGCCGAGATTGCGCCGTGTTTTGTCGAACATGAGGGCACCAAGACCGATATCGTGGTTCTGGCCTGCACGCATTATCCCTTCATGTCCAATGTATTTCGTCGCCTGGCGCCGTGGCCGGTGGACTGGCTGGACCCGGCGGAAGCCATTGCCCGCCGGGCGCGTCACCTCGTGCCGCTGGTGCAGGGTGCGGAGCATCCTGACGGATTTGACTATGCCGTCTTCACCTCTGGAAATCCGGATTTTGCGACCCGCCGGCTGATACAGGGTTTTGGATTGCGCGCCCAATAAACGGCTCTTGAACTTCTGTCAGATTGGTGGCTTGCTTCACGTCTCTGTTGCGTGAGGACGTATCATGCCGTTTGAAAACTGGATTGCCTTTGTTGCCGCATCCATCGTGATGCTGGCCATTCCCGGTCCGACCATCCTTCTGGTCATTTCCTATGCGCTTGGCCATGGCCGCAAGGCGGGCACCGCGACGGTTGCCGGTGTGGCGCTTGGCGATTTCACTG
>NZ_DAMDBP010000029.1:3707-11365 GCF_032092815.1 Agrobacterium sp. | reverse complement strand
CCTCGATGCTGGGGCTGGGCGCTCTGCTTGCCACCTCGGCTTCGTTGTTTACGGTGCTGAAATGGGTGGGCGCTGCCTATCTGATCTATCTCGGCATAAAGTTGTGGCGTGCGCCGGTATTGGGTGCGCAGTCGAGCGATGCTGATGTAACGGGCAGGGAACGGCCGTTGCGCATCTTCCTGCACACCTATGTGGTGACGGCGCTGAACCCGAAAAGCATCGTGTTTTTCGTGGCATTCCTGCCGCAATTTCTGGTGCCAACCCAGCCGTGGTTGCCGCAGATGGTGATTTTTGAAGTGACTTTCCTGGTGCTCGCCACCATCAATGCCGCTCTTTACGGGCTGTTGGCATCGGCTGCGCGCAACACCATTCGCAAACCGTCCGTGCAGAAGGTGGTCAACAGAACAGGCGGTAGCCTGTTGATTGGTGCGGGTTTGCTGACGATGGGCTGGAAGCGGGCGGCTGGCGCATGACTTAACGCGTAGATGACCTAGCGCGTAGATGTGGACCAAAATGCAAAAAGCACAGACGCCAGGAGTGTCGTCTGTGCTTTTCGTTTCCAGGGCTAAGCCCGGAGGAGGTCGGGCGTTATCAGAATACGGCGAGGTATTTCAGCAGCGAAATAATACCGATGATGATAACGATAACCTGTGCGATCTGCTTGGCACCGCCTCCAAGTGGCAGGCGAGCGATCAGCCAGAGAATGAGCACAATGACCAGAAATGTAATCAGAATGCTGATGAGAGTAGAAGTAACCATTGGTCCCAGCTCCTTTAATTTTTCCAACGGTTCTTGACCGTTGCCAATGAAATGCGTTCATCACCACATTGGTTCCATTGCGGACAATACAATTGAAAAAAATCCTATCGGATGCGGAGAATGTGAAATGACCCAGGTGAAAGTGAAAACCAGGCCCACAGGGGCAACTGCCGCTCTGGCACGCATGGGTCAGCCAACACTGGTAACGCCAACCGGTGGCAGGCTTGACGTTACGACCAGTGCGTCCGATGCCGGTTTCAACCCGATTGATCTCCTGTACTCATCGCTGGCGGCCTGCATGGTGCTGAGCGCCCGTATTGCGGCCAGCAAGCTTGGCATTCTCGACCGGTTTGAGAATGTGACGGCTGAGGTTAGCGGCGAAAAAGCCAAAACCGAACCGTCGCGCATCGAGATCTTTCACATCGCGCTTGATATCAAGGGTGATTTTAATGACGAGGAGCGTCAGGCCATCGGCCATATGGCCGAAGATATCTGCACCGTCAGCAATACGCTGCGCGGCTCGGTCGAGTTCACCTTGACGGTTAAAGCGTAAAACTCATGCCTTTGGTGCGTGAGCGGCCTTTTGCCATTTGCGCACCAGACGATCTCTCTTGAGGCGCGACAGTCTCTGCAGCCAGAACATGCCATCAAGCTGGTCAATTTCATGCTGGATGCAGATGGCGTGAAAGCCTTCCGCATCCTCTTCATGAAATACACCATCAACGTCCTGATAGCGCAGGCGAATGGAAGAGGGGCGTTCCACCTCGTCGGTGTAGCCCGGCATCGAGACGCTGCCTTCGGTGTGGCGCAAGGTCTTTTCAGACACCGAGATCAGTTCCGGGTTGATATAATTTCTCACCCCATCCTGTGGTGACAGTTCCAGCACGAACACCCGCTCAAACACACCGATATGGGCGGCGGTGATGCCAACGCCGGGCGCCGCACGCATGGTGTCGAGAAGGTCTGCGCACAGGGTTTTTACCCGCTCGTCAAAGACGGTCACTGGCTGGCATGTCTGGGCAAGACCTGAATGCGGGTAGGGAAGAATGGGCCTGATTGCCACATTAGGCTCCGCTGTCTGGTGATGGTTGCATGGACGCGCCAGAGGTGGCGTATGCGGTTGTTGTCATTTCTTCGCCGGATGGTGACAAGGTCACAAAGGTTCGTTGGGTGCGGTCATCGCGCTTGGTGACGGTAAGATATGTGCCGGAAAGCGCGGTGATTTCACGCAGGACAAGCGCATGGGCAATGCCAAGTTTTTTGGAAAGACTGCGGCTGTCTGCGCCAATGCCGAGATGAATGGCTGCAAGCAGAGCGGCCCCGGTGGCGTCAACGCCATCCGGGGCCGTTTCCATCATCTTGTCCACCATCGCCATGAAGCGTTCGGCGGAACCTTCATCCGACATTAGGCGGCCTCGGTCTCGGCGTCGGTGCGCAGGCGCACGGAAACGAGAACCGACTTGGAGGTTGGTGTGAAGCTGCCTTCGCCATAGCTGTGCAGCGGAACAAGAACGTTCAGCTCAGGGTAATAACCGGCAATGCTGCCTTCCGGGATGTTGTATGGCACCAGACGGAAGTTTTCAGCCACACGGTCAATGCCATCGCCGTATTCGCCAATCACGTCTACACGCTGCTTGGCCTTGGCACCCAGCTTTTCCATGTCCTTGGGGTTCATGAACACCACCTGGCGTTCGCCATAGACGCCGCGGTAACGGTCATCCATGCCATAGATGGTGGTGTTGTACTGGTCGTGGCTGCGGAATGTCTGCAGCACGAACACGCCTTGCTCGCCAAGCGCCTGCTGGTGCTCGGTCTTTTCTGGAAGCGCGCCGGTAAAGAAGGTTGCCTTCTTGGCCGGTGTGTTCCACTCGCGCTCGGCGGCGGCATTGCGCAGGTGGAAACCACGCGGCACGCGCACGCGCTCATTGTAGTTGTGGAAGCCCGGAATGACGCGCTCGATCATGTCGCGGATCAGGTCGTAATCCTCGGCCATGGCGCGCCAGTTGACGTGGGCATTGCCAAGGGTCGCTTCGGCAATGCCGGCAACGATGGCCACTTCCGACTTCAGCTCAGGCGAGGCAGGCTTGTTGATGCCGCCAGAGCCGTGAACCATGCTCATGGAGTCTTCAACCGTGACAATCTGCGACACGCCCTTGGAGTTGCGGTCAATTTCCGTGCGGCCAAGGCATGGCAGTACGTAGGAAACCTGACCCGGCACCAGATGCGAGTGGTTGAGCTTGGTGGCGATGTTGACCGTCAGGCGCTGCTTTTCAAACGCCTTGATGATCAGCGGGCTGTCCGGTGTTGCACGCAGGAAGTTGCCGCCCAACGCGATGAAGGTTTCTGCCTTGCCGTCCAGCATGGCGCTGATGGCTTCCACGGTGTTGTGGCCACGGTCACGTGGCATGGGGACGCCCAGTTCCTTCTCCAGCGCGTCGATGAGGGCAGGTGGTGCCTTCTCGTCGATACCAACGGTGCGGTCGCCCTGCACGTTCGAGTGGCCACGCACCGGGCAAAGGCCAGCACCGGGACGACCGACATTGCCGCGCAGCAGCATGAAGTTGGTGATTTCGCGGATGGTGATGACCGAATGCTTGTGCTGGGTAACACCCATCGCCCAGGTGGCGATGACGGCGTTCGAGGTCATGTAGATATTGGCGGCTTCCTCGATCTGCTCGCGGGTCAGGCCGGACTGGTCGATGATGACATCCCAGCTGGTCGCGTCGACGGCTGCGCGATAGGCGTCGAATTCCACGGCATGTTCGCTCAGGAAGTCGTAATCGATGATAGCAGGCTGACCGGCAGCGCGTGCGGCATCATCGGCTGCAAAGATGACCTTGCTCATGCCGCGAACGGCAGCCATGTCACCGCCCTGGCGTGGCTGGTAATAGTTGGTGGCAATCTTGGCACTGCTACCGGTGATCATTTCAACCTTGTCCTGCGGGTCGGTAAAGCGCTCAAGGCCCTTTTCGCGGATTGGGTTGAGAACAACGATGCGCGCGCCACGCAGCGCTGCACGGCGCAGGTCGCCCAGCATGCGCGGGTGGTTGGTGCCGGGGTTCTGGCCAATGCAGAAAATCGCATCGGCATGCTCGAAGTCTTCCAAGAGAACAGTGCCCTTGCCAACGCCGACGGAGGCTTTCAGGCCAACGCCGCTGGCCTCGTGGCACATGTTGGAGCAGTCAGGGAAGTTGTTGGTGCCGTAGAGGCGCACCATCAGCTGGTAAAGGAACGCAGCTTCGTTGGATGCACGGCCAGACGTGTAGAATTCAGCGCGGTTTGGATCCGGAACGCTTTTCAGAACCGAACCGATTTCGGCGAAGGCTTCGTCCCACGACACGGCGACATATTTGTCGGTGGCGCGGTCATAACGCATCGGGTTGGTCAGGCGGCCCTGAAGTTCCAGATCATAGTCGCTCCAGCCGCGCAGTTCAGTCACGGTATGGCTGGCGAAGAAGTCTGGCGGAACGCGCTTTTCAGTAGCTTCCCATGCCACGGCCTTCACGCCGTTTTCGCAGAACTCGAAGGAGGAGCCGTGTTCCGGGTCGCCCCATGCGCAGCCCGGGCAGTCAAAGCCGTCCGGCTGGTTGGCTTTCAACAATGTGCGGGCACCGGAGATTGGTGCACCAGATTCCAGCAGTCGCTTGCCAACACTTTTCAATGCGCCCCAACCACCAGCGGATGAGGATGCTTTGCCGATGAAATCCATCTTGCCCATGAGCGTGTCTTTCCCAAAATTTTTATGCTTCAGCGCAATTCCTGCGCCTTCTGGTCGCATTGCCTGATTTGCAATGTCATGTTGTATTCCCCAGATTCCCCCACATAAGCCATATGTCAACTTGTATCTTCGTCTGAGAATTTCAACTGTTGGTCATCAGCGTCGCGATTTCGTCGCAGGAATCGGTTTAAAGCGGTAGTTCGCGACCGCATGATATTGTCTTGCCGATCAAATTTTCCCTGGCACCCATCTTGCCTGATTGTTGACAATACGGTTTTAAGAGCCATTCTCCAGCCAGCCCGAAATTCGGGGGCATTCACGTTATACAGGGGGCGCCAATGACCGATCTGGACGAAAATCGTCACGAGCCTGTGGATGTGAATTCCAGCACAAAAGCCTCAGATATCTACTCGGAAGACGGTTCCATCCGTTCCGACTTCCTAACCATGGTTGGTGCTGCGATCGCCGATCGCGACCTGCTGTTCCTGCGTAAAAATGTCGCAAGGCTGCACGAGTCCGAACTGGGCGATCTGATCGAATCCATTCTGCCGGAACAGCGCCATTCGCTGGTGCGCCTGCTGGGTGATGACTTCGATATGACCGCCTTGACGGAGGTCGATGAGGCGATCCGTCTCGACATTGTCGAGCAGATGCCGAACGAGCAGATTGCCGCCGGTATCGGTGAGTTGGATTCGGACGACGCCGTCTACATTCTGGAAGACCTTGACCACGAAGACCGGGAAGAAATTCTCGCTAAGCTGCCGTTTACCGAACGGGTCCGGCTGCGTCGTGCGCTGGATTATCCGGAAAGCTCGGCCGGTCGCCGCATGCAGACCGAATTTGTCGCCGTGCCGCCGTTCTGGACGGTTGGCCAGACAATCGACTACATGCGCGAGGAAGAGGAGCTTCCCGAAAGTTTCACCCAGATTTTCGTCATCGATCCGACCTTCAAGCTGGTTGGCGCGCTTGATCTCGACAAGCTGCTGCGTTCCAAGCGGCAGGTGAAGATCGAAACGATCATGCATGACACCAACCACCCAATTCCGGCCGAGATGGACCAGGAAGAGGCGGCCCAGCTTTTCGAGCAGTATGACCTTTTGTCGGCGGCTGTTGTCGATGAAAACGGTCGTCTGGTCGGTGTGCTGACCATTGACGACGTGGTGGACGTTATTCAGGAAGAGGCGGAAGAAGACTTGCTGCGTCTGGGTGGTGTCGGTGACGAAGAACTGTCGGACTCCGTCTCCAGCACCTCGCGCTCACGTATGCCATGGCTTGCCGTCAACCTGTTGACAGCGTCGCTGGCAGCATCGGTGATCGGGCTGTTTGACGCAACCATCGAACAGATCGTGGCGCTTGCCATTCTGATGCCGATCGTGGCTGGCATGGGCGGCAATGCCGGCTCACAAACCATGACGGTGACGGTACGCGCGCTTGCCACCAAAAACCTTGATATTCACAATGCCCGGCGCATCATCGGCCGTGAGGCCGGCGTCGGTATTCTCAATGGCCTGCTGTTTGGCTGTACGATCGGGGTGATTGCCGGTGCATGGTTCCATGACGGCACGATTGGCGGCATTCTGGCCACCGCCATGATCATCAACATGTTTGCCGCAGCGCTGGCCGGCATTCTCATTCCCATCGTGCTCGACCGTTTCGGCGCCGACCCAGCGGTGTCATCGGCCGTGTTCGTGACGGCGGTCACCGATATTGTCGGGTTCTTCTCGTTCCTCGGTCTTGCGACCTGGTGGTACGGCATATGGTAGGGCAGATGCTCTGCCATCCGCAGGGGCAGTAGGCTGAGCTGTCAGGGAAATGGAAAATTGACTTTTACGTTAAGGTCAATATAATTGCTTCCCTGACATGAAGCGGATCGGCAAGTGAATAAATATTATAGCATCACAGAGCTTACACGGGAATTCGGCGTTTCAACAAGAACGCTGCGCTTTTACGAAGACGAGGGGCTCATTCATCCAGAACGGCGAGGTCGTACGCGATTGTTCAGGATGGCCGACCGCAGGCTTATTCAGGAAATTCTCAGAGGCCGCCGTATTGGTTTCACCATCGCCGAAATCCGCGAAATCATTCAGGTCTACAAGGAGCCGCCGGGCGAATCCGGTCAGCTCGAGATGCTGATGAAAAAGGTGGATGAGAAACGCAATGAGCTGCGCCAGAAGCGTAAGGACATTGATGAAACGCTGGCAGAACTTGATAATGTCGAAGAGGCCTGCCTGACACGCCTCGCGGAAATCGGTGTCGGTACCTGACCGTTTCAACAACCTGATAATGTGAAGCCGCTGTCTCTACAGCGGCTTTTTTGTTGTCGTCACTGCACTTGTCGTGTGCATTGAAGCGAGATTTCTTCGATTTTAACCTGCTCTGGCTGGCTCAGTTTACTGGCCATCATATTGTCGAATATATTTTCGGCCTGAAGTCTTTCCAACGTGCAGCCGCAGAAGCTCTGACACATTTCGACACTGTTTCCGCCGCTGACGCAGGTTCGTTCGCAGCTCTTCTTGAACTCCTCGACCATATCGACCGGTGGCGGCGGTGCGACCAGCGATGCGAGATAAACGAGACCAACCAGAATGGGCTGGTGGATCAGGTAGAAGGCAAGGCTGTGCTTGCCGGCTAGTGCCAGAGGATTGCGCGGATGGCTTGGGGTGCGAAAACGATCAAGCCAGCCAGCGGGCAGGGCGATTTTTGCAGCGGTGAGGCCGAGCAGAAACGGCGTCAGCCATGGCAGGATTGGCACGTAATCATTGGAGCGCGGGGTAACAGGCGAAAGCCCCACCCACAGTAGCCATGGCGTGCTGAAAATATCGGCCGTCAGATAAAACGGTGCCGCAAGTGCCGCTGCGGCAACGATCAGCGTGACGATGATGGGAAGGCGCAGGAACAAAAGGCCGATCAGGCTTGCTGCGGCGATATTGTGCAATATGCCGAAAAAGATCATGCCCTCGGGCGTGGCAATGGCTGTTGCCACCGTGATCACGACGGCAGCAGCAGCAATCATGGCAAAACGCTTGCGGAAGGATGGCCAGTTTATGCCCCTGGAATGGGCAAGATAAAGGCTGAAACCGGCCAGAAACAGAAAGCTGCTGGCAATGCCGCGCGCATAGATCTTCCAGAGACCTTGGGTCGCGGTGCCCGGTTCGAGATAACCGAACAGCTCCAGATCCCA
>NZ_DAMDBP010000029.1:0-3697 GCF_032092815.1 Agrobacterium sp. | reverse complement strand
CATGGCAATCAGGGCGATGCCGCGCAATGTATCGAGTGCGCCGATCCGGCCTTTCGGCGCTGGTGGCGTTGTCCCGGTGATCGCGTCGGTCATTCTCTCATCCCTGATTTTTCATTCTGCAAAGATTATCGCAACGCCCTCAAAGTGAGGCAATTTCAAGGCTGTTTGTCTTCCATGATCGCCAATCGCGCTTCGGAGAAGAATTGACGGCGTGTCAGCACGGCAATGATGAACAGGGTGCCGCCAATGAACACGTAAGGGCCGATGAACCAGCCGAGATAACCGATCGACAGGAAAATGGTGCGCAGGCCATCATTGAAGTTCTTGGCGGCGATGATGTTCATGCGGATGACGTTTTCGGCTGCCTGTTCTGCGGCGCGTCTGTCGCCGATCGTGTCATCCACCATCGGAATGGCGCCAAACAGAATGGTACAGTAGTTGAACAGGCGGTAGGACCAGCCGAATTTGAAAAAGGCATAACCGAAGATTGTCGTCAGTCCGATGACCTTCAGTTCAAAGGCCGTACGACCGGCGTAATGCACAAAGGGCATGTCCTTGAACACGGATTCAACCTGATCAGTGGCGCCGAGAAGCGCAAAACAGCCACCAATTGCAAAGATCGAGGTCGAGGCAAAAAAGGCAGTGCCATTCTGCAGACCGGCCATGATCTGCGTATCGATCATTTTCAGGTCACGGCGCAGCGAATTGTAGATCCATTTGCGGCGGCGCTCGGCCATGGCCTGATTGAGGCTGAGGCGCGCAAAACGCGGCTTGCCCGATGTCAGCCAGGCGTAACTGCTCCACGAGAGGATGAAGATTACAAAAGCCGTATAGTCGATAATTGTCATGATGTTTTGAGACCGCCAATCGAATCCGTGCCGCTTCAGACCGGGCGATAATGGCCGCATGCGGTCTGTCAGGCAATGCGCTGACATCATCTATCTCAACGGTCTGAAAAAACGGTGTCTATTTCGCCGGTCAGATGCTTCGCGAGAAAAATGCAAAATCGTCAAAGTTTTTTCGTTTGTGAGTCGCTTGCTAACTCTCCGGTAAGAATGTGCCGTTATGTCTATTCCTGCAGACGGCGAGACCGTCAGTCCGGCTCCGGAAAAGGTATTGCGTACCGGTCGCCGTTGCCTCGTGTGTTGAGGCTTTTTTCAGGAGGCGTGCAAGCTGGGTGGCTGGCGCGCTTTTTGATTTTTATCCAGACGAAACTCCCGAAATTCATCTCCGCTCACAGGCGTCAGAATTGACATGTGCCCGGTGCGATCCTAGATTCTGTAGACGTCTGGGCCTTTTCCGTCCGGCTTGTTGTTTTTTCGATGGTTTGCATGGTGCAAGCTGCGGCAAACACAAGCAGATTGGAAACCGGCATGTAAAGCGTGATCGACCGGGGGACGCCTCCTATCTACGAATCGTCCCTTTTCATGGCTTGATGTAATGGCTCCGCGCCGTCAGGTGCGTTGGGGTCCAGACAGCAATTTTACCCCTGATAGAGCGGATTTTCATGTCGCACCACAATCGAACGGTTCTTGTGCTTGGAGGTGCGCGTTCCGGCAAATCGAAATTTTCTGAAAATCTGGTGCTGTCCAGCGGTCTTGATGCGCATTATGTGGCGACCGGGCGTGCCTGGGATGACGAGATGCGTGAGCGCATTCGGGAGCATCAATCGCGGCGCGGTGCCGTCTGGACCAGCCATGAAGAACCGGTCGATCTGGTGGGGCTGCTGCAAAAGATCGATGATCCCGACCGGATCATTCTCATTGATTGCCTGACATTGTGGGTCACAAACCTGATGATGGATAACAGGGATATGCCAGCCGAATTTGAAGCCCTTTGCCGTCACATTACTGTGGCCAAGGCGCAGCTGGTATTTGTGTCCAATGAGGTTGGACTTGGCATCGTGCCGGAAAACCGCATGGCGCGGGCGTTTCGTGACCATGCCGGCCGCCTGCATCAGAATGTGGCGGAAGTTGCCAGCGAAGTCTATTTCATCGCGGCCGGATTATCCCTTAAAATGAAGGGGTAAGTAAGGTTTTCTCAGATTTTGAATCGGCTAATTAAGTTTCTGATTCAATGCGTCTGATCCTTTTCCAGCTCCTCGAGCAGGCAATCGCTTTCAAAGGCGATATGGCGGCGGGTTGCTTCAAAAAAACCACGCAGCATGTAACCGACGGCTTCCATATTGACCGGGTTGCCGGAGCCGACCTTCAACAGCGCATCGGTCAGCTCCTCGGCAAAACATTCATCCTCGAAATGTTCAAAGCGCAGGCGCTCAAGCGTCTCGGAGCGCGCCAGCAGATTTGCATGGTGTTCAATCCATGGAAACAGCACGGTTTCCTCATAGTGATGTGCACCGCGGATAACCGGGCCAAGCGCCTTTGCGGCGTAAATGCATTTCTGCCGGTTGACATTGGAGGGCAGGGAATCTGCGATCTCCTCCAGTTCACGACAGAGCGCCAGTTGTTCCCTGTGAGCCCGGCGTAGCCATTCGAGTTTGGGGAAATCCTTTTCCGCCCTCGCCATGTGGATGATGTTTTCCTGTTCAGGTTGCCCTGAAAGATTTTCTTTCTGTGCCATTTCCTGACCTCGTTATTGCACTCGCAAGCACACATCAGGGCATCAAGCCGCGCGTATCGTGCAGCATGTTGTCCTGACCGGCGCATGCACATGCGAAAATGCCGCTAAACTCCCGTTCGTTTCTATTTCTCCCATAGTCGCAGTTGTCTGCCTTGATTTGGATCAAGGTAAGTTTGGCCTGCGAATGGCACTTCTCCATACGACGCGACATCCGCACGACTCTGCACAGGGCAGATGTCTGGCCGCGTCGGATCAGCCAGGACGTTGGGGGAAACCAACAATGAACTACACTTTGGAAGTCGTGATAGTGGCTCTGGGAGCCTTTATCGCGTTGCTCGGGGCGGCATTCGCCCATGATAATCAGTTTGCATCCCACATGTGGGTGCTGTTTTTCGTGCTGCTCATCGGCGCGGTCGTGTTGCTGCGACGTACATCCTTTGCACCGGTCGATCCCGCTGCAAAACAACGTCAGCAATCCGAGTATTTCGACGAGGTCATCAAATACGGTGTCATTGCCACCGTGTTCTGGGGCGTTGTCGGTTTTCTCGTTGGTCTCGTCGTTGCACTTCAGTTGGCATTTCCCGATCTGAACATTGAGCCATGGTTCAATTTCGGTCGCGTTCGCCCGCTGCACACATCGGCGGTGATCTTTGCCTTTGGTGGTAACGCGCTTATCGCGACGTCTTTCCATGTGGTTCAGCGGACATCGCGTGCACGCCTGTTCGGCGGTAACCTCGGCTGGTTCGTTTTCTGGGGCTACAACCTCTTCATCGTCATGGCCGCCACCGGTTACCTTCTCGGCATTACGCAGGGCAAGGAATATGCCGAGCCGGAATGGTATGTGGATATCTGGCTGACGATTGTCTGGGTCTGTTATCTCATTGCGTTTCTGGGCACGATCCTGAAGCGCAAGGAACCCCACATCTATGTGGCCAACTGGTTCTACCTCGGCTTCATCGTCACCATTGCCATGTTGCATATCGTCAACAATCTGGCGGTGCCGGTGTCGTTCCTCGGTGTCAAAAGCTACTCGGCGTTCTCTGGCGTGCAGGATGCGCTGACGCAGTGGTGGTACGGCCATAACGCGGTCGGCTTCATCCTCACCGCCGGCTACCTG
>NZ_DAMDBP010000028.1:43292-55523 GCF_032092815.1 Agrobacterium sp. | reverse complement strand
ACACAGGATGCCTGTGACATCCCTCGGGTCATACCCGAGGACGAGGCATGAGGAGCGTTTGCAGAGAACGCTTTCGTTTCTCGAGAAGCATCACACGTTGCATATTTGGCGCCGGCTTAGATCCTCGCCACAAGGGCGAGGATGACGGTGGAGATATCAGCCGTTCACACACCCGGCTGTTTTTCCAAGGACCGTGCCCAATCCACCCCTCATACCTGTGCCCGTCACAGGTATCCAGCCAGCCCAAGTCTTTGGGCTGAAAGGACGCCTTTTTCTCCCGCAGACACATGCCTGAAACAGGCAGAGACGCATTCCGTCAAACGCTTCAAACACGGAATGATAGAATCGCCGTGCACAACACAAGCAAAAACCACTCAAACCAATCGCCTGATGTAAAGCACCCCTGACATCCCGTGCTTTCATGAGTGATTTCTTGGCGTGGCGAATCAGCGTATTTAATTATAAAAAGCTTAAATTCGAAGCGGGAAAATTCCCGTTTTATCAATGGATTAGGGTCGCGCCGGGCGGCGGCAATGCGATACCCATCCGCTTGAAGATTTCCATGCAAGTTGCAGCGTTCGAGTTCCCTGGCGTGTCCTGAAACCCACAGGTGTCTCCTCCCTCGCCTTGTGGCGGCATGCCCGCCTGGCCTCGCTCTTCATGCGGAGAGCGAGGCTTTTTTTGGCCACGACACAGGGCACAGAAACACACTGCGCTGCGTGGACGCTCACCTGAAGGTGTCGGGCGGTCTGCGCATGGCCAATCGGCCCAACTGGCGCACTGACGCTGATATAGGCCCTTGGGCCTGCAATCAGCCCTGACGTTCTGGAACGTGTACGACGAGGCCGTCCAGATCGGCGCTCATCTTGATCTGACAGGAAAGACGCGAGGTTGGACGCACATCAAAGGCGAAGTCCAGCATGTCCTCCTCCATCGCCTCTGGCGGGCCTACCCGCTCCGTCCATTCATCATCGACATAGACATGACAGGTCGCACAGGCACAGGCGCCGCCACATTCGGCATCAATGCCGGGAACCGAATTGCGCACGGCGTTTTCCATCACGGTGGAACCGGCTGCAACATCAAGTTCAATGGCCGAGCCGTCGAAAGCAACGATTGTCAGTTTTGTCATGTCAGAAATCCAGAAATTGCGGGGTTATCATTTGTTCCACACATAGAAAGCCCCAGACCAAATGGCAACATCGATGGGCAATCCTTTCGTGGCAAAGCACATCAGGCCATGTCCAACATGGCGGCTTTTCAGTACCCCACAAACAAAAACCGCCCCGGATGGGGGCGGCTTTCAAACTAGGTAGCTACTGACTTACGTTTCAGATCAGTTGAAACGACCCGCAGCGTGGGCCAGCATGGTGTAGACCTTACCGGTGTCCGATGTCAGGTAAGACTGGGTGACGGTACGGTCACGGTCGGTCTTGGCAACATCGGCAAGCAGCTTTTCGAAGTCTGCGATGTAACGATCAACGGCCGTTCTGAACTCGGACTCGCGCTCGTATTTACGCTTGATCTCGTCAAAGGTCTGCTGACCCTTCAGCGTGTAGAGACGTCTGGTGAACACGTCACGCTCGCCGCGCTGGTAACGACGCCACAGGTCAACCGATGCATCGTGGTCGATGGCACGAGCGATATCGACTGAAAGCGAGTTCAGCGATTCCACCATATGGCGCGGGTTGCGGTTGTCGCTGTTGCGCGAGGCCTGGGTTGCAGCAGCTTCTGCAGCCGGACGGGTTGCAGGCTGGCGGCTTGGCGCAGCGGCGGCCTGGGCAGCATTCGGGTCACGCGAGGCGCCACGCAGCAGATCGCTGATCCAGCCACTGCCCTCGCCGCGCTGTACGGCCTGGTCGGTGACACCGGTGGTCTGCGCTACCTGCGGCTTTGCTGCTTCGAGTGGCAGGCTGCCACGCAGGCCTGTGGAGGCACCCAGAGCGGGCTGCTGACTCTGCGGCTGCTGTGCACGGATAACCGGTGCAGCAACGGCGGCGGGCTGCGGTGCAGGTTCTGCAACACGGCGTTCTACAGGCTGCTGGGCAACCGGCTGAGGTGCTGGCGCTGCAGGGCGTGCGCTGGAAATTTCCATCTGCGTGGCCGAGCGGCCAACCAGCTGGGAAATGTCCTGCAGAGCCTTGATCTGCTCAGCTACGGCACGACGCATGGCGGCCGCGCTTTCCTTGGCCTCTTCCGGCAGGTCGAAGGCACCACGCTTCAGTTCAGCGCGGGTCGAATCCAGTTCCTTGCGGATGTCGTGGCTGGAGCGACGGATCTCATCCGTTGCACCGGCAAAGCGGGTCACGGCTTCTTCGACGGCCAGACGCAGGGTTTCGCGAACATTGGCGGCAGCTGCATTGGATTTATCCGTTGCATCACCAAGGATCGTGTCGACATCTGCCAGCGACGACTTGACGCCATTGCGAACGCGGTCGGCCAGCTCATCGGAGTATTTGCGTGCATCAGCAAGCGTTGTCTCGATAGAGCGGTTGGCTTCCTGACCGGCAGACAACAGCGCATTGCGCATGTTGTTGGCGGCGGACTGGGCGCGCTGTTCGGTATCATCCAGAGCCTTGCCGACTTCCGAGAAGGACGACGACAGGTTTTCACGCAATGTGCCGGCAACATTGGCGGCACGCTCTTCGGCGTGGCCAATCGTGCCTTCGACGGACGAGACAACGTTGCGCATTGTCGCTTCAATGTCTTCGGACCGTTTTACCAGACCAACGGCCAGCGTTCTCAAGGCATCCTGGCGCTCTTCCAGCGTGCCAACGAGGCTCGACTGGGCAGCACCGAGAAGATCGGAGGCCTGCGACAGCATCTTCGAATGTTCTTCGAAGCGGCCGATAATGCCGGCAACCTGCGACAGTGTCTGGCCGGAGATGTTCGACAGACGGTCGATCTTGCCTTCCAGAAGACGGCTGGAGCTGGACACCATGTCGGCGGCCTGCGAAGCGGTTTCTGCAAAACGGCTTGCCGTGCTGCCAAGTGTCTGGTCAACGGCTGCAAAGTCCGTGGAGGCCTTGCTGACGGCTGCATTGAGATCGCCCACGGTCTGTTCGACACGGTTGACGATTTCAGCGTTGCTGGCCGAGAGAATATCCACGCTTTCACGGGTTGCCGTGCTGATGCGTTCTGCCGCTTCCTGACCGATATTGGCGTACTGGTCGACAACCGGACGGGCCTTTTCTTCGATCAGGCGCGACAGTTCTGCCGAGCGGCTTGCCAGCATGGAGTTCAGTTCGCGGGTGCGCTCATCCAAAGTCGAACGGATGGAGTCGCCACGGGCACCCAATGCTGCCTCAACCTGCGACAGGCTCTGGGCAATGGTATCGGCCTGCGTGCGCACCACGTTTTCGGCCTCGGCAACCTTGTTGACGATGACATTGCCAGCTTCCGAGAAGGTGTGGGCAACGGCCGCTGCCTGCGAAGACAGACGGTTCTGCGCATCGGAAATGCGGTTGATGATGTCGCCGGAGCGGTTTTCGATGGCCTGGGTGAACTCGTCGTTGCGGGCCTGAACCTGCTGGGCGAAATCACTGCCTGCCTTGGCCAGCAATTCGGCCGAACGCAGGGCTTCACCATCCATGCTCTGGGTGGCGTTGGACACCGTGTCACGCAGCGTCGAGGCAAAGTCGCTGCCTGTTCTTGCCAGAAGTTCGGCAGAACGCTGGGCTTCGCCATCCATGTTCTCTGTGGCAGAGGACACGGCACCACGCAGCGTCGAGGCAAAGTCGCTACCCGTTCTGGCCAGAAGCTCGGCAGAACGCTGGGCTTCGCCATCCATGTTCTCTGTGGCAGAGGACACGGCGCCACGCAACGTCGAGGCAAAGTCGCTACCGGTTCTTGCCAGAAGTTCGGCAGAACGCAGGGCTTCACCATCCATGCTCTGGGTGGCGGAAGAAACGGCTTCACGCAGTGTGGAGGCAAGGCCTGTCGCCTTTTCACCAATCGTGCGGTTGACGTTTTCAAGACCGATGTTCAGTGCGCGGTCCATCGTGCCGAGGCGTTCGTCGATGGTCGACGCAATGCGGTCTGCCACGTCGCTGCCTGCGCTGACGAATTCCTGCGAACGCGAACCGAGCGTCTCGGAGATACGTGCATTGGCATCGTCGATCGTTGCGCTGACATTGTGCAGATCAGTCTGGATGCGGTGCTGGAAACCTTCCAGCGACTGGCCAAGACGAGCCTCTGTCGCGTTGAGCTGACCGGCAACGCCGCTGACCGACTGGTCGATGCGCGAAGACAGGTTTTCGGTGGCCGATGTGATGTCGCCTGCCGCATCGCTGATCTTGCCAGCGATTTCGCCAATGCCGTTGCGCAGTCTGGCTTCGAGGTCGGCACCACTGGTGGCGATAACCCGCTCCAGGGCTTCCTGCTGACCTTCCAGAGACATTTCCAGCATGCCGGCGCTCGATGCGAGGCTGGTGCCGATGGAAACGGCCTGGTCGGACAACATGTCGTTCAACTGACCGCTGGCGGATGTCAGGGTCTGTTCGATGTCGGAATGACGCTTCTCGAATGTGTTCTTGATCTGCTCATGCGACGCCGTGAGGCTGTGCTCGAGGCGAGACACACCGGTTTCCAGCGTGCCGGCAAACTTGTCGGTACCGCCATCAATCGCGGTTTCAATGCGGTTGGCCGCACCGGTCACGCTGTTTTCGATCAGATAGGCAGCGTCGCTGACCTTGCTGTCGATGAGGTGTGCGGCAGAACCAACTGTGTTTTCAATATGTGCAGCATTGCGGCCAAGCGTTTCGGCAATGGTCGCGGAGCGGTCGTCCAGCGTGGAGACAAGGCGCTGTTCGATGCCGGTGACGACATTGCTGATTTCATTGACCCTGCCCGACAGCATGCCGGAAATATTGGCCGAAGAGCCCTCAAGCGTGTCGGCAAGACGCTGCTCGACGCTGGTCACGGTGGTGGAAATGGCGTCTGCACGCGCTTCCAGCGAACCGAGGATGGCAGACGATGTTTCTTCCAGCGAAGACGTCAGGCGGTGTTCGACACCGGCAACCGCGTTTTCGAGGTAGATTGCCTTGTTATCAAGCGCTGTCGAGATCGACGAGGATGCGCCATCCAGCGTGGAGGCAATGCGCTGCTCGGCGTCAGACACCGTTTCTGCAAAGATCGACGTGCGGGTTTCCAGCGACATGGAGATCGACATGGAAGCATCATCAAGCTTGCTGGCCAAACGCTGTTCCACATCCGAAACTGCCTCGGTGAGGTAGACCGTGCGGCTTTCCAGCGTGTTGGTGATGGCAGAGGACGCACCTTCGAGCGTATTGGCCAGACGCTGTTCAACGTCAGACACGGCGTCGGTCAGGTAGCTTGTACGGCTTTCCAGCGCGCTGGTGATCGAAGTCGATGCACCATCCAGTGTGGAAGCAAGGCGCTGTTCAGCATCGGACACGGCATCAGCCAGGAAGGATGTGCGGCTTTCCAGCGACAGCGACATCGACATGGAGGCGTCGTCGAGCTTGCTGGACAGGCGCTGTTCGGCATCTGCAACAGCTTCCGTCAGATAGGTCGTGCGGCTTTCCAGCGCGTTGGTGATCGAAGACGATGCACCATCCAGCGTGGAGGCAATGCGCTGCTCGGCATCCGAAACCGTATCGGCCAGGAACGAGGTGCGGCTTTCCAGCGACAGGGAAATCGCCATCGAGGCATCATCGAGCGTGCTCGACAAGCGTTCTTCAACACCGGCAACCGTGCTGGTGATGTAGTTGGCCTTGTCTTCCAGTGTCGATGCAATGGCGGCGGAGCGACCATCGAGGGCAGCGGTAAGACGCTGCTCGATGTCGGCAACCGTGTTGGTGATTTCGGCTGCTCTTGCGTCCAGGATCTCGGCCATACGCTCTGGCGCACCAGACAACGAGTTGGTGATGGCTTCCGAACGGCTGGCCAGCGTTTCATCGAAACGGTTCTGGCTTGCAGTCAGCGCATTGAACAATGCACCGCTGCGCTCTGCCATGATGCTGTCGATACGCTCATGCGTGTCGCCCAGTGCGTTGGTGATTTCCTGCGTGCGCGATGCAACGGCGTTGCTGAGTTCGCGGGTGCGCTCATCAAGAGCGTTTTCAAGCATCTCCTGGCCGGTGCCGAGTGCCGTTGCCAGCGCAAAGGACTGGTCGGTCAAAGCAGAGCCAAGGCGATCGATGCTGGAGCTCAAGATGCCGTCAATGGCATCGGAACCACCGGCAACCGCTTCATTGATGCGGGCCAGGCTTTCCATGAGCTTGCTGTCGAGCGAACCGGCACGACGGTCAAAGGCGCTGGCAAATTCTGCAACGCGCTCGTCAAAGGCCGAGTTGACCTGACCAACCGTTGCCTGCAGGCGCTCTTCGAACAGGCCAGAGCGCAGGTCGAGATCCATGATCGCGTCGTCAGCCGTGGACTGCAGGCTCTTGCGGAACGAAAGGCCACGCTCATCCAGCGTTTCGCTGAGCTTGTTGAGAACCGTATCCAGCGACCCGCTGATGGCTTCTTCGCCACGGTTGAGATTGTCTGAGAGTTCCTTGGTGCGCGACGACAGCACTTCATTGAGAAGGCGTGTGCGCTCTTCAATGGCAAGGTTGAGCTTTTCAGCACCGGAATCCAGTGTTGAGGCCTGTGTTGCAAACTGCTCCAGCAGCACGGCACCCCGGTCCGACATGGTCGAAGTGAGGTTGTGCAGGCGCATGTCGAATTCATTGGCAAGGCTGGTGCCAGATGTGTGCAGCGCCTTGAGCAGATTGTCGGTCTTGGCGGCAATCAGGCTGCCCATGGCTTCAGTCGTGACGCGCGACTTCTCAAGCAGAGCGGCCGAACGTGTGTCGATCATCGAAGCAAAGGCTTCGCCGGTGGTTGCCAGACGAATGGACAGCTCTTCGCCCGCCAGCGACAATTCTTCCTTGATGTCATCCTGCGCGCCGATGATCGATGCACGAATGCGTTCGGCGTGGTTGACGATGGCGTCACGCTCGGAAGAAAGCTCCGTTACAAGGCTGCGCACGCGCAGTTCATTGTCGGCATAGCTGCGCTCAAGCGCATTCACTTCGGAATGCACGAGCGTTTCAAGTTCGGTGGCACGGGCGATGGTGCGCTCGATGCCTTCATTCATGGCGGAAACTTCGCGACGAACCGCCTGCCCTACCGACATGATGCGGTCAGCAGCCACAGTTTCCGGTTCGGCAAGGCGAAGCGCCACTTCGGCCATTGAACGGGCAGCGTTACGCAGATCGCGGGCACGCGCCATCATGATGGCAAAGGCAAAGAACAGAATGACAGGAACAACAATGCCGACGAAAACGGCCATGATGCCCGGAATGGCGAAAAGCTCAGCCAATGAGCCAGCCTGCCAGATGAGATTGCCGTAAATGGCCTGACCAAGCGCCAGACCGCACAGTGCCCAAACAATGGAAATAATCGCAGCGTTGCGGATTGCCGAGGCAATCGACGTGCTTTCCAGAGCTTTCAGGATGGCAACGGTGTTGCGTTTGGAGCCGTCATTGGTGGCCTCCAGCCCTGCGGCCCTGTTCTGCTCAGCGGCTGCGCGCGCTTGCGTTTCTGATACCGGCTTTCTGGAAGATTCGGGCACTTTAGCCTCCGAGGACTTTGGCGTCGATCGTTTTCGAGGCTGCGCATCTGCATCAGACTTGCCTGTCTGGAGGGCATCCTCCAGCGCCTGAAATGCAGTCTCGTCAATCGAGTCACTGAACTTGTTATTCGCCATGCGGTTACGCCTCGTTACTAATACGCCCGGCCAGATATAACCTCGATCAGTCAGCCGCCTAAAACCGTCCGAGGCATCATGCCTACAGGAAACCCTACCCTTACACGATAGAATGTGTCCCGCTCATTACTATGCACCCCCTATGGCGCACCCCTCATTTCCGGAACGAAAATAACATCATTGTGTCATTTCATAAAGTTCCGGCCCAAGCGCACGCACCATAGCAGTATCGTAGTGGCACATTTACGCCCTTGAAACAATTAACGCATTTGCCGCCACCAGGGAATGAACGGTCTTGTTAACAGTTTTTAAATCACATCTTAATCAGCAAGCTCTTGTTTCATATCGATTTAACATAAATTAACCATATCTAAAAATATCAGCCTGCTTTGTGCCGCATTTTAGGGAGATACCACACCGTCATGTGCGTAAATCCGGCACAGAATATAACAAAATGGGAAACCCATCATGGCAGCTGCAAATATGGCATTTGGTATGCCGGATAATTTTTCCGCCAGTTACACAACCAGCACCAAGCCGGTTGACCTTGCCCACCTGTCCAAACAGACCATGGGTGACAAGGAACTGGAAATCGAAATCCTCCAGCTTTTTGCCCGTAACACCCGCGTCATCCTGCATGAGCTGGCGACCGCCGACAAGACGAGGATTGTCGCGCTGTCACACCGCCTGAAAGGTTCGGCGGATGCGGTGGGTGCATTCCAGGTCTCTGCTGCGGCAATGCACCTGGAACACAATCCCGGTGACAGCCACGCATTTGCGCAGGTGACGACATCGGTGATTGAAGCGGAAAACTTCATCCTCAAGCTCTGCCGCTCCTAAAAAGCGGCAGCAGCCTGTCACGACAGAAGTGAAGAAAGATCGTCGGCTTAAAGCGACTTCAACGTCCAGTCGACGATCTGGCGTGACACGGCGGCAAATGCGCCATCCAGTGATTTCACGAAAGCGGCATTCGATGTGCCGGAAGAGCGCGTTTCAGCCTTGAAGGACTGCTGTGCCTTGATGGTGCCGTTACGGTCATTGAGGATCTTGACCGAAATTTCGACAACGGCCGTGTTGCCACCCTTGGTGTCGATCTCAAACGAGCGAATATCTGTGACGACCTGGTAGTCGATGGCCAGCCCCTGCCCCGGACGGCCAACGCCGCCGAGCTTGCCGGTATTTTCAAAGGCTTCCACCAGCTTGGATTGCACCAGACGCGGCAGGCGATCGCTCCACTGCGAGTTTGCCAGATACTGCACCTCGGATGAGGACAGGCGAACAACGATGTTTTCGCTGTCCAGCGTTTTCAGTGCTGTCGGTTCAGGAACCAGCACCTGGCGGCTTTTCAGCGAACGGCCTTCGGTTGCGGCCAGAGATGACGCCGAAAGATCAAACGTGTCGTTCTTTGCGGCAGTACCACAGCTGCTCAAAGACAGAAGAACAATTGGAAATGCCAGTACCGCACGGATCGTCGCAGGGCGTATTGCAACAGCCATATTCACATTACCCCTTTGCCACCTTGTACGGAATCAGCCTCAACGCCGTGTCCTGCCATCATATTGCTTGACGGTTTCACCGCCAAAAATCAACCTTTGCGGATTACGGTCGAAGTTCATAATCGTATTATTCAACTGATCGACCGTCCGACGGGTGTCTCCGATAAGCGCTTGAACGTCCCGCAGCCCTGCTCCGGAAAACCGTGCCAGATTATCGGCGATTGGCCCAATACGCGCATTCAGGGTGTCCGCCACGCTCTTGAAGGACGCCAGAGTTTCACGCGCCTTCACAAACAGCGAATTGGCGTCATCGGTTCCAAGCAAGTTGTCGACTTTTATGAGAATTCCGTCAACGCGGTTGGATGCAGCGTTCAACTTGCCGGCCATTTCCTGGAAGTCGGCAATGGTTCTGTCGATCTGGTCACGACGCTTGTCAACGTCATCGGCCACACCCTTGAAGGAAGCAATCGCGCTGCGTGCATCCCTGGTTGCCACGGAAATATCGTCAACTGCGGTGCCGACCTTAGCCGGATCAACCGCTGCCAGCAGCGTATCGGCGCGTTTCAGCACGCCCTGCGCATCCGTGCCGGTTCTCTCGAACGTTTCAGCAGTGCGTTTTACACTGGCCATCAGGTCATCAACATTGCCCGACGCCCTGGCGACATCACCACTGACCTTTTCTGCATTGGCAAGAATCGTATCAACCTTCTTGGCGTCAACAGCGCGCACCAGATCTTCCACCGCCGCCAAAGTGCTTTCCAGACGGCCAGATACCGATTTGACGGTGACGGACAGCGAGCTCATGCTTTCGAGGAAACTGTCGATGCCATCGGAATTTTCCGCCAGCGCATTGGAAAATTTCTCGGCATTGCGCACCGTCTGGGTCAGCGGACCACGCGCATCCTGCACAAAGCCCTGCAACTCACCAATCGCATTGTCTGCACGGGTCAGGATCTTGTCCGCTGTGGCCAGAAGGTTGGTGACGCTCGAAAGATCCGCGGTCAATTCGGCCGGCACGCCAGTTTCAAACGCTTTTTGCAAAATGCGTTCATCGGTTTTGCGACCGCCGGACAGTTCAATATAGGCAGCACCGGTCAGGCCCTGAATTTCCAGAACCGCGCGAGTGCTGGTAAACACCGGTGCCTGCGCCTGAATTTCCGTAAAGGCGATGGAATATTGCGGGTCTTCTGAATCGATCGACAGGCCGCGCACGGTACCAACCGGAATACCATTGAAGCGCACCGGCGACCCAACCGACAGACCGTTGGCAGAGCCTGGAATACGCACGACAAGCTGCGCCATCGGCCCACCGCGACCGAACTCGGCCATCCAGTAGACAAAGCCGAAGGCAGCCGCGACGACGATCAGGGTAAAAATACCGACGATGGTGTAATTGGCCTTGGTTTCCATAGGTTTTGTTACTCCACCGGGGTTTCATGCACGTTGTTCGGGGACACAACCGCTCTGGCTCTCTTGCCCTTGAAGTATGACTGAACCCAAGGATCGTCGCAGGCGAACATATCCTCAAGTGTGCCTTCAACCAATACTTTCTTGTTGCCGAGCACGGCAATGCGGTCACAGACGGAAAACAGGCTGTCGAGATCGTGGGTCACCATATAAACGGTCAGACCCAGCGTATCCCGCAGCCTTGCAATAAGATTGTCGAATTCGGCAGCGCCGATAGGATCAAGACCCGAAGTCGGTTCATCCAGGAACACCAGGTCCGGATCGAGCGCCAGCGCCCTTGCAAGGGCTGCACGTTTGATCATGCCGCCGGAAAGCTCGGACGGATATTTATCGGCCGCATCGGGCTTCAAACCGACCATGTCGATCTTCAAACGTGCCAGCTCATCCATCAGCGATTTCGGCAGATCGAGATATTCGCGCATCGGCAGCTGGATGTTTTCCTTGACCGTCAGGCCGGAAAACAATGCGCCCTGCTGGAACAGCACGCCAAGACGGGTATCGAGCGCCATGCGCTCTTCTTCACTGGCCTTGTCATAATCCGTTCCGAGAATCTTGATCGTGCCGGAGCGGCGCGGCAAAAGCCGCAGCACCGTGCGCATCAACACCGATTTACCGGCACCGGAGGCACCGACAAAACCGAGGATTTCGCCGCGGTAGACATCCAGGTCGAGATTATCGAGGATCAGCTTGTCGCCAAAACCGACGGTCAGCCCTTCGACGGACAGCACGACTTCGCGGTCTTTTTTGCTGTTGTTTTGCTGTTTGTTGTCTTGTGTCTCAGCCACAACCATCCCCCTTAGAAGTCGATCGCCGCGTAGAACATGGCAAAAAGCCCGTCCACGAGAATGACCACGAAGATGGATTTGACCACCGAGGATGTGACGTGCTGGCCAAGCGATTCAGCGCTTCCGCCAACCTTCATACCCTCGACGGCGGCGACAATGCCGATGATCAGCGCCATGAATGGTGCCTTGATCATGCCCGATGCAATGGTCGACATTTCAACGGCCGCATGCAAACGCGACAGGAACACTTCGAACGTGATGCCGGAATAGATCAGTGCCACGACAGCTGCGCCAAACAACGCGGCAAAGTTGGCAAGAATGGTCAAGAGCGGCAGGGCAATGGTCAACGCCACCAGACGCGGGAAAACCAGCACACCCACCGGGTTAAGGCCAATCACCTTCAGTGCGTCGATTTCTTCGCGCATTTTCATCGAGCCGATTTCGGCGGTAATCGCGCTGCCGGAGCGACCTGCAATCATGATGGCGGTCAACAAGACGCCGATTTCGCGCAACTGCAAAATGCCGACCAGATCGACAACGAACACTTCCGCACCGAAATAACGAAGCTGGAAAGCGCCCTGCTGCGCTATGATCGCACCGATCAAAAACGACATCAGCACGATGATAGGAACGGCGCGCACGCCCATATGATCAATCTGGTTGATGATGGCGGCGGGCGACACACCGGTGCCGCGCCCCAGCTTCATCTGTGCGCCGCGAACGGCGGAGCCGAGAATATACATACCAGCCAGAAAATCGCCGCCCG
>NZ_DAMDBP010000028.1:23930-43282 GCF_032092815.1 Agrobacterium sp. | reverse complement strand
TGTCGGCAGGAGGACCAGCCTCATCCGGCAGTGCTTCAATCAGTTCTTCAACCTGCTTGTTGTCGCCGGTAAAGTTGACCGTGCCGCCGCTCTTGCCCAATTCATTGCGGAATTTCTGGATGATCCAGGCACCTGCTGTATCGACGCGGCCAATACCGGAAAGATCAATCTCGACAGTGCCGGATTGCGAGCGCTTTGCGGGCTGCGAAATCTCTTTCAGAACACCTGTAATGGTGTCATTGCGCCAGTCACCGCTCAGCACAAAACGTTCGGCACCGCCTGCGGAATCGGTGTCCGAAGCAATGCTCGCCAGATGGGCGTCTGTGTTGTTCTCGCGAGCTTGCATCTTTTCCTGTACGCGTGCAGCTTTGCCATCGAATCTATCGATTCATATCTTTTCATAAGATGACAAGCCATCGCAACCGGCCGGTTTTCGTGAGTTTTTTGATTTTTCGCACGTTTTCCGCACAAAATCGAAGTGTATTGCATGCCCGTTCAACTGCAGGTGACGACAGAATCCTTCCCCATATCTGGCAGCTTCACAATCTCGCGCGGCAGTAAAACCGAAGCAGAAGTGGTGACCTGCACCATAAGTGACGGCGCCTTTTCCGGGGTTGGGGAATGTGTGCCCTATCGCCGTTATGGCGAAAGCATCGAGGGCGTGATCGCCGATATTCAGGCGATATCGGCCGCAATAACAGATGGTCTGGACCGTGTAGCATTGCAAACGGTCATGAAGCCAGGTGCGGCCCGCAATGCGGTTGATTGCGCGCTTTGGGACTATGAGGCAAAACGCTCGGGCCTCAGTGTCGCCTCGCAAATCCTGCATGAACCGGCGACCCCACTGGTCACGGCCTATACAATTTCGCTCGGTGACGCCGACACGATGTATGAAAACGCAAAAGTGAATGCGCATCGACCTCTTTTGAAGATCAAACTCGGCACCGAGGACGATGAAAGCCGAATGCGCGCGGTGCGAAAGGCAGCGCCCAACAGCCGCATCATCGTTGATGCCAATGAAGGCTGGACTGACGACAACATCGAACGTCACTTGCAAATTGCCGCTGACCTCAACGTGTCGCTGATCGAACAGCCCCTGCCCGCCGGCAAGGATGACATTCTCGCCCGCATCAAACGGCAGGTGCAGATCTGTGCCGATGAAAGCGTGCATTCAACGGCTGATCTTGAAACGTTGAGAAACAGATATGACGCAATCAACATCAAGCTCGACAAAACTGGCGGCCTGACGGAAGCGCTTATGATGAAGCAGGAAGCCGTCCGGCTCGGTTACACCATCATGGTCGGCTGCATGGTGGGCACGTCACTGGCCATGGCGCCTGCGGTGCTTCTGGCGCAAGGCACGGACTATGCCGATCTCGACGGGCCATTGCTGCTGGCCAGTGACCGCGACCCGGCGCTCACCTATGACGGTTCGCTGGTACACCCGCCGGAACGGTCGCTCTGGGGCTGACGGATCTCACGCTATCATCTGAAACGACAAAAGCCGCCGTGATATCACAGCGGCTTTTTATTGGACGGTATCATCGATCAGGCAGCGCGCATCGGGAATGGCGGCAGAGCAATCGGCTCTTCATGCTCAATGTTTTCCGGGTTTTCTTCGGCCTGCATCCAGGTGATCAACTCAAAGCTGCCATCTTCGTTTTCGGCAATTGCCGTACAGCTTTCTACCCAGTCACCGGTGTTGATGTAACGGATACCGTCCATCTCGCTGATCACGGCGTGGTGGATATGGCCACAGATCACGCCATCCACTTCATTGCGCTTGGCTTCATCCACGACAACGCGCTGGAACTCGCCAATGAAATTGACGGCGTGTTTGACCTGCAGCTTGGCCCAGGCCGAAAATGACCAGTATGGCAGGCCAATACGGCGGCGAACCGCTGCCAGCATGACATTGATGGCGATGGCGGCATCATAGGCCCAGTCACCGAGGTAGGCGAGCAGGCGCGCATTGCGCACCACAACGTCAAACTCGTCACCATGGATGATCAGGTATTTCTTGCCGTCACCCGCCTCATGCACCATGCGTTCGGCCACTTCGATGCCGCCGAAATGCGATCCGGGAAACTCTCTCAGAAACTCATCATGATTTCCGGGAATGTAGATGATGCGGGCACCCTTGCGCGCCTTGCGCAACAGTTTCTGCACCACGTCATTGCACCCTTGCGGCCAGTACCAGTTACGACGCAGGCGCCAGCCATCAATAATGTCGCCCACCAGAATAATCGTGTCAGCATCATGATGACGTAGAAAATCCAGGAGGTAGTCGGTTTTGGCAGCCTTGGAGCCAAGGTGCACGTCCGAGATGAATAAGGTTCTGAAATGTCTGGTTTCCATTTGCCGGGCCACGGAACACATCCCCCTGTCTTGGCAATCAAACTACACACTCCAGAACCAGAGTCGTGTTTCAGCATCATGACAAAGGACTATTTTCTGCCGCAAAACCCTCTTCACCCACACTCACTTTGACACGAATCAATCTAATAACGGCTGTACCATGGGGCTGATTGATGTATTCAGAAGCCCAACGAAAACATTTGATAAAAGCGGTGCAGGAATGAATTCGCAGGATAAAAACAAAACGCAACCCAAACCGGCAAGTGCTGACCTGGACGAACAGGCGCTCTTTTTCCACCGCTATCCGCGCCCCGGCAAGCTCGAAATCCAGCCGACCAAGCCGCTTGGCAACCAGCGCGACCTGGCGCTTGCCTATTCGCCGGGCGTTGCAGCCCCCTGCCTTGCCATTCATGAAAACCCTGAGACAGCCGCCGAATATACGGCACGCGCCAATCTGGTCGCCGTTATCTCCAACGGTACGGCTGTTCTCGGTCTTGGCAATATTGGCCCGCTGGCCTCCAAGCCCGTGATGGAAGGCAAGGCCGTCCTGTTCAAGAAATTCGCCGGCATCGACGTTTTCGACATTGAAATCGACGCGCCCGGCATCAACGACATGGTCTCGACCATTTCAGCGCTGGAGCCGACCTTTGGCGGCATCAACCTTGAAGACATCAAGGCACCCGAATGTTTCGAAGTTGAGCGCCAGCTGCGCGAAAAGATGAACATTCCGGTGTTCCATGACGACCAGCACGGCACCGCCATCATCGTGGCTGCAGCGGTCATGAACGGTCTGGAACTGTCCGGCAAATCGCTGGGCAACGTCAAGATCGTCGCTTCGGGCGCCGGTGCCGCAGCCCTTGCCTGCCTTAACCTGCTGGTGTCCTTGGGCGCCAAGAAGGAAAACATCTGGGTGCACGACATAGAAGGCCTGGTTTATGAGGGCCGCAACACCCTGATGGACGAGTGGAAGGAAATCTACGCCCAGAAGAGCGACAAGCGCGTTCTGGCCGATTCCATCGAGGGTGCAGACGTGTTTCTCGGCCTGTCGGCCGCTGGTGTTCTGAAGCCTGAGCTTCTGGCACAAATGGCTGAAAAGCCGCTCATTCTGGCGCTTGCCAACCCGAACCCGGAAATCATGCCGGAAGTTGCCCGTGCAGCCCGCCCTGATGCGATGATCTGCACCAGCCGTTCGGACTATCCGAACCAGGTGAACAACGTTCTCTGCTTCCCTTACATCTTCCGCGGTGCGCTGGATTGCGGTGCCACCACCATCAACGAAGAAATGAAGATGGCCGCCGTCAAGGCGATTGCCGAACTGGCGCGTGAAGAAGTGTCTGAGGTGGCAGCCAAGGCCTATTCCGGAGACACACCGGTCTTTGGCCCGACCTACCTCATTCCGTCGCCATTCGATCCACGCCTGATCCTGCGCATTGCACCGGCTGTTGCCCGTGCAGCAGCAGCCAGCGGCGTTGCTTCGCGTCCGATCACTGATTTCGACGCCTATCTCGACCAGTTGAACCGCTTTGTCTGGCGTTCCGGTTTCGTGATGAAGCCAATCTTTGCCGCTGCAAAAACGGCTGAAAAGAAGCGCATCATCTTCTCGGAAGGCGAAGACGAACGCGTGCTGCGTGCCGCCCAGGTTCTTCTGGAAGAAGGCACTGGCGTACCGATCCTGATCGGTCGTCCGCAGATCATCGAATCCCGCCTCAAGCGTTTCGGTCTGCGCATTCGCCCGCATACGGACTTTGCCGTCGTCAATCCGGAAGACGATCCACGTTACCGCGAATATGTCGATGACTACTTCGCGCTGGTTGGCCGCATGGGTATCAACCCGGAAGCAGCCCGCACCATCGTTCGTACCAACACCACCGTTATCGGTGCGCTGTCGGTCAAGCGTGGTGAAGCAGACGCGCTGATCTGCGGTCTTGAAGGCCGTTTTGACCGTCACCTGCGTGACGTGAACCAGATCATCGGCAAGAAAAAGGACGTGCGTGCATTCTCCGGCCTCAGCCTGATCATCTCGCAGCGTGGCGCAACCTTCTTCAGCGACACCTTCGTGACCTACAATCCAACGGCCGAGGAAGTGGCTGAAAGCACCATTCTGGCCGCACAGGAAATCCGCCGCTTCGGTATCACGCCAAAGGCCGCTCTGATCAGCCACTCCAACTTCGGTTCGCGTGATTCGGAAAGCGCCCGCAAGATGCGCGACGCCTTGCAGATCGTGCGTGAAAATGCACCAGAGCTGGAAGTCGACGGCGAAATGCAGGGTGGTGCAGCCCTGACGGAAAGCCTGCGCAAGCGCGCCATGCCAAACAGCACGCTGTCTGGTGAAGCAAACCTGCTGGTGTTCCCGAACCTGGATGCGGCGAATATTTCACTCGGTCTGGTTCGTACCATGACGGATGCGCTGCATGTTGGCCCGATCCTGCTCGGCACGGCTCTGCCCGCGCATATCCTGTCGCCAACCGTCACATCGCGCGGTGTGGTCAACATGGCAGCACTGGCTGTCGTGGAAGCCTCGCACCCGTAATGTGGACGCTAAACCTGCGTTAACGCAGTTTTGAATTGCCGATTGCCGCAACTGCCTCATTTATATGATAACAATCTGATGAATGAGGCGATTGCGGCATCTTTTATGCTCCCTTTCGATCGATGACCGCTCAAGGCAAGGCGGACAAACGCAACCTAACTGGAAACAGCCAACTGGAAGCGAAACGAACAGGTGACAGCTCTGAAACTGCGTAAACTGACATTGCTGTTATTGCCGGCGCTGGCCGCCACCCTGCCTGCCAGTGCCTTTGCCGCATCCATTTGTGACGATCTGAGACAGCAGCTGCGCGCACCGACCGAGGTGATCGGCAACACCGCAGAAGTGCGCCACTATGCCAGCGCGCTGACCCGCCAGAACATCATCATCCGCAAGATCCGAAACGACCTGCGCGCCTATGGCTGCTCCAGCGGCAGTGTCATCGTTTATGGCGGCGAAAATGCCCAGCTGTGCGCGCAGATCGAGGATGCGCTGTATGACGCCGAAGCTGAGCGTGAAGAGCTGCTGGCAGCGCGTGACCACATGGTGCAGATGCAGCGCAATCGCAGCGCTGACCGCCAGCAGATCATGGCAGCGCTGGATGCCAATGGCTGTTTTGACGAGCGCCCGCAGTCGGCGGCCGTTAACCCGAATGACCAGACCGAGGAATTTGCCCCACCCGGCATGATCGAGGTGGACCCGAACCGCCAGCCAATGTTCATGCCACCCATGGAAAGTGGTCTCAGAACGTTGTGCGTGCGCACCTGTGATGGCGCCTTCTTCCCGATCTCATCCAATGCATCGCCGCTGGATTTCCGCCGTCAGGCTGCTGTCTGCGACCAGATGTGCCCTGGCGTCGATACCGAGCTATATTACCACTCCCTGCAGGGTCAGGAGAGTGCGGACATGATTTCGGCCGAGACCGGCAGGCCTTACAAGGATCTGCCAACCGCCTTTGCTTATCGCAACACCTCGGCTGCGACCCGCTCGCCATCCTGCACCTGCAACATGGCCTCCTATTTCGACCAGATGAAAAAACAGGGCGAAGCCAACCAGTCCAAACCGGCTGAACCCTATTCCGGCGTAACAGACATCAAGACGCCGAATGCGCAGAAGAAGCAGGAAGAAACCCCGGTTGTCGCAGCCCCCATTGAGCGCGACTACGATCCGAAAAACAGCAAGGTTCGCGTGGTCGGCCCGCAATTCCTGCCCGAGGAAACCAGCCGGATCGATCTGCACAACCCGGCTCTCAAGGGCGCGCAGCCCCAGCAGCAATAAGCGACTGACGTCAGCTGTTATCTGCCGTTATCAGCTCTTGCCCCACTGATCGCGAAAGATCAGCTCGTCCAGCGGCAGCCGTTTGGCCCAGCCCTTCACCGCAAGCTCCGGCTCGCCATAGAGCTGATTGACGTAACCGAGGCATAACCAGGCAACGATTTCGATATGGTCAGGTATGCCCAGAATGCCGCGTATATCCGCATCATGGAAAATGCTGACCCAGCCGACGCCAACCCCTTCGGCACGGGCTGCCAGCCATAGGTTCTGCACGGCGCAAACGGTGGAATAGACATCCATGCGCGGATTGTGGGTACGCCCCAGAACCACCTTGCCGCCGCGCGTCGGATCGCAGGTCACACAGATGCTGAGCGGTGCCGTGCGAATACCCTCAAGCTTGAGGCTGCGATACAGGCTTTGCCTGTCATCCTCAAACAGCAGGGCCGCCTCCTCATTGGCGCGGGCAAAGGCCTGCCAGGCGGACTGGCGCACGGTCTCATCGCTGACCAGAGTGAAATTCCATGGCTGCATGAAACCGACCGATGGTGCTGCATGGGCAGCGGACAGAAGCCGCTTAACCAGATCATCCGGCAGCGGATCAGGCAAAAACTCGTTGCGCACGTCACGGCGTGTTTCAATGGCCCGGTAAACGGCTGCCTTGTCGTCACAGGAAAAAGCGCCGGCCGCGTGGCGGGCTTCAGAAAACGGATCGTCCTGCATCGTTAATCCCCAACAATGCTGATGCCCGGCAGATCCAGAAAGAACCCACCCGGCCAGAAACCATCCCGCCGTCCATACGGGGCTGGTCTATTGTGTCTGGCCGGTCTTCTGGCTTGGCATCTTCCGTCTGCCGCCGCCTTCCCGGATCAATCCAGTGGCATCTGCGCGACAAACGTCCGCCTTACAGCGTTGGGCACGCTCCGGTCTTGCACCGGATTCCCGATTCTCCCGCACGTCGTGCAGGCACCTGACGGCAGTGCTTATGTCCGCTGCATCAGCCAAATGCAAGCACGCGTGCATGCAGCGTCAGATCGCCGGGAAATACCTGACGTAAGCGAACTCATCACCATCCGGCGACCAGTTGGGCGAGTTCATGGTGCCCTGCCCGCCAAACAGCTCAAACAGTGTTTCCACATTGCCGCCATCGGTATCCATCAGTCGCACCCGCACATCGAGATCACGCGGGTGGTCGAACACATCGGCGTCATAGGAGATGAACACCACCTTGTCGCCCTTTGGCGAGGGATGCGGAAACCAGTCGCCGAAACTGCTGTCAGTGATACGCTCAACCGCTGAACCATCGGTCCTCACACGCCAGATCTGCATCAGGCCGGTGCGGCTGGAATTGAAGTAGATCCACTGGCCATCTGCGGAATAATCCGGCCCGTCATTGCGGCCTTCACCATGCGTAAGACGTGATTCAACTTCGCTTTCTATGTCCATGGAATATATATCAAAAACCTGATCGCGAATGCCACAATAGGCGAATGATTTTCCATCAGGCGACCAGCCATGCCAATAGGATGGCAGGTTGTGTGTCATCAGCCTTGGCGCACCGCCGTCAGCCGACAAAAGATAGATTGCGCTCTTGCCAAACTCCACCTTGTCGGAAATGGCATAGGTGCTGCCATCCGGTGAAATGCCGTGATCGTTGTTGCATGACGTCGCAAAGCCGGTGTCGACCTTTACGGGTGTGGGATCACCGGAAAGCGGCAGCCGGTAGATCAGCCCATCGGCGTTGAGCAACAGATATTTGCCATCCGGCGACCAATTGGGCGCTTCAAATAACTCAGGGGTCTGCCAGACCACCCGCATCTGCCTTGTGCGGATATTGTAGATTTCGACGGAACTGCGCACGCATCCTCCCTGGATTGCTGAACAACAGGATTGGGCGGACATTTCATTGGCCTCGCCCGACACCTTCCCATACTGATCCTATTGCTGCAGGCACCGTCCTGCAAATTCAAATAAGGAGAACAGCAGCGTTTCGGCACGGTCCGTTTACCCTGCCCCGATTCTTCCAAATTCGAGGTTCCGCGATGAATACCATCGCCGATCAAGGCATCCGTTTTGACCGGATTGCCGCCATGCTACCCGTCAAGGACATTCAAAAGGCACATGACTTTTATGTTGGTGTGCTTGGCTTCACCAAGACCTTTGAAAACGGCAATCCCGTCGGTTTCATGATCCTGAAACAGGGCAATGCCGAGCTGCATCTGACCCTGCAGCCGCCACACAAGGCAGCCCCCTTCAACGTGACCCACATGATGGTGAGTGATGTGGAGGCGCTGCATGCGCTGTGCAAAAAACAAGGCCTGCGCATCATCAAAGGTCTGCAAGACAAGGATTATGGCCTGCGCGCCTTCGTGTTTGAAGACCCGGATGGCAACCGCATCGATGTTGGGCAAGCCATTTGAATGACCAACAATAGGTGAGTGGCCGCACCAACCAGTTTCTCGACGTCATCCTCGCCCTTGTGGCGAGGATCTAAGCCGGTTCCAAATATGCAACGTAACTGGTTTCTCGGGACAAGCCCTAGAATGACGTCGAGTGGGTGGATGCGGCACCGGCAACGTCCACGAATAGAAGACACTCTAGGTGCAAAGAGCAACCCAACCGCTCCTCATTCCTGTACTCGTTACAGGAATCCAGGCCCAGCCCAAGTCTTTGGGTTAAAAAGACCTTCTGTCGCGCAGACGCGTGTCGACTGGATCTGTGTGGCAAGCACAGAGATGAGGGAAGTTTGTTGCGACAACCCACCACACAAAAACGGCGCGGTTTGAGCCGCGCCGTTGTTATTCCTACCGGTCTCTGAACCGGTTGGTGATCGGGTAACGACGATCACGGCCGAAGTTCTTTTTGGTGATCTTCACACCCGGTGCAGACTGGCGGCGTTTGTATTCCGCCAGATACAGCAGATGTTCGATACGGTGTACGGTCGTAACGTCATGGCCGCGTGCCACAATGTCTTCCACCGACATTTCCTGCTCCACCAGGCATTCCAGAATATCATCGAGCACCGGATATGGCGGCAGCGAATCCTGGTCGGTCTGGTTTGGACGCAGTTCGGCCGATGGTGCCTTGGACAGGATATTGGCCGGAATGACCTCGCCAGACGGGCCCAGCGCGGTTGGTGGCACATGTTCGTTACGCCATTTGGAAATGGCGTAGACCTGCATCTTGTAGAGGTCCTTGATCGGGTTGAAGCCGCCATTCATGTCGCCATAAAGCGTGGCGTAACCCACCGACATCTCCGACTTGTTGCCAGTCGTTACCACCATGGAGCCAAACTTGTTGGAAACGGCCATCAGGATGGTGCCGCGTGTGCGGCTCTGCAGGTTTTCTTCGGTAATGCCCTCTTCCGTGCCTTCGAACAGATCAGCAAGCGAAGACAGGAACCCTTCTACCGGCTCAACAATCGGCACGATGTCGTAACGGCAGCCCAGCGCCTTGGCGCAATCAGCGGCGTCTTTCAACGATTCATCCGACGTGTAGCGATATGGCAGCATGATGCAGCGAACACGTTCTTCACCCAGCGCATCCACAGCAATGGCCGCGCAAATGGCTGAATCGATACCGCCGGACAGGCCAAGAACCACACTCTTGAAGCCGTTCTTGTTGACGTAATCGCGGAAGCCCAAGAGGCAAGCGCGGTAATCGGCTTCTTCACCTTCCGGGATTTTCGACATTGGACCGCTATCGCAGCGCCAGCCGTTTTCGGTGCGCTTCCAGTCGGTCACAGCCAGTGTTGCCTCAAACTGGCTCATCTGAAAGGCAAGGCTCTTGTCGGCATTGAAGGCAAAACTTGCGCCGTCAAACACCAGTTCGTCCTGCCCGCCCAGCTGGTTTGCAAAAATCAGCGGCAGGTTGGTTTCAATGACCTGGCGCAGCGCCACCTGATGGCGCACATCCACCTTGCCGCGATAATAGGGCGAGCCATTGGGCACCAGCAGCAGTTCAGCGCCGGTTTCCGCCAGCGTTTCACACACGCCCATGTCATTCCAGATCTCTTCGCAGATCGGAACACCGAGCCTGACGCCACGGAAATTGACCGGACCTGGCATTTCGCCGGCCACAAACACACGCTTTTCATCAAACTCGCCGTAGTTTGGCAGATCGATTTTGTCGCGCAACATCAATATCTTGCCGCCATCCAGCACGGCGACAGAGTTGTGACGTCCGGCCTCACCTTGCCGCGGAAAACCAACGATAATGCCGGGACCACCATCAGCGGTGTCGGCAGCCAGATCTTCAACCGCCTTCAGGCAGGCATTGAGAAATGCCGGCTTCAAAACCAGGTCTTCCGGCGGGTAACCGGAGATAAAAAGCTCGGTCAACAGCAGAAGGTCAGCCCCCTGGGCTGCCGCATCCGCCCTTGCCTCACGCGCCTTGGCGAGGTTGCCCGCCACGTCGCCAACGGTCGGATTGAACTGCCCGACAGCAATTCGAAGAGTATTCGGTATGGTGTGTAAGTCGCTCATGCCTAACCATTAACGCGTGCCGCCTCACTCCGCAATCAAGGATGAGAAGTGCTGACACGCTCACGCAAATTTCATCCCGAAACACTGTGCATTTTCAACAGTTCATGTCGCGTTCATGAAACTTATGTGACAGTTACATGACACAACCATGACAGATCATTTCATGATTCTGTAATCATACCGCCGGAGTGACGACATTGACGAAATCGGTTCCCGAGATTGAGGAATCCGAGAGGGCAGGCTTTGCCCTTTCAAGACCCAGCATCAAACGCTTCACCTCTGTTGTGAGTGAAGCAAGCTTTGTGCTGAATACCGTCCTTGGCGCGCTCCTTCTGGTGGTTATCCTGGAATGGATCGCACGCGGCACGCTGACAGATGTCGGCAGCTTTCTGACGTCCACGGCACGTCCTGGCATGACAACGGTTGCGGCGATCTTCCTGGCGATGATTGCGCTGGATGCGATTTTTGGCCGACACTACCAGTCCTTCATCATTGCCGTGCCAGCCCTTCTCATTCCGGCGTTCATTTCCAGCCAGAAGCAGTTTTACCTGTCCGACCCGCTCTACCCGTCAGACATGCTGTTTGGCCGGCAGATCTTCCAGTTGCTGCCTGCCATGTTGCAGGCCCGGCCCATGGCCGCCGTTGGTGTGTTTGCGGGCATCGTGATTTCGATCGTCGCAATCATCTGGACGGCCCGTTTCATCTACAAGGCATCGCCATCGCTATCGCGCACCGGCCGCATCTGGCGGCTGGCGCTGGCTGTGCCTGTGTTGGCCGGTCTTGGTTCGCTGATGGAATATTCGCAATATTCCTGGATTCGCGACCGTCTGAACATCATTCCGATGATGTGGGACCAGAAGGAAAACTATCGCCATAACGGTTTCGTCATGGCCTTTACCTTCAACATTCCCATGGCCAATGTTTCGGCGCCAGACGCCTATAATGCCAACAACATAGCCGATATCTATGCCGATGGTTCCGCCTTTGCCGTCAACAACAGCAAACGTCCTGACGTCATCGTCATCATGAGTGAATCGCTATGGGACCCGCGCCGGCTTTCCAACGTGTCGCTGACACCGGACCCGATGCCGACCCTGCGCGCCACCCAGTCCGGCAATGTGTTTTCGCCTGAATTTGGCGGCATGACGGCCAATGTGGAATTTGAGGCGCTGACCGGCTTCTCCAATGCCTTCCTGCCCTATGGCAGCATTCCCTATCAGCAATATATTCGTGGGCCTGTTCCGTCGCTTGCCACCTTCTTCCGTGCAGAAGGCTATTCGGCGATTGCCATGCACCCGTTCCAGGAATGGTTCTGGAACCGCAAGGAGGTCTACAAGTCCTTCGGGTTTGAAGAATTCCGCTCGGAAGAAAACATGCCTGCCATGGAAAAGCGCGGCATCTTTGCCTCCGACGAGTCGCTGTTCGAACAAATCATGGGCGCGGCTGACAGTGCGGAAAACCCGCTGTTCCTGTTTGCCGTCACCCTGCAGGGCCACGGCCCTTACGAGGCGAACCGCTACGCCAACAACACCATTCGTGTCGATGGCAAGGGTAACCTTTCACCGGCCGCCGAAGAGGCGCTGTCAACCTATGCACAGGGCGTCAACGAGGCTGACAAGAGCATGTCGCGCCTGATCGACTGGGCCAAGAAACGCAATCGCGAAACCATTATCGTGACCTTTGGCGACCACCTGCCACCGCTTGGCCGGGCGTTTGTGGAAAGCGGCTACATGCCCGGCATGGTGGCAACACGTCGCGCGCCTCTGGACGTGATGAAAAAGGAACATGAAACACCGCTGGTCGTGTGGTCTTCGAAAACGGGCACACGCAAGAACATCGGCTCCATCAGCCCTGCCCTGTTGCCGTACCACATTCTGAAAACCGCCGGCATGGATGACCCGTTCTATACCGGCATGCTGGGACGCGTGCAAAAGCAGTATCCGGTCGTGGATCGCCACATGCTGGTCGACGCCAAACAAAACGGCATTGCCGACTGGTCGATCTCATCCAAGTCCATCCCGTCGGTCATCCGCGATTATCGCCTGCTGCAATATGACATGATGTTTGGTGAGAAACACGGCCAGAGCCGTTTCTTCCCCGGCTTCGACTGGCTGAACAACCCGGACAAATGGACAGAGACACGAGTGCCTGCCGAAAGCAGTTGAACCGAAGCAGCGCAAACGCTTATCTCTTCGTCAGCAGCCCATACAGGTACATGACGGAGAGAAAGCGTGTCCCATATTCATGAAGCCATTGTTTCGCGCCTGAAAAGCTCCAAAAAAGACATTGGAGACGTTGAGAAACGCATTCTCAACATTGCCAAGAACCAGCAATTTGTCAGCACGGATACCAATGCAGAATTTTCAGCCAGTGCATCGACTGGAGAAAACCTGGCGGATGCCATTGCCAGAATTGGCGGCTCCTGGGGCTTCATCATTGGTTTTATCGCCTTTCTCGTTGCCTGGGCAGTCATCAACGTGGTTGTGCTGACCCGCGATGCCTTCGACCCCTATCCCTTTGTGTTCCTCAATCTGATCCTGTCGATGCTGGCGGCCATTCAGGCGCCGATCATCATGATGTCGCAGAACCGTCAGGCAATGCGCGATCGCTTCGAGGCTGCCAAGGACTACGAAGTGAACCTCAAGGCGGAACTGGAAGTGTTTGCGCTTCACCAGAAAATCGACATGCGCGTGCTGGCGGAACTGGCAGCATTAAGGGAAGACATGGCAAACCTTCGCGCAGAACTCAATGCGCAGAAAAAGCCCTGAAAACATGGGCTCTTTGCCTTCAAATAACCGCTACAAACTTTTGCCATAGATAGGGAATTCAACAGCGATAAGCGGTGACATCTGGAGCAAAGGTCATGAAGCAATTGAAAAAAGGATTTTTCATTTGCCTGGGCATGCTTGCCTGTCTTGGCCTCTACCTCGGTTACATCCATCTGACCGGCAATATCCACGCCATCGTCAAGGATGAGGCCTATCGTTCAGCGCAGCTTTCGCCTGAACTGCTCGGCAAAACCGTGCATCAATATGGGATAAAGACCGTACTGAACCTGCGCGGTGAAAACACCGGTTCTGCCTGGTATGATAATGAAATTGACGAAACGAGACGCCTTGGCATCACCCATGTCGACTTCCGCATGTCTGCGGCAACCGAGCTTACCTTTGACGAGGCAAGCAAACTGATCGCCATCATGAAGGATGCGCCAAAACCCCTTCTCATTCACTGCAAGGCCGGCGCCGACAGGACGGGACTGGCTTCCGCGCTTTACATGGCCGCCATATCCAAAATGGGTGAAGATGCGGCCGAACAGCAGATTTCCATCCGATATGGCCATTTCTCGCTGCCCTTCACCTCGGTATTTGCCATGGACCGAACTTTCGAGATGATGGAGCCGTCGCTCGGTTTTCCAAACTCGTAAGGTCGAAAACCAACGCCGATCTGTGAATATTTATTTTCGCAAAACCGTCATTCGGTTACGAATCCGTCAGACTCATTCGCTACAGATTGACGCAGGCGATTGTTGCAGTGCACTCTTGGCGCAGCAATGGCGGGCGGATTCGGTTATCGCCTGACGTAGATGGCATCATGACATCTCCACCGGAAGCCCTTCAAACACGGGGATACCCCCCGTGACCTTTAAAACTTCATCGTTTCGAGGCTTTGCATGAATCAATACGATCTCATCGTTGTCGGAAGTGGCCCGGCAGGACGTCGCGCCGCCATTCAGGCAGCAAAACTGGAAAAGAAAGTTCTGGTTATCGAAAAAGGTTCACGCGTTGGCGGCGTTTCGGTGCATACCGGCACCATTCCCTCCAAGACGCTTCGTGAAACGGCACTGAACCTGACTGGCTGGCGTGAACGTGGTTTCTACGGCCGCTCCTACCGTGTCAAGCAGGAGATCAACGCCGAAGATCTTCGTCGCCGTCTGTTGATCACACTCGACCACGAGGTGGAAGTTCTGGAGCATCAGTTTGCCAGAAACCGTGTGCAGCACCTGCGCGGCAAGGCGACCTTTATTGATGCCAACACGCTTGAAGTCGTCAAGAACGATGGTGAAGTGCTGAAAGTGACCGGCACCTCTATTCTGCTGGCCATCGGTACCCGACCCTACCGTCCGCCGCATGTCCCCTTTGACCATGAGGCCATTCTCGACAGCGACGAAATTCTTGAAATCAAGGAGTTGCCTCGCTCGATGATCGTGATTGGTGCCGGGGTTATCGGCATTGAATATGCCACGATCTTCAGCGCGCTCGACACCCAGGTGACGGTGGTTGAGCCGCGCGATTCAATGCTGGAATTTATCGACAAGGAAATTGTCGAAGACTTCGCCTATCAGCTGCGCGACCGCAACATGAAGCTGATCTTTGGCCAGAAGGCCGAAAAGATCGAGCGTGAAGACAACGGCAAGTGCAAGGTCACGCTCAGCAATGGCCGTATCCTGCATGCCGAGACCGTGTTGTTTGCCGCCGGTCGCGTTGGTGCAACCGATACGCTCAACCTGACGGCCTGTGGCCTTGAGGCAGACAACCGTGGCCGCCTGAAGGTCGACCCGGAAACCTTCCAGACCTCGGTTCCCAATATTTACGCCGCCGGTGACGTGATCGGTTTCCCAAGCCTTGCCTCGACCTCGATGGAACAGGGCCGTATTGCCGCCCGCCACGCGGTTGGCGCACCGGCAAGCGAACCACCGCAGTTCTTCCCCTACGGCATCTATGCCGTGCCTGAGATCTCCACCTGCGGTTTGACCGAAGAGGAAGTGACCGAACGGGGCATTCCCTATGAATGCGGCATTGCGCATTTCCGCGAAACGTCACGTGGCCACATCATGGGTCTCGATACCGGTCTGTTGAAAATGATCTTTTCGATGAAGACGCGCCGCCTGCTTGGCGTCCATATCGTCGGTGAAGGTGCAACCGAGCTGGTGCATATCGGCCAGGCGGTGCTGAACCTCAAAGGCACTGTCGAATATTTCGTCGAAAACACCTTCAATTACCCGACCCTTGCCGAAGCCTACAAGATTGCTGGCCTTGACGCATGGAACCGCATGGGTGAACTGAAAAAGGAAGCGTAAGGCAGTTTTGCCTTACCGTCGCTACCAGCGGATACTGTAACGGGCGCTGATGCCGGGGCGAAAACGATCTTCGTAACCCTGCTTCAGCGTTCCGGTCAACGTAATGTGGTCGCCCAGTCGCTGCTCGACAGCGACATCCGAACTGAACTCCGAAAACGTGTCACGACTATTGGCCTGCAGCACGAAGCTGGTGCCGGTTTCTGAGCGCGTCAGCCGCAGGGACTGGGACACATTGACACCGCTCCATTGCTGGGCTGACCCATCATAGCGCATGGTGACGTTGCGGTTTGTCTCCACATCCAGTTCCGTGGTGACAATGCGCTTTTGAGTAGAGGTCATCGTGATCGAGCCTGAACCGGTCAGCGCATTCATCAGCACTCCTATGTCGCGCGCCATGGAAACACCGGGCAGGTTTTCCGACAGCAATGTGAGGCTGCCCCACAGGCGCACCGGCGAATCGACGATGGCGCCGCCCTTTGTGGCATTCATGCCCATTTCCAGCCCTGCCCTGATCGGCGTGTCAGTTGGCAGCTTTGCACCGATCCTGGCAGTATAGGACCGATCACTGTTCTTGACAGGATTCCAGATCAGCCCCTTTTCATCGGCCAGCGTCACACCGGGGTAGACGACCAGTGCGGCGATGACCACGGAAACACGCTTACAGCTCGCTGCATACATCATTGCGCCCTCAATCTTCTCAGGGCATCAAAGCATGCGTCATCACGCAGTACCCTGACGCAAAACCCGTTGAATTTTGGCATCGGCCCAATGCAAACCTGAAACGGTCCACGCCGATGCGACAGAGTGCGGAACACATCCGGCACTACGCAGGCGAAAGCCATGCTGCAACAAGCAGGCCTAACGCCAACCGCCGTAAACGGCAGTACGCCATCCCTCACCCACATCGATCAGATGTGACACGATAACGATGCCCCAAGGGTGCCAGATGAACGGGAGATGAACAAGACCCAAGGCCGTTCACGATATTGTTTGCTATGCAGCGTGATATTTTTGCAATTGCGAATAGTCGAAACTATGAGGGAAAGTTGCAGTAACGGAAAATATCAAAACAAAAAGGCCGCAGCGTGTGCTGCGGCCTTTTTAAAATCATCATCCGTTGGATGAAAAGAATTACTCGGCGTCGCCTTCAGCTGCCTTCTTCTTAGGAGCAGCCTTCTTCTTTGCCGGAGCCTTCTTCTTGGTTTCCGTTGCTTCTTCAGCGTCGTCAGCCAGCAGTTCTTCCTTGGAAACGGTCTTGTCCGTTACCGAGATTTCGCCGAGCAGCTTGTCGATGACCTTCTCTTCGAAGATTGGTGCACGCAGCGAAGCGGAAGCGCCTGGGGTGTTGCGGAAGAAATCCAGGATTTCCTTCTGCTGGCCAGGGAACTGCTGCAGCTGCTGGAACAGCGCGCGCTGCATTTCTTCTTCGGTTACTTCAACATTTGCCTTCTCGCCGATTTCGGAGAGAACGAGGCCGAGACGAACGCGGCGCTCAGCAAGCTTGCGGTATTCTTCGCGTGCTTCTTCTTCCGTGGTGTCTTCGTCAGCAAAGGTCTTGCCGGACTGAGCGAGATCGGTGTTGATCTGACGCCAGATGTTGTCGAACTCGGCATCAACCAGACCAGCCGGTGTGTCGAACTTGTACATTTCGTCCAGCTGATCAAGAATCTGACGCTTTACCTTCTGGCGCGTTACGTTGCTGTACTGGCTTTCGATCTGGCCACGAACGATTTCCTTCAGCTTTTCAGCCGATTCGAGGCCGAGCTTGGAAGCCAGTTCGTCGTTGATTTCAACAGCAGCAGCGGCAGCAACTTCCTTGACGGTGATGTCGAAGGCAGCTTCCTTGCCAGCAAGATTTGCAGCTGGGTAATCAGCAGGGAACGTAACAGTGATGGTCTTTTCGTCGCCAGCCTTGACGCCAACGAGCTGGTCTTCGAAGCCAGGAATGAAACGGCCCGAACCAAGAACCAGTTCTGCATCTTCAGCAGCGCCACCGTCAAAAGCAACGCCGTCGACCTTGCCGAGGTAGTTCATGGTAACGCGGTCGCCTTCAGCGGCCTTGCCCTTCTTGGTTTCGTAAGAGCGGGCGCTCTCAGCAACCTTGAGGATCTGTTCGTTGACTTCGTCTTCCGACACTTCAACAACTTCGCGGGTAACCTTGATGCTGTCGTTGGACTTCAGCTCGATTGCTGGAATCACTTCGTAGGTCAGGGTGAATTCGAGATCAGCATCGCCGTTCAGGATCTTGTCGGCTTCTGCTTCATCTTCGGTCATCGCGATGGAAGGCTGCGTTGCAGACTTTTCACCACGGCCGGTCAGGATTTCAGACGGCTTCTGACGGATCAGGTCGTTGACCAGTTCAGCCATGATCGACTTGCCATAAACCTTCTTGAGGTGTGCGGCAGGAACCTTGCCTGGACGGAAGCCGTTGAGGCGGACCTTGTCCTTGGCGTCAGCAAGACGCTCGTCGAGGCGAGACTTCATCTCGTCAGCCGGAATAACTACCTTGATTTCGCGCTTCAGCCCTTCAGCGAGCGTTTCGATAACCTGCATTTTCGTACCTTCACATCATGGCGGCAGTGCTCAGACAGCCGTTGGTTACTTTGAGCACGACGCCGGAAACTAAACCCGGACGTGGCTATATATACTTCATGCACAAATTTTTTGCCGAGCAAAAACTGCGCTTGAGCCAAAGAAGCGGCAAAGCACAAAGCTTCACACATGCTCCTTAAGCGATTCAGATGGTGCGGGTAGAGGGACTCGAACCCCCACAACTCTCGTCGCCAGAACCTAAATCTGGTGCGTCTACCAATTCCGCCATACCCGCGCTCTTGAATCCTGCATAAACAACATCTGGCACATGAGGCCTTCCGGAGCGCGCGTCTCTATATCATCCGTTTTCAGGAGTTCAAAGGAAAAATGACACTTATTCGTCGTCATCCAGCAGCTATGTGCATTATCCCGCCATTCCCGGTGTAAATAAAGAAGGGCTGCGATCGCGTCCCATATCTTTTAAGTCGAGCAAGGCACAACAAGCGGCGACCGGAAGCCACAAAGCACCCCGTCCTCCCCTCACAATCCATGTCTGGTGGCGACTCATTATACAGGTAGCGCCAAAGGCAGAGATATAGGACCCGCAGCATCCCGCCCCCTGCCCGCGTCTGCCGCCAGGCAAACAGCACAAAATTCCACAACCCGGTTCGGGAATTCGCGATATACGCAATCATTAATTGAGAATACTTCCGCAGGCTGCATTAGGCATGCGCACGCCACATACCTGCTATCCATTCGTCCAATATCCGCCAATCCTCGATCAAACAGCCGTATCGGTGCACCCAGATCGATTTAAATTTACGTTTTGCTAAGCATTCACGACAGACCAGCAAGGAAAATCGCCGAAATACGCCACTTCAAACAGCGTTTGCATCAAAAATAAGCTGTTTATTTCACCAAAACGACCGACGAAACCGCCTAGCTTTGCATTTGATGCATAGGTGTCATCTATTCTTGTTTCTGTTTGTTTTCGCTGAGATCGCTATATTCAGCCTCAGAAAACGGGTGCAGCAAAAAACACTGCAGAGCACCGCAACACAGATCAAAAAAGGATCACGATCATGAACATTACTCGCTCGCT
>NZ_DAMDBP010000028.1:23302-23920 GCF_032092815.1 Agrobacterium sp. | reverse complement strand
GAACAACTGGCGCAAGTACAGACAGACCGTTACAGAACTCGCTCGCATGACCGACCGCGAACTGAACGATCTGGGCATTGGCCGTGGCGACATCCGCCGCGTAGCACGCACAGCAGTTGGCTACTAATATCAGCCACTGACTTCGCTGGCCGGCAAACCGTTCCCAAGAGGTTTTGTCGAGTAGCACTTAAAGAGGCCGAAGCTTTCAAAGCTTACGGCCTTTTTCTTTGCCTGATTTTCAAGCGGATTTCAGACGCCTGTTTTAAGCTGCCCTTCAAGCAGAACCAGCGGCCCGACGGGCTGAGATCAGCAGATCAAATAATAGGCAAAGCCTCTTTCTTATTCAACTCAATGCACATTTGCATGGCAGTCGCCTATTTAATGCACTCCACAACATGGCAGGTTGTATATATAAGAGCCTCAACACCGAGAGAGCAGGCATTTCTGCCCCGGTCACAAGATCAAAAGATTGAGGAAATACCGATGAACCCGATTCGCATTGCAAAAAACTGGATCAGCTACCGCCGCACGATCAATGAACTTGGTGGTCTTTCCAACCAGGCCCTGAATGACATTGGCCTGACCCGCCACGACATTCGCAACGTTGCTGCACGCTCT
>NZ_DAMDBP010000028.1:0-23292 GCF_032092815.1 Agrobacterium sp. | reverse complement strand
CCGTTAATCAAGCGCGCTTCGCTGGATGACCTCCCCGGCGAACCCTTAACGGAAAACCTAAAGGATACGGCGCCATATGGCGCCGTTTTCTTTTTGTGCTTCCTATTGGAAGCCTGCCCTCCCCATGATAGTGCAGTGGGCGAATGCTCAATTAACAAGGTTGCTGGATAAGCGCGCTGTCAAACGAGAGATGCGATACTCAAAAACTCTTGGGAGCTTTTTCAAGCAATCCCCCAATGAAGGCTTTGCCCGCGACCATATTTGCGCGGTGTTTTGTGAGTATGTGATGCAAGATAACAAATATTCTCCCATCCACGTCATCGGTGGCGGCCTGGCCGGTTCGGAAGCTGCCTGGCAGATCGCCCAGAGCGGAGTTCCTGTTATTCTGCATGAAATGCGTGGCGTGCGTGGCACAGATGCGCATAAGGGCGACAGTCTTGCAGAGCTGGTCTGCTCAAACTCCTTCCGTTCCGATGATGCGACCGCCAATGCGGTTGGCGTGATCCATGCCGAAATGCGCATGGCCGGTTCACTGATCATGGCCTGTGCCGACAAGAACCAGGTTCCGGCCGGTGGCGCACTGGCCGTGGATCGTGACGGTTTTTCCGAAGCGGTAACACGCGAGCTGGAAGCCCATCCGCTGATCACCATCGTGCGCGAAGAGATCAGTGGCCTGCCGCCAAAGGAATGGGATCTGGCGATCATTGCCACTGGCCCGCTGACCTCGCCTGATCTGGCAGCTGCCATTCAGGCCGAGACCGGCGAAGACGCCCTTGCCTTTTTCGACGCCATTGCGCCGATCGTTCACCGCGACAGCATCAACATGGACATCTGCTGGTACCAGTCGCGTTACGACAAGGTTGGTCCCGGCGGCACGGGCAAGGATTACATCAACTGCCCGATGGATCAGGACCAGTACCATGCCTTCATCGATGCGCTGATTGCTGGCGACACGGTTGGTTTCAAGGAATGGGAAGGCACGCCTTACTTTGACGGCTGCCTGCCGATTGAAATCATGGCTGAGCGTGGTCGCGAAACGTTGCGTCACGGCCCGATGAAGCCAATGGGTCTAACCAACGCGCATAACCCGACCGTCAAAGCCTATGCGGTCGTGCAGCTGCGGCAGGACAATGCGCTTGGCACGCTCTACAACATGGTCGGTTTCCAGACCAAGCTGAAATATGGCGCTCAAGCGGAAGTGTTTCGCATGATCCCGGGTCTCGAGAACGCCGAATTTGCACGTCTCGGCGGTCTGCATCGCAACACCTATATCGATTCTCCGCGCCTGCTTGATCCGTCACTGACGTTGAAGTCGCGTCCGGGCCTGCGTTTCGCCGGTCAGATCACCGGCTGCGAAGGTTATGTGGAAAGCGCCTCGATCGGTCTTCTGGTTGGCCGGTTCACGGCTGCTGAACGCAAGGGCGAGATACCGAGCCTGCCGCCAGCAACCACGGCACTTGGTTCGCTGCTCAACCACATTACCGGCGGCCATCTGGCGTCAGATGATGAGCCGGGCAAGCGGTCATTCCAGCCAATGAATGTGAATTTCGGCCTGTTCCCTGAACTGGAGCCGGGTTCGATCGTCAAGCCGGAAGGCGTCAAGCGTTTCCGCGGCAAGGACAAGACGATCATGAAGCGTCAACTGATGGCGGCAAGAGCGCTGCGCGATTGTGCCGAATGGCTTGGCGTCGAAGCGCCGGTCTTTGCACCAGCGCCCGAAGAAGACGCGGCAGAGTAACCGCGTCTCAAAACAGCTCGCTTAAACGGATGGAGAAGGTTCTGCCGTGTCATGCCTGACGGCCGGTGCGGCATCCTCTTCAATCGGATGTTTCTTTTCTTCTTCGACAAAGCTGCCGAGCAGCCACAGGGAAACATCTGCTGCTTCACTGGCCGATGGAAAGCGGAATTCGCCGCTATGCTTGGGTGCATCGGCAAACTGGATTGCGAAGCCATCGCCTGTCGGCAAATGTTCAATCCGCAAGGAACCCGGCGTAATCAGCATGCAGGCGTAATGCGAGCCCATATTGCGCATGAAACCGGCCTTGTTGTCGTGAAGACGCACGAAAACAGCTTTGCCGTCCTTGGTCATATGCAGGCTTCTGATCGCCTCGGTGGGAAACGCCCGTGCGAAATCAATGATGGCCTGCCCTGTATCGTGGCTGTTATCCTCATCGGTCGCGCGCCGCATGCGGGTGATGTAATATCCCAGCACAACAAGCACGACGCCCAATATCGCCCCGACGATCCAATTCATACAATTTCTCCTTTGCAGGACGAAACGCCCAATTGCAGCGACTAGTTCCTATACTGCGAGGCTTGTGCGAATTTTACGCTTCATCAAAAGCGCTTGAGGAAGACCGACTTGGTCATCAGCCACTGGCGGCGCAGCAGCGAGGGCTGAATATCCACTTCGAAAATCGACGCTCCGGCCTTTTTGGCCTTCTTCAGCACGGTGTCGGCAATGGCAACCGGCAGGAAGGCCGGGAAGCAGGCCGCGTCCAGCTTTGCCTTGCGGGCATGAGCAAGATGATCAAGCGCTATCGATGAGAAGATTTCGATTGCAGCGGTAATCCGCTCCTTGTCCTCACCGGCCAGAAAGGTTTCCCGGTCCAGCCCGGCGGCGGAGAGAATATCGACGGGCACATAGACCTGTCCACGGCGGCGGTGCAGCGGCAACAACAACATCATGCCGGCCATGGCCTGCGCGACACCCGCATGGCCTGCTGCTTCCGCGCTCTTTGCCGCGGCCTGCGGGTCGAGAATGAGGCTCGCAAGCTGGATGATGGCCGAGGCGGTTTCACCGGCATAACCTTCAAGCGCATTGCGGTTTTCAAAGGGGTCGTCATAGAGATCGAATACCCGCGCTTCGAGCAGGTTGATCAATATTTGTGGTGGAAGACGGTAGGTTTCCACACATTGCAGCAGGCCGGCTGCAATAGGGTTTGCCTGGCTGTCGCCATGGGCATTGCCCTCCAGAAGGTCACGCCACCACTGCATGCGAACCTCACCGGGAAGCGCTTCCCGGACGGCATCGCGAATGCGGGCGATTTCAGCGTTAAACGCATAAAGGGCAGCGAGAGCTGGACGTTTGTCTTCAGGAGACAGCAGGCATGCCAGATATCTGTCGCGGTCGAGATCCCGCAGCATGTTGAGGCAGATATCGCCTGTGTCCTGAGTGTTCACGCCAGAATGCTCCATTGTCGCAAAGGCCCTGGCTTCACTCGACCGCAATCAGCGCGGCGGCGACAGGCCGGTCTTCGGACAACATGATGTTGAAGGTGCGTACAGCAGCACCAGTGCTCATCGTGTCAACGGATATGCCCGCTTCACGGAATGCCGCTTTCAGCTCCTTGGGCAAAAGCAGCATGCCCTCACCCGTTCCCAAAAGCAGGAAACCGATTTCGGCAGCCTGCTCGAAAACTTTTTCGAACAGGTCCACCGTGAGGTTTTTCGGATCAGTGGCATCCCACCCATGGATGCCGGATGGCAGGCACAGCAGCGAACCGCGGTGTGACATCTCGGCAAAACGGAAACCGCCATTGCCGTAAGCATCAATGGGTGCCCGGCCGGGAAAATGGGCCGGGCGGATCTGAATGCCGCTTGCCATCATCTATGCCCTTAGGCCTTGCCAGCGACAGCAGGTGTCTTGCTATCGCTTTGTTCGTCCGACTTCGAATCCTTGTCGTCAGGACGCAGATTGAAGATGATCAGGATTGGTGCGGCGATATAAACCGACGAGAACACACCGATCAGAACACCGAACAACATGGCGAAGGTGAAGGAGCGGATAACTTCGCCACCGAACAGGTAGAGTGCCAGCAGTGCCAGGAGAACCGTCAAACCCGTCAGAATGGTTCTCGACAATGTCTGGTTCAGCGAGGCATCAATCAGCACCGGCAGCGGCATCTTCTTGTACCGCCTGAGGTTTTCGCGGATACGGTCATAGATAACCACGGTATCGTTGAGCGAGTAACCCATGATGGTGAGCACCGCCGCGATACTGGTCAGGTTAAATTCAATTCCGAAATACACGAACATGCCGATGGTCAAGATCACGTCATGAGCCATGGAAATGATGGCACCAAGCGCAAACTGCCACTCGAAGCGTACCCAGATATAAACCATGGTTGCGAACATGGCGATCACGATGCCGACGGTCGAGGTAAAGGTCAGGTCGCCAGAAACGGCCGGCCCCACCACTTCCACACGGCGGAAGTCGTAATTGTCCTCAAGCGCGCCACGAACCAGCGTGATGGCCGACTGCTCGGCGTTCTCGCCACCTTCCTGCGCCTGGATGCGGATGAGCGCATCCTGCGGCGTGCCAAAACCCTGCGCCTGGATTTCACCGAGGTTCAGTTCATTGAGGCGATTACGGATATCCGCCAGATCAGCGTCACCCTGCTTGGCCTTGACTTCAATGATCGAACCGCCCTGGAAGTCGATACCGAGGTTAAGACCCTTGACGACGAACCCGCCAACACTGGCAACAACGAGAACCGTCGTGAAGATGAAGATGTAACGACGGATCGACATGAACGGGTAGTCACGTCCATCGAAGATCGCGGTGCGAACGCCTTTTGGCAGGTGCTTGGGACGTGAACGACGAACCCACACGCCAAACATCCATGCGGTCAGGGTGTAGGCGGTAAAGACGGTGGTGATGATACCCAGACCCAGCGTAACGGCAAAACCGCGGACCGGACCGGTACCCATGTAGAACAGAACGCCGGCAACGATCAGGGTCGTCAGGTTGGCGTCGATAATGGTGGCAAAAGCGCGGGTAAAGCCCTGGTCGAGAGACTGGATCAGCGGTTTGCCGCTTCTCACCTCTTCTCTTATTCGCTCATAGATCAGAACGTTGGAGTCCACCGCCATACCGATGGTCAACACGATACCCGCAATACCGGGCAAGGTCAGGGTTGATCCGACAATGCTGAGCAGTGCAAGCAGCATCACGACGTTGACGACGAGCGCAATGTTGGCCAGCACGCCGAAGAAGCCGTAGAAGACGAACATGAACAACAGAACGCCGACAGCACCGATGGCGCTGGCGTAAAGACCGGCGTTGATGGAATCGGCACCAAGGCTTGGACCAACGGTACGTTCTTCAACCACGGTCAGCGTTGCAGGCAGTGCACCTGCGCGCAAAAGCACGGCAAGGTCATTGGCGCCCTGCACCGAGAAGTTACCGGAGATCTGGCCGGAACCACCGATGATCGGCTCGCGAATGACAGGTGCGGAAATGACCTGATCATCGAGAACGATGGCAAATGGACGGCCAACATTCTGCTGGGTTGCCTGCGCAAAGCGCTGGGCACCACGGCTGTCAAAACGGAAGGTTACGACAGGTTCGTTGTTCTGCTGATTGAAGCTTGCCTGCGCGTCGACGAGGTTTTCACCCGAAACAAGCGCGCGACGTTCAATGAGGTAAGGCACTGGCGGGTCATCATTGGAATACATGACCTGCGATGTTGCCGGAGGACGCCCGTTCATCGCTTCCTGAACTGGCATGGTCGTATCGACCATGTGGAAGGAAAGCTTCGCAGTCTGGTTGAGCAGCGACTTCAGACGCTGCGGATCCTGAAGACCGGGAACCTGAACAATAATGCGATCATCGCCCTGACGCTGGATCAGTGGTTCCGTCGTGCCCAGTTCGTCCACGCGGCGGCGAACAACCTCGATGGACTGCGACACGGCCGATGACAGGCGGTGAGCGATACCTTCATCCGTCAGGTTGAGGCGCAACGTGCCATTGCCGTCATCGCTCATGGAGACTTCGGTCACGGAGCCGCCCACCAGCGTGCCGGCAGCCACAGGAACAGTCAGGTCACGCAAGGCTTCCTTTGCGGCTTCCACCTGCGCGGCATCTGTGATGCGCACCTGAACGAGCTGACCAGTGCCGGACAGGCCGGAATAGCGAATGTTCTTTTCACGCAATTGCGTACGAACATCACCCACAACAGTTTCAAGACGTTCCTTGACGATATCGGAACGCTCGATCTTGAGCATGATGTGAGAACCACCCTGCAAATCGAGACCAAGTGTAACCTTGTTGTCCTTGTACCATGATGGCATGCCCGCCAATTGGTCTTCGGAAAAGAGGTTAGAAGAAGCAATAAACGCGCTTATCGCGACAACGAGCCAGATAAAGGCGGTTTTCCAACGGGAAAAATAAAGCATAGAGGTCTCGACCAGGTTGGTGTCGGGAGGCGTTATCGCCTTCCCTCTGTGTCAAATATCAGGAAGCGGCTTCGGTCTTGACCGGCTCGCCCTTGACCCGAACTTCAGCGATATAAGCGCGAACCGCGCGGATTTTTACGCCTTCGGCAATTTCGACTTCAACTTCATTGTCATCGATAACCTTGGTCACCTTGCCGGTGATACCGCCACCGAGAACAACCTGGTCGCCACGACGGACGGCATTCAGGGTTTCCTGGCGCTTTTTCATCTGTGCGCGCTGCGGACGGATCAGGAAAAAGTACCAGACCACCATCAGCGGTGCAAACAGGAACAGCATTTCAAGGCCGGAACCGAACCCCGTTGCAGCACCAGCCCCATCCTGGGCAAAGGCTTCAGTAATGAACATATAAAACTCCTCATATCCACGGGCGAACTATTCCACCCACCCGGCTTCAAGCCGCCGGAATATAGTTGTGATCGCCACGAATGCAACAGACATGGGCCATGCTGCGTACCGATTCAGCACCTCATAACCTTTCGAGCATCGAAACGCCATGCTACCGAACCTTAAAATCCCCTTAAAACACCTGCATAAACAGTGTGAGACAGAGAATGACCCAAGACCAGACTACAACGTTACTCCTCCAGGAACTTCGCCGGCTGACAGATGCCGTTGAGCGGCTGGCTGGCCCGGCACCGGCTAAAAACGACTGGAATGCCGCCGACTGTTTCGTGTGGTCTGCCGAAAACAAGTCGTTGCAGCCCGTTCCGCGCCCCAACCGCATTGCGCTGACGCTGATCCGTGGCGTTGACCATGTGCGCGACATCCTGCACGAAAACACGCTGCGTTTTGCCGAGGGTTTCCCCGCCAACAATGTACTCCTGTGGGGTGCACGCGGCATGGGCAAATCCTCGCTGGTCAAGGCCGTTCACGAAGATGTGCGCAACGCAACCGGCGTTTCGCTGAAACTGGTCGAGGTGCACAGGGAAGATATTGCCACCCTGCCCGCGCTGATGAGCCTGATGAAAGATGAAACACACCGCATCATCGTGTTCTGCGACGACCTGTCCTTCGACCATGACGACACGGCCTACAAGTCGCTGAAGGCGGCGCTCGATGGCGGCATTGAAGGCCGCCCGGACAATGTGCTGTTTTACGCCACCTCCAACCGTCGCCACCTGCTGCCACGCCACATGATGGAAAATGAACAGTCCACCGCCATCAACCCGTCCGAAGCGGTTGAGGAAAAGGTGTCGCTGTCTGACCGTTTTGGCCTGTGGCTTGGTTTCCACAAGTGCAATCAAGACGACTATCTGACGATGATCACCTCTTACGCCGAGCATTTCGACCTTGGCATCGACGAGGACACATTGAAGGCAGAATCTCTGGAATGGGCAACGACCCGTGGCGGACGCTCGGGCCGTGTGGCCTGGCAATATATTCAGGATCTGGCCGGCCGCCTGAGAAAACCACTTTCAAAATAAGTGGAAAGACAGACCCAAAAGCAAAAAAACCTCCGGCAAGACCGGAGGTTTTTTAATGTCAAAAGCAATGGCTCAACCGATAGCAGGCCGAGCGCGATTGCCGATCAGAGATCGACGTCGAGAATGGCCATCGAGAAGTTGTAGGACAAATCACCGTCTTCGTCGTCAACGTAAACAACGCCGAGAAATTCTTCGCCGAGATAGACTTCAGCCGAGTCATCCTTACGCGGACGGGCCTTGACCACCATCTCCGGATTGAAGGTGCGCTTGAAATAAGCGTCGAGCTTTTTGATCTCTTCGGTTTTCACACTCTATCTCCTGTGCAGTTCACTTTGCGCCGCTTGTGGCATGGGACAAAGGTCAAAGTAAAGGCCGCAAAACCTGTTCTTGCCCATCAAAAATGCTGGTGGATGGAGGGTGCGCGGATCAGATATCCGCGCCGATGACCTGGTCCATTATACGCGACGGCTCGGTACACCCGGCCTCCCCGATCACCTTGGCTGGCACACCGGCAACGGTGCTTTTGGGCGGCACCGGTTTCAGCACGACAGAGCCGGCTGCAATGCGCGAGCAACTGCCGATTTCGATATTGCCGAGGATCTTGGCGCCAGCGCCAATCATCACGCCGGAGCGGATCTTCGGGTGGCGGTCTGCCCCCTCCTTGCCGGTACCACCAAGGGTAACGCCATGCAGGATAGAGACATTGTCTCCAATGACGGCGGTTTCACCGACCACCAGACCGGTTGCGTGGTCAAGGAAGATGCCACGGCCAATCTGGGCGGCCGGGTTTATATCCGTCTGGAAGACAACCGACGAACGGCTTTGCAGGTAGAGCGCAAAATCCTTGCGGCCTTTTTTCAACAGCCAATGCGCCAGCCGGTGGGTCTGGATGGCGTGGAAACCCTTGAAATACAGCACCGGCTCCATGAAGCGCGTGCAGGCCGGGTCGCGGTCATAAACCGCCTGAATATCGACACGCAGAATGGTGCCCCACTCCGGCCAGTCCTTCAGCATTTCCTCAAAGGTCTGACGCAGCAGCACGGCCTGCATATCAGGGTGATCGAGCAGCTCACATATGCGGTAAATGACGGACGCTTCGAGTGACGGATGGTTGAGAATTGTCGAATAGAAAAATGCAGACAGCAACGGATCATGCGAGGCGGCACTGCGCGCCTCGTTCAGAAGACTGCCCCAAATTGGATCGACAACGGCCACCTGTTCAAGTTGGCGAACTTCATTGCGCACGACCATAATGGTTTCCTCTTACCTTAGAACATTTCTTATACCGAAAAATGTTTCGGATAGAAATGGGTAGGCGCAAAGCCAGATCAAGACGGCCAAACGCCCAAGCAAAACATTTCTTTCTTGCATGCGCCGAGCAGATCAGATCCCCGCACGACGCAGCTTTTCTACCTGATATGAAGGAGCGCTAACACGCCGTGGCGACCATACCAGGACCGCTTACATCAGTCCTTGCCGGACAGGCCCGCATAAAACTCCAGAACGGCCGCCTTGAACACTCTGTCACCCACGGCAAGCATGTGATCACGGCCTGGAATATCCAAAGCGGTGGCATTTGGCATGATGGCGGCCAGTTCCTGCGGCGAACCGGCAATATCATCCTTGGTGCCAACAGCCACCAGACAGGGCGCATCGATCTTGGCAGCATCTTGACGGCTCACCAGAATGCGGTTGGTGGCGATACAGGCAGCAAGCGCAATGCGGTCGCTTTTGGTCTGGTCGGCAAACATGCGGAACATGCGGCCACGCTCATGGGTAATGCCATCCAGCGAGGGTGCCAGCAGCGCCTCGGCGATCGGGTCCCAGTCACCGACACCATCGCAGAGATTGATGCCAAGGCCGCCAAACACCAGCGAACGCACCCGTTCTGGATGGGCAAGCGCCAGAAAGGCCGAAATGCGCGCCCCCATGGAGTAACCCATGACATGGGCCTCAGGAATGCCGAGATGGTTGAGCAGGCCAATGGCATCTTCTGCCATAACAGGTGGATAATAGGCCTCTGAATCATGCGGCTTGTCGCTCTGGCCATGGCCGCGATTATCAATCGCAATCACCCGGTATCCGGCTGTGCCCAATGTCTTCAACCAGCCGGGATGCACCCAGTTCACACTGGCGGTGGATGCAAAACCGTGGATCAGCAGAACCGGCTCACCGGAGGGATCGCCCTCATCAAAATAGGCCAGTTTGAGGCCGTCACGCTGATAAAAAGAAAAATCGGGGCTATTGAGATTCATCAAGGACATCCTTTTTTGCGGACCTTATGTCATGAATCCTGAAGGTTGAACCCTGATATGTTTCGATTTCTGTGGAGGTTGACTTCATTTATCGCTAGATATCATGCCAAAGCAGTCAAGGCTTCAACCTATATACAGCATTTGGAGATCCGCATGGCCGGTCATCACACTATTCCTCACTTCCAGAACGATGGCGGTCACAGCATGATCGAAATCGGCGTCAAGGAATTCATGTGCACGGGCGCTTCCGTTCCTTACGACCATCCCCATATCTTCATCGACATGGGCGACGACAATGAAAAGGTCTGTTCTTATTGCTCGACCCTTTTCCGTTACAACCCGTCGCTCAAGGCTGAACAAACCAACCCACCGGGCTGTGTCTTTCACGTGAAGGCGGCCTGACAGCTTTCCTCTATTTCTGATCGGCGCATTTATGCCCGTAAAATCTGTAGCCATTGTCGGTGCCGGCATCGCCGGTTTGACCGCTGCTCTTTCTTTTGCTCGTTACGGGGTAAGTTCGCATATTATCGAACAGGCCCATCACCTCACCGAGGTGGGGGCCGGATTGCAGATCTCCCCAAACGCCTCGCGCATTCTGTCTGACCTTGGTGTGCTGGACAGCATCGAACCACTGTGGATCGAGCCGGACAGCGTCGACCTGACGTCGGGCCAATCTCTCGACACCTTGATGGCACTGCCGATGCGTGAGCTTGCCAGATCACGCTGGGGCGCACCTTATGGTGTTTTGCACCGCGCGACATTGCAACAGGCGCTGTTGAAAGCCGTGGTCAGCAATCCCTTGTGCCACCTGCATCTTGGGAAGCGGCTGGAAACGGTTCGCAAGACTGATATCTCCGCCATTACCTTTGCCGATCATGATCTGATTGTGGGTGCGGACGGTGTGTGGTCCTGCGCGCGTTATTCGGTTCCCGACAGCCCCTCACCCAGTTTCTCAGGCAATGTTGCCTGGCGTTTTACCATTCACGACGATGCCGCACCGCCCTTTCTTGACAAGCGGTCGGTGAAGGCTTTCCTTGGCCCCAAGGGGCACATTGTTGCCTACCCGCTGAAAGAAGTGGCTGCCTATAATATCGTGGCGATTTCGATCGGTGCGGACCCCGGCCAGACCTGGAAAGCGGAGTCGACGGGCCAGCAGAAAGAGATGCTGCTTCGCCAGTTCGGCAACTGGCATCCGCACATCCGCGAACTGCTAACAAAAGCCGAAAACCCCAATTTCTGGCCGCTTTACCAGCTGAATGAGGGACGCTGGCACAATGGCCAGAACACGGTGCTGATTGGTGATGCGGCCCATGCAATGATGCCGTTTGCGGCACAGGGCGCGGCCATGGCGATTGAAGATGCCTATGAACTGGTGGGGCAAGTGATGGCGACAGCCGATCTGGCGAAAGGGCTTGCAGCTTTTGACGCCTTACGGCTTCCGCGCATTGCCAAGGCACGCAAGCGCGCCCAGCTGAACCGATTCGCCTATCACGCAAGCGGTCCGTTCAAACTTGGCCGCAACATGCTGTTCAAGCTGCGCTCACCGCAATCCTTCGCGGCCGACATGGACTGGCTCTACGGTTATCACGCCAAAGGGTGAGCCGGAGACGCGGCCTTTGTCTCTCGTGTTGTGCGACTAACCTTAAGAATGAGAAAAGCGCCACCAGCAATGGCGGCGCTTTTTAAGCTTACGAAGTGGTAAAATCAGGCAGCGCTTGCTGCCTTGAAACCTTCTTCCAGATCCTTGCGGATATCCGCCACATCTTCGAGGCCGATCTGCAGGCGAATGACCGGACCTTCGCCCGGCGCCTTGGCAATAACACGGTCAGAGAGGCCAACCGATACGGCAAGGCTTTCATAACCGCCCCAGGAATACCCAAGACCAAACAGCTTCAGGGCGTTCAGGAAAGCATGGGACTTTGCCTTGAACTGTTCTGCATCCGCCTTGAGCACAAAGGAGAACACGCCGCTTGCGCCCTTGAAATCGCGCTTCCAGATGTCATGGCCAGGGAAGCTTGGCAGGGCCGGATGCAGCACACGTGCCACGTCATCGCGGTTTTCCAGCCATTCGGCAATGGCAAGAGCGCTCTGCTGGTGGCGCTCCAGGCGCACACCCATGGTGCGCAGACCACGCAGGATCTGATAGGAATCATCCGGTGCAGCACACAGACCCAGCAGCATGTTGGCTTCGTTCAGCGTATCCCAATGGTCCTTGTTGGCCGACACAAAGCCCATCAGCAGATCGGAATGGCCAGAAGGATATTTCGTCGCGGCATGAATGGTAACATCCACACCATGGTCGAGAGGCTTGAAATAAAGCGGCGTTGCCCAGGTGTTGTCCATGGTGACGACGCAGCCATGTTTGTGGGCAATCGCCGAAATGACCGACACGTCCTGCATTTCAAAGGTGTTGGAACCCGGTGCTTCCAGATGCACCAGCTTGGTGTTCGGCTTGATCAGCGCCTCGATCCCTGCCCCGACCAGCGGGTCGTAATAATCGACCTCTACACCCATGCGCTTCAGCATGGTGTTGCAGAAACGGCGGGTTGGAAAATAGACAGAATCAACAATCAGTGCGTGGTCGCCCGGCGACAGATAAGCCAGGAATGGCACGGTGATTGCAGCCAGCCCAGACGGGACCAGAATCGTGCCGGCAGCACCATCCAGCTCGTTGATTGCTTCACAAAGCGCATCGGTGGTGGGAGTGCCATGTGTGCCGTAGGTATATTTCTGCTTGCCTTCCGCCATGGCCTGCGCATCAGGAAAAAGAACGGTCGATGCCCGAACAACGGGTGGATTTACAAAGCCATAGTAGTCGGAAGGGTTATTTCCCAGATGAGCCAGACGTGTATTGTCGCCCGCACCGGAAAGCAGAAGATTTTTGTTTGTCATTTCGGGATGATCACTCACTGATAGGATTGTTGAGTGAACATGCTAGGCTGCAGCCGTGAGGTCAACCCTCCGAAGAACAGCTTATCAAGGGCTCGCCATTTGACGCGATATTTTTGCCCAGCAGCCGCCTATAATTTATACAATTGCTTCATTGAAAGTCATCAAGCTGAAAAATCTCTTTTTTAGGCAATTTTATCGAGCTCAAGACTTGACCATGACGGCAATAATGATTGTGATGGTCATGCGCACCGGGAGGTGATGCGGAGAGGGAGAAATACAGAGAAATAATTGTATTCGCCCTTTCTAAATCGATTAAATAATAAACAAAGGTTGGGAAAATATGAAAAAGGCAATTCTGTCAGCCATTATCGGCACAGCTGCGCTGGGTGCAGGTTCGGCGGCGTCGGCTGCAACACTGGACGACGTGAAGGCCAAGGGCTTCGTACAATGCGTCGTGAACACAGGTCTTCCGGGCTTTGCTTCCCCGGATGCCAGCGGTAACTGGACAGGTTTCGACATTGATTTCTGCCGCGCTGTAGCGGTTGCGATCTTCAACGATCCGACAAAGGTAAAGTTTACTCCGACAACAGGCCAGACACGCTTCCCTGCCCTGCAGTCCGGTGAAGGCGACGTTCTGTTCCGTAACACAACATGGACGATCAGCCGCGATACAGCACTCGGCTTCAACTTCCGTACCGTCAACTACTATGACGGCCAGGGCTTCATGGTTCCAAAGAGCCTCAACGTGAAGTCTGCGCTCGAGCTGTCCGGTGCAGCTGTTTGCGTTCAGTCCGGTACAACAACGGAACTCAACCTTGCCGACTACTTCAAGGCCAACAACCTGCAGTACAACCCGGTTGTGTTTGAAAAGTTCGAAGAAGTGAACGCTGCTTACGCCGCTGGCCGTTGCGACGTCTACACCACGGACCAGTCCGGTCTGTATTCCGTCCGTCTTGGCCTGCCAAACCCGGATGACCACATTGTTCTTCCTGAAATCATTTCCAAGGAGCCACTTGGACCAGCTGTTCGTCAGGGTGACGATCAGTGGTTCGATATCGTTTCCTGGAGCCACTACGCACTGGTTCAGGCTGAAGAATTCGGCATCACCAAGGCCAATGTCGATGAGATCAAGGCAAGCACCACCAACCCTGACATCAAGCGTTTCCTCGGCACGGAAGCTGATTCCAAGATTGGTACCGACCTTGGCCTGACCAACGACTGGGCTTACAACATCGTCAAGGCGCTTGGTAACTACGGCGAAATCTTCGAGGCCAACCTCGGCGAATCATCTCCGCTGAAAATCCAGCGTGGTCTTAACGCCCTGTGGACCAAGGGTGGCCTGCAGTACGCACCACCAGTTCGCTAATCCTCGTCTCTGGCAAGGCGGTTTCATGCCGCCTTGCCTTTTACAATAACAAGATGGCCAACATGGCCACATGGGGATAGTGCAAACATGGCAGATAGCGCTACAATTGCGTCGTCCGGCAACAGATCCTCCGGTTCACTCCTTTACGATCCGTTCGTCCGCTCAATCTTCTTTCAAATCGTCACGATCATCATCTTTGTCTCTGTTGTCTGGTTCATTGCGAACAACGTGGCAACCAACCTTGCGCGCTCCAATACGGCGTCCGGTTACGCCTTCTTGAACAGCCGCGCCGGTTTCGACATTGGTGACACGCTCATCGCCTATTCAAGCGATTCCACCTACGGCCGCGCACTTGTTGTGGGTTTCCTCAACACGTTGCTTGTGGCCGTTACCGGTATCATCACTGCCACCATTATCGGTTTCATCGTCGGTATCGGTCGCTTGTCCAACAACTGGCTGATCGCGAAGCTCTGCACCGTCTATGTTGAGGTGTTTCGCAACATTCCACCGCTGCTGGTCATCTTCTTCTGGTATACGGGCGTTCTGCGGCTGTTGCCGAATGTGCGAGAATCCTACGATCTGCCATTTGGCATCTTCCTCAACAACCGTGGTCTTTCATTGCCTAAACCCGTTTGGGGCGAAGGCGCATGGCTGGTGGCCGCTGCCATTCCCGTTGCCATCATCGCGGTTATCGCGCTGTCCAAGTGGGCAACCAGACGGCAAATGGCCACAGGTCAGGCCTTCCCGACCTTCCGGGCCGGTCTTGGCGTGTTGATCGGCGTACCACTGCTGGCATTCCTGGTAACCGGCGCTCCGCTGAGCTTCGACATGCCGGTTGTCGGCGGCTTCAACATCAGGGGTGGCAGCACCATCCTGCCGGAATTCTTCGCGCTGTATCTCGCTTTGTCCTTTTATACCGCCGCCTTCATTGCCGAAACCATCCGTTCCGGTATCCGCGGCGTTCCAAAGGGCCAGACAGAAGCGTCGACGGCGCTTGGTATGAAGTCCAGCAAAACCACCCGCCTCATCGTGGTGCCGCAGGCCATGCGCATCATCATCCCACCGCTCACAAGCCAATATCTCAACCTCACGAAGAACTCTTCGCTGGGTGTCGCCATCGGGTATCCCGATCTGGTGGCCACTGGTGGAACGACGCTGAATCAGACAGGTCAGGCCGTAGAAGTCGTGTCGATCTGGATGGTTGTCTATCTTTCGATCAGCATCGTCACATCGATTTTCATGAACTGGTTCAACGCCAAGATGGCTCTGGTGGAGAGATAAGCTCATGAGCACAGGAAACTTACAATACGTTCGCGACACCATGGTCGGTGCCGCGCCTCCGCCAAAGGATGAAAAAAGCGCAATGGCCTGGCTCCGGAAAAACCTGTTTTCCGGACCGCTTGATGTGCTTTTGACGCTGATTGCGGTGGGCATCATCCTGGCCATCGTGCCGCCTGCCATTGATTGGCTTTTCTTCAAGGCTTCGTGGGTCGGATCTGACCGCTCCGTCTGTGCCACCGTCGTTCAGGGCGGCATCCAGCCGGAAGGCTGGACCGGCGCCTGCTGGGCCTTTGTGGAAGACCGTTTCGCGCAGTTCATGTTCGGCCGTTATCCGCTTGATGAAAGATGGCGTCCGCTGCTGGTCACGGCCATGCTGGTCGTACTGCTCGTGCCGCTGCTGATCCCCAAGGTTCCGGGCAAGGTTCTGAACGCCGTTTTGATGTTCATCATCTTCCCAGTCGTCGCCTTCTACCTGCTGCATGGCGGCGCATTTGGCCTTGCACGGGTTGAAACCCCACTTTGGGGCGGCCTGATGGTGACGCTGATCCTGTCCTTTGTGGGCATTGCGGTGTCACTGCCACTTGGCATTCTTCTGGCACTTGGCAGAAAATCGAAAATGCCGGCAATCAAGACATTGTGCGTCGGTTTCATCGAAATCATCCGTGGCGTTCCGCTGATCACCGTTCTGTTCATGGCCAACGTGATGTTGCCGCTGTTCCTGCCAACCGGCTGGACCATCGACAACTTCCTGCGTGCGCTTGTCGGTGTTGCGCTGTTTGCCTCTGCCTATATGGCGGAAGTGATCCGCGGCGGTTTGCAGGCCATTCCGAAGGGCCAGTTTGAAGGTGCTGATTCCCTTGGTCTCAGCTACTGGCAGACAACCCGCCTGATCATCCTGCCACAGGCCATCAAGCTGGTTATTCCTGGGATCGTGAACACCTTTATCGGTCTGTTCAAGGATACGTCGCTCGTTTCGATCATTGGCATGTTCGACCTGTTGGGTATCGTTCAGCTCAACTTCCGCGATGCGACATGGATCACACCGGTAACACCGTTGACGGGTCTGGTCTTCGCAGGCTTCATTTTCTGGATATTCTGCTTCGGCATGTCGCGTTATTCTGCCTTCATGGAACGGCACCTCGACACCGGACATAAAAGATAAGGGAAAAACTCATGGCAGAAACCCAAGCTAAAAAGATGACGGTGTCCGATACCGACGTCGCCATTGAAATTGTCGGCATGAACAAGTGGTATGGCGATTTCCACGTGCTTCGCGATATCAACCTCAAGGTCATGCGTGGCGAACGTATCGTTATTGCCGGACCTTCGGGCTCGGGCAAATCGACGATGATCCGCTGCATCAACCGTCTGGAAGAACACCAGTCGGGCAGCATCGTGGTTGACGGCATCGAATTGACCAATGATCTGAAAAAGATCGATGAGGTGCGTCGTGAAGTGGGCATGGTGTTCCAGCACTTCAACCTGTTCCCTCACCTGACGATTCTTGAAAACTGCACGCTGGCGCCAATCTGGGTTCGCAAGACCCCGAAGAAGGAAGCCGAAGCGATTGCCATGCACTTTCTGGAGCGCGTGAAGATTCCTGAGCAGGCCCACAAATATCCAGGCCAGCTCTCCGGTGGTCAGCAGCAGCGTGTGGCGATTGCCCGCTCGCTGTGTATGAAGCCAAAAATCCTGCTGTTCGATGAGCCGACATCGGCGCTCGACCCGGAAATGGTGAAGGAAGTGCTCGACACCATGGTGGGCCTTGCTGAAGAAGGTATGACCATGCTCTGCGTGACCCACGAAATGGGTTTTGCGCGTCAGGTGGCCAACCGCGTGATCTTCATGGACCAGGGCCAGATCGTCGAACAGAACTCCCCGCAGGAGTTCTTCGACAATCCGCAGCATGAGCGCACGAAATTGTTCCTTAGCCAGATTCTTCACTAGGGTTTGCAAATATGAAAATGGGGCTTCGGCCCCATTTTTTTTGCCCTGTTTGTGGTTATACAGACGCGATACCAATGTCACCGAAGAGCGACAGAAATTTACCAAGTCATTGATTTAAAAAATCAAAATCAAAACACACACAAGAAAATCAAATGCATTGTCATTTTTTTGCAAAAAACGAAAATTGGCGCTTGCAGGAAATAAAACCTCTGACTATAAGGGCGCCAACACAGCGCACGCGCCCTTCGTCTATCGGTTAGGACGTCAGATTTTCATTCTGAAAAGAGGGGTTCGACTCCCCTAGGGCGTGCCACTGTGCTCCTCCCCCAAAATTGAAAATGACCTTCAATTCCTTAACTGGAATGATGTTTTCGCGCGCCGGTTTCCTGCGCGTATTTCAGCTATTTACGGCAATTCCCTCACCTAAAAGACTAAGTGAAAAAAAATGCATTTTTCCACATGCAAAATGGAAAAAAATGCAATTTGGTGCTTGCGGGAAATCAAAGCTCTGACTATAAGGACGCCAACACAGCGCACGCGCCCTTCGTCTATCGGTTAGGACGTCAGATTTTCATTCTGAAAAGAGGGGTTCGACTCCCCTAGGGCGTGCCACTGTGCTTCTCCTCCCTAAAAACTGAATATTGAACGAAACAGAAAATCACTTCCGTTTGTATCGCTCCGCGCATCTTCGCGCTGGCCCTCCTCCCGTTCGCCTTATCCTTTTTCCGCATGGCGTTTAGCGGGTACACAACTTCCCGCTTTGTTGATAGTTCGTGGTTGCAACCAACCATATTCATCCAGAAGGTTTTGCCATGACCACTGATTGGAAGATGATTTGGAGTTTTGCGCTCGCCAAGGAGCGGAATGTATCTGCCCGCCCGCCTGTGATGAGTGGCGAGCAAATCGCTTGTGTTTTCCATTATGACAAGAAGAGCTTTTTCGAGAGCAGTGTCATTGGCTTTGCCAAGTCTGACGGCCGTGAACTGTGGCGCCAAACCATTGATCATGTGGCGACCGACCCGCTGATCGATCCGCACAGCGGGGCCATCTATGTCGCGAGTTTCGCCGGGGCCATCCACGCTTATGCGCCAGATGGCTCGGTCTTGTGGACAAGTGCCTTCGGCAACCGAAACGTAACCCCGCCGGTGCTGGCTGGGGACCGGCTTTTTATTGCCGAAACCGGCGGTGGCGGCAAAACAACCTGGTGCCTTGATACATCGACCGGCGATGTGTTGTGGTCTTATGAGAATGCTGGTCACAGCTACCGGCTGCTTTGCCATGACGGCAAGTTGTTTCAGGCCGTTGTGATTTCAGGATCGAAATTTGGTGATTCCACTGTCCATCTCATCTGCCTTGACCAGCAGACCGGTAAGGTGTTGTGGTCCAGCAAGGTGGATGAATATCACTTCAATGCCATTGTGGTGGACGGCCTGCTGGTCTGGGGCGCGCGCAATGCACTCAACGCCTATGACCCTGCCAATGGCACACTGAAAGCCTCCCTGCCCCTGCCAGAGCGCGCAGCGATCACGTCTGGGCCGGTGATGGCCGGCAATCAGATGATCTGCTGCGATGACAATCATGCCCTGCGCGCAGTCGCCATTCAGCAAAAGGGGTGGCTGTTCAAGAAACTCGACCTGCAGGACATCTGGAGCCACCCGCTGGACAGCGCCATTGTTGGTTCACCCCACGTGGTTGATGGGCAAATCTATCTGCTGGGTGAACAAGGACAGGTCTATGCATTGGCCTTCGACGGTACGCCTGTGTCATCCAGCCTCGGACTGACGGATGGCAAGGGCAAGGCTGGCGGCATGGCAAGCGACGGTTCATCGCTTGCCGTTTCCACCGGGCGTAGCTTGATGTTTTACCAGCGTTAAAGGAATGCGCCTGACGGCTGCCATATATCCGGGGCAGTTCAATTGGCTCAGGTGGCGATGGCGGCATCCAGCACGCGGATCTGCACCCGGCGATGGCCCTGCCATTGCTCGGCACCCAGCGTTCCCGCCACATGCACAGAGCGACCTCTGCCATTCAGCAGCAACTGGCCGAGCGGCGCGTCAGCAGCGCGGAATGCAATGCCATCCAACCGCGTGCCATCCAGCGCCTCCAGCGTGATCTTGACGTGATTGGTACCGACAAGGCGGGCATCCTTCAGCCGGTGGGCAGGGATGGCAAAGATGGGCTGCGAGTGGCCGGATCCGTAAGGGCCAGCAGCCTCCAGCCGGTCGATCAGTTCCAGAGTCGCACCGGAGGCGCCAATCGCCCCGTCAATCTTCAGCGCGCTGTTTTCGACCAGTGAGGCGATGGCCTTTGCGGCACTTTCCTCAAAGAAGGTTCTGAGCTTGCCGAGATTGCTGCGCTCGACCGTCAGGCCGGCCGCCATGGCATGGCCGCCCCCCTTGACCAGCAGGCCATTATCAACGGCAGCGCGCACCATGCGACCAAGATCAAAGCCGCTGATGGAGCGGCCGGAGCCAGTGCCCTTGCCCGAAGCATTAAAAGCAATGGCAAAAGCTGGCCTGCGAAACCGGTCCTTGAGGCGTGAAGCCAGCAGACCAACGATACCGGGATGCCAGTTTTCACGCGCCGTGACGATCACCCCTGCCCCTGAGCCATCGCCATATTCCGCCAGCGCCTCGGCTTCCGCCTCCGCCAGCATCACCGCCTCCATGGCCTGCCGCTCACGGTTCAGCTCATCGAGTTTTGCAGCAATGGCTTCGGCGCCGGTGGGATCATCAATGGTCAACAGGCGACTGCCGAGTGCGGCATCGCCAATACGGCCACCGGCATTGATACGCGGGCCGATCAGAAAACCGAAGTGATATGGCGTCACAGGGCCACCCAGCCCGGCCGTCTTGAACAGAGCCGCCATACCGGCATTGTTCATGTGGCGGGCAGCAACCAGCCCCTTGACCACGTAAGCACGGTTCAGGCCCTTTAATGGCACCACGTCGCAGACGGTTGCCAGTGCCACGATATCAAGGAAGGACAGGAGATCGAGCGTAAAGGCGCGACGGTCCTTTTTGTCCTTCATCACCCGCAGCGTTGCCACCAGCACCAGAAACACCACACCGGCGGCACAAAGATGCCCCTGGCCTGAGAGATCGTCCTGACGGTTTGGGTTTACCAGCGCCACACAGATCGGCAAGGTCTCGCCCACCTGGTGGTGGTCGATCACCACGACATCGGTTCCGGCCTGTTTGGCAGCCAGCAGCGATTCATGGCTGGTCGAGCCGCAATCGACCGTCACGATCAGCGTTGCGCCATTGGCGGCCAGCTGCTGCATGGCAGCCGGGTTCGGGCCGTATCCTTCAAAAATACGGTCGGGAATATAGATTTCCGGCTCAAGGCCGAAGTGGTTGAGAAAACGGTACATCAACGCCGCAGACGACGCGCCATCAACGTCATAGTCGCCAAAGATCGCGATCTTTTCATTATTCTCGATGGCGGCGGCCAGACGGTTGGCGGCAATGTCACAATCGGTCAGCGTGTGCGGGTCCGGCATCAGCGAGCGGATTGTCGGGTCAAGAAACTCGAGCGCTTCATCTACGCCCACGCCTCGCCCGGCCAGCACACGGGCAATCAACTCCGGCATGCCATGCAACTGCGCCATCGCCAATGCGCGGTTCTGCCCGGCCTGATCAAGTCTCGAAACCCAGCGCTGATCGGTAACTGATCGCTCCACGCCAAGAAATGCACGCGGCACGGTGTCGACCGGTTCCGTCATTCACTATCCTGCTCTTAACCGCACTCGCCACGGCAGATCACCGCTGCAAGGGCTTTGAAAATCAAAAACGTCAGGGAGTACCATAAACAGCTTTCGCCGTCTCAAGACGAGCATTTATTTTGTCGTGCAGGCGTTTCAAGAGCAAGACGGCGTGGAAAAGTTTCTTGTGGCCTTATTGGTCACCGTTATGCGCAGGAAAAACTCGCCGGGCAAAAGTCTGCATGGCAACAGTCACATGGCTACGTGTAGAAAAATCGCAGAAAATTCGACAGAACCGCCGCTGCGAATGCGCTTAGCCGTGAAAATTATGGCCTTCGGGATGGATTGACCAACCTATCGGCGCAGAAGAATGAATGTTGCAAATAGAACTTTGCAACATTCGGGAACGAGCCGCCTCTGCCCGTCATGTGATGTGATTCTGCCTATGCCACCTATTCAGGCAAGCAGGATCGGCAGAGCCAAAGCCCCGATGCTGCTGGCAATGACAGACAGCAAAATGGTCAATGCTGCCCAGTTGCGTGAAGCAGTGTTTCCATCATGTTCATAAAGGGCGAAATTGTCGTTGGAACAGCTGGGCAGAGGGTGAACCCTCGCCTTTTCGACCGGACCAATATCCTTAAACAAGACAACTGAAGTCACGTTGCGCCTCCCTCGCTTGGTGATTTCACTTGTTGTCATGGTAACTTCACTTGACGCACTTGGCCAGCCTCACAATTTGCTGCAAGTGCAAAATTGCGCGATCAAAGGCTGCCAAAGGGGCTCAAACCGTTCACTTTTTGTAAAAGCGAATGCCCCGCCGTGGTCATATCCAGCGACGGGGCATTGGTAACGTTAAAATTCGACCGAAATGCGGTGCGACTCAGGCAGCTTTCGTACGTTCGATACGAATGACCTGCGGTTCGTCGGTCAGGTAAGCCTGGCTCTTGATCGATGCCACGGCTTTGCGCACGGCATCTTCCATTGTTGCATGGGTAACAAGCACGATGGTCTGCGGGGCATCCGGCGTCTGGGCGCGCGAACGCTGCACGATCGATTCCAGCGAAATGCCGTTTTCGGCCATGCTGGTGGCAATGCTCGCAAACACGCCGGCGCGGTCAGCAACCGTCAGACGGATAAAGTAACCGCCCTCGTGTTTCTTCATCTTGGCGCGACGGTATTTTTCCAGCGACTTGGCCGGACGGCCGAGAACCGGAACCTGCTGGATGCCCGGACGGCTCTTGGCAATATCGGCGATATCACCGAGAACAGCAGAGGCCGTGGCGTTGCCACCGGCACCTGGGCCAACCATCAGCAACTCACCGAGAATGTCGGATTCGATTGCAACGGCGTTGGTCACGCCATCGACCTGCGCAATCACCGAATCCAACGGCACCATGGTTGGGTGAACGCGCTGCTCAATGCCAGATTCCGTCAACTGCGCAACACCAAGCAACTTGATGCGGTAACCGAGATCGGCAGCCGCATGAATGTCCTCGATGGAGATATTGGTGATGCCTTCAAGGTAGATATCGTCGGCAGCAATCTTGTTGCCGAAAGCAAGCGTCGTCAAAATGGCGAGCTTGTGGGCGGTATCATTGCCCTCGATGTCAAAGGCAGGATCCGCCTCAGCATAACCGAGTCGCTGGGCTTCCTTGAGGCAGGCCTCAAACGACAGGCCTTCCTTTTCCATCTTGGTGAGGATGTAATTGCAGGTGCCGTTCATGATGCCGTAGATGCGGGACACGTGGTTGCCCGTCAGCGATTCACGCAGCGCCTTGATAACAGGAATACCACCGGCAACAGCGGCTTCGAAGTTGAGCAGAACGCCCTTCTCTTCTGCTGTGGTGGCCAGCTCGACACCGTGCTTGGCCAGCAATGCCTTGTTGGCTGTCACCACATGGATGCCACGGGCAAGAGCGGTTCTCACTGCAGCCTTGGCCGGACCGGATGCGCCGCCAACCAGTTCAACAAACACGTCGATATCGGCCTCGGCAGCAAGCTGCTCTGGCGTGTCAAACCAGGTAATACCGGTGAGATCAATGCCACGGTCGCGCGAACGGTCGCGCGCACTGACGGCAATAATCTCAATCGCACGTCCGCAGGTAATCGCAAGTTCGTTGCTTCTCTGCTGGATGATGCGAACAAGCGAAGCGCCGACAGTGCCGAGCCCCGCTACGCCGATT
>NZ_DAMDBP010000027.1:0-56286 GCF_032092815.1 Agrobacterium sp. | reverse complement strand
GTTTCTGCTCGTACTCTGTCTTTGCTTGTTTTTTGCCACGCATCTGGTGCGCATCGTGGCGCCCGGTTTTCGCGAAGCCGTCATTGCCAGGGTGGGTGATGGGCCGTGGAAGGGGCTTTATTCCCTTGCCAGCATCATCACACTTGGCTTGGTGGTCTATGCCTTTGGTCAGGCCCGGCAGGTCACTGGCATGCTTTATTATCCACCTGTTTGGATGAGCCATATTGCCCTGACGCTGATGCTGGTGGCGATGATCTGTCTTGTGGCAAGCCTTCTACCGCCGGGGCACATTGCAACAAAAACCAAACATCCGCTGGTGTTGTCGGTCAAAATCTGGGCGCTGTCCCACCTTCTGGCCAATGGCGAGACCTCGTCTGTCATCCTGTTTGCGTCTTTCCTGGCCTGGGGTGTGGTGATGCGCATTGCGCTGAAACGGCGCGAACGGGCGGGTCTGCTGCTGCGTCCAGCCTTCGTTTCTGCACGTTATGATGTGGTTGCCGTGGTCGGCGGAATTGCCCTTTGGGCAGCGTTCCTGTTCAAGTTGCATGAATGGTTGATAGGCGTTCAACCGCTTGCACTATAAAATCTATGTACTGTTTGGGGCGTCACTGACAGGAAAGTGACGCTTTCCCCCTTACATAAAAGGCAAAATGCGCTAGAAGGCCGAACAAATGCCTGCGGTTCAGTGCCCGGCATGCAAGTTTCAGCGTGAAGTCATAACCGTTTATCCTCCTCGATGGATATCGATGCGGGTATGCGGCTACGGAGAATTCGATGGCAAATGAAAATGACACCTTCATCCGCGAAGTGAACGAGCAGCTTCGTTCGGAGAAGATGACGAATTTCTGGAGCAAGTACGGCATCGTGGTTGTTGGCGGCGCGTTGCTGATCGTGCTGGGGACTGCCGGTGCCGGTATTTACGAATACTGGAACAGCAGCCGTGCCTCGAATTCCGGTGATCAGTTTATCGCCGCGATGAAGCTGGCGTCTGAAAACAAGCCTGATGATGCGCTGGCTGCCCTGAATGAACTCGAAACTGCCGGTCACGGCTCTTATCCTGTTCTTGCCAAGTTCCGCTCGGCAACGCTTCAGGCCCAGAAGGGTGACGCCGCCGCTGCTATTGCTGCCTTCACGGCGATTGGCAATGACACATCAGCCCCGCAGGTTTTCCGTGATGCCGCCAAGGTTCGCGCTGCATGGTTGCTGGTGGACAATGGTAGCTATGAGCAGGTATCGGCAGAGGTTGAAGTCCTGTCCACTGAAGGCCAGGCATTCCGCAGTTCTGCACGCGAAGCACTTGGGCTTTCTGCCTACAAGGCTGGCGACTTTGCAAAGGCCAGAGACTGGTTCCAGCAGATCACCACGGATGCACAGGCGCCGCGCAATGTTGCCAACCGCGCCCAGATCATGCTCGATAATATTGCTGCGTCCGGTAAGGCGCCGTAAGAGACATATACCCCAAGGAAGAACGCACCATGACCTTCACCGTCGCCATCGTAGGGCGCCCCAATGTCGGAAAGTCGACGCTTTTCAACCGTCTGGTTGGCAAGAAGCTGGCGCTCGTGGACGACACGCCCGGCGTGACCCGCGATCGCAGGCCCGGTGCGGCACGGCTGGATGATCTGCGCTTCACGATCATTGACACGGCTGGTCTCGAGCAATCAGGCCCGGAGACCCTACAGGGTCGCATGTGGGCGCAGACCGAGGCCGCTATCGAAGAAGCTGACATCACGCTGTTTCTGGTGGATGCCAAGAACGGTTTGACACCGGCCGATGAAACGCTGGCCACCATGCTGCGTCGTCGCGGCAAGCCGGTGGTGCTGGTTGCCAACAAATCGGAAGCCCGTGGTTCGGATGGCGGTTATTATGACGCCTTCACACTCGGCCTTGGTGAACCAACACCGATTTCTGCCGAACATGGGCAGGGCATGCATGACCTGCGAGATGCAATCGTTGCTGCACTTGGCGAAGACGTGGCATTCCCGCCGGAAGATGACGAGGCGGAAACCGACGTCGTTATTCCACGTTCTGAGCGCGGTGAAGATGAGGACGAGGATGAAGAAGAGCCGGTTTACGATGAAACCAAGCCGCTTCGTGTTGCGATCATCGGTCGTCCGAATGCCGGTAAATCCACACTGATCAACCGTTTCCTCGGCGAAGACCGCCTGCTGACCGGCCCGGAAGCCGGTATCACCCGCGACAGTATTTCTGTTGAATGGGACTGGCGCGGTCGTCGGATCAAGATGTTCGATACAGCGGGTATGCGCCGCAAAGCAAAGGTCACGGAAAAGCTGGAAAAGCTGTCTGTTGCCGATTCCCTGCGTTCCATCCGTTTTGCCGAGACCGTGGTGATCGTGTTCGATTCCACCATTCCATTTGAAAAACAGGACCTGCAGCTTGTTGACCTCGTTATCCGCGAAGGTCGTGCAGCGGTGCTGGCATTCAACAAGTGGGACCTTGTTGAAGATCCGCAGGCCTATCTTACCGACTTGCGTGAAAAAACTGAACGGCTGCTGCCGCAGGCGCGTGGCATTCGCGCCGTGCCGATCTCCGGTCAGACCGGTTACGGACTTGATCGCCTGATGCAGAACATCGTTGATACGGACAAGGTCTGGAACCGCCGTATTTCGACAGCCAAGCTGAACCGCTGGCTGGATTCGCAGACAACGCATCACCCGCCGCCGGCAGTTTCCGGCCGTCGTCTGAAACTGAAATACATGACGCAGGTCAAGGCACGTCCACCTGCCTTCATGATTTCCTGCACGCGACCAGAGTCGATCCCGGAATCCTACACGCGTTATCTGGTGAACAACCTGCGCAATGACTTCGACATGCCTGGTGTGCCGATCCGTGTGCATTACCGGGGTTCGGACAACCCGTTTGAGCACAAGGCGAAAAAGAAGCGGTAATCTGCCGCTTCATTTAAACGACAGGCATGCTAGACACTCAGTGCCATCTGCGGGCTCAGACCCGCAGATTGGTGGTGGTTTTCTCTATGGCGATGACAAAACCCCGGCGACGGGTCGGGGATGATGGTCGATCAAACCGACCGTCCCATTCTAACGGAAGACAAGACAATGCTGATCAAGCAGAGCGACTATCACCGGATTTACCGTGTCATCAACAGCCTGCTGATCAACGAAAATGCCAATCCGGCATCCGCATCGATGTATTTTAGCACCTTTGGTGCTTTCATTCTCGAGCAGCAGTTCAAGATCAAAGCCAAACCGAAGGGTGGTCTTGCCGCCTATAATCTGGGTGGCACGCTGCTGCTGTTTGCCGATCACCGCGAAGATGGTTATGTGACCGGTGCCGGTGAAAACTTCCACTGCTGGGTGGAGGCAGATGGCTGGGCCATTGATTTCATGGCGCCAGCCTTTCCGCAGGCTGCGCCTGAACTTGCTCTGCCGCCAAAGATGTTTCAGCGACCGCTAACGGCTATGGCGCAATCCATCAACGATCTGAACCAGTCCGGCGACTTTTTCTACCAGTCGGAGCCGGATGCGACTGCCAAACGTTTTGCGGACTGGCACAAACACGCGATGATCGGTGATCTGGCCAGCATTGCTGCGACCTGGTTCCGCAAATCGCCTAAGCAGATGCAGACCTCGATTTCGACCAGAAATCACAAGGATGAAACGCAGACCATTCCGCTGACCGGAAATGCGCTGACCGGCGCCTGGTAGTCATCAGCACGCCGTTTTTTCAATCACACGGCGCGCATCTGTTATGATCTCGTGATTATGCGGGATAGAGACCGCCATCATCGGCATCGATGGTGATGTTCAACGTGACATGACGCGGTCTTGTCACAGCAAATAGCACCGCTTCAACCACATCACGGTTGGTGCCGCGTTCGCCCTTCTGGCGCTCGGCTGCCTGCTGCCAATCGTCCTGATCAGGGCTGATATCATCGAGATAGGGCGGGTGGACGGCAATCGAGCGAATTTTCGTGCCGGCAAAGCTCTGTCTGAAACCATCGGCCAGAGCTGCTTGGCCACGCTTGGCGGCATAAAATGGCACGGACACGCTTTGCAGGGCGGTATTGGGCAGGCCGCTGATTGAACCGATCGTCACGACATCTGGCCTGTCTGAAAGCTGCAGACGCGGCAACAGGCTCTGGATGAGTTGGAACGTGCCGGTGACTGCGGCATTGATGGTGGGTGGTCAGCACGGCATCGGCAGGGTGCGGTTTGTCAACGTGTTCCAGCCACATGGCGCTATTGTTGATGAGGATATCCACGCAGGCTTTGTTGTCACAAATCTCCGTGACGGCGCGGTTGACGCTGTCAGTATTGGCCAGATCCAGCACCATCAACATGGGGCGGGCTCTGCCACGGCTTTCAATGAAGGAGCTGGTGGGGAGGGAAATAAAGGTGGACGGCCATCGTGATCTCGTGGCAGCCGCCTGACGTCAATCAGCAGCCCGACCCCGTTCTCAATAACGGCAGTCGCGTCCAGCCCGTCTTGTGACAGCCCGCAAGCGTTTCGTCCAGCACTTCATTTTGAAAAGCCTGGTGATATCGCCAATGGGATTAATGTCCGGCTTTAAAGCGCCGGTGTGGCGCGGAAATCCGGCAGGCAATTGTTGGCCGCTGACGTGACATTGTCCAGAAACTGCTTGGATGCCTTTTCCCAGGAATAGGTTCTGGCAAGCGCAATCGCATCTTTTGGCGAGCAGTTCAGCGCATCAAGGCAGGCCTGTCGCAGATCGCGGTTCAACGCGCCGGCCTTGGAGTTGGGACCGATAATGTCGATCGGGCCGGTGACCGGATAGGCGGCGACCGGGACGCCGCTGGCCAGTGCTTCCAGAATGGTGTTGCCGAACGTATCGGTTATGGACGGGAACACGAAGACGTCAGCCTGCGCGTAGGCATCCGCCAGGTCTTCACCTGTCTTGGTGCCGGTAAAATGGACGTCCGGGAACTGCGCCTGAAGATCAGCGCGGGCAGGGCCATCACCCACCACCACCTTGGAGCCGGGAAGATCAAGTTTCAAAAACTCCGGCAGGTTTTTTTCAACCGCGACACGACCAACCGTCATGAAGATCGGGCGTGGCAGATCAAACGGGGCTTCGCTGCGCTGACGTGGGTGAAATTGTGCCAGATCAATGCCACGGCTCCAGCGCTTGAGATTTCGGACGCCGCGATCTTCCAGTTCGGTTTCGAGGCTTTGCGTGGCCACCATGCAGGCATTGCCGCCATTGTGGAACCAGCGCACGAAGGCATAAAGCCAGCTTTCCGGCACGGGGAAACGTGCTGCCACATATTCCGGAAACCGGGTGTGGTAGCTGGTGGAAAAGCGCATGTGGTTCTTGATGCACCAGCGGCGCGCCAGAAAACCCAGCGGACCTTCAGTGGCGATATGCACATAGGATGGCTGGCTTTTTTCGATTTGCTGCGCGACGTGGCGGTAGCTTGTCACGGACAGGCGAATTTCCGGATAGGTCGGGCAGGGCACGCTGTGAAAGCTCTGCGGTGTGACCATGCACACCTCGATACCCATGCGCTGTAGTTCCGCATTGGTGTTTTCAATCGAGCGGACCACACCGTTGACCTGCGGGTGCCAGGCATCCGTGACAATGGTAATTCTCGTCATTGCTGCGCCGATCCTGTTTTACCCGCGCTTGCGAATCCGCCTGCGGGATTTAACCCCTCTATGGCGTGCGCGTGTTACAGGATCATGTCAGGGCAGCAGGCAGGTTTGTTAGCCCACCAGTGGCAGAAGATCAGGGCTGATGAGTGCGCCGTGATGGCCGATAACAGTGGCTGCGGCCTTGGCGGCAAATGTCGCGGCATCCTGCGGTGTGCTGCCAGCGAGGAAACGTGCAAGGAAGGCGCCGTTGAAGCTGTCGCCGGCGCTGGTCGTGTCCACGACATCGCTGACCTGATGGGCAGGGGCAAAGGTTCGAACGCCTTCGAAGTCCAGTGTTGCACCTGCCGCGCCATCCTTGACGACGATATTGGCAACGCCGAGACCGCGGTAGCGTTCAATCGTTGCTTCCACCGATGCGTCACCAAAATTGGTGGCTTCGTCATCAAAGCTTGGCATGACCATGGAGGCCGCGCGTGCACCATCGGTGATTGTCTGCAGCATTACATCCTTGTTGGCCCACAGGCGCGGACGGATGTTGGGGTCAAAGGCGACGATCTTGCCAGCGGCGCGGGCGCGGCGCAACTCGGCCAGGAAGGTGTCCACATGGGCAGGAGTTGCCAAGACGGCGAGCGTGATGCCCGAGAAATAGATGAGGTCGGCGGCTTCCATGGTGCGGCGCAGGTGGTCTGCATCTGCGGCGAGCTGCCGGGCTGCGGACATGCCGCGCCAGTAGCTGAAGGTGCGTTCGCCATTCTTGAGATTGATCAGATAAAGGCCTGGCGTGCCGCCGGGAATGCGGGTTACCGCGTCAGTGCCAATTTCGGCCTGCTTGATGAAGGCCAGCATTTCTTCCGACAAGGGATCATCACCCAGCGCGGTGAAATAATCGACAGACCAATCCTTGGACAGGCAGGCGCGGGCATACCATGCGGTGTTGAACGTATCTCCGGCAAATCCCTTGCGCAGCAGATTGTTGCCAGCCTGCGAGAGCTCCACCATGCATTCGCCGATTGAAAGAAAACGTCCGCCCAAATCCATGTCCTCCCGCATTTGTTGACCGTGTGGCCATTACGACGCCTTGATGCGCCTGACAAGGGCAACATAACAGGATGGTGCGGTGTTGGTGGCCTTTTGGCACATTGTTACCACGGCTTGGCAAACAAGGCCGTGATCTGTGGTTTACGGATCAAAACTGCCGCGATATCGTTGCTCCACTGTTTCAGGGAGCCTTTTCATGACGCAACCGATTGCTGCCACCACCAAGCCCGTTATCAATGCAGACTGGTGGAGGGGAGCGGTTCTCTATCAGGTCTATCCGCGCTCTTTTCAGGATACGACCAATGACGGCTATGGCGATTTACCCGGTGTAACCAAACGGTTGCCCTATATTGCCTCCCTTGGCGTCGATGGCATCTGGTTGTCGCCGTTCTTTACCTCGCCCATGGCCGACATGGGTTATGACGTGTCCGACTATTGCAACGTTGATAAGATGTTCGGCACGCTTGATGATTTTGACGCGCTGGTGGCCGAAGCGCACAGGCTGGGGCTGAAGGTCATCATCGATCAGGTGATTTCGCACACGTCAGATCAACATCCCTGGTTTGTGGACAGCCGTGCCAGCCGCACCAACGCCAAGGCAGACTGGTATGTATGGGCCAATCCAAAACCGGATGGAACCGCACCCAACAACTGGCTGTCAGTGTTTGGTGGCCCGGCCTGGGAATGGGACGGCGTTCGCAAGCAATATTACATGCACAACTTCCTGGCATCGCAGCCTGACCTCAATTTCCATAACAAGGAGGTTCAGGACGCGCTGTTGGAAACCGTGCGGTTCTGGCTGGAGCGTGGTGTCGATGGTTTCCGTCTGGACACCGTGAATTATTATTTTCACGACAAGGCGCTGCGCAACAACCCGCCGCTGGATGAGGAGGGTGCCTTTGGTCTCGATGCGCCTGACGTCAATCCCTATGGCATGCAGAACCATCTCTATGACAAAACCCAGAGTGAGAACGTCGAGTTTCTCAAGCGGTTTCGCGCCTTGCTGGACCGTTATGATGGTCGCATGACGGTGGGTGAAGTTGGCGACGGCGCACGTTCGCTGAAAACCGTTGCGGCCTATACTTCAGGCAATGACAAGCTGAACATGTGCTATACCTTTGACCTGCTGGGGCCGGATTTTACGGCACAGCATATCCGCAATTCAGTGGAAGGGTTTCAGAAGGCTGTCACGGATGGCTGGGTGTGCTGGGCGTTTTCAAACCATGATGTCATTCGGCATGTCAGCCGCTTTACCGAACATGGTGCGGAGCGCGAGCACATTGCCAAGCTGGCATTTTGCGTGCTTGCCAGCCTTCGTGGTTCGATCTGCCTTTATCAAGGTGAGGAACTGGGCCTGACAGAGGCCGAGCTTGCCTTTGAGGACTTGCGTGATCCCTATGGCATTCGTTTCTGGCCAGCCTTTAAGGGCCGTGACGGATGCCGCACGCCGATGGTGTGGGAAACTGGCAGCGCCAATGCTGGCTTTACCGGTGCGGACAAGCCGTGGCTGCCTGTTCCCTATGATCATGGTTTGCTGGCAGTGGATGGGCAGGAGCGCAAGCCGGCATCGGTGCTGCATCACTATCGGGACATGCTGGCATTCCGCAAAAGCCATGGCGCCTTGATCGATGGCGAAATGGCATTTCTGGACAGCAATCAGGATGTGTTGGCCTTTGTCCGCAGCAAGGGTGACGAAAAGCTGCTTTTCGTGTTCAACCTGACCCGCAAGCCGGTTGATTACCTGCTGCCGAAGGGACTGGCAGTAAAGGATGTTCTGCCAATGCCCGGATTTGCCGCGCCGCTACACCAGCAGATCGTCAAGCTGGACGCTCTGGACGGTTTTGCTGCCGTGTTGAAATAAAGGGATGAGCGAAAGGCCTTTTCGCTCGCTCCATCAAATCAGCGCAAATTTGTCTACGTCGACCATGCCCTTGTCTGAGATTTTCAGATGCGGAATGACCGGCAGCGGTAGGAACGCCACCTGCAGGAAGGGTTCTTCCAGCGTTGTGCCGAGCGCATAGGCCGCCTGGCGCAATGTGTGCAACGTGTCGCGCACGCTTTCATAGGGCTCCAGGCTCATCAGACCGGCAATGGGCAAGGCAATCTCGCCGGTGACCTTGCCATCCGCGACCACAACAAAACCGCCCTTGATTTCCCCCAGCCGATTGGCGGCCAGCGCCATGTCATCCTCATTGACACCAACCACGCAGATATTGTGGCTGTCATGGCCGACGGTGGAGGCTATGGCACCCTTTTTCAGGCCAAAACCCTGCACGAAGCCGTTGGCATGGTTGCCGTTCTTGCCGTGACGCTCGATCACTGCGACCTTGATGATATCCTGATTGAGATCAACGGACGTCTGATTGCCAAAGGAGGGCAGGCGAAAACGGCGATGTTCGGTAATGATCTTGCCGGGCATGACCCCGATGACAGGTGTTTCCCCTTCACTAACTGGCACGCCGAAATGCGCGGCGAGAACTGGTCTTGCCTTCACACTATCCAGACCAACCGGCTCTACGGATTTACGGGTGCCAAACAACGCGTCGGTGACCTGGCGGCCTGCGGCAAATACAAGCTGCGCCTTGCAGCTTTCAAGACTGTCCAGCACCACCAGATCGGCGCGCCAGCCCGGCGCAACAAGGCCACGATCCCGCAGGCCAAAAGCCCGTGCTGCAGAAATGGAGGCGGCGCGGTAGATGGCTAGAGGTTCCACGCCATGGGTAATGGCTGTGCGGATCATGTAATCGAGATGACCCTGTTCGGCGATATCAAGCGGGTTGCGATCATCCGTGCAGAGCGCCAGATAGGGCGACAGGCGCTCTGTAATGATTGGCATCAGCGCGTGCAGGTCCTTGGAGACCGAACCTTCGCGCACCAGAATATGCATGCCTTTGCGGATCTTTTCCAAAGCCTCGGGTGCATTGGTGCATTCATGCTCGGTGCGAATGCCGGCCGAGAGGTAGCCATTAAGGGCCGTGCCGGACAGAAGGGGGGCGTGGCCATCAATGTGCTGGCCCTGAAAGGCTTCGAGTTTGGCCATGCAGACCGGGTCTTTGTGAATGACGCCGGGGAAATTCATGAATTCGGCAAGGCCGATGACCTTGGGGTGGCTGCGGAATGGCAAAAGTCGCTCGATCGGCAAATCTGCGCCTGCGGTTTCCAGATGGGTGGCGGGCACGCAGGACGACAGCTGGACACGAATGTCCATGATTGTCTGCAGCGCGGAATCCAGAAAGAACTGGATGCCTTCGGTGCCCAGCACATTGGCGATTTCATGCGGATCACAGATTGCCGTTGTCACGCCATAGGGCAGCACACAACGATCGAATTCATGCGGTGTGACCAGTGATGATTCAATGTGCAGATGGGTATCGATAAAACCGGGAACAACGATCTTTCCGGTAATGTCGATTTCCTGTTTTCCGACATAGTTTTCGCAGGTGCCGACAATGGTATCGCCACAGATGGCAATGTCGGAGGCAACCAGTTCACCGGTGACCAGATCGAAGAAACGCCCGCCTTTCAGAACGATATCTGCCGGCTGGCGGCCTGTGCCCTGATCGATTCTGTTTTCAAGAGTAGCGGTCACGGGAAGCCTCATTTCGTTCGATTTGCATTGGGTCAGGATTAAGCCAGACCGGGCAAGTAATTGTCCAGCCTGATTATTTGCGAACTCAAAAAACAAAACCGGGCGTTTTGCAACACCCGGTTCGGTCTGTTTCGTGCAACAGGATGTCGCTGCTTATTCAGCAGGAACGATCTTGCCGTCTTCCCACTTGTAGAGCGAAAAAGCCTGCGAGGTCAGGTCACCGGCTTCGCCGTAAGTGACAGAGCCGATAGCCGTTGCAATTGGCTCGCCAGACTTCAGAGCTGTGGTAACAGCTTCGGAATCTTCTGCGCTACCAGCCTTTTCGATGCCGGCTTTAAGAACTTCAACAGCGGCATAGGCGTTCAGCGTGAAGGCTTCAGCCGGGATGTTGGCCGCAGCAAGCGCATCAGCCGCAGCCTTGGAGTCCGCGTTCTTCAGTGCATCGGCAGCATTGGTGAAGACTGTTCCAGCGGCAGCCTGAGCGCCGATGTTCCAGAATTCGGAGTTGGACAGGCCGTCACCACCGATGACAGTGATCTTGGCGCCAGCGTCGTTGATCTGACGAACGAGCAGGCCGGCTTCCGGGTGGTAACCACCGAAATAAACGACATCAACGTTTTCAGACTTCAGGCGTGAAACCAGCGCGCTCAGATCCTTTTCACCCGGTGTCAGGGCGTCATCGAACACCTCGGTCACGCCACCGGCGTTGAGGGTCTTCTTGAAGGAGTCTGCCAGGCCCTTGCCGTATGCGCCCTTGTCGTTCAGAACGGCTACGCGCTTGTCCTTGAGGTTCTTGACGACGTAAGCCGCAGCAACTTCGGCCTGCTGGTCGTCACGACCGCATGTGCGCAAGATATTGGTGAGGCCACGGTTGGTCAGATCAGGTGCCGTTGCAGTCGGCGTCACCATCAGGATGCCGTTTTCAGCAAAGACGTCAGAGGCAGGGATGGCAACGCCCGAGGTTACCGGGCCAACAACGAAACGAATGCCTTCGGCAACGAGCTGGTTGGCTGCAGAAACGCCCTGCTTTGGTTCGCCGGCATCGTCAGCCAGCTTGAGGACGACCTGCTCGCCCAGAATGCCGCCCTTCTTGTTGATTTCATCAACAGCGACCTGTGCGCCGTTCTTGACCTGATCGCCGTAAGCGGCAACCGGGCCGGTCAGCGGAGCGATGAGGCCGATAACGATTTCCGCATGTGCCAGAGGTGCAAACGCGAACGAAGCGGCGAGTGCAACACTTGCCAGTAACTTGGTTTTCATGTGGTGTCTCCTTGGGGTGGGCTTTTCGCCCGTTTGTGGTCTGGCTGGCTTTACGCCATCAGACATCGGCGGCGCCGTTCATTGTCGCGTCCGGCAGCATCCTGATTTCACTCTAGGAAATTAGGCCACGATTCCACAAGGTATTTCGTGCCAATTATTGTTCAGCTTGTGTGATCCGAGACAGCATATTTCGTGGTGCATGCAATGGAAATATTCACGATCAGCCACTGGTTTTTAAACACGAATGAACAGATATTTTAATCATGAGCCAAGCCGACGACGATTTCCTTGAAAAGCTGCCCGTCATTCTCGAATTCGAGGATGTTGCCGACCCGTCCCTCTACCTGCCATTGCCAGATGGTTGGGCGCTGGCGGTGGCCGATATTGTCGATTCTACCGGGGCCATTGAAGGCGGGCGTTACAAGGCCGTCAACATGGCCGGTGCCGGGGTTATTTCTGCTATCGCCAATGTGCTCGGCAAGGCGGACCTGCCCTTTGTATTTGGCGGCGATGGTGCGGTGGTTGCTATTCCACCTGACGGTCTCGACCAGGCACGCGATGCGCTTGCCCGCGCACAAAGCTGGGTGCAGGACGATATGGATATGCAGTTGCGTGCCGCACTGGTGCCAGTGTCGGAAATCCGCGCCAATGGGCTGGATGTGCGTGTTGCCCGCTACAGGGCGAGTGAAAATGCGACCTATGCCATGTTTTCCGGTGGTGGAAACAGTTGGGCAGAGGCTCGTATGAAGCAGGGGGTCTACACTGTGGAGGCGGCGCCCTCCGGGGCACGTCCTGATCTGACCGGGCTTTCCTGTCGCTGGAACCCGATCCAGTCCAACCATGGGCGGATTGTGTCGATCATCGCCATTCCAGGTCCGTCGGGCAATGGTCGTGCTTTTCGCAAGCTGGTAGCCGATGTGGTGATGCTGGCCAATGAAGATGGCCGGGGAGGACACCCGGTACCTGTTGATGGGCCTGAACTGGGCTTTGTGCGCGAAGGGCTTGGCATGGAGGCAAAGGCGCAAGCGGGCTACGGCGACCTTTTGATGCGCTTGCGTCGCTCGCTGTCCATCCTCGGACAAGTGTTTCTGGTACGCATTCTCTACGCGGCTGGCATGTCGCTGGGGCGTTTCAATGCCGCCATTTACAAACGTGAAGTGGCAAGCAACACCGATTTCCGGAAATTTGACGACGGTTTGAAGATGACTGTCGATGTGTCATCCGCCAGATTGCTGCGCATCAAGTCTGCTCTTGAAAAGGCTTCAGCAGATGGTGTCTGTTATTACGGTCTGCATGAACAGGATGCGGCACTGATGACCTGCATCGTGCCGACGGCGCTCAGCCATGATCACATGCACTTCGTAGATGGTGCCTCGGGTGGATACGCAACTGCCGCCGCCCGTCTCAAGGCACAGATGTCTTGAAACTTGCTTTCATAGGTGGGTACCCGGTCAAAAACGGGGCTGCACTTCACGCAACGTGAAGTAAAAAATACGACTTATATCGATTGAAATGAATATTTATTCTGCGAAAGGATATAAATGACAAAAGCGGCCATTAAAAATGACCGCTTTGACAGAATTGCACTTATTTCGCGCAATTTTTTCGCAGACTTCTTTCACGGGAAGCCTGCAATGTTCGCGCTATCATTCAGGCGGCAGACTTGTTGCTCTGCGGCTGACAATAAATCTCTTCGAGGGAAGCGAGGATCTTCTTCACAGCTTCAGAGGAGCTGGAGTAGTAGATCGTCTGCGCATCACGACGGGTCTTTACCAGTCTCTGGGCGCGCAGTTTGGACAGATGCTGGGACAGAGCCGACTGGCTAAGGCCAACCTGCGTTGCCAGAACGCCAACAGGAACTTCGCCTTCCACGAGGCTGCAAAGGATCATCAATCTCTTGGGATTGGCCATTGCAGACAACAGTCCGGCAGCCGCGTTGGATTGCTCTGATAGAGATTGGGTATTCATATGCTCGGCTCTCCTGCGAACGGTCGTCTCGTTGGCGAATTTAGGTTTGATGTGTCCAATTTAGCAACACGGGTACAATTTTGTATATACCTAAATCTAAGGTATAAGGCCACTTTATTAGTGTTGTTTTATATTATCATGTAAAAATAGTTTATCCTGAAATTTTATTAAAAAATCGTACTGATTTTGTCGGTTTTCGGCTTGAATCCGCTGTTTTTTGCGGCGTCGAGTGGAATTGGTGAGCGTGATACCCAACTTTCACGAATTTTTGGTCGCTCGTCCCATTTGTCTACTGAAACGTTACAACTGCAAATTTTCGCGTATATTCCATTTGTTAATGATAAACATGACATGTCGAGGGAAGAAGATTCATTTCAATTCCTGATTCGAAATCCGTGCAAAATCGACATGCCAGAATCAGCGATTTCTGTGGCGTGTCAGTCCGCTGACCACGTCATCGGCGGATATGGTGCCGATGATCGCACCGTTTTCGACCACGCCAATCATGCCGGGATGTTTGCTCAAAGCATCGAGAATATCGATAAGCGGAACCGAGGCGCGGGCCGTGCCGGAGATCGAGCGTTTTCCTGTCTGTTCCGATATGCCAGGCTTCATGATGTCGCCTGCGGTCAACATCGAGATCGGGTTCATGTTCTGCACGAAGTCGGCGACATAAGAGGTGGCCGGGTTTTTGACGATCTCCTGTGGGGTGCCGCACTGGATGATGCGACCACCTTCCATCATGGCAATGCGGTTGCCGATGCGGAATGCTTCGTCGAGATCGTGGCTGACAAACAGGATGGTCTTTTTCAGGCGGCTCTGGAATTCGAGTAGCTCATCCTGCAGGCGACTACGGATCAGCGGATCGAGTGCCGAAAACGGCTCATCCATCAACAGGATCGGTGCGCCGGTGGCAAAGGCGCGGGCAAGGCCGACGCGCTGCTGCATGCCGCCGGACAATTCGCTAACTTTCCGGTTTGCCCATTGGGACAGATTGACGAGTTCAAGCTGCTCGGCGACGCGCTGCTTGCGTTCTGCCTCCGGCACATTGGCCAACTCCAGACCAAAACCCACATTGTCGGCAACGTTACGCCATGGCAGCAGGCTGAACTGCTGGAATACCATGGAGACCGTGTCGGTGCGCAAGGCGCGTAGAGCACGCGATGATGCCTTGTAAGGATCGACGAAACCGCCTGATGTGCGGACCCCAACATTGCCGCGCACAACGGGCGCCAGACCGTTGACGGCACGCAGCAGTGTTGATTTTCCAGAGCCCGACAGTCCCATCAGTACCAGGATTTCGCCTTCGCGCACCGTCAGTGAGGCATTGGCAACGCCAAGTACAAGGCCGGTTTCGCGGTTGATCTGGTCACGGCTCTTGCCTCGATCGATCAGCGGTAGAGCCTTTTCGGGCTTGTTGCCGAAGACGATATCAACGTTACCGAAGATGATTGCGTCACTCATGCCTCATCCTCCGAGCCGGGAATGCGAAACATTCGATCCAGAATGATGGCAAGGATAACGATACAAAGGCCTGCCTCAAAACCCATGGCGATATTGACGGTGTTAAGCGCGCGGACAACCGGAACACCCAAGCCATTGGCGCCGACGAGTGCTGAGATCACGACCATGGAGAGCGACAGCATGATGGTTTGCGTCAGGCCCGCCATGATCTGAGGCATGGCGAAGGGCAGCTCCACCTTGCGAAGGACCTGCGCCGGTGTCGCGCCAAAAGCAATAGCGGCTTCAGTCAGAGCCGGTGGGGTTGAGATAATGCCAAGACGGGTGAGGCGGATGGGCGCTGGAATGGAGAAAATAACCGTGGCGATCAAACCAGGCACCATGCCAAGCCCAAACAGGATCAGGGCTGGGATGAGATAAACAAAGGTCGGTATGGTCTGCATCAGGTCCAGTGCTGGGCGCATAAAGACATAAAACCATTTGCGGCGAGCGGCCAGAATCCCGAGCGGCACACCGATGCTCATGCAGACAAAACTTGCAGCCAAAACAAGTGCCAGCGTTTCGGTCGTGGCTTTCCAGTAACCGAGGTTGACGATGAGCAGCAAGCCGAGCGCGGTGAACAGTGGCACGCCAATCGCGCGGCGCAGCCACAGGGAAAGGCCGGTAATGATGGCGATGACCAGCAGAGGATGCGGTGTTTGCAGAACATAAAGCAGAGCATCGACAACTGTCTTTAAAATGAAAGACAACCAGTCGAAAAAGAAAGCCAGATTGGTCGTCAGCCAGTCAATCGCGTCTTTTGCATAGCGTCCGACCGGAAGACGATTTTCAGGTGCACTGATCCATTCCACAGAAAGACAGCCTTTTCGTGATAAAATATCTGATAAAAACCCGGCCATGCCGCGATGGCCGGTTATAGGTTCGACAGGATTTGTAACCAGCGTCTTTTAGAGGCCGAGGCTCGTTTTTACTGCAGGTAGTCCGTCTTCACCCTTGAAGGTTTTGACGCCTGCCAGCCAAGGCTCGATTGCTGCCGGATTGGCTTTCATCCATGCGGTTGCTGCTGCTTCCGGCTCCGTGCCGTCATTCAAGATCTTGCCCATGATTTCGTTTTCCATTGGCAAGGAGAATTGCAGGTTTTTCAGCAAAGTACCGACATTGGCGCATTCTGTCGTGTAGCCGGCCCGCACGTTGGTATGTACGGTTGCGCCACCAAAATCGGGACCGAACACATCATCGCCGCCCGAGAGATAGGTCAACTTGAAATTGGCGTTCATGGGGTGCGGTTCCCAGCCCAAAAACACGATCGGTTCACCTGCTTTGTCGGCACGAGCGACCTGAGACAGCATGCCCTGTTCGGAGGATTCCACGACCTCAAAGCTTTTGAGCCCGAACGTGTCCTTTTCGACCATGTCGAGGATCAGGCGGTTGCCGTCATTGCCGGGTTCAATGCCGTAAATCTTGCCTTCCAGTGCGTCCTTGTGGGTCACGATGTCCTTGAAATCCTTGATGCCGAGCTCAGCGCCCTTGGCATTGGTGGCAAGGGTATATTTTGCGCCAGCCAGGTTTTCACGAACAGTTTCTACTGATTTGTCTTCACGGAAAGGCGCGATATCGGCCTCCATGGTCGGCATCCAATTGCCGAGAAATACGTCGATGTCCTTGTTTTTCAAGGAAGTATAGGTCACCGGCACGGAGAGAATCTTAACATCGGTCTGGTAGCCGAGGCTTTTGAGGATGACGGACGCCGTGGCTGTCGTTGCGGTGATATCGGTCCAGCCTACATCGGAGAAACGAACCGTTGCGCAACTTTCCGGCTCTGCCGCATGGGCACCCGAGAGACCAAAGGCCGTGATTGAAACCGCTGCCGCGAGGGCAAGACAGCGCCTTTTGTTGACAAGCATTGTGTACTCCCTGTTTTTTGTTCCCGTGTCATTATCAATATATGCCCGACACAATCAACTCATGTGCATTTGCGTGCGGGCTCACTTCATTTGCGACATGATTTGCCGCGCATCACGCCTTGCTCACAAATCCGGCCGATAAATCCTGTGGTTTGTGCTGCTTTATGCTTCCCATTGCGGTTGAGGGGCGCCACAAGCCTTACGCATACGAATATCTGGCGTGGGCGCGCCTTCTTACAGTTAAGCCGGAGGCGACATGGCCAAGCTCTATTTCAATTATGCCGCGATGAATGCTGGCAAATCGACGATGTTGCTGCAGGCCTCCTATAACTATCACGAGCGCGGCATGCGCACGCTGATTTTTACCGCCTCATTTGACGACCGGGCGGGTGTCGGGCGCGTTGCGTCGCGAATCGGCCTGTCGTCAGATGCGCTGCTGTTTTACCCGGAAACCAATATTTTCGATGAGGTGAAACGGCTGCATGCGGACGATGCGGTGGCATGTGTTTTCGTTGATGAAGCCAATTTTCTCTCCGAACATCATGTGTGGCAACTGGCCGACATTGCCGACAAGCTGAACATTCCTGTGATGGCCTACGGCTTGCGCACCGATTTTCAGGGCAAGCTGTTTCCGGCATCTAAAGAATTGCTGGCGATTGCCGATGAGCTGCGTGAAATCCGCACCATCTGCCATTGCGGCCGCAAGGCAACGATGGTTGCCCGTTATGATGCCGACGGCAATGTCATCAAGGAAGGTGCGCAGATCGACGTCGGTGGCAATGAGAAATACGTCTCGTTCTGCCGCCGGCACTGGGTTGAAACCGTCAAGGAAAGCTGAGTGCAGCGGATAGTTTTCCGTGTTTGATTTTGGTCAAAGAGTGCAGTTCATCTTCGCGGTATCACCCACTCAACGCCGCAGGGTGCGGCTTCGCTCAGGAGTGCAAAAGATGCCAAACAAATTCCTTCGTCTTGCCAGCGCCGTTGCTGTTGCCGGCTTGTTCGCATTTCCGGCCTTGGCTGCTGAAATCGAGGTGAAGATGCTGAACAAGGGCGCCAACGGTGACGCCATGGTGTTTGAACCTGCCGCCGTGAAGGCCAATGTCGGCGATGTCATTGTGTTCGTGCCGGTTGACAAGGGCCATGATGCGGCTGCCGTGAAGGGCATGATCCCGGAAGGGTCTGACGAATTCAAGGGCAAGATGAACCAGACGCTGAAAGTGACCATCGACAAGGAAGGTGCATTCGTCGTCAAATGCACTCCACATCTTGGTATGGGCATGATCGCGCTGGTTGTGGCCGGTGAGGGTGCACCTGTCAATCTCGATGCAATCAAGACGGGCAAGCTGCCAAAGAAGGCCCGCGAACGTCTGGATGCCGAAATAGCAAATCTGGGCCTCTAAGTTTGTGATTTAACTGCAATCTCTTGAATTTGCGGTTTCCAAAACTGATATTTTCTATAAGGTCGCCTTCATTCTGAAAGGCGGCCTTTTTGCTGTTCATTGTTTGGGGAGAGAAACTCATATGGCTACGTTGCAATCCTTCGATACCGAAATCGAGAAGACAAAAGTGGCAGTCAATGAAATGCCCACGAAACTGGAGCAGTCGAGCACGGTGCTGGATCAGTTCTCCAAGGCAGACACCAAGCTTGGTGACGTCAATTTCGATATTGAAAATGCCCGCATTCAGGACGTTTTGAACCAGCAGAAGGTGATGGAGGCCAATATTGCTGACCTCATCATCGGCCTCGAAGATGCCACCAATGTTTTCGGCACCGAATTCGAAAGCATGAAGAACTACACAGGGTATGAAAAATTCGTCGGTATCTTCTCCAAGCAGAAGGCACAGCGCATGCGCACGGAGCGTGTTCGCAACATGTCGCTGGCTGGCAATCTTCAGGAACTTCTGTCGAAGTCCGACAGCATTGTCGGCATTCTGAAAGAACAGAAGGGTGTTCTCGACCAGCGCTATTCCTCGTCCGAAACCAGCCTTGTGAAGGTGATTGAACGACGCAAGAGCACAACTGCCCTTTTGGAAGCGACCCAGAAGCAGATCGAACAGCTGAACCCGGCGCTGCTGGATCTTGAAAACAAGATCGCAGCCTCGACTGACCAGTCGCAGCGCACCGAGCTGGAAGGCCAGCGCTCCAAACTTGCCACCGAATATAATCTGGCACAGGCAAAGGAACAGGAACTTCTGGCCGAAAGCCAGACGCTGGAGCGTTATACCTCGATGTTCCAGACATTCGTGGATTCGCTCAACAACCAGATCGCGGCGCAAAACACCCTGATCAACAAGCTGACCATCGATACCGAACAGCGCATCGTGCTCTACAAGGCGCTGGAAGACAGCTTGAAAACGGCCGCCCAGCAGGATGTGGCACACAAGATCAACACACTTGGCTCCCAGGTGGACACTGCCGCAGAAGAGACGATGGCGGGCATCGGTTCTGCCGCACAGCGCCATATCGGCGACCTGCTGGAACTGCACGAAAAGAATATGTTGTCGACGCAGGACATTCAGCGTCGCAAGAAGCTGGCCGACGAGGCGTTTTCACGTCGTTTCCAGACGGTTCTCGACAAGCACAATGCGGCGAACTACGTGAAGCAGTAAGACAACGACCGGAGTTCTCCGTTGACACCGACCGCCGACAATGCCGCAGTGACGCAATATTTCAACACCATGTCAGCGGCTTTGGCTGGCATGGATATCTATTTCTCGCAACCGAACCTGATGTTGCCCGGCAGCGGTTTGGCGGGACGGCTGCTGCTTCCCTACATGGAGCGGTTGCGAAACTCGTTTAGCTGTTGGCAAAACCGCATCGGTTTTATGGAACAGTTTCGTATTTCGCGGGCCGAAAGTGGTTTTCCTGTTTTCCAGAGTGTTCTGGAATTGGAAAATGACCGTAACGGCGCGGAAAAACGTCTGGCCTCGCTTCCCGAAGCCAGTGTTCTACGCTCCGAGATGGCCGATTTCATTTTGCGCCACCGAGAGTTTCCATCGGCCCTGCAAACGCAGATGGCTGAGCGGCTTTACCTGCAGCAAATTCGCCGCGGGGCAATCTTTTCCCCCTTCGTGTTGCCGGAAACCATTCATGTTTCCGTCAATCCGCAGAATTCCCGACCGGTCTATGTGGTGACCTGGGGGGTGTTTGATGGGCCGCAGACACTGCCGATGATCTATGTGGCAACCATTGAGGATTCGTCCGAAAATGTCAGCCGTCTGCTGGTGGGGCCGGCCGGCAACCTGCGGGATGATGTGGACATTCCACTTCCCGTCGGTGGGTTGTTGAACCCTGAACTGGCCGTGCGCTTTGACGATTTTATCGTCAGGAATGGTGCTTATGGGCTGACGCCTGCCACCATTGCCGCCAATCTCGACAAGGATTTCGAGACGCTGCATCCCAAGATGTTGCGGCGGATCGTGCTGGGGCCATTTTATTCCTCGGGCATCACGGAGAACAATGCGCGGGTCAATGACATCCTGTCCAAGGTTCGCAAGGACGAAAATGCCTGGCTGATGAGCTGGACGATGCAGGAAGTCTTCTCGAAAAAAGAGCGGCCGGCGACGAAAGGCTTTTTCTCATCGACCCCGGCCATGCAGGAATTCCATATCGAAACCAATGATCTTGAGGCCGCACGCATGGGCGTGAGTGCCTATGAGAAACATGCACTGGTGCCGCACGAGGCCTATCAGGCGCTTTATGCCGCGGGTGAGGCAACGGCGATCTTCGGCAATTACAAGGTACATGTGATTTCCGGCCGCCAGGTGGTCAGCGAGGTTTGATGCGATGAACAGTTTGAATGCCGGATTGACGACCATTCATGAAGACGAAATTGCCAGCCACCTGTCGGTTGCCCAAAGTCTGGTGACGAAATTCATCGTGCTCGACAGTGGCAACGGGCAGGGCAGCGGTGCAGCATTGGCTGGGACCGGTCGGCGGTTCGTGTCGACGGTGTCCACCGGATCGGTGCGCAGCACCCGCGAAGTGGAGCTGGTGCGAACCATACAGGCTGTGCGGCCATCTGACCCGATGCTTTCCCCCACGCAGCACACGGTTCTTTACCGTGCGCGACGCGGTGTGCAGATCGCCTTGGCGGTGGCTGATGTGTTTGCGCGCCAGACGGCACTTGAGCAATTGCAGGCCCGCAACCGCACCGCTCCGCTTGCGGCGGCGGAGGCAGATCAGTTCAAGGCGCTTCTTTCTGCCAGTGCCTATATCTCGGCATTCACGCTGGGTGCTTATCTCGTCTCAACGCTTTCCGGCGATGGCGAGCCGGTTGATGACAGCAAGGAACCGGACTTCCTGTTCGATACGCCACAAGATGCGATGAAAAGCATGCTGGCGGGTCTTGATGCCGGCTTGGCGGGTGCTGCTGATGATGTGACGCTTGTGGCGCGTGCGCGCGCTTTTGCCCGTGATGCGATCCAGGGTCTTTTGACCCGCAAAGCGCGCTTTACGGCACTTTCGGTGTTTGAGAACAGCCATATTCGCGTGGATCAGGATGATTTCACGCTGGACGGCTTTGATGTTGCGCCGGGTGAAAAGCGCAAGCCGCTTTCGATGAGCTTCAAGAAACCGGAAGAGATCATCGGCAACCACATCGCCAAATATCAGGCCTTGAAGTTGGCCAAGATGATGATGGCCTATGACTTTGACCGACAGATGAACCCGTTTGTGGAACTGGGCGGTTTCCTGTTCACCTTCATTGGTGACGGCATGCCGGGAACGGGCAAGACCATCCTGATCCAGATGCTGGCCGGCATGCTGAATGATTATTGCCAGGTGGCCGGTTATGCCTTCCACTATGAGAATTTCGGCGTCGACCAGATTTCGTCCTACCAGGGCAAATCAGGGCAGAATGCCAAGGCCTTTATCAATAACGTCATGAACCCTCGGGCGATTGGTTTTGGCACCATTGATGATGTCGATCAGGTAGCGGCCAAGCGTTCGGATGATCGTGCTTCTGCCGGTCAGCATGAAGTGACGGCGGTGTTGATGGAAAGTTTTGCCGGTGCCTCGACTGTGGTTCGCGGCAATTGTTCTTTCGGCATGTTCTCCAACTATCCGGAAAATGTCGATGATGCGCTTCGTCAGCGGGCAGGGGCGCGCTGGCTGGTGGACGGACCACAGACCGAGCACGACTATATCGACATCTTCTCGTTGCTGGTGGGCAAAAACCACTCCATTCCGCTTGGCGACCACGCGCTGTTTGCCGATCAGGAAATCAAGAAGGCGGTGTCCGGTTCCTATGAAAAACACAGCCGACCGCAGGAAGACGGTCTGATCGCCGTGTGGGAGCGCTACGAAGGTCGCCATGGCCGCATTGAAACGCTGGCGGATATTGGTGCCTATCTGCACATGATCAAGGAGGCGGAGCCGCGCTTTACCGGCCGTGCCATCAAGAACATTACCGATGCCATCAAGATGCGGGCAATGGATGTGGAACTGCCGGATGCGTGGTTTGAGACGCCTGAGGCCTTCATGCACAAATCCTATGACGATAAAAAAGCGATGATTGCCGAGCTGCGTGGTCCGGTGACCATGGAGATGATCCTGCAGGAGATCAACCGCTACGCCGACAGCGAATTCCGCTACACCGACAAGTCAGATGATGCGGCCGTATCCGACATCATTCGCCGCGAACGGCAGCGTGAGAAGGCGGTTGGCGAAATCGAGGCGATGAAACGCGACGGACGGTGGGAGCAATGAACCGCCTGCTGGAAACGGAACTGATTTACGGCCGGTTGCTGGAAATCCGCGAGCCTCATCTCATCGACCGCTACAACAAGGCGCTTGAAGGGTTTGGTTTGCGCAAAACCAAGCTGTCCAGTTTCGAAATCGACATGACGGGTTTTTCGCCGCAAATCGCCTACGAGCTGGGAGACAAGGATTATCTTGATCCCGACCGGGTCAACCGCCGTTTCATCATCATGACGCCAGAGCAGGAAAATCTGCCGGTGGTGCATACCAGTTTTTCCAACACGGCTGGTTTGATGCATGAATTTTTCGCGGCCAATGCCCGCGCCATCAATGCCATCACCATCAAGGATGCACTGTTTGGCGAGATTGAAGACAGTGTTGCGACGGTTGAAAGCCTGGAAGACCTTCTGTCGATCAATGAAGTTCGGTTTCGCGTGTTTTCGGCTGAAAATGTGCTTGATCGCGCGGCAGAACTACGCCAGCTCGTTGACCGCCTGCAAACCGATGAAAACGCCTGGCGTGATGATGCCATGCTGAACCGGATGGTCGAGCTTGCCAAACTGACCGGCGATATTCGCCAGAACACGCTGGTGCCGGATCAGCTGGTGTTTCGCCATGATGCCTTCTGGGCCAATCATTTTGGCGGGGTGTTCATCTTCCTCGACGGGCGCAACACAACGGTGATTTGTGATGCCAATGCACCGGGGTTCCGGCGTTCACGGCCATGGCAGGTCAGCTACATCTCGATCAATGATCACCAGCGGGTCTATGATTTTCTGGCGCAGAGTGGTCGCATCGAGCTGCCACGCGCCAGCTGGGTGGAGGCGTCGGGCCTGTTCCGGCATCGCAGCGAGATGATCCTGAAACAGCTGGTCAATGATGCGGCCCCTGATGCCGGAACGCTGATGGCCGATCCGATCTGGATGCAGACATGGCTGCACATGAACAGTGCGCGTATCACCCGTGACGGGGCCTATCCATTTTTACAGGACACCATGCGCAGGATTGCCGCAACCGGCAGCATCCGCATGGAGGACGTCAAACCGGAATGGCGGTTCATGCTGGTGCGAGCACGGACCGATCATGCGGACCAGTGGCTGGTCAACCGGTTGATCTCGCAGATGGTGCCTGCCGACTTCGTGTCTCGCTTCATCTTCGACAAGCAGGGTTTCTACGCCTCTTACGAGCGATATTCGGAAAAGTTTCGTGAGTATGTTGTATCGACGTTGACCGGCACATATCTGAAAGACAAAAAAGAGTTCCGCCACAGACTTTATGGCATAGGAGAAGATGACCATGCTTGATCCGATCATCACGTTCTTCCAGCGGCTTTTCAGCGCCATAGGTCGGGGGGTCGGTATTGCTGTTGCATGGTTGCTGTGGCCATTCATGGCTGCGCATGGCTGGTACAATCAACGCACCTGGACCGTCAAAGGCGTGGTGCTTGCCGTTCTGGCGGTACTGGTGGTGTCCTACGGTTATTTTATCATTCAGACCCAGCGCTGGACCAATTTTGATCCGGACTACATCGCGGCCTACAAGTTCGCCGAGAGAACTGTTCCGGCCGGACAGGAGTTGCCTGCGACCGACGGTGCGGCCAAAACCTGCCAGCGTTCGGCAATTGTCGATGTTGCCTCCGACCTGACGGATTTCAACGTCAACCAGAATGCGTGGATTTCCTCCATGCTGCTCTACCGTATGGGCCTGTTTGGACTTGATTGGGACAATACGCCGTTCCTCGACAACAAGGCCTCGTTCCAGCGTGGTATCAACCAGGCGGTCCGTCGTACGTCCGTCGAGCTTGTCGATACGCTGGGTCGCGTGCGTGGTACATCCGGCATCAACAGCAATCTCCAGGAAGCGCGCGGCAACATGCAGTTCAGCGAATATTCCTGGTATTTTGGCCTTGATCCGTTTGGTCCGAAAAGCCCGACACCAAGTTATTATCGCTCCGCGATGCGTAGCTTCCAGGTATTCAATGCAGAGCTGGTGGCGTGTAATGCGGTATTTGACGGCCGCGCCGACAACCTGATCCAGTTTATCGATCGTATTGCCGGCGACATCGGTTCGACCTCGGCGATCCTGAGAGAGCGTTCCGAAAACTACAATGGCGGCTGGTTTGACACCCGCGCCGATGACCGTTTCTGGTTCGCCTATGGCCAGCTCTACGGTTATTACGGCGTACTGTCTGCTGCCGGTGCCGACTTCTCGCAGGTGATCCGCGAGCGCAACCTGACGAACCTGTGGAATGATACGCTGTCTCAGACCCGCGCAGCTCTGCGCATTCAGCCTGCTATCATTTCCAATGGCGAGGAAAGCGGCTGGCTCATGCCATCGCATCTCGCAACGATGGGCTTTTACGTGTTGCGCGTACGTTCGAACCTTGTTGAGCTGCGCTCCGTACTGGATCGTTGAGACTGGTCTTTTGAACAAGCTGGTTTCCGAGATCGCAAGAACGGTTTCGGAAGCCACAAAATCCTGCCGCGACCAGTGCTAGCAGGCACAGTCTTGCAGCCACACACATCGGCTTGTCGGACGAAGGGGGCTTGCCGGGATTAAAAGGGCGTTTCAGCTAATGAGCTTGGAGCGAATAGCCTTGGCCACCAGTTGCGTGCGGTTGACGCAATCCAGTTTCTTGATGGCATTGTTCATATAGGCATTCACTGTGTGGTCGGACAGCGAGAGTATCTGGCCGATTTCGGCCGATGTCTTGCCTTGAGCTGTCCAGCGGATGACCTCAAGCTCCCGCTTGGTCAATGTGCGGACAGGGGCCATTTCGTTGCGCCGCATCGTGTCATAGACGTCGTAGGCGTGAAGCCCGATCATTGCCAGTTCATTCATCATGCTTTGGCTTGGGCGCTGCGCATCACCGTCAAAACGCATGATGTAACGTTCACCTGAAGGGCAATTTATCGGGATCATGACGCCGGCAACAACGCCATAGTCGCGCATGATCCGCTTCATCTCGGTCGGGAACGGCGGCTCGTAACCGTCGATTGCCCAGTATTGCGGCAGAAGCGATCTGTTGAGGCGCGGGATGACCGGACAGAGGGGCAAGAACTGGTTAGCATCGATTTCACGAACAAAGCGCGCCGACACTGTGCTTTCTGCAACCAGTGGTGCCAATAACAGATCATTGATCGCCGGTGAACGGATCAAAGACACGTGGGCAAAACCGAATTGTTTGGCGACTTTATGAACGGCAAGCAGCCAAGCCGGACGACTGTCGGCTGCTGATATTTCTTCGCTCAATAGCGATTGCCGTTCGATGAGTACCATTAAAAAGGTTTCTTTGGTGGGCCAATTGCCTGATATGTTAACGGTAACAAATATATGAAATGCACCGAAACGCTACTAATAAATTTGATGGTCTAATCACAGTTTTAAATGGAATTTATTTGTTGTGGTATATCAGAGCGTTATCAGACGTCAATTGGTCTGACAGATTTTCCACTGTTGCCGGTTTTGAAATCTCTGGCCCAATGCCGGCGCCCAGCAGCGCAAAAATGAGGAATCATTCCATGAATGTGCCGCTGAACGAAATCTCATTCCCTTAAGGTTTCGGCGTGTCGCTTTTCGGTTTGGCCATGATCTTCTCAAGGAAACCAAGCATGAGAGCTGACACCACAAAGGCCAGATGAATGATGGTGAACCACATCAGTTTGCTGTCGCTGTACTGGTTGGCATTCAGGAAAATCTGCAGCAGGTGGATGGAGGAGATTGCCACGATGGAGGATGCAACCTTGATCTTCAGGCTGCCGGAATCCAGCTTGCCGAGGAAGGATACTTCCGCATCGGCTTCATCAAAACGACTGACGAAGTTTTCATAGCCGGAAATCATCACCATGACGATGAGGCTTGCCACCAGAGCCGCATCGATCAGGCCAAGCATCGCAAGGATCATGTCCGCTTCGTCATAGATAAAGACGTTCTTGGCAACTTTCAGAAACTTCAACACGAAAGAAAACGCGTAGACGCCCAAGGCAGCAACAAGCCCGAGATAAAAGACCACCAGCAACCAACGGCTGGAGAGGATGATGCGTTCTACGATCAGTTCGAGCGATTTCATGCAGGGTTTCCGCTGATTGTTTGGTGCTGAAGTATGTTGTCTTTCAATATTGTGCGGGCATTTAAGGTTGGTGTGGTGAGGGCGCAAGTATTGCGGTCAAAAAATTGATAAGCAGCATGGGCATTGTTGATCTGTCCGTGTTTTTTAGATGTCTTAAATAAACTATTTGGTGTTTATCTTGTCTCTTGGTTGTGTTGCGTGAGTAAATGCACCTGAAGTGGATTTTTGATGTATTGCTAATATGAAAAATGTCTTTCATTGATCTGTTGTGTTTTGGCAACATATATTGCGCGATTTAATCATGATGTTTTTGATCATGTTTTTTATATTGACTGATATAGTCATGTTTTTTAATCCTCCTCTTACGGCCTAGCCGTCATATTTCAGCATATCCGATCGGGTCATGAGAGCGTTGCGCCATCGTTGCGGCGACTGTTTCCGCATGCCTGCATAAAGGGGATCGTACATGATAATTGGGCATTCCAGATCAGCACTTCTTGTCTGCACGGCAATGGTTTTGCTTTCTGGCACGGGGACATCATACGCACAGGACGCGGCTCAGACGGCGCAGGCAGATAGCACAGTTCTCAACAGGATCGTGGTCAAGGGCAAGCGCACAACCGCTGCCAACGCCGCGTCCGACACGCCGCTGGCAAGCCAGACAACGGCCGACCAGATCCGCAAGAAGGAAATTTCCAGTGCGCGTGATCTCGGTAACACAACAGAGCCAGGCGTTGATTACTCCGAGAGCAAACCGGGCAAGGTCGGCGGTCTTTATATTCGTGGTCTCGGTGGTAACCGCATCGCAACGCTGGTGGACGGTATCCCGATTTCGTCGTTCGGCAATCTGGTTCGTGCTGGCGCATCGTCGCCAACGACCGGCCTCAGCGATGCTGCCAATGCTTTCGATTTTTCCTCACTGTCAGCTGTTGACGTGGTGCGTGGTGCGGATTCCAGTCGTCTCGGCTCGGGTGCACTTGCTGGCGCGCTGGTGCTGCGCACGCTCGAGCCAGAAGAACTGATTGAACAGGGCAGAGACTGGGGCGGTGTCGTCAAGCTTGGTTATGACAGTGCTGATAAGAGCATCGGCGGTTCTGTTGCCGTTGCCAAGAAGATCGAAAACACATCTATTCTCTTCCAGGGTGCCTACAAGAAGGGTCATGAGCGCGACAACAAGGGAACGGCCGATATCTACGGCTTCCGTCGCACCGAGCCTAATCCGACCGACTTTGACCAGAACAACCTCATGGCAAAGGTTCGTCAGGATTTGGAAGGTGGTCATCGCATTGGCGTGACGGCAGAACGTTATGATCTGGACACCGATTTCGCCCTGAAGACTATGCAGAGCGCCACTGTCGTGTCCGGTACCACGTATCTGCCGGATCAGGGGTGGGGTGTCGAAGACACCCACCGTGATCGCGTTTCTCTTGATTACAATTACGAGTCCCAGAGCGAGGATTCGTTGATCGATGCAGCGACAGCAACGCTGTTCTGGCAGAAGACCACGAAGGAAGCCGGTTCTGACGGCATTCGCACCAGCGGTGCGGTGCGTTACCTGCGCCACAATGATTTTGAGGAAAATTCCTACGGCCTGACCGGCAATGTGCTTTCGAGATTTGAGACCGGCAACCTCAATCACGAAGTTCGCCTCGGAGGAACGCTGCAATTCTTCCGTACCGAGCAGTATCTTGCAGGTCTTCCGGCAAGTGCTGCGGTCAACAAGCCTGATATGCCCGACGTTCACGGCAAGAAGGTTGGCGTTTATCTTGATGATCGCATCAGCTTTGGTGACAGCGGTTTTGCCCTGACCCCGGGTGTTCGTTTCGATTGGTATGATTACAGCCCCAAGTCGACGACCGGTTACGCTGGTCCACTGACATCAAGAGATGGTTCGCGTATTTCGCCAAAGCTGCTGGCAACCTACCAGCTGACACCGGCAACCGAACTGTTTGCGCAGTATTCGATGACTTACCGTGCGCCGACCATTGACGAGCTCTACACCTACTTCCCGAACACTTTTTATACGGTGCAGGGCAACTCCTCCCTAAAGGCTGAAACCGGGCAGGGCTTTGAAGTTGGCGCAAACTACGAAAGTGGCGGTTTCTCCGGCAAGGTAACTGCGTTCCACAACACGTACTCGAACTTCATCGAAGACTACACTGTCACGACGTCGCCTTTGGTCATGTCCTGGAGGAACATCGACAAGGTCACGATTTCGGGCATCGAGTTGAAGGGGCGTCAGGAGTTTGAAAACGGCTTCTTCCTGAATGGTTCAATTGCCTATGCCTATGGCAAGAACAAGACGGATGATGCCAATCTGCGGTCTGTTTCGCCGCTCAAGGCGATTGTCGGTGTTGGCTACGACCAGGATGTCTGGGGAACCGAACTTTCGGGTATCTTTGCTGCCGGAATGAGAGATGACGGCAATGCAAACACCTTTGACGCGCCGGGTTACGGCATCGCCAACCTCACAGGCTGGTGGGAGCCAGAACAGCTCAACGGTCTGCGCATTCAGGCCGGCGTATATAACATCTTCGACAGAAAATACTGGAACGCTGTTGCTGTGCGGGACGTGAACCCGCTGTCGCAGTCCAGTGGCAACCAGCCGGTCGATTTCTATTCGGAAGTTGGTCGCTCCTTCAAAATTTCGCTGACGAAGACGTTCTAATCCTAAAACTGGCGGGGGGCCGGGCGAGGGTGGCACGAGAGTGCCGCCCTTTTTGGCTTTTAAACTTTTTTATTCTGGACGCGGGCAGTACCCGAACTTTACCGGCAGTAGAGATATCCGCCTTTACGCTCCAGCACATCCAGATGCAGGTGATCCTGATGGGTCGCGTCGCTGCCAGGCGACAGTACGGTCTTGAAAAACAGGCAGGCTGCCGTGGTGATGGTGCGCTGAAAAGCGCCTTCAACCGAACCATCTTCATCGCGTGGTTTCATGATCAGGGGATCGCCCTTGTCAAAGGCTATGGATGAAATGTCGACGGCATTGCCCTTGGCATGTTCGGAGATCTTGCCATTTTTTGTACTGTTTCGGTTGCGGCAGACATAGGTCGAAGCATTGGCAAGTGCGGTGATTTTTCGCTCGGGCATCGACAGTCTGGCTGATGGTACCAGCATGTCCTTTGCCCAGCGGCTAAGCGCCAGCGCCGTTTCACAGCGCATTGGGCCCGCCGGATTGAGCTTGATGCCCTGACCGACGGATGACAGTTCAATTGGCGAAGCGATGCCGCAGCCATTTTCTGCGCCTTTGATGGTATCAAGCGTCTTGAACTCTGCACCCAGTGTTTTTAGCTCAGTTATGCAGGCCTGCAATTCCGCAGGATCTTCCTGCTCCACCGGGATCACGCCCTCCTGTTTTTCCTCGGTGTCCCGTTTGTTGTCGTCGGACTTGTCTTCCTCTTCGGTCGAGGGGGCCGTCGTTGCCTTGTCGCCTTCCGGCTTATTCTCTTCCTGCTTGTTGTTTTCTGGATTGGGTTGCGGTTTCGGTGTCTCAGCTTCTGCCGGTACCCCGGCAGGTTTGTTCTCTTCTGTCTTTTCAGAAGCAGGTTTTTGTTGCGGAACGGGAACGGTATCGGGTGGTTCAGAGGCTGAAATCAGCAGCAGGCTTGCTACCAGAATAACAAAACGATGAGGCATTTTGCCGGGCACTCCTTCGTATCGGTGAAGGGTGAACGCCTTTGCCCTTATTCCGGTTCATTCGCTCCTTTTAAGTACTTGCCATATGGTTTGGTGCAGGCTAACTATTACCGCCATGAACACAATGTCGAAGAACATCGGTAACTGGTGGTGGGGCAGCTAAATGCGGCCTTGACCAGTCATGTCTTCAGACGACGACCAAGCCGCCCGAAATCTCAGGCGGCTTTTTTGTTATCTTGCCGCCTGCCATCGGGTCTGAACTAACGGGGAAGTAAGAAATGGTAACGATCCTTCAGGATGATGGAGCGGAAATATACGAGACCAAGGGCGGCGTGAAAGTGACACGCCAGCGTCGTGAAGCCGACTATACCGGTGCAATCGACTCCTACATTGAACGGCTTGATGAACGCCGTGGTGCGGTCTTCTCCTCCAACTATGAATATCCCGGTCGTTACACCCGTTGGGATACCGCCATTATCGACCCGCCGCTTGGCATTTCCTGCTTTGGCCGCACCATGTGGATTGAAGCCTATAATGAGCGCGGTGAGGTGCTGCTGTCCTTCATCCGTGAAAAGCTGGCCGCTACGCCTGATCTGACCCTGGGTGCTTCCAGTGCGCGTCGCCTTGATCTGGTGGTCAACGAACCGGACCGCGTGTTTACCGAAGAAGAACGTTCGAAAATCCCGACGGTCTTTACTGCGCTGCGCGCCATTGTCGAGCTGTTCTATTCCAGCGCAGATTCAGCCATCGGCCTGTTTGGCGCCTTCGGTTATGACCTTGCATTCCAGTTCGACGCGATAAAGCTGTCGCTGCAGCGCCCTGAGGATCAGCGCGACATGGTGCTGTTCCTGCCGGATGAAATTCTGGTGGTGGATCACTATTCGGCCAAGGCCTGGATTGACCGCTACGATTTCGAAAAGGGCGGACTAACCACGGCTGGCAAGGCCGAAGACATTGTGTCTGAACCTTTCAAGCCGACAAATACAATTCCGCCGAGGGGCGATCATCGCCCTGGTGAATATTCCGAACTGGTGGTGAAGGCCAAGGAAAGCTTCCGTCGCGGTGACCTGTTTGAAGTGGTGCCGGGTCAGAAGTTCATGGAGCGTTGCGACAGCAAGCCATCCGACCTGTCGCGTCGTCTGAAAGCCATTAATCCGTCGCCATATTCCTTCTTCATCAATCTCGGCCATCAGGAATATCTGATCGGCGCATCGCCTGAAATGTTCGTTCGCGTTTCGGGCCGCCGCATCGAAACCTGCCCGATTTCCGGCACCATCAAGCGTGGTGACGATCCGATTGCCGATTCCGAGCAGATCCTCAAGCTGCTCAATTCCAAGAAGGATGAATCCGAACTGACCATGTGCTCGGACGTTGACCGCAACGACAAGAGCCGTGTGTGTGAACCGGGTTCGGTCAAGGTCATCGGTCGCCGCCAGATCGAGATGTATTCGCGGCTTATTCACACCGTGGACCATATTGAAGGACGCCTTCGTGATGGCATGGATGCGTTTGACGGCTTCCTCAGCCACGCCTGGGCTGTGACGGTTACCGGTGCGCCAAAGCTGTGGGCAATGCGCTTTATCGAAAGTCATGAAAAGAGCCCGCGTGCCTGGTATGGTGGTGCCATCGGCATGGTTGGTTTCAACGGCGACATGAATACCGGTCTGACCCTGCGTACCATTCGCGTCAAGGACGGTATTGCCGAGGTGCGGGCAGGGGCAACACTGCTCAATGATTCCAACCCGCAGGAAGAAGAAGCTGAAACCGAACTGAAGGCGTCGGCGATGATTGCGGCGATCCGAGATGCCAAGGCTGCCAATTCTTCCAACTCGAAGCGTGATACGGCAAAGGTTGGCACGGGTGTCAAAATCCTGCTTGTCGACCATGAAGACAGTTTCGTGCACACGCTTGCCAACTACTTCCGCCAGACCGGTGCAACGGTTTCCACCGTGCGCACGCCGGTGCCCGCTGAAGTGTTCGACCGGTTCCAGCCGGATCTGGTTGTGCTGTCACCCGGACCGGGTAACCCAAGCGACTTCGATTGCAAGGCAACCATCAAGGCGGCGCGCGCCCGCGAACTGCCAATCTTTGGTGTATGCCTTGGTCTGCAGGCATTGGCCGAAGCCTATGGTGGCGAACTGCGACAGCTTGCCGTGCCGATGCATGGCAAGCCATCGCGCATTCGTGTGCTGGAGCCAGGTCTGGTGTTTTCCGGTCTTGGCAAGGAGGTCACCGTTGGTCGTTACCATTCGATCTTTGCCGATCCTGCGACCTTGCACCGTGATTTCATCATTACCGCAGAAAGCGAAGATGGCACGATCATGGGCATTGAACATGCCAAGGAGCCGGTTGCAGCTGTACAGTTCCATCCGGAATCGATCATGACGCTGGGGCAGGATGCAGGCATGCGGATGATAGAGAACGTGGTTGCGCATCTGGCGCGGCGCTCCAAAATCAAGGCGGCTTGATGCTGCTCGAATATCGGCGGCGTTGATGAAACGCCGCCGTTTTTGTTTGCAAATCCAATCGGTGATGCACAATCGTGAAATTTCTCAGATATGTCTTTATCGCGATCATCCTCGGCGTTGTGGCTGTCACTGCGGGGACAGTTCTTTCGAGGGGCCACACAAAAGACAACGCTGACCGCGCGGATAATTCACGCAGCATTCTGGTGCTGAAAAATCCTATCCACACCGACATTGCCATACCGGTTGATGCGGATCTGCTGACCCGCTTTTCCTTCCTGCGGAACGGTGATCTCGATATCGATCACCCCGGTCTTGCTTATCTGGTCATCGGTTGGGGCGGTCGGTCGTTTTATACGGAAACCCCGACCTGGGCGGATTTGAAGCCAATGCCGGTGTTGAAAAGTTTTACGCTTGATCACTCGGTCATGCATGTTGCGCTGGCCGGCGATATTCCGCTTTCCGATGAGAGCATTACCCCTCTGCGCGTTTCTGGTGACGGTTACCGCGCGCTGATTGATTTCATCGACGGCAGTTTTGCGAGGCCGCAAGGCAAGCCGCTACCGCTTTTGGGGAAATCCTACAGTTCCAATGATGCGTTTTTCGAAGCCAATGGTTATTTCAACGCTCTATTGGGCTGTAATACCTGGACGGCCGCCGCCTTGCGTGCCGCTGGCGTGGAAACCGGATGGTGGACACCGCTGCCACCCTTGCTGATAACATCGCTGCGCTTGCATAATGATGTTTCGGTTTTGCCTGCGCAATAAACATCATACCAAGGTTTGCTGCCTGTCAAAGTGGCCCAGAGCATAATGGAGGGAACTCGATGAGTGACATTGCTGATAACAGTGCGTCCGCCATCTCCTTTCAGCGCACATGCCCGATCATCCGTATTTTTGATGAAGACAAGGCACGAGAATTCTACGTGGACTTCCTTGGTTTTCAGGTTGATTGGGAACACCGTTTTGGCGACAATTTTCCGCTCTACATGCAGGTGTCCCGTGCCGGTCTAATTCTGCATTTGAGTGGCCATCATGGCGATGCCTCACCCGGCTCCAACACTTTCGTGGTCATGAAAGGTGTTCAGGCCTATCAGAAAGATCTGGTCGCAAAAGACTACACCTATCTGAAACCGGGCGTAGAGACCTTGCCTTGGGGATTGCAGATGGAGGTCACTGATCCTTTCAGCAACCGAATACGGTTTTGCGAACAAGATGATTAACGGCAACGAGCCGTCATACTTGACGTTGCCTGTCGATTGAACGATAGAAAAGCAAATCTGAACCGCGTGCACGATACCCCGTGCGCGCGGTTTGGCGTTTCAGGGGCGAGTTTTCTGCAATTCGCTCGCATCTGCACGAGGTTATGATCATGAGCGACGGCAAGGGGCTGGTTCGAACATTGGCGTTCTGGGGCATTCCGCTATCAATCGGGGTGCTTGGACTGAAGCTGCTGGCATGGTGGGTGACCGGCTCAGTTGCGCTGTTGTCTGACGGTCTGGAATCGACCGTCAACGTGGTGGCTGCCTTCATTGCCTATTTCGTCATTCGTTACGCGCAAAAGCCAGCGGATGAAGACCATCAGTTCGGTCACCACAAGGCGGAGTATCTGTCGGCGGTTGTCGAGGGTGTGCTGATCGTGCTGGCCGCATTGTTGATTGTGAAAGAAGCCTGGGCTGGGTTGTTCGCGCCACGTCTGCCGGAAGCGCCGGTGCTTGGTCTTGCTATCAATGCTGCTGCCGGTGTCATCAATGCTGTCTGGGCCACCATCCTGATCCGTGTTGGCAAACAATATCGCTCGCCAGCCCTTGAGGCTGATGGTCACCACATCATGTCTGACGTGGTGACGTCGATTGGTGTTCTTATTGGTCTGGTTCTTGCCATCCTTACCGGTTACGCCATTCTTGATCCGATCCTTGCGATCGTGGTTGCCATCAACATTCTGTTTCAAGGCTGGAAGGTCATCTCCAATTCGATCGGTGGGTTGATGGACCGGGCCGTGACACCGGAAGAAGAGGAGCAAATCAAACAGGCGATCACTGCCAACGCGAGCGGGTCTGTCGGTGTGCATGATTTGCGGACACGCCGGGCAGGTGCTGCAGCCTTTATCGATTTCCACCTGGTGGTACCTGCCGAAATGAGCGTGGGAAATGCACATGAAATTTGCGACCGCCTTGAAGATGCCATACGTGCGGTGATACCGGGGGCCAGCCTCGCTATCCATGTAGAGCCGGAAGGCGAGAAGGCGCATGGCGTCATGGTAAAAGTTCGCAAAGGAGAGAAAATATGACCGATGTTTCAGGTCTGTCGCAGCTGGGCACTAAGGTCGACACTCCGGAAAGCCCAGAAAAGGCCGTGCTGGAAAAGGTGCCGAACGGCAATGCCGGCACTGATTACGTGGTGCGCTTTACGGCGCCAGAATTCACATCGCTCTGCCCGATGACCGGACAGCCGGATTTCGCACATATCGTCATTGATTACATTCCCGGTGAATTCCTGGTGGAATCGAAATCACTGAAGCTGTTCCTGCATTCCTTCCGCAATCATGGTGCATTCCATGAGGATTGCTCGGTTTATATTGCCAAGCGGTTGGTTGATCTGCTGCAGCCAAAATGGCTGCGCATCGGTGCCTACTGGTATCCGCGTGGCGGTATTCCGATCGATGTGTTCTGGCAGACGGGCGCTGCACCGGAAGGTGTCTGGCTTCCGGATCAGGGCGTGCCGACCTATCGCGGTCGTGGCTGACGGACCGACACGGCTGATTCAGGCGAATGAACTGTCATCGCCTGAATCAAAATCCATGTCTGCACTGTCGTCATCATTATCGCTGTCGTCATCGGTTGACTGTATGTCATTTCCGGTGTTGTCAGACCCTGCGGTCTGATCTGGTGTGTCATTGCCATAGTAACTGTTGACGACAGTTTCTTCGACCGGTGCGTTGCCGGTGACGGGCGATCCGAGGCCCAGAGATGACATGTGATTTCCGAAAATCCCGCTCAAGGAATTGGCGAGCAACATGCCGCCTGCCACGCCGGCCGCGGTGCCGAGCGCGCCTTGCAGGAAACCGCCGCCAGCTGACTGGGCTGCGGGCTGCGGGTTCCACGGACCTGCCGGTTGTTGTGGTTGGGCGCGACCCCACGGGCCTGCTCCTATCGTATCTGTGCGGTAGCTTGCAGCGGAGGGCTGGGTTGCTGGGGTTGGTGTTTGCGGAACGGGCGGTTGTTGGCTGGAGCCGAAGATCGAGCTTAAAAAACCACCCTGGGCGGTGTGATGGGGATCGGCATTGCCAGCCTCAAGCTGGTGAATACGTTCTTCAAGCCGGGCGATATGGGCTGCGGCGGCTTCAAGCCCCTTTTCCTGCACGATAACTGCTTGTGCCAGATAATAGGGGGCGGAGGGCTGGTCGCGCATGGCGCGCTCAATCAGCATTTCCGCGTCGCCGTCTCGCGGTGTCGATGCGGCTGATCTTGTCCTGTCCAACAGGGCAGTGAGAAGTCTGGTTTCTTCCGGTGACATGAGTGCCTCCTTACCGAACAAAGAAACATGCCGATAAGGAGGTAGGTGCTAAATCCGGCTTTTCAAAGCTGCCGGAATTTTAAATTTTGGTAATGGATCAACCGCCGAAAACCAGCGACAGGCCGGCAAGAGCGGTGAGGGCGCCGATGACGCGGCTGGCAATCATGCCAAGACGCGCAATGCCAAGGCCAAGCGCAAGGCCTGCGACATGCAACAAGGCCGTTGCGATGACGAAACCGACGCCGAACTGGAGGGCACCGGCGCTGCCAAGTTCGCCGCCATGGGCATGGCCATGGAACAGCGCAAAAACGCCAACCACGGCGGCTGCGGCCGAAGCGGGGAGGCGGGCTGCCATGGCAACCAGAAGGCCAAGGGCGATCACAGATGCCAGAATTGCCGGTTCAACGAAGGGCAGATCAATACCACCGAGTGCCATCAGGAAACCGACTGCCATGGTGCCTACGAAGGCAGATGGCACGACCCAAAGTGCGCGTCCGCCAATCTGCGCTGCCCAGATGCCAACAGCCACCATGGCCAGAATGTGGTCTGCGCCGAAAAGCGGATGAGAGAAACCGGCCATGAACGAGCCGTGTTCTTCCGGGTTCAGGTGGGCGAAGGCTGGAAGGGTGGTGCCAGCCAGTGTGGCGGCGGCAATTGAAATACGTTTGAACATTGTTCCCTCTCGAAATTTTTATTGCAGCGACACAGTCCCGAAGAGCCTCCCGATCCAGAGCTTGCGACGCGATTTTAACGATATCGTAAGCGTGAAGTCGCTGTCTATCCGCCATTTACCGGTGTGCTGTTTATTATACAGTTCTGCGCCTTGTCTTTTTCGCTCATTGTTTTACGACACAAATCACACTATGTCCGAAAGACAGAAGAATTACGTTGGAGATCCGTGAATGAACGAAGAAGACGACGACAAGAGCAAGGAACTGCCGATCGGTAAGGAAACGGAAGCGAATCTTTTCAAGTCGCGTTCTATCTTCATTTATGGCGGCATTACCCAGGAATTGGCGCAGAAGGTCTGCACGCAGCTCGTGGCACTTGCCGCAGCCAGCGACGAAGACATTCGCGTTTACGTCAATTCGCCAGGTGGTCACGTGGAGTCTGGCGACAGCATCCACGACATGATCAAGTTCATCAAGCCGAAGGTCTGGATCATCGGTACCGGCTGGGTCGCATCGGCTGGTGCACTGATCTATGTGTCTGTGCCGAAAGAACGCCGCCTTTGCCTGCCAAACACCCGCTTTCTGCTTCACCAACCATCCGGTGGCACACGCGGCATGGCATCGGACATCGAAATCCAGGCACGCGAAATCATCAAGATGAACCAGCGTCTGATCAAGATTTTCTCAAAGGCCACCGGCCAGACGGAAGAAAAGATCGCCAAGGACATCGACCGCGATTACTGGCTGTCGGCTGAAGAAGCCAAGGCCTACGGTCTGACCAGTCGGATCGTGGAAAACCAGTCCGAACTGTAATCTGTTCGACTGTTGACCTTTTAAAAGCCCGTGCCGCTTCAAGCCGCGCGGGCTTTTTTCATGTCATTGAAATCCCTTTGGTGCTTTTTGGGAAACCCTCGGGTACCGTTAAATTCGATTCTTTCGAGTATTTCAAAAGCGGACGTGGGATTATGGCAACTCAGGATGATGGCAATAGGCTGGTCGCGAACGATGATGCAGTTGAGCTTGCTGTTGCTCGCAGCCGTGGGCGGCCCAAATTGTTGTCCGATGCCGAACAGGCCGCGCAGATAAAGGAAACGTCGCGCCAGCTGTTTTTACAGCAGGGATATGGGGGCACCACCATGAATGATGTCGCTGCCGCCTGCCGGGTTTCCAAACGCACGCTCTACAAACATTTTCCGGGCAAGACGGAGCTTCTGGAAGCGGTGATTGCTTTGCATCGTACCAGCATGCTGGCCTTGCCGGGTGATTATGATCACCTGCCTTTGACCGAGGCGCTGGAGAAGATTTTCGTCATCGACATTGATGAGAAGGGTGACGCGGAGCGGGCGGCTTTTCTCCGGCTGATCATTGTCGAGGCGGCGCAGTTTCCCGAAGTTGGCGAGTTGATGGGCCGGCTTGGTGCCGATGTCGCAAAAAGCCTGTTGGCGGAGTGGCTGGAGAGGCAAAGGTCGCGTGGGCGCTTGCAAATCGATGATGTGAAAAGCGGAGCGCAGATCCTGATGGATATGGCTTTTGGTGCGGTGGTCAGCAAAACCGGAAGCGGGCCGGAATGGCCGGGGCTAGAAGATCGCAAAGCCTATTTGCGCCGCTGCATCCGCATTTTCGTGCACGGTGTTGCCGCGCCAGTGTGAGTGCGCGGCTTCAAGGATAAAAATTCAGGCGTGGAGGCGGTTTAGCCTCCACGTTAGGTTGGATCAGACCCACATCTCGCGGTCGCCGAATTCGTCACCATCGGTGAAGTTCTTGGTGCCGATCTTGCTTTCTTCGACCTGCGGTTTCTGTTCCTGGGCTGCAGGCTTGCTGGCAGTTTCCGTGCTCTTGCTTTCGGCAGCCTTGGCCGCTGCAATCTGCTGTTTGAGGGCAGAAATTTCGGCGTTGATCTCCGCCTTGTCGTCTTCGCTTTCCGCTTCGGAAAGCTCGCTCTGCTTGGCGGCCAGCGCTGCTTCCAGATCTGAGACGCTGGAGCTGCTTGAACTGCTTGTTGTGGTTGATGTGCTGGTGGATGAGACGAGCGAAACGCTGGAAATTGCCCCTACCATAATGCCCTCTGATTTGTGCCTGTATAAGGGTACTCTAGGGTGTATTAATTAAGGTACCCGTAGCCCAGCTTTTGTTTCCGTTTCATTCGTCGGGTAGGGCTCCCTTGCGTCTCCTGCGTTTTTTTGATCTGTGATAGGTGCAATCACACGCTGTCATCCACCTTCGAGTCCCCGCCATGTTGAAAGATTTTTCCGTCCAAAGCCTGTTCATGGGCTGCCTTACGGCATTTGTCGGCTTTGCCAGTTCCTTTGCCGTTGTGTTGCAGGGTCTAAAAGGCGTTGGCGCCACGGATTTCGAGGCGGCGTCCGGATTGATGGCGCTTTCCGTATCGATGGGACTGTGCGCAATTGTCTTGTCAGTCGCCACGCGATTGCCGGTCAGTATTGCCTGGTCGACGCCCGGTGCCGCACTTTTGGCGACGACAGGCGTGGTTGAGGGCGGTTTTTCGGCTGCTGTCGGTGCCTTCATCATATGCGCCGTGCTGATCATGATTGCCGGTCTTTTCAAGCCGCTCGGCCGCGCTGTTGCGTCCATTCCAGCACCTCTAGCCAATGCCATGTTATCCGGCGTCATCATCGGCTTGTGTTTTGCTCCGATCAAGGCCATCGGTTTCAATCCTGCGCTCAGCCTTCCCATCATTGTGGTCTGGATCGTGGTCGGGGCATTCAAGCGGCTGTTTGCCGTGCCGGCTGCCCTTCTGGCTTTTGTGCTGGTGATGGTTTTTGGTGTCGATATTCCCGCTGGCGCGCTGAACAGCATTTCACAATCGCTGAAACCGCCCATGGAATTTGTAACGCCATCATTTAATCTGCAGGCGCTGATCTCGATTGCCTTGCCGTTATTCATCGTGACGATGGCATCGCAGAACATTCCGGGCATCGCAGTGTTAAAGGTCAATCATTATGACCCGCAGCCCGGTCCACTGTTCGCGACCACCGGCTTTTTCTCGCTGTTGTCCGCGCCATTTGGCGGTCATGCCGTTAATCTTGCCGCCATCACCGCTGCGATGTGTGCCGGTGAGGATGCCCATGCCGATCCGAAGCGCCGTTACTGGGCGGCGATCATTGGCGGGGTTGGTTATATTATTCTCGGTCTGCTGGCCGGTGTGGTGACGGCCTTTGTGGCGCTTGCTCCACCGATTCTCATTCAGGCGGTGGCCGGACTGGCGCTGGTTGGTGCATTTTCGGGTTCGGCCGTTGCGGCCTTCAAGGAACCTGACACGCGAGAAGCTGCAGCAATCACCTTCCTGATCACGGCGTCCGGCCTGTCATTCGGTGGCATTTCCGGTGCTTTCTGGGGGCTGATGGCGGGTGGCCTGATGATGGTTTTGACGCGTTTCGTGAAACGAATGAAAAATTAAAGATGCGCTTGCATCAGAATCTTTCGGCAATTATAAGCGAACGCATGATTACTTGCTCCGCAACCTTTTCCGGCATGAATGCGCAGATTTCTGCGAACGCTTGCCCATGCGGTGCACTCTCGCTTCTTAGCCTCGACCTTACACGCGGTTGCCGGGTCCAGTGAGGAGCGCCCGGCGGCCGAAAGCCCGCTGGCGCAAACGCTCCTCATACGAAATTTCTGTACATACTGGATTTTTTGCCCGCTTGAGGGCGCGCATCTCACGTTGGTTCCCAAGCCACGGATGCGCAAGGAGGAAGTAACATGGACTCGAAAATCATCACCAGCGCAAACGGCATGTCTGACGCAGCTGCGAAATACCGTCCCTATCCAACCATCAATATTCCTGACCGCACATGGCCATCCAAGACCATTACCAAGGCACCGATCTGGTGTTCGGTTGACTTGCGCGATGGCAACCAGTCGCTGATCAACCCGATGGGACATGACCGCAAGGCGCGCATGTTCAAGCTGCTGCTGGAAATGGGTTTCAAGGAAATCGAAATCGGTTTCCCGTCGGCGTCGCAGACCGACTTCGATTTTGCACGCTGGTGCGTGGAAGAGGCCGGTGTGCCTGACGATGTATCCTTGCAGGTGCTGGTGCAGTGCCGCCCGGAACTGATTACCCGCACGTTCGAATCTCTGGTTGGTGCCAAGAAACCGATCATCCACTTCTACAACTCGACATCGGAATTGCAGCGTCGCGTGGTGTTCGGCAAGGATGTGCACGGCATCAAGCAGATTGCGGTCGACGCGGCCAAGATGATCACCGACATGGCCGAGAAGGCCGGTGGCGGTTACCGTTTTGAATATTCTCCGGAAAGCTTCACCGGCACCGAACTGGAAGTGGCGCTGGAAATCTGCAACGCGGTGATCGAAGTGGTAAAGCCGACTGCAGACAACAAGTTGATTTTGAACCTGCCTTCGACGGTCGAAATGGCAACTCCGAACGTTTATGCCGACCAGATCGAATGGATGTGCCGCAACATCGACAATCGCGAAAACGTCATCATTTCCCTGCATCCGCATAATGACCGTGGCACGGGCATTGCGGCAACCGAACTGGGTCTGATGGCTGGCGCTGACCGCGTGGAAGGCACTTTGTTCGGCAATGGCGAGCGCACCGGCAACGTCGACCTGGTGACCTTGGCGTTGAACATGTACACGCAGGGCATTGATCCGGAACTGGATTGCCGCGACATCGAACGCATCAAGTCGGTGTATGAATATTCCAACGAAATGGCGATTCCTGAGCGTCACCCCTATGTTGGCGAACTGGTCTATACCGCGTTCTCCGGCTCGCACCAGGATGCGATCAACAAGGGCATGAAGGCAATCAAGCAGTCCAATACCGGTGTTTGGGAGGTGCCTTACCTGCCAATCGACCCGAAGGATGTTGGTCGTTCCTACGAGGCGATCATTCGTATCAACTCGCAGTCGGGCAAGGGTGGTATCGCCTATATTCTGCAGCAGGATTACGGCATCAACCTGCCGCGCAATCTGCAGGTGGAGTTCCGCGAGGACATTCAGCGCATTACCGACGAAGAAGGTGTGGAGCTGCCTGCCAAGCGCATCTACGAACGGTTCATCGAGCGTTACGTGACCCAGCCTGATGCCCGCCTGAAATTCGTTGACCATCACACCTATCCGGCCGGTGATTTCAAGGGCGTGCGTGTGGTCGCGGCCGAGATCATGGACCGCGGTGAGGTCAAGCGCATTGAAGGCAAGGGCACCGGCCCTATTGATGGCTTCATCAACGCATTGTCTGTCTATCTGGGCATCGACCTCTCGGTGAACGACTATTCCGAACATTCGCTGCAGCATGGTTCGAATGCATCGGCCATTGCCTATGTCGAAGCTGAATATGATGGTGGCAAGCTCTACGGTGCTGGCGTCAACACCAACATCGTCGCGGCATCGCTGGAAGCGATCGTTTCGGCTGCCAACCGCGTTCTGGAAGAGCGCGCCAAAAAAGCCTGAGGCTTTTAAACCTCAAGATGTCATGCCCGGTCTAGTCTCGGGCATGACAAACCTGGCTTGATTCAAGGTATTGAATCGCCAGCTTAAAGTCAGACGTAAAGGTACCGCGCCGCGCGGGCGCTGATCGGCAAACAAGCCAATTGCTGTTTGGTGCTTACGCGTCCGGTGGTGCGAAACCGATCACGCGGCCATTTTCGTAGAACACTCTGACATCCTCAAATTCGATAGCCGTTGCCGTCTCATTGAGTGAATGGCGCTCGCAGGTGACATTCCATGCGCCCTGTTCGCCTGAGATGTTGAACAGGTTGTAACCGGCACGTGGTTTTTTACCGCCGGGACCTTGCGAGGCCGAGGCGATGCCAACCACCGGAATATGGTCGAGCCCGTGGTGGGTGTTGAGCCAATGTACCGTGTTGAGATGGGTGTGGCCGTGCAACACCAGTTCAGCGCCACCGGTTGCGACAGCGCCGGCAAAACGGCGGATGCCGATCATGCGTTTATGGGTGGCTGCTGCGCCACGGATCGGCGGATGATGGATCATCAACACACGAAACAGGCCCATTTCGCCTGCTTTTTTCAGCAGTTCGGCTGTCGCACGCGCCTGCCTGCGGCCGAAATAACCGGTCGCTGAAAAGGGTGGGGTGGCAATCGATGTCGAGCAGCCGATCAAAGCGACCGGGCCGCGAACGCGCATATAGGGGAAAATCTTGCGATCCTCATCCCATTCTTCGGGGTCGCCATCGCCGCGCACATAGGGGTACCACGCATTCATGGCCTTGTCGTGCGCACCAGCGACATAGGCATCATGGTTGCCAGGGACGACTGAAACAGACGATGGTTCGCCTACTTCTTCCAGCCAGTCGGCGGCGGCGCGAATTTCAATGCCGGTCGCAAGATTGACGAGGTCACCGGTTATCGCCAGATGGTCGGGCTGTTTCGCCTCCAGATCATCGAGCAGTTTTTCCAGTGTATCTGTGAAAAGGTGCTTGCGACGGTTGCGATGCCAGTTCACAAATCCTGTAATGCGTTTAGACGCCAGTTCACGGAATGTAAGCTTGGGCAGGGGTCCAAGATGGACATCTGAGATATGCGCGAGTTTGAACATGGTGGCAGACATATCGCATAAGATCATGAAACGGAATTGTTTTTGGCCATGATCGGAAAGGCAGAATGAACGAAAAAGGTTCCCCCGAAAAACAAGGTTTGTTGACGTGGTTCGTGACACGCATCCTGCATGCGGTGTTCCTGGTAACGCGTGGCATGACAATGGGGGTGCGGGCGGCCTGTTTTGACGCGCAAGGTCGGGTGTTTCTGGTGCGCCATTCCTACTTGCCGGGCTGGTATCTGCCCGGTGGTGGCGTTGAGCGCGGCGAAACGGTGATTGAGGCGCTGCACAAGGAAATTCGCGAGGAGGGCAATCTGACGGCGACCAGCACGCCGGAGATTTTCCATGTCTATTTCAACAACAAGGCCAGCAGGCGCGACCATGTCGTGCTCTACCGGTTGAATGTCGAACAGACGGCGCCACGGCTGGCGGATTGGGAAATCAAGGAAAGCGGATTTTTTGATCCGGACAATTTGCCCGAGGATGCAACGGCGGCAACGCGCCGCCGTCTTCAGGAATTGAAGGGTGAGATCACCGTCTCCGATTACTGGTAGGCGCGGGGATTAACCCAATGCCTGCCGGTTATGGGCCATTTCGAGATTGATGGCTGGACCTACCGGTACAATGCCCGTCGGATTGATCATCGTGTGGCTGCGGTAATAATGTTCCTTGATGTGGCGCATATCGACTGTCTCGGCGACACCAGGCGTCTGGTAGAGATCACGTAGATAACCGCTCACATTGGGATAGTCAGCAATGCGGCGAATGTTGCACTTGAAGTGCCCGACATAAACCGCATCAAACCGCACCAGCGTGGTAAACAGCCGCCAGTCAGCCTCGGTCTGTTTTGCGCCAAACAGAAAGCGTTGCTGTTTCAACCGTGCTTCCAGAATATCCAGCGTTTCAAACACATTGATGGCGTTTTCCTGATAGGCGTCCTGCGTGGTTGCAAAACCGGCCTTGTAAACACCGTTGTTCACCGTGTCGTAGATGAGGCTGTTGAGATCATCAATCTCCTGTTGCAGTGCCTGCGGATAGAAGTCTTCCTGCGATCCGGTAAGGTCATTGAAGGCGCTGTTGAACATGCGGATGATTTCCGCCGATTCGTTGGAAACGATGGTGGTGGTCTTTTTGTCCCAGAGGACTGGCACGGTGACGCGACCGGAATAGTTTGGATCTGCTTTGACATAGACCTGCCACAGCGTGGACGAGCCGAACAGATGATCCTCAGTCGCTGCCGGTGTGCGGTCGGCCTCGGATTTGAATTCCCAGCCATTTTCCAGCATCAGCGGATCAACGACTGAGACGGAAATCAGATCTTCCAGCTTCTTCAGTTTGCGAAAGATCAGTGTGCGATGTGCCCAGGGACAGGCCAGCGACACATAGAGGTGATAACGGTCTTTTTCCGCCTTGAAGCCGGCCTTGCCGGATGGGTCGGGCTCGCCGTCTGTAGTGATCCAGTTGCGGAACTGCGAGGCGCTGCGCTTGAAATGGCCACGGGTTTCCTTCGTGTCATACCAAACGTCTTTCCAGACACCTTCCACCAGCATACCCATGGTGCAACCTCCTGTTTCAATTTTTCTGAGGTCACAAGATAGGCTATTTCCTGGTGTAATCGATAGCTTAATCGTGAACAGTGCGTTCTGGATCGTTCACAACAGTGATTGTTGCGTCGTCAGAATAAAGGCTGGACGCTTCCTGGGAATCCTGATATCAGGCAAAACCAACTCTAAGGATTGACTGATATCAATGACTGAACCACGGATGCTCCGACGACGCTGACGCTCTTAAACGCCTCTTGAGGCGTAGCTGTCGCTATTGTCATGTCCGCTTTTTGGTTCGGGTCTTTTAATGTCCAAGCACGATCTGGTCTACCTTACCGAGCACGCATCTCACGATGCTGCCATCGAAATCATCAACGAAGAAGCATTTGGTCCGGGTCGTCACACCCGTGCGGCAGCGCGCATTCGCGAGCAGGGGCCTCATGACCGGACATTGTCCTTCATTTGTGCCGATGACGGTGAAACCATTGCTTCCGTGCGGATGACACCGGTGCTGGCTGGTGGTGTCAAAGGACATATGCTGGGACCACTTGCGGTGCGGCCTTCGCACAAGAGCATGGGCATTGGCCGGGAACTGGTGCGGATTGCCATCGAAGCGGCAAAACGCAAGGGTTCTGAAGCGGTTATCCTGATTGGTGACCCGCCTTATTATATGCCGCTCGGATTTGAGAAGGTCGCTTACAAGGCGCTGGATTTTCCGGGACCTGTTGACCCCAATCGTGTGCTGGTTGTTCCGCTTGGCCAAGATGTTCATGCCCGGTTGAAGGGCGTGATTGGCTGGCGGCAGTGTGACGCCGTCGTGGAATTACAGGACGCTGAGGAAGAGGCCTATGAGGAGCCGCAGCGGGCTTTCGCCTGATCTCCCGTTCTCAATTTGAATGATCACAAAAAGACCTGACAGAGTGTCTGTCAGGTCTTTTTCTTTGATGTCGATATGTGCTGAAACAGCTATCAGCGACCTTCACGCCACCACACGGCGGCAAAGGCAAACAGCAGCACGCCCAATCCCGCAAAACCGGCAAACAGCGGCAATGTGTTGACGCCGGTCAGCACAGTTTCATTGGTCATGCTGATCAGCATGCGGTTATTGTCTGCGACGCGAATTTCTCCACGAACGGGCAAAATATCTGGCAGGTTGAGGCGACCGTCCTCATCCGCAACACGGTGCACGCTGCCTTTTGTTTCGGCAGCCAGCGGTGCAAGGGTTTCGGTGGTCGAAATCATCGCCTTGAACTCAGGCGCATCAACGGCACCGACATGCACCAGCGTGGTGAATTCGCCATTGGTGATTTCAAACAGGCCGGTTTCATCCATGCGCTGTTCCAACTTGTAGAGGCCGGGACCAGCTTCGGTAAACGCCATGGTTTCGGTCTTGCCGGATGGGAACTTCACCGTTGCCTGACCGGGATCATCGCCAATCGTCTGGCGGGTGACCTCAAGTGTGCGGCCATTGGCGCGGCCGGTGAGGGCTTCTTCCTCAAGCTCCGGCTCTTTCATCAGCCAGTGGGCAATGCGCCGGTAAAGCGACACGTGCGGGCCGCCGCCTTCAAAACCACGCGCCCAGAGCCAGCCCTGATCGGACAGCAGCATGGCCACGCGACCTTCGCCCTGACGGTTCAGCACCAGCAACGGATCCTGCCCATCGCCCAGCATCACGGTTTGGCCGGCCGGAGGCTCAACACTGACCGTGCGGAACCAGCGACCCCAGGCTGGAGGGTCCTGTGTCGAACCTTCAAGACCACGGGTAACAGGGTGTTTTTTGCCAGCATCCGACAGGCGAGGGTAGAAAGCGGAATTGTGCATCTGCCCGGTCGGGTTGGCTGGCAGGACGCTGGCAAGTGGCGTCATGGCAATCGAATCCTGACCGGCATGTTCTGGTCCAGCCGCAATCAGCAGCGCGCCACCCTTTTCGACATATTGCGCGATGTAATCATAATAGAGAATCGGCAACACGCCACGGTGCTGGTAGCGGTCGAAGATGATGAGGTCGAAATCCTCGATCTTTTCGACAAACAATTCGCGGGTCGGGAAGGCGATCAGCGACAGTTCGTTGATCGGTGTGCCATCCTGTTTTTCCGGTGGACGCAGAATGGTGAAGTGCACGAGATCGACGGATGCATCGGATTTCAAGAGGTTGCGCCATGCGCGTTCACCGGCATGGGGCTCACCCGATACCAGCAGAACACGCAGGTTCTGGCGGATTCCTTCAATCAAGTGAACGGCACGGTTATTGGCTGTGGTGACTTCGCCCGGTAGCTCTGCAACCGAGAACTCCATGACATTGTTGCCGCCACGCGGCACCTTGAAATCAAAGGGTGTTGGCTGGCCGGGTGTTGCCTGTACCTTTGCCAGTTCCTCGCCATTCATGCGAATGGTGACTTCAGCCGGGCCGCCCTGGCTACGACCATCATCAAATACACGGAAGGTCAGCTGCTGGTTTTCGTTGACGATGCCGAAACGCGGAGCGCGAACCACTTCGATACGACGGTCAAACTCGTCCGCCTTGCCGGTGATCAAACCGTGGATCGGTGCCTTGAAACCTAGGTCCTGACCGGGATTTGGAATGTCGTGGATCTGGCCGTCGCTGAGGAAGATGGCGCCACCAACCCGCGATGGCGACACATCTGAAATGGCCGAGTTGAGCGAGGAAAACAGCCGTGTTGACGGTGTGTCGCTGGTGCCATCATCCCTGACTTCAATGACACGCGGCTCGATGCGTGGAAAGCGCGACAGGCGATCCTGCAACTGCGCCAGCGCATCGTCGGTCATCTTGCTGCGCTCAGCCGTGTCCTGGCTTTGCGAACGGTCAACAATGACGGGCACGATAGTGGAAAGCTGCTCGCGCTCTTCCTGCGTCAACAACGGGTTGAGGATAGCCAGCAATAGCGCGGCAAGTGCGATGCCGCGCAGCCATGCGCCGCGCACACCACGCCACAGTCCGAGCACGAAAAGCAACAGGGCTGCAACGGCCAGGATGATGATGGCGACCCACGGGAGGAAAGGTGCAAAGGTCAGTGTCATATCATTGCCCCAGTCTTTCCAGCAGGGCAGGCACGTGGACCTGATCTGCCTTGTAGTTTCCGGTCAGCATATACATCATGATGTTCACACCGGAGCGGAACGCATGTTCGCGCTGCACTTCATCCGGCGGAACGGTTGGCAGGGACGGCGCTCCATTGTCGTCAATTGCCCATGCGCCAGCAAAATCATTGCCGGTGATCAGAATAGGCGTCACGCCATCACCCGATGAGGACAGGCCTGATGTGGTCTTGCCGGAATCCTGCCGGGATTCGACCCACAGCGGACTACCATTGTATCGGCCCGGAAAATTCGTCAGCAGGTAGAAGGAGCGGGTCAACACATGGTCTTCCGGTGTCGGCTCCAAAGGCGGAATGTCGATATTGGCGAGAATGACCTGAAGGCGTTCGCCATTGGCGCTGGTGCCACCATCGTTGCCGAGAGAGGTGAACTGGTCGCGTGTGTCAAACAGCACGGTGCCGCCAGCGCGCATATAGGCATCGATGCGCGAGATTGCGGCGCTGGATGGCATGGGGGCACTGGCGGAAATCGGCCAATAGATGATCGGATAGAAGGATAGCTCATCCTTGGTAATATCCAGACCCACCGGCGCGCCGGGTTCCAGCGTGGTGCGCCAGGTCAGAAACTCACTCAAACCCTGTAAGCCGCGCTTCGAGATATCATCGATATCATTCTCGCCGGTGATCACGTAAGCGAGATGGGTGGTGTCGAGGCGTTCGAAAATCGCCTCATCGCCGGGTTTGGGGTCATCGGCACGGGCGGTATCCGGTGTCAGCAATGACAGGGCGGCGATGGTTGCGAGCATCACGGCAGCTGCCGAGCCTCTGGCACGCGGCAGACGGGCGAAAGCGCCATTCATGAAAAGGATGATCAAGCTGTCGGCAATCAGCAGCAGGAAGGCTGTAATGAAAAGAGCAGGGCGCAGGGAATGAGCCGTTTCTCCGATCAGGCCTTCGCGTGCCACGGGGATATTGGCCAGCGAAACATCGAGTGGTTCCAGTTTTGCACCTGCGGGCAGAAGGTTGAGCGCCACAAAGCCGTCCTCCGTACCGTAAAGACCGGGTGGGGTTTCGAAATTTGCGAGTGGTGTCTGACCCGGACGATTTTCCAGTGGTCTTGCCGTGCCGGTTTCGGTGGTCAGCGTCCCATCGGCCATCAAAAGGCGATAAGGGGCAAGGCTACCAACGGCACTGCCTTCGGCGGCCGCGCCAGCGGCTTTCGACAGCTGCACGAGGCGACGCAGCATTTCAACGAAATGGCCTGAAATCGGCAGGTCGGACCATGTGGCTTCCGCACTGATGTGGAACAGAATGATGCGGCCAGCGCCATTCTCGCGGGTGGTTACCAGCGGTGTACCATCAGCAAGGCTTGCCCATGTCCGTTCGGCAAGATCAGGCGTTGGCTCTGCCAATACCTGACGTTTGACCAATACACCCTCGGCCTTCGGCATGCCTGCAAAAGCACCGAAACTCGGGAAATCAGCCAGTGGCTGTGGTTCTGCCCATGACAGGGCGCCGCCAAGTGTGCGTTCACCCTGACGAAGCGTGACCGGTACAAGCGGATCGTCAGCCGGGGCTGCGGCAAGGCGTGGGCCTGCGAAACGGATCAAGGTGCCGCCACGCTGCAGCCAGCGTTGCAGCGGCTCATAGGTTTCAGCCGGCAGGCGCCCGATATCTGCCATGACGATGACAGACGGATTGGCCTGCAGTATTTCCGGAATGGCCACCGAAAGGTCTGGCTGTCTCTGCTCGATCAGGTCGGCATAGGGCTGCAGAGCGCGGCTGATGTAAAACAGTGGCAGCAGCAGTGGCTGGAAATCGCTTCCGGTATCGCCTGCAAGAAGCGCAACGCGGCGACGGCGAAAACCATCATCCAGCAGATGGACGGAACCTGCGGTCGACAGGCCTTCAATCGACAGACGGGCAAAGTCGTTGCGCAGTTCAAACGGCGCTTCGATGGTGCCGGTGGCCTCATCAGCACCAGCGGCAAAAGCAGCCGTTCCGGTGCCGAGCGTGCGACCCTGACTGTCCTGCGCATTCACCGTCAGATTTTCTGCATCCGTGGTGTTGAGCCGCGCAATGGAAAGCGACATGGAATCTGAACCATTGGTGGCGGAGGTGATGGCGGAAATCTGCTTGCCGTCACCTTCAATCAGGCGCAGTTCAGAAGGAGAGAGGCTGGCGAGATCGGCCAATGCATCCTGATCACCAGCTGTGGCAATGCCATCGGCGACAAAAACCAGCGTGCCTGGCGGCGTGCCATTTAATGCTTCAATGATCGATTCAGCTGTTTTAACGCGGTCTGGAACCAGCGGACGTGGTTTCGCCGCTGCCAGTTTTTCACGCGCCACGGCTGCGGTTGCCGGCACGGCATCATTTGTCGTCTCAGCAGTAAAGCTGATGGAAACTGGCACATCTTCCCGTTCGGCATCGTCAATAATGGCCGATACGGTCTGCACACGACGATCCCAGTCAATGGAGGTCGCCCAGCCATTATCGACAACCAATACAAGTGGACCGCCACCGGCCACGGAGGTGTTGCGTGGATTAAGCACAGGATCGGCGAGCGCCAGAATAACCAGAGCCGCCAGCACCATGCGCAGCAGGGTCAGCCACCACGGGCTTTTCGACGGTGTTTCCTCACGCTTCAATACCGTTGCAAGGATCTTGAGCGGTGGAAATACCTCGGCTTTCGGTCGCGGCGGGGTCAGGCGCAACAGCCACCAGATGGCGGGCAGGGCTGCGAGACCAATCAGGATATAGGGATTGGTGAAAATGAAAGGCAGGGCGCTCATGAGGCTCCTCCACCTGTTGTACCGGCCGGAGAGCCGGAGAGATACATATGCATTGTCACCAGTGCTTCGGAGGCGAGATGGTCCGTGCGGTGAAACACGAAATTCCAGCCCATGCGACGAAGCGCTGATCCCAACGCATCACGCCGTGCGAAATAGGCACGGGTGTAATCCTGCTTGATGGTTTCTGCGCGGCCGGACACCAGCTTTTCGCCTGTTTCCGGATCCGAAAACTCTGTTCTGCCGCTATAGGGGAAGGTTTCCTCTGCCGGATCGGCAATTTCAACCACATGGCCACGCAGACCTCGGCGTGCGAGTGGCGAAATGCGCTCCATGACATTGGCGGCGTCGTCCAGGAAATCGCCGATCAGCACGATATCGCTAGCACCTTTGATCATTCCAGTGTCCGGCAGACCACCGCTTAGCGGGGCATGCATCAGCGCTGTCGCCAATCGTTCGGCCGCATTCCGCGCCGAAACCGGTTCCATGATACCGGGACACCCGATCCGTTCGCCGGAGCGCGCCAGAATTTCGGCCAGTGCCAACATCAGCACCAGTGCGCGGCTTTCCTTGGACACCGGGGAAAGGGTTGATTTATACATCATCGACGGAGACAGATCCGCCCACAACCAGATGGTGTGGGCCGCTTCCCATTCGCGGTCACGCACATAGGTATGATCGTCGCGAGCCGAGCGCCGCCAGTCGATGCGCGACAGGCTTTCACCCTCGGCATAGGGGCGGAATTGCCAGAAGTTCTCACCAATGCCGCGTTTGCGGCGGCCATGCCACCCGGCAATTACCGTGTTGGCAATACGTTTTGCTTCGACCATGCAGTCCGGCACCAGACTTGCGCGCTGGCGCGCCCGCGCCAAGACGTCAGGACCCGGGGTCTTCTCTACGATCTGACCAATGGATGCCACATGCGCTCCTTTTCTGCCCTGAAGGGTCAGCCTTTGGCCTGCGCCACAAGTCCTGCAATCACATCACGAACCGACATGCCTTCCGCTCTCGCGGCAAAGGTCAAGGCCATGCGGTGTTCCAGAACGGGTTCCGCAAGGGCATAAACATCATCAAGAGACGGGGCGAGGCGGCCTTCGTAAAGCGCGCGTGCACGTGCTGTCAGCATCAGCGACTGGCCGGCACGTGGGCCTGGACCCCAGGCGACGTTCTTGTCCGTCAAGGCATTGCCGTGGCCTGGACGCGCCGAACGCACCAAAGAGAGAATTCCGTCAACGACCTTGTCGCTGACCGGCATCTGACGAATGAGGGTCTGGATTTCCATCAGGCGTTCTGCGTCAATCACGCGGCGTGCCTCACCTGATGTGGTGCCTGTCGTATCGAGCAGGATCTGACGCTCGGCAGCAAGGTCTGGATAATCGACATCCACCTGCAGAAGGAAACGGTCAAGCTGCGCTTCGGGAAGCGGATAGGTGCCTTCCTGTTCCAGCGGGTTCTGGGTGGCCAGAACGTGGAATGGTTTGGGCAGATCATAACGCTGGCCAGCGACCGTGATGTGGTATTCCTGCATGGACTGCAGCAGGGCGGACTGGGTGCGTGGGCTGGCGCGGTTGATTTCATCCGCCATCAGCAGCTGGGCAAAGACCGGTCCCTGGATGAAACGGAAGGAGCGGCGACCGGTGTCATCTTGATCCATGACTTCCGAACCGACAATATCAGACGGCATCAGGTCAGGGGTAAACTGGATACGGTTGGCATCAAGGCCGAGTGTTGTGCCGAGCGTCGTCACCAGCTTGGTTTTGGCAAGGCCCGGAACACCGACAAGCAGTGCGTGGCCGCCGGAAAGAATGGCCAGCAGCGTGTTCTGCACGACCTTTTCCTGGCCGAAGATAACCTTGGAAACATCTGCACGGATGGCTGCGATATCGGCCAGCGCCTTTTCGGCTGCGGCAATGATCGCCTTTTCATCGAGGGCTTCGCTGGTGTTCATCATGCCCATGTCGCTCTCCTCAATATTTTCATCGAACCGGTCGGCTCATCCTGCGGTCCTTGCGAATCGTGGCCCTAAAGCGGATTCCGCACTGCATATAGCTTATTGTCATCGTGGCGGCTGACAAGCATGATTCAAATGACTATCTCGTTACTCATGTTCCATTACGTGTAAAGCGGGACTCGAATATGGCAAGCGAAACGATAAATTCAGCCCGGGATGCGGCAGGTCTTGCCGCCCTGATTTCCCGCGCGGCCGAACAAACCGGTGACAAACCGCGCGGTCCGGCGCCTGTCGAGCGCTGGAATCCACCATTTTGTGGTGATCTCGATATGGAGATCAGGGCGGATGGCACCTGGTTTTACATGGGCACGCCCATTGGCCGGGCGCCGCTGGTACGGCTGTTTTCCACTGTTTTGCGAAAAGACGAAGATGGTAAAACATATCTTGTGACGCCTGTGGAAAAAGTCGGCATCAAGGTGGTGGATGCACCGTTTCTTGCTGTCGAGATGATGGTGACGATAGAGGGGGGCAAACAGCAACTGACATTCCGGACCAATGTGGGGGATGTGGTGGCAGTTGGAAAAGATAATCCGCTCCGTTTTGAAATCCATGGTGCAAATCACGAATTGAAACCCTATCTGCTGGTACGAGGCCGGCTTGAAGCCCTGGTTTCAAGAGCGGTTATGTATGATCTGGCATCACTAGGAGAGGCGATAGACATCGACGGTATCGCGATGTTCTGCGTTCGATCAGGTGACGATGTTTTTCCAGTCATGCCGATGAATGAACTGGATATGTTGTCGAAATGAGTGATGTGATGCAGTTTTCCGCGGGCGAATTTCGCCGTCGCGTGCTCTCCATGAATGACGACGCATTCGAGACGGCTGGCGTGCATGGCGACCATCGCCTTAACCCGGCGGTCCGTTTTTCAATGAATGGTGTGAAGCTGAAGGATGCCGCCGTTCTGGTGCCTGTGGTCGATGACGGCGATGAAGCGCGGGTGATTTTTACGCAGCGCACCGCGACGCTGCGCAAACATTCCGGCCAGATCGCCTTTCCCGGCGGTGGCATTGATGAGGAAGATGAGAACGCCGAAATTGCCGCACTGCGGGAAGCGGAAGAAGAAATAGGGCTGGCGCGGTCATTTGTGGAGCCGCTTGCCGTGCTGCCGGACTATGTGTCCGGCACAGGTTTTCGCATCAAGCCGGTTTTGTCGGTGGTCAAACCCGGTTTTGATTTGATCCTCAATCCTGCTGAGGTGGATGAGGTATTCGAGGTGCCCTTGTCATTTCTGATGAACCCGGACAATCACGTGCTTGCCAGCCGGGTGTTTCAGGGTCATGAGAGACATTTTTACGAGATGCCCTATGGCGAACGGTACATCTGGGGCATTACGGCGGGCATTGTCCGCATGATCTATGAAAGGCTTTACGCATGAACAGCATTGCCGGGCAGGACTGGTTTTCCAAACCTGCACTTCAGCGCATCCTTGGCTTGTTGAACGCCGATGGCGGCGAGGCACGGATTGTCGGCGGCGCCATCCGCAATGCTCTGATGGATATGCCGGTGGGGGATATCGATATCGCCACCACACTTCTGCCGCAGGATGTGGTTGAACGCGCCAAAGAGGCTGGCATCAAGGCCGTGCCAACCGGCATCGAGCATGGCACGGTGACGCTGGTCGCCGATGGTGAAGGTTACGAGGTCACCACCCTGCGCCGTGATGTGACGACCGATGGGCGCCGCGCCGAAGTTGCCTTCGGGACCGACTGGCAGGCTGATGCGGAACGCCGTGACCTGACGATCAACGGACTTTATGCCGATGGTGACGGCAATGTTGTTGATCTGATCAATGGCTTGCCTGACATTGAAACCCGTACCGTGCGTTTTATCGGTGATGCGGCGACCCGTGTCGCGGAAGATTATCTGCGCGTTTTGCGCTTTTTCCGGTTTTTTGCCTGGTACGGTTCGGGACGTCCGGATGCCGATGGGCTGAGGGCAAGTGCCCGGGCTAAGGATAAGCTGTCCACATTGTCGGCCGAGCGTGTTTGGAGCGAGTTGAAAAAACTGCTGTCAGCGCCTGATCCATCACGTTCGCTGTTGTGGATGCGCCAGTCCGGCGTGTTGGCGCAGGTGCTGCCGGAAACCGAAAAGTGGGGCATTGATGCCATTCACGGGCTGGTGGCTGTCGAACAGGCATTGCAGTGGCCGATCGACCCGCTGCTGCGCCTCGCGGCAATCATTCCGACGGATGCGGGCAGAGTAGAGGCTCTGGCAACCCGGTTGCGTATGTCGAAAAACGAAACAAATCGCCTGATCCAGTGGGCTGACGCAGCGACCCCGGACGCTGCCATGGCGGAAACGGCGCTTGATCGTTTGCTTTATCGTCAGGGCAAGGAAGGTGTGTTGATGCGGCTCAAGTTGGCGCTGGCATCGGCCCGTGCTGATGTTTCTGCTGGTGAAGACGCGATGCGCAAGATTGCGCGTCTGTCGACGCTCAATGCGCGTGCCAATGCCTTCGTCAAACCGTCGTTTCCGCTGAGCGGTGCCGATGTGCTGGCAGAGGGTGTTCCGGCCGGACCAAAGGTCGGAGAGGTGCTTTCCGCGCTTGAGGACAAATGGGTCGAGGGCAACTTTGCACTCGATCGGGCGGGGCTGACCGCTCGATTGAAGGACATGGTGCAAGGCTAATCTGAATAAGCGAATTGCCCCGACATTCGCGCATGAGCGTGACACGCTAGTATCGTTACGACGTAAGCTATGTCCCAAACCAACATGGGTTTGGGACATTGATCTGGCATGTCGAATAATCGTTTGGTGCCAATCAGGCGGCGTTTGCTTCGTTGCGAATGCGCGTCTTGATGTTTTCGACCATGTTTTCACGGATCACCGTTTCACCATGGGCAGCACGCATATGTTCCACGGCACGACGAACGACTTCAGCGTCGTCTTCCGCACGTGTGTGCCATGCACATCCCGGCACCAGTGTGCCACATTCGAATAGTCGCATCTGAACCTCCCTGTTCATGAGGCAGGGACGCATGTCAGATTTTTAGCCCTGCCTGTTATGTAACGACGTGTCTCCGGTAATGTTCCGGTTTATTTAGGTCCGCTTTTTCTAGCCGAGTTTACTCTGGCATTGCCCAGCACTGGAAAACCGAAGAGCTGCACATGGATGAGGTGCGGGGATGCCCGTCATCATCATTTGCGGCAATAAGGCCTTCGGGGCTGATTTCGCCTGACAGAGTCCGTTTAACCTGCTCAACGTAAAATGCATGAGGCAGGTCACGATCCCCGCTCGCACGCAACTCGGTTGCGAGACGATCAATCAATTCTGGAGATCCGATGGGATGCGGTCGGCCTGCGGGGACTGCGGATAAAGGCATGCTGTTTGAAGTAATCATGACGATAGCTCCTCCAGTACGTCTGGGAGGGAGACTAGCACCATTGAAGCATTTCATTAAGTCCTAATTTTAGGGTCAGGACCCATTGATTTGAACTGACGGCTGTGATTCAGATGGGCGTAT
>NZ_DAMDBP010000026.1:44779-57021 GCF_032092815.1 Agrobacterium sp. | reverse complement strand
GGCGGGCGGCAAAATGCGGCACCGGCTCATAACCTAGATCACGCAGCCGCTTTGCCGCGCCGATCATGGTGTCGAGCGGTTCGGTGCCAATATCCGTCAGGTAAACCGGCGTTCCCTCAGGGAAAAGGCCGGGCAGGTCTTTGGATTCGACCGCCTGTTTGGGGGATACTTCGATGGAGGCTGCGATTTGTTTCAAAGCTTGCATATTCCTTTTCGCGAAACATGCCTGTTTTTATCGGGCGTTTCTTTAATTAACACGACAGCCCCATTGTAGAAATGCGACTAGCGACTACCAGATATTCCTTTTTATGCCGTGCCACAGCCAAACCCATAGGGGTGGCGGGTAACGCAGGGCAGATTTTCCCGGCGGCTGAACCGGAGTTAACCTGCCAGCCAGCGCATCTTCAATGGCCTTGATGGCAATACCGGTGGAGGCTGCGGTCAACAGCAGCGGATAGGTGGCGATGGTATCGGTTTTTGCCGGTTCAACGCGCTGTTCGTACAGCGTGCCGCCGGTGTCGATCCCCTTGTCGACGAGATGCACGGTTGCACCAAAATTGCCGGCATCATTTTCCACCAGCGCCCAGTAACCACCCATCTGTCCACGATACATCGGGTTGATGCCGGCGTGGAAGTTGATGACCGGGCAGGGCAGGACACTGAGCGTCCTTTCAGAGAGGATACGACAGGAAATGGTGAAAATCACATCGGGTTTCAGTGCCGCCACAGCCTGCAAGCAGTTGTCACTGTTCAGTGATATGACTGAGATGACCGGAATAGCCGGGTTTCGTGCATCCGTCAGGCCATAGTGTTTGATGATGTCACGGGCGCGTCGGGCGGCCACCTGTTTGTAAAGACGCGAGGCAATCATCGTGCCGAGCTGGCCGAGGGCATTGATCCAGCCCAGCCGTCTGGCGCGGCGCTTTACAATCTCGCCTTTGCCTTCCGGTTGTTCCTGGATGACATGGATATCGGCAAAACGGTCGGACAGTGCATTGATCATCACCTGCGGGTTGGTGCCGCCTGCGGTGAACACCACAATGCGCCCCTGAATGGCTGCGGGCTGCAGTGTCTGCGCCTCATCCTGTCTATCGTCCACCATGCCACTCTCCCTGTTTATTCAGGGCGCAGAATGCGCATGTTGTTTCAAAAATACATTAAACGTCAGGTCGTTTGATTTTTTCTTTCCCTTACGGGAACCAAAGCGGCATTGCTGCGTTCAGGCTCTCGCAAGTTCCGCCGTTTGTTTTAAACGGCCTCAACGGGGAGACATCTTATGACATCACGTAAACTGGCTACGATCGTTACTGTGCTGGCTGCTGTAACGGCACTCAGTGCCTGCGGAAACACCATTCGTGGTATTGGCCGAGACACGGCAAATGCTGTTGATGCGACCCAGGATGCCGGTCGCAGCGTAGACCGCGCCGCGTCGCGCTAATCACTCCCGGGAGAAGCGGCAAAAAAAGCGCCGTCCGACGTCTTGCGAGGGAACGTCGGCGGCGTTTTTTGATGTTTTTAGTAGGCCGTCTGAGTGATCAGGCGGCTTTTTTCGTGGCCCTGGAAACGGATGGTACGGATTTCGGCGCTGCCTTTGGCACCAGTGCCAGCACTTCCATGGCAAGGGCCATGGCGTTTTCTTTTGCCTTGTCGAGATTGCTGACGCGTTCCGGGTCCATGCTTTCCAGCGCACCGCCGGAAACGAAGATGTCGCGGTAGGCTGCGCGTTCAACCAGAGGTGTGTCCAGCACATGCACCTGGCGTTCGGCCAAAAGACCCTTGACCGCCTGCATGGAGCGGGTGGTGATGATCGGGCTGATGCGGGTCAGCACAACCGAGTGCGGAATGTGAATGTCGCATTTGTCGGCGAGGTCGCGCATCAGTTCAAGGATCTGCGCGCCGCCAATGGCGTCCATGGCGCAACCCTGCACGGGAACCATGACATGGTTGGCAAAACCGATGGCCTTGGCGAGAAGCGGCGAACGACCGCCGGGCAGATCAATCAGGATATAACCGCCGCGCTTCTTGGCGTTCTTGATGCATTCATCAATATTGTCGTCATCGATACCGGAAACAACGGAAAGGTTCTTTGGTGCTTTGGCAAGGCTGTGCCAGCGGGAAACCCACTGCTGCGGGTCTGCATCCATGAGGGTAACTCGATGACCGAGGCGAGCAAGCTCGTTGGCCAGAATTACGGCAACAGTTGTTTTTCCAGCGCCGCCCTTGGTATTCGCGATTGTAATGATTGGCATAATATCTGAACCCCTAAATGTGTTCGAGCCGTCTCATCGCCCGTTGAATTGCACCTTGTTCATTCATGGTGCTGGAGTGGAATAGGCATTAATTATGGTTAATGAGTCGTTAATTTCCTGACCCAAAAAGCCATGAATTTGTATTTTGTTAACCGGTATTGACGCATCGTTACGAAAATTCCCGCCATTTATAGGGGGGTAGATAGCCATAAAAAGGGAGGCAATGGGCATTGGTGTGGTCAAGACTGGCGATTGCAGCGACAAGTTTTTTTCTATCCGTGGCGGCAAATTCTGCCGCAGCCTGTGAGGACATCGCCCATGCCGGCGCAAAATACACCGTTTGCAGCTTTGATCTGCACAGTGATTCTATCCGGATTTTTGATCGAGACCCGCTGACGGGGCAGTTTTTCGGCTCTTTCGCGAATCTGTCCTCATCGCTTTGGTCGCGTGGCCTCTACACAACCTTTGCCATGAATGGCGGCATGTACCACCGTAACCTGTCGCCGGTCGGTCTTTACGTGGAATATGGGCGGGAGTTGAAAGGCATCAGCACCGGTTTCGGCTGGGGCAATTTCCATCTGAAACCAAACGGCGTGTTCTATCTTACGGGTGACAAGGCCGGTGTGCTGGAAACCGACGCCTATATAAAGAGCGGCATCAAACCTGATTTCGCTACCCAGTCCGGACCAATGCTGTTGATCGATGGCGCCATCCATCCGCGCTTCCTGCCGGAGAGCGACAGTCTCAACCGCCGCAATGGCGTTGGTGTGTCAGACGATGGCAAGGTGCATTTTGTCATCGTGGACGCGATGGTGCGGTTTTATGATTTTGCCACGCTGTTCCGCGACAAGCTGAACGTCAAAAACGCGCTTTATCTCGACGGCTCGATTTCCAGCGTCGAGATACCCGAGCGTAACCGGCGCGATGACCATTCGCCGCTTGGGCCGATCATCGCGGTTGTCGAAAAAATGCCGTGAGGTCTTTTCCTCAGAGGGTCGACTTCGGGTAGGCTTTTTCAAAGCCGCCTGATTTGACGACGCCTTTCTTGAAGGCGGCAAAGGCCGGGTGCTGACTGGAGCGTGACACTTCATTGAGGCGGATCTGCAGGCGGGCAGGTGTGTTGGCTCCCAGCCATTCGCCGCAGGCTTCCAGCTTCAGCGAATTAAGGAAACGCGCTGCGGTCTGCTGTTCCAGGTAAAGCTGCAGGCCGCTGAGGAAGCTTTCTTCCTGCTGGACATTTTCCATCAGTAGCTTCAGCCATGCCTGATCTTCCCCCGAAAGGGTTGTCAATTTGGCAGCGACGGTGTCGCGATCAGGAAAAGCGCTGGAAGACTGCATGGTGGTGCCTCTGAAAAATAAGTCAACGAATCCGAATTAGGAAATACCGGAGAGTCTGGCAAGTGCGGGAATGTGCAGCGACCGCAGGTGTATCAGATTGATGCATTCTGAAGTCTATGGTTGTGCAAAACTCTGCCCTTGTCATGAAAAATGGATCGATTGGTTACACTTTGGACAAAATTGAGACATTTCCACTCTTATAGGGCGAAAGCAGAACCCATTCTAACGGCTTGATTTTTCTTATACCCATGCACCAAGGGCATGGCTGCTTTTCAAATTCGCCTCCATTTCGCCTTTTTTTGCAATTGCATCCGTCACAGGATTTTAATAAATGCTTCACCAACGGCGACCGCAGCATATGTGGGCCGGAGAGTAAACAAGCTGGAGTAATCATGGAAGAAACCGCTCAGAAATCCTGCTGGGGTGTCACTATTCGCGCACTCGCAGGTTTTGCCGCTTTTCTCGCATTGACGTACATTTTTGGCAGCCCGTAATAGTCTCTCGTATTTTAGTTCTTTAAGAAGCAGCATGGTCCCAAGCCATGCTGCTTTTGTTTTGGTGTCTTGGTTCTCGCGCCTCTCAGTTGGCGCCATGTCGCTATCATGTCGTCGCCACCAAATTGCCTGCCGCTAATCGATGGCGAATGTTTTCGCTTTGCGCTAAAATGATTGCCGTCAATGCAATTGAGTAAGGCGCAGCAATGTTTCTTTCGGTCTTCGATGTCTTCAAGATCGGTATCGGTCCCTCCAGTTCACACACCATGGGTCCGATGTCGGCAGCAAATCGTTTCCTGGCATTGCTGTTGACGGATGATTGGCCAAAGCCCGCCACAGCGGTTGTCAGCCATTTGAAGGTTAGCCTGCACGGTTCGCTGGCCTATACAGGCATTGGCCACGGTTCCGGTCGTGCCGTCATTCTGGGCCTTGCCGGTGAAAAGCCCGATACGGTCGATCCTGATGCCATGGATGGCATCATCGCCAGGGTTGAGGAAACGTCGCAGGTCTGTCCTCCCGGTCATCCCGCCTATGACTTCAAACCGGATGAAGATCTGGTGTTTGATAAAAAGAACCCGTTGCCCGGCCATGCCAATGGCATGACGTTTTCGGCGCTCGACACGCAGGGTCGCATTCTCCTGAAGCGCATCTATTATTCGATCGGTGGTGGTTTTGTCGTCACCGATACCGAGCTTGAGGCACTGCGCAAGGGTGGCAGCGATGCGGCCAAGACGGTGCGTGTGCCATATCCGTTTTCGTCAGCACGCGAAATGCTGGAGATGGCACGCAGCTCCGGCCGCACCATCGCCCAGATGAAACGCGCCAATGAAGAGATCATCGTGTCGCGTGATGAGCTGAATGCCCGTCTCGACCAGATCTGGGAGGCGATGAATGGCTGTATCGATCGTGGTCTGCGCAATGAGGGCATCATGCCCGGCGGTCTCAAGGTCAAGCGTCGCGCCCATGACATTCATGAAAAGCTGAATGTGGAATGGCGCAGCAACCGGCCCAACCCGCTGCTCGCCAATGACTGGCTGAGCGTTTACGCCATGGCGGTGAACGAAGAGAATGCCGCCGGTGGCCGGGTGGTGACAGCGCCCACCAATGGCGCGGCTGGCGTGGTGCCGGCAACCGTGCGTTATTTCCGCCATTTCCATGACGATGCATCGATCGATGACATCAGGGACTTCCTGCTGACGGCAGCAGCGATTGGCGGCATCATCAAACACAATGCCTCCATCTCCGGTGCCGAAGTCGGTTGCCAGGGCGAGGTCGGTTCCGCATCCGCCATGGCGGCAGCCGGTTTTGCGGCCGTGATGGGTGGTTCACCCGAGCAGGTGGAAAATGCCGCTGAAATTGCGCTGGAACACCATCTCGGCATGACCTGCGACCCGATTGCCGGGCTGGTGCAGATCCCCTGCATCGAGCGCAATGCACTTGGTGCCGTCAAGGCGGTCACTGCCGCATCGCTGGCGCTGAAAGGCAATGGCGAACATTTCGTGCCTTTGGATGCCTGCATTGAAACCATGCGCCAAACCGGCAACGACATGAGCGAAAAATACAAGGAAACCTCCACCGGCGGTCTCGCCGTCAACGTCGTGGAATGCTGATCTGCAAAACCGTTTGCCGTCACCTGGCGGCAACGGCTTTGTTAATAAGACCCGCACATGTCTTGACGCGTGACGCAAATAGGCATTGATGAAGGACATGGCACTTCATCTTGTTAAATTATGCGTTGGCGCAGATTCACTTCAGGATTTGCGGGACTGGGTTTCTCAACGATCCCTGTTGGCAATTGCGGCCGGGCTGGAACCGCACAGCATTCACACCACCCGCATGATCCCCAAACGCGTCGAAGAACTGCTGGATGGCGGCTCGCTCTATTGGGTCATCAAGGGGCAGGTGCTGGCCCGCCAGAACCTTTTGGATATCCGCACCTTCAAGGGCGATGACGGCATTACGCGCTGTGATCTGGTGCTGGGCCCCGAGGTCATTGAAACCTCGCCAGCGCCCAAGCGGCCTTTCCAGGGCTGGCGTTACCTGACGCCGGAAGACGCGCCGCGTGATCTCGGTGGTTCGGATGGCGGTGCAGATGATCTGCCATCAGACCTCAAGCGCGAACTGGCCGAACTCGGCCTGCTTTGATCCGTCTCCATCCGGTGACGGGCGTCTCACTCCTTCATTGACCATGAAAAAAAGAGTGAGCCGGTTCCGGGGCAACGGAACCGGCTCGTGGCTCGGTCAGGGGACGGGGTAGGGGGGACGGACCGGGCCAATTCCTCTATAAGTTTCTGTCGCTGATCAGTTGATGCCGCCAACTGCCGTTGCGCGGCCATCCTGTACCTTTTCCCAACGGGCTGGATTGCTGGACGACTGGCGCTTCAGATAGGTGTATTCTGTCTCAGACCACTCCATGACGCGGTTGCGCATGTTGTCGAGAATGAAATCACCATGGTCTGTGCGCACGGTCAGCACGGCGTGGCCTTCGCCATTGGGCTGCAACACAACGGTAATCAACAGGTTCGATGCCTCGATGCCCTTGTTCATCAGCATCTTGCGCTTCAGAAGCACGAAGTCTTCACAGTCCCCCACCGTTGTCGGATAGGCCCAACGTTCTTCAACACCGTAGATTTCCATATCGGTCATCGGAGTGATGGTGGTGTTGACGGTGTAATTGACGTCAAGAATGATCTTCCAGAGGTCTTTCGTCAATTTCAGCGAACCGCGGTCTGCTGAGGTAGCAACGCATTCGCTTCTATATGTCTGGCAGAATTCATAATGGCCAATCGGTGGATTGGCTTTTCCAATGATGCGCATGGCGGCGGCCGGTGAAGCCTGGGCCTGAGTTGTGAAGGCCATCATGAGAAGTGCAGCGGCCAAGAAACCAAGTTGTTTTTTGTTGTTCATTACCTGTCTCCCGTGTTGAGGAGACATTCGCACGCAAATTTTTAGGTCGCGCAAATATTGGTGCGCAGATTTTATGTTGTTTTTCAGAAATTTAGCGCTGTATTTGATTTTATATTTAGATGTATTTGAGTTTTATTTTATGCGTATTTGAATAAAATTTTATCGAATTTTCGACCTGTCCCCAAATGGGAATTTTCATCAAGGTGTTGAAAATAAATGATTTTACTATTTATTTTGCAAATTCACCGGTCGGTGATATCGGGGCGTGATGCGTCATAATGAGCCAGTGTGACGCGCATATTTTCAATTTTGAAACGATATATACTTCGATTTTTACATTGTGGCACAACCGAGGTGCATTTTAGCGCGAAAAAATATTTTGATTTTTTTCGAAAAAATTTGGCTGGTCGGATCGCGTCAGGTTGGGACTGTGGCGATTTCAGCGGCTGAAATTGCGCCACAATGGCACAGATCTCGTATCTTGTTGGGGGCCGGCGAAGGCGCGCAAAAGAAAAGGCCGCATGTCTGCGGCCTTGTTTTGTGCGGTGTTACGGTGCGTTTGTCGGCTTACAGGAATTCCAGCAGCGCATCACGCGACTGTACCCGGTCGAATTCGATGGCGACACCTTCCATGAAGTGGCGCACGATACGGCCCTTCATGTTGCCGAGTTTGACGATGGTTCCCATGGCAGGGCGATCTTCAACCTCGATGGCGGCACCGGACAGTGAAAGGTCGATGATGCGGCACACAACGACGTTGCCATCTTCTAGCGTCAGTTCGGTGCGCGACTTGCGCGGTGCCAGACGGTCGTGGCGACGATCCTCCGGCAGGCCGAGTTCCTGGCGTTTGGCAATCCAGGCAAGCTGGGCCGACAGCTTTTCGCGTTTGCGCTCTGTGGCTGTAATCGAAATCGTAAAGCCGGTGGCGTAGATCGCGGTGATCTTGCCTTCGAGGCGTCCGATATGCTGCAGATAGGCAACAACGCGATCACCGTGGTGGCCCATGGCCACGCAGGTGAAATGCGCGATCTCCGAGGTCATGTCCGTCACCGAGCAGTCATATTCTTCATAGTCCGGCAACATGACGCGGCCAGAAAGATTGACAGACACCGTCTGTACCTCGCGCACGGGGTGCACGGGTTCTGCATGGGCAAGATTGGTAGACTTCAGCGAAAACATCAATAAAGCACTATCTGGATTGAACCGCTCATTCTCTACTGATGTCCAGTTAACAGACCGTTCTCGTTTTTGCCGCGAATGCAACTGTTATGCGCTAAAACCAAATTTTATCGCATCATGCTGCGGTTTTTCTACAACCGGCTCGATCAGTCGACAGCTCTCCGGGTGAAGCCGGTAGACATTGTGCACGTAGACGTGCTTGCGGTTTTCGGCAAACAGGCCACCGAGCAGACGAGGTTCGCTATCATGCGATGATCTGAGCGGCAGCAACAGCATCTCATAGTGGAGCGCCTCGGTTTCGTCAGCAGTGATGCCGCGCACGGTCAAAATGGCAGGCACCTCGCGCTGCATCACGGTGTTGGCAATATCCGCCATGGTCCGTGCATTTTCATCTGCCCATAGCGACAGGAAGGGGGTTGCATGCAACTCCCTGCCGAAAATGGAATAGAGCCGCGTTCCGGTCAGCCGGAATTGGGGCGGTGTTTTGCCCGACGCGGAAAGGATGAAAAGCTCCGGCAACAAATGACGGATTTTTTCAGGTTCGATATTCTGACGTACTGGGGCGGGTGTGTCACCGCGCAGGTCATTCCAGTAGGTAAAAAGCTCCATGCTTGCTGCAAGGTTCATGGATCGCCTCCATATGTCTCATTCCAGCACAGGGAAAACTGGTATTGATGGTTTTAGGCTTGGCGATGCCAGTTTCGTGCCACGGCAAAGTTAAGGTTAATGAATGGTTTCAATTGTGTTTTGGCAGGCGGCGTGGCATTCAGGTCTTGTCATTTAAAGAGGAAACTCTTTCAGCACAGATTTTCGGGGTGGGTGTAAATCCGGGGGCTCCGAAGCCGTCCTGCCAGTCAGGACGGCTTTTTTTTCGTCTGTTGCTCCTGTATGCCTTTGACGAAATGCGATTTTTGTTTGCCGGTGCATCCGTTTGCGGGTGTTGCCTGAAAAGGGTGATGTGATGACAGACAACCAGGACGATTTTCATTCCCATGAAAACGCGCCCGCTGAACGGCCTTCAGAACCTGTCTTCAATCTGCCCGGTCTGCTGCTGATCACACTGGGACTGCTGGCCGTCGTTTATCTGGTGGGTGAATACCTGCTGTCAGGGGATGGGTACGCCTGGTACCTGTTCACCTTCGGGTTTATTCCGATGCGCTATGTCGTGCCGTTTTCCGAGCAGGGTTATGAGTGGCTGTGGACGCCGATTACCTATTCGCTGATGCATGGCAGCACGGCGCATATCGTGTTCAATGGCCTGTGGCTTGCTGCCTTTGGCACCCCTGTCATGCGCCGCATTGGTGCGGGTCGCTTCATTCTGTTCTGGTGCCTCAGTGCTGCCGTGTCGGCCTTTGGCCACGCGGCACTCAACTGGCAGGACATTACGGTGCTGATTGGTGCATCCGGCGTGGTTTCGGCGCTGATGGGGGCGGCGTGCCGGTTTGCCTTTCCGCCCAGTGGTGCAGGCTACAACCCGTCCCTTGGTCATCTTTACCCGCGCCAAAGCATTGTTGCCGCCTTGCGCAATCGCACCGTGGTAATTTTCACCGCCATGTGGCTGCTTGGCAATATTCTGGTGGCGGTTGGTGTGCCGATTTTTGGCGACGTTGCCGGTGCCATTGCCTGGGACGCCCATATTTTCGGGTTCCTGTTCGGCTTCCTGCTGTTTGACCTGTTCGATCCGCTGCCCCGCCAAATACGCTGAAGGCCGATATCACAGACTGCATACGCCCTGTTGGAAGTTGTGTCTTGCATTCCCGTTGCTGCAAGCGCAGCATTCATGGGCCGTGGGTATGGAAGCGCGGAATTTCCGTATCGGCATGGCCTGTTATGAGGAGGAATAGATGCCGACATTCGTGAAGGAATTGCTGGATACAAAAGGCCGGAACGTCGTGACCGTGACGCCTGATGTGACGATCGTTGACGCTGCCAAAACATTGAATCAGCACAAGATCGGTGCTGTTGTGGTGGTTGACGCCAAAGGTGCGATCAAAGGCATTTTTACCGAACGCGATATGGTCAGGGCAATTGCAGGTAAAGGTGCTGCCTCACTTGAGGAAAAGGTCTCCACGGCGATGACGAAGAACGTGATTCGCTGTCAGGAGACATCAACGACCGACCAGTTGATGGAAATCATGACCGGTGGCCGCTTCCGCCACTTGCCGGTTGAAAACAATGGCAAGATTGCCGGCATCATCTCGATTGGTGACGTGGTGAAGTCGCGCATTGGCGAGATCGAGGCCGAGGCAGAGCAGATCAAGGCCTATATCGCCGGGTAAATCGTAGGCACGGTAGGCGCTTCGTTCGTTTTTTACGGCCTGCGCCATTCACGCCAACGTCCCTCATTCCCGCGCTTGTCGCGGGAATCCAGCCGCCATGCGTCTGCAAGGCGGGAAAATCCTGATGAAAGGCGAATGAGTAGACAGGTAGTCGGTCGCGCGAATGCGTTCTGCTGGATGCGCCGTTGATCAGGGTGCCTGTTTGGCTGACAAAGTGGTGCTGCTTACCGCATCAAAACCTGCTGCATGCGCTGCAACTCGGGTATTCTGGCGCGCGTTTCCTCATAACCACGGGTGATTGCCTCACCGGCGCGGTGAAACTCCGACAGGCCGATATCATTGATGCGCGGATGCAGGGTCAGGTCTGGAGGGTCGCCTGCCAGACGCGAGCGGGAAATGCGGTCCTGGATGATGTTGAAGGCCTGCACCATGACGCCGGGCAGGCCAGGGCGCTGGGCCGCGGCGGGCACCGGCAATGGTGTGGCACCGGGTGCGCCTGCACCGTGCTTGACCACGGCGGATCGGCCAAAAATATCGTAGTTGAGGTTGACGGCAATCACGAGCGGTTGTTCGTGGGCGCGGCAGACCGAGACCGGAACCGGGTTGACCAGTGCGCCGTCAATCAAGGTTCGACCATTACAATAGACCGGCTCGAAAATGCCGGGCAGCGCATAGGATGAGCGCAGCGCCGTGATCAGGTCGCCCTGATGGATCCATACCTCGTGACCGGTTGTCAGTTCGGTGGCAACTGCTACGAAGGGCCGGTTGAGGGATTCAATTGTCAGGCCTTCAAGATGTTCCTGCATACGTTTGGTCAGGCGCATGCCACCAAACAGGCCACCGCCGCCAATGGTCAGATCCAGCAGGCCGGCAATGCGGCGCATGGTCAGCGAGCGGGCAAAGGCTTCCAGCTCATCCAGCTTGCCAGCGAGGTAACAGCCACCCACCAGCGCGCCGATCGAGGTGCCGGCAATCATGCCAATCTTGATGCCTGCCTCATCCAGCGCACGCAACACGCCGATATGCGCCCAGCCGCGTGCGGCCCCGCCACCCAGCGCCAGTGCAATGCGGGTGTCACCGCGCAGTTTTGCCTCGTTTTCAGGGAATGTCGGTTCATTGCCGTCGATTGTTGACAATGTGCCCGTGTTGCCGCGATTGATACCCCACCCCAACATCGCCACGACACCCCTCCTGCCCAATGCGAATAAGCGTTATTAAACGCCTTGTCCGGTTTCAAAACGGTTATTGCATCGAAACGGGGCAGCAGAATGGAGAAAATAACGTCAGGGTTATTTGTCGCTGTAAACCGTCGCCGGGTCGAAGTGCCGTTCATCATCGGTGATTTTTGTAACAGCTTCACCGTTTTCCAGTGAAACCGTGCGATAAAAACACGACCGGCGGCCAGTATGGCAGGTTGCGTCATGACCGGCTACGGAAACCTTGAGCCAGATGGCGTCCTGATCGCAATCGGTGCGGATTTCGCGCACGGTCTGCAGGTTTCCGGAGGTTTCGCCCTTTTTCCAGATCTTGCCACGCGAGCGGCTGAAATAGTGGGCGACACCGGTTTCCAGCGTCAGGGCCACAGCTTCGGCGTTCATGTGGGCAACCATCAGCAACTCGCCGTCGGTTGCGTCGGTGACAACGGCGGTGACGAGACCATGGGCATCGAATTTCGGGGTAAAGCTGCCCGCGCCTTCAAGAATGGATTTGTTGCTTGCGGGCTGCGGAAAACGAATGCCGGTCATTTTTATACCACTGGTCAGAAGAGGCGGGCAGGCCGTTGTTTAACGGCTGCG
>NZ_DAMDBP010000026.1:282-44769 GCF_032092815.1 Agrobacterium sp. | reverse complement strand
GCGCACCATTGTCATGAAACGAACCTGCTCGGCAGGGTTTGTCTTGAATTCGCCGGTGAAGCTGCTGGTCAGGGTGGAGGAACCCTGCTTCTGCACACCGCGCATCGACATGCACATATGCTCGGCATCAATCATCACGGCAACGCCGCGTGGCTTGAGAATGTCGTCGATGGCGCTGGTGATCTGCGCGGTCATGTTTTCCTGCGTCTGCAGGCGACGACCGAAGATTTCCACCAGGCGGGCAATCTTGGACAGGCCAAGCACGCGGCCATCCGGCAGGTAGGCAATGTGGGCCTTGCCGATGATTGGCACCATGTGGTGTTCACAGTGGGAGAAGAATGGAATGTCGCGGACCAGCACGATGTCGTCATAACCGCCGACTTCCTCGAAGGTCGTACCGAGAACCTCTTCCGGTTCCTGTGTATAACCCGAGAAAAGTTCGCCATAGGCTTTCGCAACGCGGCGTGGCGTATCCAAAAGGCCTTCGCGGTCCGGATTGTCACCGGCCCAACGCAACAGAACCTTCACTGCCTCTTCAGCTTCCGCCTGCGTCGGCCTTTTGATTTCAACGTCAGACGTTGCACCGGCAGCAGGAAAATTCTTCACAATGGCATCCATCTTCTATCTCCCGATGCGGTTAAAGGCCGCACCTGAACTACGCAACGAGCGTAGTGGTTCCATACGCACAAGCTGCTATCTGGTTGTTTTGTACCGCTTTGGCAAGCGCTAACCCTGTTTTTCGCGCAATTCGCCGGAATTTCACGGCGTCTTGATGATCGCAGGGCAAAATAACATATAATGTCAGGTATTGGGCAGGAAAGGCGTGCCAAGGGTTACGCTGTGTTTGAAAAAGATAACCAGTCTGCCCGAGGCGTTTCTGATACAGGTTATTCGATGGACGATATTTACAACAACAAGATACTGGCCTTTGCCGGAAATATTCCACTTTCCGGTGTCATGGCCGATGCGGATGCCAGCGCGCAAAAGCATTCGAAACTCTGCGGTTCGAAGGTAAAAGTGTATCTGAAGGTTAGAGATGGTCACGTCAGTGCCTTTTCGCATGAGGTGAAGGCCTGTGCATTGGGACAGGCATCGTCCTCCATCATGGCGCACAATGTGATTGGTGCCAGTGTCGATGAAATCCGTCAGGCACGCCTCGACATGTTGGCGATGCTGACCGATGGCGGTGAGGGCCCATCCGGCCGTTTTGAGGACATGCGGGTGTTGAAACCCGTCAAGGATTACAAGGCCCGCCACGCGTCCACCATGCTGACCTTTGAGGCAGTGGTTGACTGTCTGGACCAGATATCAGCGCGTGAAACCGAAGCGGTTGCGGGCTGACCATGTGCGGCGCGCCTGGATGCAACCACGAACCGCAAACAACTCCAAGCAAAAATGCCTCCCGCAACTGGCAGGGGCCGTTTCGAAAGACGCCGGGACGTTTGTTCGGCATGGCATTCATTCGCCTCTACCAACTGACCTTTTCAGGTTTCATCGGCAATTCGTGTCGCCATATCCCGACCTGTTCTGAATATGGTTATGAGGCGATTGCCCGTCATGGTTTCTGGGCCGGTGGCTGGTTGACCCTGTTTCGGGTGGCGCGTTGCGGGCCGGGCGGCACCAGCGGCCTTGACCCGGTGCGCGAGACGCTGGGCGCAAACCAGCACTGGTGGGCGCCCTGGCGATATTGGTCTCGCCGTCACTGATCGCATCTTTACCCTTTGCCGGAACGGCGTTAAAAGGCCTGCCAGATAGGCGAGGACGTGCCTGTCACACTGAAAAAAACCACCCGCATTCGTTGGCGGGACTGGATCAAGGAGCATTGATATATGTCAGCAGCTATTTCCCTAAAATTTCCCGATGGATCGGTTCGCGAGTTTGCGGCAGGCACGACCGGCCGTGATGTTGCCGAATCCATTTCCAAATCCCTGGTCAAGAAGGCCGTAGCGATCGCCATTGATGGTGAGTTGCGCGACCTGTCTGACGTTGTCACTGCTGGCAGCATCGAGATTGTGACCCGCACCGATCCGCGTGCGCTGGAGCTTATTCGCCACGACGCAGCCCACGTGATGGCTGAAGCCGTGCAGGAGCTGTGGCCCGGCACGCAGGTGACGATTGGCCCGGTCATCGAAAACGGCTTCTATTACGACTTTGCCAAGAACGAGCCATTCACGCCGGAAGATCTGCCGAAGATCGAAGCGAAGATGAAAGAAATCATTGCCCGCAATGCTGCCTTCACCAAGCAGGTCTGGTCGCGCGAAAAGGCCAAGCAGGTCTTTTCCGACAAGGGCGAAAGCTACAAGGTTGAGCTGATCGACGCGATCCCTGAAAACCAGGATCTCAAGATCTATTATCAGGGTGACTGGTTCGACCTTTGCCGTGGCCCGCACATGGCCTCCACCGGCCAGATCGGCACGGCCTTCAAACTGATGAAGGTTGCCGGTGCTTACTGGCGCGGTGACAGCAACAACCCGATGCTGACACGTATCTACGGCACGGCCTGGGCAACACAGGAAGAGCTGGACAGCTACCTGCACATTCTTGCCGAAGCGGAAAAGCGCGACCACCGTCGCCTTGGCCGCGAAATGGACCTGTTCCATTTTCAGGAAGAAGGTCCAGGCGTGGTGTTCTGGCATGGCAAGGGCTGGCGCATGTTCCAGGCGTTGACCAGCTATATGCGCCGTAACCTTGAAGGCACCTACCAGGAAGTCAACGCACCGCAGGTGCTGGATGCTTCCTTGTGGGAAACCTCCGGTCACTGGGGCTGGTACCAGGAAAACATGTTTGCGGTGAAGTCGGCTTATGCCTTCACGCATCCGGAAGACAAGGAAGCGGACAACCGCGTTTTCGCCCTGAAGCCGATGAACTGCCCCGGTCACGTGCAGATCTTCAAGCATGGCCTGAAATCCTACCGCGAACTGCCGGTTCGTCTGGCGGAATTCGGTACCGTCCACCGTTACGAGGCCTCTGGCGCTCTGCACGGCCTGATGCGCGTGCGCGGCTTTACGCAGGACGATGCGCATGTCTTCTGCACGGAAGAGCAGATGGCGGCGGAATGCCTGCGCATCAACGAACTCATCCTGTCGGTCTACAAGGACTTCGGCTTTGATGAAGTGGTCGTGAAGCTGTCGACACGCCCTGAAAAGCGCGTTGGTTCCGATGTCCTGTGGGATCGCGCCGAAAGCGTGATGATGGATGTGTTGAAGACCATCGAAGAACAGTCCGAAGGCCGCATCAAGACTGGCATTCTGCCGGGCGAGGGTGCGTTTTACGGTCCGAAGTTCGAATATACCCTGAAGGACGCAATTGGCCGTGAATGGCAGTGCGGCACGACACAGGTGGACTTCAACCTGCCGGAACGTTTTGGTGCCTTCTACATCGACCAGAACTCGGAAAAGACCCAGCCGGTGATGATCCACCGCGCGATCTGCGGTTCGATGGAACGCTTCCTTGGCATTCTTATCGAAAACTTCGCCGGTCACATGCCGCTGTGGTTTGCGCCGCTGCAGGTCGTGGTGGCCACCATCACGTCGGAAGCTGACGACTACGGTCGTGAAGTGGCCGAAGCGCTGCGCGATGCGGGCATGACGGTTGAAACCGACTTCCGTAACGAGAAGATCAACTACAAGGTCCGCGAACATTCCGTTACGAAAGTTCCCGTGATCATCGTATGCGGTCGCAAGGAAGCCGAAGAGCGTTCGGTCAACATCCGTCGACTTGGCAGCCAGGCACAGACATCCATGTCGCTGGAAGAGGCAATCTCCAGCCTGGTTGATGAAGCAACACCGCCGGACGTCAAGCGCAAGCGCGCTGCGAGAGCCGCCAAGCAGGCATAAAACATGAACGGCGCCGAAAGGCGCCGTTTTCATATCAATGAGAATTACGTTGAAGATCAGAAGTCGCCGCTGCCGTTGTCATCCTGATTTTCAGGCTCCTTCATCAGCACTTCCACATCAGTGTCGTGCGATGATTCAACCTTGAAATTGCTCTGGTAGATCTTGTCCTTGTTGCGGGCAACGGCGGTATATTCGCCTTCGGCCAGCACCATGGTCGAAAAGGCGCTGACACTTTCGCTGACGATGTCGCCACCGCTGGTCAGCACCGACCATGCCGTATCGGCAATGGCTTCGCCGCCCTTTTCAGACACCAGTTTCAGCGTGGCCTGTGCGGCGTGGTGCTGCAAGGTGGCTTCGGTCAGTTTGCCTGCTTCCACCTGGATATCGGCGCGCACAACGGCATTGATGCCGCCATATTCGGAGACCACGTGATAGGTGCCGGCGTTCAGCCGAATGATGGTGTTTGGTTTGACGTCGTTCATCACCAGCTTGCGCTCGCCATCGTCGCTGACATCGGATGAATAGACGGAAAATTTGAGTTGGTTGCCGGGGATCTTGCGGTCTGTTCCGGCGGTTGCATTCAGCACGAAGCCGCCGGCATCGAGAATGAGAACCTGCTTGTCGACCTTGCCGGACATCGGCACGACAAGCTTTTTGGTGACGCCAGCACGGCCAAAGGTAACATTGATGAAATAGTCGCCAGGCAACAGGTGGAAGGTGGCCGTGCCGCCTTCGGAACTGGCCAGCATGGGCAGCTTGCCATCTTCACCGGGAATGGGGCTGAATACGCGCCAGGCCAGACCCTGCTGCATGGCCTCGCCATCACCGGTCAGCTTGGCCTCGAGAATGACATCAGATGCGGTTTGTGCCGGCTCATTGACCGATGGCGGTGTAAAGGCATTGAGCTTTGGCATTTTGGCGGTGCCGCCAAGCTGCTTGAAGTTCTGGAATGCATCATCCGCGAAAACGGCATGAGACGGAATGACAAAAGCGCTCAAAGCGATTGCCAGACTTGCCGCAAATTTGATGGCTTTCATGATTGTTACCGATTGACTTCTGTATTTCCGGGGACCACTTGAAACCGAAGGTCATGGCTATTTCAAGACCCATACCCTTACATGCCACAGCAATGGAAGACCGTTATCATGAAAAGTGACATCAAGCTTCTCGATTATCTCAATGTTCGTCGTTCTATTCCAGCTTTCCAGCTGTCAGAGCCCGGACCTGAAAAAACAGAGATCGAGGAAATTCTGCGTCTTGCGGTTCGTGTTCCCGACCATGGCAAGCTGGCTCCATGGCGTTTCATCGTTTACCGCGGTGAGCAGCGCGAGCGTCTGGGTCGCGAGATGCTGGAACTGGCACTGGCCGACAAGCCAGGCTTGAGCGATGAGCAGAAGCAGGTGGAACTGACACGCTTTACCCGTGCGCCTGTTGTTGTGGCGGTGATCAGCACGGCTGGTCCACATGTGAAAATTCCGGAATGGGAACAGGTCATGTCGGCAGGTGCCGTGTGCCTCAACCTGATCATGGCAGCCAATGCCCATGGTTATGCCGCCAATTGGCTGACCGAATGGATGGCATTCGACACCAAGGCCTGGGCGCCGCTTGGCATTCAGGACAATGAAAAGGTGGCCGGTTTCATTCACATCGGTTCCACCACTTTCCCGCCGGTGGAACGTCCGCGTCCCGAGGTTGCCAGCGTCGTTACCTGGGTGGAATAATCAGCATGTTCTACGAAACAGCATTGAATGCCCACGGCCTGAAACATGATCCGTTCAAGGCAATTGTCGCACCACGGCCGATTGGCTGGATCGGTACGAAGGGGCTGGATGGTTCACGCAACCTCTCGCCCTATTCGTTTTTCAATATTGTTTCGGATCATCCCAAGATCGTGATGTTTTCCTCCAGCGGGCGCAAACACAGCCTGCGCAATGCCGAGGAAACCGGCATCTTCACGGCAAGCCTCGTCAGCCGTGATCTGGTCGAAAAAGCCAATATCTCATCACGCGCCGTGGATTACGGCGTGGATGAGTTTGCGCTTTCCGGCCTGACCGCTGAAATGGGTCGTGTGGTGGAGGCGCCGTTTGTCGCTGAAGCCCATGCGGCTCTAGAATGCCGTGTGACGCAGATCCTGCAACCGGTTGGGCTTGATGGTACGGCTGCCGATAGCTGGATGGTTTTCGGTCAGGTGGTTGCCATTCACATTGACGATTCGATCATCCGTGATGGCCGCATCGACATGGGGCTGGCCCGGCCGATCGGTCGCATGGGCTATATGGATTATTGCGATGGTGGTTCGGATGTTTTCGAGCTTAATAGGCCGTGATGGACATATAACGCATTGAATCATCATTGATTTCTTGTGTGGAAATTTGAATGTGCCGATGCCGGTGATGCTGGAAAGCGTTGCCGGCATCGTCGCTTTTTATCAGCAGATTCTTATGGTTTTGATGGTGTTAACAAGCATGGTGAACCAAACGTAAACCATTTGACCCTAGGGTGGTCCCATAAGCCACGGTGGATCAGGTACGGCATGTGCCCGACTTTGTCTCAGTGGTGTCAATGTGGTGATCGTATCCAAGAGGCTGCTGTGATCGTTAAGGCTTTCCTTCGCTGGTCTGAGACGGCAAAAGTTGCAGATAGAGCAAGTGCTGCCAATGCGCTTGGGCGTGCTTATCTGGTTGAAGGCATGAACAAGGAGCAGCATGAGGCAGCCTATATGGCCTTGACCTATCTGCTGGATGATCCGTCACCACGTGTGCGTCTTTCCCTTGCTGAAGCCATTTGCGATTCTCCCGTTGCACCGCGTGCCATTGTGGTGGCGCTGGCAGAAGATCAGCCTGAGATTGCCGGTACCGTCATCATGCGCTCACCTGTGCTGCGCGACATGGATCTGGTTGACCTGGTCGGGCGCGGCGACGTGACCACCCGCTCCTTCATTGCTGCGCGGCCTTATCTGACCAGAGGTGTTTGCGCTGCGCTGGCGGAAGTTGCCGATCTCGGCGAATTGTTCATTCTGCTGGAAAATCAGCTGATCGATATTTCGCGCATCTCGCTGCGCCGCATTGTCGAGCGTTTTGGCGAACATGCCGAAATTCGCAATCTGCTGCTGGAGCGTGATGATCTGCCGGCTGATGCGCGCCATGCGCTGCTCAACCATGTCGGCAGTGCGCTGGCCTGTTCCAATCTGGTCAATGCCTTTGTTGACCGCTCGCGCATCGATTATGTCATTCGTGATGCCGGTGATACGGCGACGGTGGAAATTCTGGCATCCGTGCCGCAGGCCGACATGCCGGCCTTTGTTGACCATCTGCGCAAAAGTGGTGAGCTCAACCCGGCACTGCTGATTTATGCGCTGTGTGCTGGCCGGTTGAGCTTCTTCAGCGAAGCCATGTCCAACCTGTCACAGCTCGGCGAAAGCCGCGTGCGCTCCATTCTCGCCACCGGCCGTGTGCCTGCCGTGCAGGTGCTGTTTCATTCTGCCGGTCTGTCCAAGGATATCTGCGCTGTTTTCGTGGAGGCCACTTTGTTGTGGCGCGATGCGGCGCAATCAATCTCCGGCGTGGCGCTGGAAGATATTTGTGGCACGCTGGTTGCCAAGTTCCGTGCCCGTCACGGCCTGCATGCCGTGGTCCATGAGCTTCTCGACATGCTGGAAAAGCTGCAGATGAACGAACAGCGCCAGAGAGCGCGTTCTTATGCCAGCGGCATGATGATCGACGCTGCCTGATGCCATCATCAGGCGGATCATTTATTTGGTGAAGCGTTTTGCCATCCAGGAATAGCTGTCCTCGACAATTCGCACCGGTTTTACAAACAGATTTTTGACGCCTTCGGTCGAGGGCAGAATGCGTTTGACGCGGGTAATGGCCTGCGCAGTCAGGGACTGTTCCTCAGCTTCTGCAATCGGTGCTTGTGCAAGGATTGTTGGCTGCTGGGCAGATGGTGCTTCCGGCGTTTGTGGTTCAGCGGTCTGGGCATCTGCTGTTTGGGCCTCCGGTGTCTGGCACACGGCAACAACCACCGGGTAGGGCGCATTGGCAAAGTTGCCCAGTTCCTTTTCCGATGCCGCGTCGCACAGTTCGATGCTGGTCCATTGCTGCTGCAGGGTCGCCACATGTTGGCAATCGACAGCACTGTCATCGCAGCCAAGAATTGTCATGAGTACAAAGGCTGTTTTCATATCTCTGGCTGCCTCAAATGATGAAATTGCAGGTTTGGGAATTGCACTCGAATTGCAGTTAGAATAGGGCAGATCAACTTTGTGAAACAGCCATGGCATGATTTTATGACGATTGCGATTGAACTGGAACGGCCTGACCAACCCGACATCATCAAGCTTCTTGAAATGTCCGATGCCTATATGGCTTCGCTTTACCCGGCGGAAAGCAACCACCTGCTGGATGTCTCCAAGCTGATGAAGCCGGAGGTTTCCTTTCTTGTGGCCCGCAAGGATGGCCAGATCGTTGGCTGCTGTGCACTGGTTTCGCAGGATGGCGGTTTTGCCGAGATCAAACGCATGTTTGTCGATCCAAACGCACGCGGGTTGAAAATCGGCCAGCAGTTGATGGATGCGCTGGAAGCGCTGGGACGAGATCTCGGTCTTGTTGCCATCCGCCTTGAAACCGGCATCAGCCAACCGGAGGCAATCGGGCTTTATCGCAAGGCCGGATTTGAAGAGATCGAGCCATTTCCGCCCTACAAGCTCGACCCGCTGAGCATGTTCATGCAGAAAAAGCTCTAAGCACCAGACGTAAAAAAAGCCCGCTGATCAGCGGGCTTTTGTTTTGATGGCCTCACGATGCTGCTTTTCGAAGCGGTGGTGTGTTCGTGTCATCGGGGGATTTTCCATCCGATGACTTTGCGGCGATGTCCACCGTTTCGGCCGGAACCGACATTTCCACCTCACGCACCCATTCGCGCCAGATGGCGACCAGAAGCGCCATCAGCACCGGGCCGATGAACAGGCCAAGGAAACCCATGGTTTTGACGCCGCCGACCAGACCGAAGAAGGTTGGCAGGAAGGGCAGCTTGATCGGGCCGCCAACAAGACGCGGCCGGATGGTCTTGTCAACGATGAACAGTTCCACCGAACCCCAGATAAAGAGGCCAACGCCGGCGGCAACCGAACCGCTGGCCACCAGATAGATTGACACCAGCGTGAACGACAGCGGCGCACCACCGGGAATGAGCGCCATGACACCGGTCAGCACACCAAGGGTAACAGGCGAGGGCACACCGGCAATCCAGTAGGCGATGCCGAGAATGATGCCTTCTCCAATCGCAATCAGCGTCATGCCGGTGACGGTCGAGCTGATGGTGGCGGGCACAACCCGGGAAATGCGCTCCCAGCGGGTTGGAAGGATACGTTCACCCAGGAGATCAACCTGCTTGGAGAAGGAGGCGCCGTTTCTGTAAACGAAGAACAGGGCAATCAGCATGAACAGCAGCGTCAGCACCAGATGGAAGGCGCCGTTACCGGCTGCCAGTACCGCGCGGTAGATGTTGCCGATATTGGCACCGCTGACCAGCTGGATGACTTCACCGATGGCACCGGGGGTGCCGATATATTTGGTCCACTGTTCCGTCATCCATGCGCCAACTCCCGGCAGGCCGGAAATCCATTCCGGAACAGGCGCCCCAAAGCGGTTGGTTTCAACTGCCCAGCCAAACCATTCGCGAATTTCGCTTGCCGTGTAGGAGGCGGCGATGACGATGGGGACGATAAGGAAGGCAATAATCAGCAGAATGGCGATGGTAGCGCCGATGGTGGTGTTGCCGCCAACATTGTTCAACAGCTTGCGGTATAGCGGCCAGCTTGCAAAACCGATGACCAGGGCGGCCAATACAGGCACTAAAAAGCCATGGAAGAAATAGATACCTGCAGCGACAATGAAAATCAGCAGCCAGCGCGCAGCGGAAATGGACGGTATCAGCGCCATACGGGATGGCGTCACAGGGCCAAGCCATTTCTGCTCACCCTGCGGTCTATGGTTGTCTACGCTGCTCACAACGAATGTCTCTTTCGCATTTCGAAATGTTTCCCCCCACTGTCACACGGCAGCATTGTCCTGTGCAAACCTTAAAGGCTCATTCCATCGTTTTTATTACCCTCGATCAATGTAATGAACGATTTTGGTAAAAATAACGCAACGCCCTTGGCTGAAATATATAAATATGACAATTAGCGATCACTTTTCGCATGCTGCGGTCTGACCGTGGCGGACTACCGGAAGTAGATGAGATGCTGAAGCGGTTCTTTTCCTATTATCGCCCTTACCGGGGTTTGTTCATAATCGACTTTTCCTGCGCTGTGCTGTCTGGCGTGCTGGAACTCGGTTTCCCCATGGCGGTCAAAGCCTTCGTGGATATTCTTCTGCCGCAAGGTGACTGGCCGATCATCCTGCTTGCCTCGATCGGACTGCTTGCGGTTTACGTGATCAACACCGGTCTGATGGCAATCGTCACCTATTGGGGACATATGCTGGGCATCAATATCGAAACCGATATGCGCCGTCTGGCCTTTGACCACCTGCAGAAACTGTCCTTCCGCTTCTTTGACAATCAGAAGACCGGCCACCTTGTTGGTCGCCTCACCAAGGATCTGGAAGAAATCGGCGAAGTGGCCCACCACGGGCCGGAAGATCTGTTCATTGCCATCATGACCTTCATTGGCGCCTTGCTGCTGATGATGTCGGTCAATGTGCAGCTGGCACTGATTACCGCCGCCGTGGTTCCTGTCACCGCCTGGGTCACCAGCCGTTACGGCGGGCGCATGACACAGAACTTCCGCGCGCTTTATGGCCGGGTGGGTGATTTCAACGCCCGCATCGAGGAAAATGTTGGCGGCATGCGTGTCGTTCAGGCCTTTGCCAACGAAGACCATGAGCGCAAGCTGTTTGAAACCGACAACCAGAACTACCGCGCCACCAAGCTCAACGCTTATCGCATCATGGCGGCCAGCACCTCGCTGAGCTACATGAGCATGCGTCTGACGCAGATGATCGTGATGATTGCCGGTGCGTGGTTTGTGCTGCGCGGCGATCTGACCAATGGCGGTTTTGTCGGCTTCCTGCTTTTGGGTGGCGTGTTCTTCCGTCCGGTTGAAAAGATCAATTCGGTGATCGAAACCTATCCGAAGGGCATTGCCGGTTTCCGTCGCTTCCTGGAGCTGATGGAAACTGCACCTGACATTGAAGATGCACCTGACGCGATTGATGCGCCGGCGCTGCGTGGCAACATCTCCTACCGGGATGTCGGTTTCAGCTACAGCGACAAGCGCGACATTCTTCGTGGCATCAACCTTGATATCAAGGCGGGCGAAACCGTTGCCTTTGTCGGTCCGTCCGGTGCCGGTAAAACAACGCTTTGCTCGCTGCTGCCGCGTTTTTATGATGTAACGTCAGGTTCGATTTCCATCGATGGTATCGACATCAGAAAGATGAAACTGTCGTCGCTGCGCAGCCAGATCGGCATCGTGCAGCAGGATGTGTTCCTGTTTGGTGGCACGGTGCGGGAAAACATTGCATATGGCCGCCTTGGTGCGACGGAAGCGGATATCATCAGTGCTGCGCAACGCGCCAAGCTGGACACGGTTATTGCCGCCATGCCAAACGGCCTCGATACGGTGATTGGCGAACGCGGTGTGAAACTGTCCGGCGGTCAGAAGCAGCGTCTGGCCATTGCCCGCATGTTCCTGAAAAATCCGTCCATTCTCATTCTGGACGAGGCAACATCGGCACTGGATACGGAAACCGAACGCGCCATCCAGCAGTCGCTGGGCGAGCTTTCCAAGGGCCGTACGACACTGGTCATAGCCCACCGCCTGGCCACCATCCGTGATGCCTCGCGCATCGTTGTGGTGGATGAAACCGGCATTGCCGAAACCGGCAACCACGAACAGCTGATCGACGCAAAGGGCCCTTACAGCCGTTTGCATGCGGCACAGTTTGGCCTGGCCGGCTCGTGAGAGCTGCCTGAACAACGCGATTTGGAAATGATGAAGCCGGCGTGGTCCTGATGGAACATGCCGGTTTTTCTTTTTTTAGGCTCGAAGAAAAGCGCAACGGTTGCGCCTCATTGCAGCCCGGCTTTGGCTCATGGAGTGTTCTCTTGCCTCATGGCCCGATCACTGCCAAAAACGCGCAACCCTGTTTTCTCAACCATGAGTCGTGCATGTTGCAGCTTTTGAAGCGATTGAGCCGATCTTCCAAACCGCGCAATGATGCCGTTGAGCCACCCGTCGATCCCAAGGCGTACCGGGTGTTTACCCGTGAGTTTGACGTTATTACCCATGCTGGCGAACTAAGTTCAGTGATTGGCCCTATGTCTGGCGAGGAAAAAACTGATCTCAGGCAAGCCTTCGACACGTTTAAGGACGCATTGCTGGGCTGGAAGACGAAAGCGCGTATCGCCAGTCTGGAGGCGTCAAATGAGCTGCGAAACGTCAAAACAACGGAAGCTCTGGAAAATACCGTCGTCACAATTCTTGTTGATCACTCCAGATCGATGACCGGTCGCAACATGCTGCTGGCCGCTGCTGCGTGTCAGATCGCCATGGAATTTCTGGGCGCGATGAATGTCAAACTTGAGGTGCTCGGTTTTACCACGGTTGGCTGGCGGGGCGGAAAGTGCAGACGATTGTGGGAGCAACAGGGTAAGCGCGCGGCGCCGGGCCGCTTGGCTGAAACGCTTCATATCATCTACAAATCGTCAGAGCTGGCCTATCGTGAGGGCAGGGCCTACCTGCTGGAGCCGATGCTTCGCCTTGGCCTGTTGAAAGAAAACATCGACGGCGAGGCGATTGAATGGGCGATATCAAGGCAGATGGATATCCAGGCTGAGCGCCGTATTGTCGTTGTGCTGTCGGACGGTGTGCCCTGCGATGACGCGACACTCTCAGCCAATGATACAAACTACCTTAGCCGTCATCTCAGGCAGGTGATCGCCCAGACCGAGATGCAAGGTGCCGTTGAACTCGTCGGTGTCGGCATAGGTTACGACGCCTCGCAATATTACCGGACATCGGCCCGGGTTGATGAAATCGATGATCTGGGAACCACGCTGATTGATACGTTGCGTGATGTGCTGAAAAAGGATTTTGCGTGAGACGGTGAGGAGCGTTGATTGGTTGCAACAGTCCCCACAAGTTGCCTCATGCCTCATGCCTCATGCCTCGTGCTCGGGCCTGACCCGAGGGATGTCACAGGCATCCAGCGGAGCGCGTCCGCGCGACAAGAGAGTCTTTTCAGCCCAAAGACTTGGGCTGACCTGGATTCCTGTGATAAGCACAGGAAAGAGGGAGGCTTAAAGCTAGCGTTCGCGTTTCTTGATCAACGCAATGAGGCTTTTAGCCGATGGCCGCAGTGGCTGAAACCCCGAAGCGTCGCCGCTTCGGGGCACTAAATTTATATGTCCAGGTTTTCGGCGAAAGCGGCGCGGTCCTGAATGAAGCGGAAGCGAGCGTCCGCCTTGGTGCCCATCAGGTTATCGACGGCTTCCTTGGTGCCTTCAAAGTCCACGTCATCGATTTCGACCCGCAACAAGGTGCGCTTGGTCGGATCCATGGTGGTTTCCTTCAGCTGCGCCGGTAGCATTTCACCCAGACCTTTAAAGCGGCTGATTTCCACCTTGCTGCGGCCCTTGAACTCGGTTTCCATCAGTTCGGCACGGTGCGCGTCATCGCGCGCATAGACCGATTTGGAACCCTGGGTGATCTTGTAAAGCGGCGGCACCGCCAGATAAAGGTGGTTGCCGCGGATCAGCTCCGGCATTTCCTGATAGAAGAAGGTAATCAACAGCGATGCGATATGCGCGCCGTCGACGTCAGCATCGGTCATGATAACGATACGTTCGTAACGCAGGTCTTCATCGCGATATTTGGTGCGCGTGCCGCAGCCGAGCGCCTGAATGAGATCGGCGATCTGCTGGTTGGCAGACAGCTTTTCACGGCTGGCACTACCGACGTTGAGGATTTTACCACGCAGCGGCAAAATGGCCTGATTGGCGCGGTTACGGGCCTGCTTGGCGGAACCGCCAGCCGAATCACCTTCCACGATAAACAGTTCAGCGCCTTCGGCGGTGTTTTGCGAGCAGTCGGCCAGCTTGCCCGGCAGGCGAAGCTTGCGCACGGCCGTCTTGCGGTTGACTTCTTTTTCCTTGCGGCGGCGCAGGCGCTCTTCCGCACGCTCGATCACCCAGTCGAGCAGCTTGGCCGCTTCATTCGGGTTGCCGGCAAGGTAATGGTCGAACGGGTCACGCAGGGCGTTTTCAACGATACGCTGCGCTTCAACCGTGGCCAGCTTGTCCTTGGTCTGACCGACAAATTCCGGCTCGCGAATGAACACCGACAACATGCCGACGGCAGAGATCATCACGTCATCGGTGGTGATCTGCGCGGCGCGCTTGTTCTGTGTCAGTTCGGCATAGGCTTTCAGGCCCTTGGTCAACGCAATACGCAGACCGGCTTCGTGCGTGCCGCCTTCCGGGGTCGGAATGGTGTTACAATAGGAATGGATCTGCGTATCGCCACCATACCAGGTGACCGCCCATTCCATGGCGCCGTGGCCGCCGGTCTTCTCGGTCTTGCCAGCGAAGATTTCGCGGGTGACGGTGAAATCCTTGCCAAGCGTTGCAGACAGATAATCCTTCAAACCGCCGGGGAAGTGGAAAACAGCCTTTTCCGGGATTTCACCGCCAGCCTGCACAACGCCGGGATCGCAGCTCCAGCGAATTTCCACGCCACCGAACAGATATGCCTTCGAGCGCGCCATGCGGAAAATGCGGGCAGGGTCGAACTTGGCGTGGTCACCAAAAATCTGCGGGTCCGGGTGGAACTTGACGCGTGTGCCACGACGGTTGTGCACATCGCCCAGCTCTTCCAGCGGGCCCTGTGGCACGCCCCGGGAAAAACGCTGGCGATAAAGTTTGCGGTTACGCGCAACCTCGACCTCAAGCAGGTCGGAGAGCGCATTGACAACGGAAACGCCCACACCGTGCAGACCGCCCGATGTTTCATAGGCCTTGCCGTCGAATTTACCACCGGCGTGCAACTTGGTCATGATGACTTCAAGCGTCGACTTGCCCGGCACCTGTGGGTGGTTTTCGACCGGGATACCACGGCCGTTATCGCTGACGGTCAGGTTGCCCTGCGTATCCAGATGCACTTCGATGAAGTTCGCATGGCCAGCCACCGCTTCGTCCATCGAGTTATCGATGACTTCGGCAAACAGGTGATGCAGCGCCTTTTCGTCGGTACCACCAATATACATGCCGGGACGCATGCGAACCGGCTCAAGCCCTTCCAGAACACGGATCGAGGACGCGCCATAGTCATCGCCAGACGAGCTTGCCGGCGGCGCAACAGATGCCGCTTGCGGCTTGCTGTTGGTGTTAGCAGCAGGTGCAGGCGTTTCATTGGTCGCCGTGCCGGTATCTGATGGTTCAGTTATCGGCATGCTTGAGAAGAGATCGTTACCGTTATCCATGTTGCCTAATCGTTGTCGTGCGCCATCTTATGGCCATCCGAATCAGCGCGATTTTGCCACAAATGCCAATCGAGCGCGATTCCGCGCAATTTATCAGGGTTTTTCCGGATGAGGATTGCGCTGCCTTACCGTCAATGGCAAGGGAGTGGCGGTCAATGAAAATGGTTTTCGCTGCATGTCCACAGTTCATTTCGGTGTTTTAGCGTTTCTTGCCGTTACATTTGGGGCTTCTGTTGCCCCGGTGCAAGCCTCTGATGGCCCGCTGAAACCCTACAAGGATACCCTGTTTTCCAACCAACGGGTGCTGGAAACCGCCGATGGCGGCCGCTTCGAGACGGTTGATTACCAGGAATTGCGAGACATCAATGCGCGTGATGAAATTCCCGAACGGCGGGTCAAGCGCAGCTATGTAACGCCCATTGCCAGAAAGGCGCAGGCGCTGGAAACGGTGCAGGCGGAGGGCCGCTCTTTCGAGGTTGGGCGCACGGGGCAGGCATCCGGCCAGTCCTTTACCGTGATCTTCATTCACGGTCGTGGCGGTGACCGCAGGCTTGGCATGAATGATTACAGCTTTGGCGGCAACTTCAACCGGCTGAAGAACCTGGCGCTGGACAATGGCGGCACCTATTACGCGCCAAGTGTCAAAAGTTTTGATGGGCAGGGTGTGGCCGATGTGGCTGCGCTGATTTCCCATGCGCGCCAGCAATCTGGCGGTCGTCCGGTCATTCTTTCCTGCGCCTCGATGGGCAGTTTCATTTGTTATGGCATCAGCCGTGATGCACAGGCGGTTGCCAACCTGAAAGGCATGGCGCTTCTGGGTGGCGCGCCGGACCCTGATCTGGCGACAAGCGCTGCGGCCAAGGCCAAACTGCCGATCTGGTTTACCCATGGCAGCAATGATAGTGTTTACAAGCCAGCGGACCAGTTGACGATTTACCGGCAGTTGCTGAAGGCAGGCCAGCCGGTTCGTTTTACGCTCTATCAGACAGGTTCGCATGGAACGCCGGTGCGCATGAGTGACTGGCGCGCAATTTTAAACTGGATTTTGACTGAATAATAACTGTCAGGACCGTTTCGGGCATGATTTTGGGGCGACAAGCCCAATCTTAACCAATGTTTTGAACCAAATTTCTTATTTTCTGTACCAATTGTTTCCCGATACAGCTAATGGGAGTGGTGAGGTGGAGGCGGCACTGGATTTCATGCGCTTTATACCCCTGAATTGGTTCGTATGTGACGTTTGGTTGCCCTCAATTTTTGCTCGAGGGCGTACAAGAGCAGGAATGGAAATCTCATGACCCCTGATGTTCGCCCGCTGGTTGCGGGAAACTGGAAAATGAATGGAACTCGCTCTTCGCTGGATCAGATCAAGGCGATGGCGCAGGGCGTGAAAGGTCCGCTTTCCGAAAAAGTGGAAACGCTGATTTGCCCTCCCTCTACGTTACTTTACGTTGCGACAGCTCTTTGTGATGACAGCCCGCTGCTGATTGGCGCGCAGGACTGCCATGAAAAGGAATCCGGTGCCCATACCGGCTGAAATGATTGCCGATTGCTTTGGTACCCACGTGATTGTCGGCCATTCCGAGCGCCGTATCGACCATGCTGAAACAGACCATCTGGTACGCGCCAAGGCGCAGGCCGCTTACGCAGCCGAGCTGGTTGCCATTGTCTGCATTGGTGAAACCGCCGATGAGCGCAAGGCCGGTCAGACGCTGGATATCTTGAAGCGCCAGCTGTCCGGTTCCGTTCCGGATGAGGCAACCGCTGCCAATACGGTGATTGCCTATGAGCCCGTTTGGGCGATTGGCACGGGCCTGACACCAACTGTGGATGACGTTGCGCAGGCCCATGCCTTCATGCGCAAGGAGCTGGTCAACCGTTTTGGCGATGAAGGAAAACGCATCCGCATTCTTTATGGCGGCTCGGTCAAGCCATCCAACGCCTTGCAGCTGATGGGCGTTGAAAATGTGGATGGTGCATTGATTGGCGGCGCGAGCTTGAAAGCCGACGACTTCCTCTCCATCTATGCCGCTTATGAGCAATTGACTGCCTGATGGCTGTATTAACTGTGGGTTGGGGCTTGGAATACGCGCCCACCTCATGTAAAGAGCCGCCAAACATGTTTTTGACTGTGCCCGTAAAAGGCAAGACTGGATTACCATGCAGACCGTTTTGATTGTCATCCATCTCATGATCGTGCTGGCGCTTGTTGGCGTGGTGCTCATTCAGCGTTCCGAAGGCGGTGGCCTTGGTATCGGTGGCGGTTCCGGCTTCATGTCGGCCCGCGGCACGGCCAACGCACTGACCCGTACAACGGGTATTCTGGCGGCGCTGTTCTTCATCACGTCTCTCGGCCTTGGCCTTCTGACCCGTTATGAGTCGCGCCCAACGGACATTCTTGACCGTATTCCTGCGACGCAGGGCCAGGGCAACGGCATTCTCGACACGCTTGGACCGGCGGCAACCACGCCTGCACCAGCAGAGAATGGTGTTCCTAACACTTCGGAAGGTGCAGCAGCACCGGCGCCATCAACACCAGCGCCTGCGGCTCCTGCCGATCCGACAGCAGTTCCGACCGGACAGTAATCCCGGTCAGCTTACAACAGTCCGGCAGGCTAAAACCTGCCGGTTTTCTTTTGTCCATATTCCGGCCGGTTGCCCCGTTTTCCATGTGTGATTTCGGGGGATAGAAAATTTTGGGCTGGCGGAATCAAAAAAATGAAGGTATCCGGTGAATCCCATGGCGCGATATGTATTCATCACAGGCGGCGTGGTCTCTTCCCTTGGCAAGGGCATTGCAGCCGCAGCACTCGGAGCATTGCTGCAATCCCGTGGATATCGGGTGCGGCTTCGTAAACTCGACCCCTATCTCAATGTCGACCCCGGCACCATGAGCCCGACACAGCACGGTGAAGTGTTTGTGACGGATGACGGCGCGGAGACCGACCTTGATCTTGGTCACTATGAACGTTTTACCGGACGTTCGGCCACCAAGACCGATAACATCACCACGGGTCGCATTTACAAGAACATCATCGATAAGGAACGTCGTGGTGACTACCTCGGCGCGACAGTGCAGGTCATCCCGCACGTTACCAATGAAATCAAGGATTTCGTGGTCGAAGGCAATGACGATTATGACTTCGTCATCTGCGAAATCGGCGGCACGGTGGGCGACATCGAAGCCATGCCGTTCATGGAAGCCATTCGTCAGCTTGGTAACGACTTGCCACGTGGCACTGCCATTTACGTTCACCTGACACTGATGCCGTATATTCCGGCTGCAGGCGAATTGAAGACCAAGCCAACCCAGCACTCCGTGAAGGAACTGCAGGCGCTCGGTATTCACCCTGACATTCTACTGGTGCGCGCTGACCGCGAGATTCCAGAAGCAGAACGTCGCAAGCTTTCGCTGTTCTGCAACGTGCGTGAATCTGCCGTTATCCAGGCGCTGGATGTGGCAAACATCTATGACGTACCAATGGCCTACCACAAGGAAGGTCTGGACAACGAAGTTCTGGCTGCCTTTGGCATCGAGCCTGCACCGAAGCCACGCCTTGAGCAGTGGGAAGAGGTTTGCAACCGTATCAAGACGCCGGAAGGCGAAGTTACGATTGCCATCGTCGGCAAATATACCGGCCTCAAGGATGCCTATAAGTCCCTGATCGAAGCCCTGCATCACGGTGGCATCGCCAACCGGGTCAAGGTCAAGCTGGAATGGATCGAATCCGAAGTCTTCGAAAAGGAAGATCCGGCGCCGTACCTTGAAAAGGTCAATGCGATCCTGGTTCCAGGCGGCTTTGGCGAGCGTGGTTCGGAAGGCAAGATCAAGGCGGCACAGTTTGCGCGTGAGCGTAATGTTCCATATTTCGGCATCTGCTTTGGTATGCAGATGGCGGTTGTGGAAGCTGCACGTCATCTGGCTGGCATTGAAAATGCGTCGTCCACCGAATTCGGTCCGACCAAGGAGCCTGTCGTTGGCCTGATGACTGAATGGGTCAAGGGCAATGAACTTGAGAAGCGTTCGTCCAAGGGTGACCTTGGTGGCACGATGCGCCTTGGTGCTTACAAGGCCGCGCTCAAGAAGGACACCAAGATTGCCGATATCTACGGCTCGACGGATATTTCTGAGCGTCACCGCCACCGTTACGAAGTGAACGTGGACTACAAGGAACGCCTTGAAAAGTGCGGTCTGGTATTCTCGGGCATGTCGCCGGACGGCGTTCTGCCGGAAACGGTCGAATATCCTGATCATCCGTGGTTCATCGGTGTTCAGTACCATCCGGAACTGAAGAGCCGTCCGCTCGATCCACATCCGTTGTTTGCCAGCTTCGTTGAAGCAGCACTGGAGCGTAGCCGTCTGGTCTGATTTTCGCAGATAGAAATGACATTCAAACGCCGCCCGACAGAGATGCCGGGCGGCGTTTTTGTTTGTGTGAGGTGGTGTCGGGTTGAGATGTTCTTAGTATTGCGCACGCTTTGAGTGTGGTTGCGTGTGCGAATGTGGTAAGTCCGCCAATATATTGCCTAGAATTGTGAGGGTGAGGGCACAATGAACGAGTATCGAGAGATATGGACCGATGCCGACTTTGATGACATGGGGTGGCACGACGCGACGATGTATTCCATGGATATGCCACGGGAGGGTACTTTCTCGGTCTCCTTCGACATCGATTATATTTTCAAATGGCACAAGGATGGAAATCGGTTCGTCGGTTGGGACGTTGCTCCCTGCACTCTGAGATTTGAGAATGTATCCGGCTTGAAAGCATCTTTGAACTGGATGAACGACGGCGGTACTAACGATGCTTATACCTGCATTGTGGCCATCACTCGCAGCAACGCTAGACCAACGCCCAATGGGCAGTTAACTGTGTGGGATTATCATATCGAGCTCAATTCGGGAGAAATTGATTTCAGTGCGACTGGTTATAACCAGACGCTGCGAAGCCCGGCTGTCTATTCTGAAACACAGGATCTTCCTAGGGCCACTTGGCGCCCATAACCTCTACCCTTATGCTTGTCACAGGCATCCAAGTCGACGCGTGTGTGCGCGGCAGGCGTTTTTTCATCCCAAGGACTTGGGAAGGCTGGCCCCCACAGCAAGTGCGGGAATGAGGGCCGTTGGAGTTGGCCTCCGTTCTCCGACGAAATCTCGCCGAAATTGACCCCTCACTTGCGATTTCTAACACTTGGCACGTTCGTCCCAAGATGTTGAAATCGCTTTCTCTCCCACAAGGGGAGAGATGGCTGGATGCCGCGTCCTTTCCGCAAGTCAGCACAAATTGCAACACACCTCGCGCACTGCTGTTGAAGTGGAAGAGCGCAACTTGCGCCTTACCTCTACCCTTGTGGGAGAGGAAGAAAAATCATGGTCTTAGCTTGCTAAGTCATAGATTTTTCAGGTGAGGGGTGTCGTTCTGCCTCACCCATACTCGCCGTCATACTTGGGCCTGTCCCATGTATCTAACCACATCTCGTCAAATGCAGCAGTTCTGGCTGGCGTGGTTAGATCCTCGCCACAAGGGCGAGGATGACGTTGGAGATGTTGTTGTGGCGTTGCAGCACTCTCAAACCTCATTTCTGTGCTTGTCACAGAAATCCAGTCAGCCCCAGTCTTGGGGCTGGAAAGATGTCTTTGACGCGGAGACGCGCGTCTGCTGGATCCCTGTGATAAGCACAGGGAAGAGCGTGGTTGAGGTGCCTGTCGCGGCAAATGATCCTGCCAGGCGATCAACGTCAGCACAGATGTGCAAATGCCTGCAAGGCATAAACCTCAACGCAAATGCGCAAAGGCCTGAGCAGCAAAGACAGACATGGGCTGTGGCAACTTGTCGAGGTCAAACCAGCCGATTTCGGACAGCTTGTCCGGTTCGGTCAGTACGGCGTCGCCGTGTGCATCATCGGTCACGTAGATAAACGCAACCCAGTGCTGTTTTTCGTCGGGAATGATTTGTTCGGTCACGCAGAGGAAAGAGACCTCGCCAATGGCAAGTCCTGTTTCTTCATAGGCTTCGCGTTTTGCAGCCTCTGGCGCCGGTTCCAGATGGTCGACCTTGCCACCGGGAATGCTCCAGTGGCCGGCTTCCGGCGCCTTCATGCGACGGCACAGCAATACCTTGCCGTCACGTCTGATGACGAGCCCGCAACCGACGCCGGGAAAATTTATGCCCGGCAATCCGTAACTGGTTTGGCCATTCATATCCTGGCCAGCGGTGCTGTCGTCAGAGAAGCTTTCGCCGGTCATGCCTTGGCGTTGGCAACAATCAGCATGAAGGCAGGGATATCGTCGCCGAAGCCAACAGGTGTCGGGCCATCATCATTGTCACGATAGTGGCGGCGACGGTCGCGGTTGTCATTGTTGGCGTGGTCGCCATTGTTCTGACGGTCATAGTGACGGGGTGCCCTGTCAGTCTTCTGCTCGGATTTCACCCTTGTCTCTCCCGCGGGTTGTTCTGTTGCTGGTGCGGCGGCTGCCGGCTGTTCAGTTGTTGCTTCATTCGAGCGGCGGTTCTTGTCGCGGCCCTTGGCTCGATCACGATCCTTGCCACCACGACCGCGCTTCTGGCGGTCGTTGTCGTAGCTTTCCATCGGTTCAGGCAGTGCGGTGAGATCACCGTTCAGCCATTCGATCTTTTCACCGATCATCTTTTCGATGGCATCGAGGAACTTGGTGTCCTTGGCTGTCACAAGGCTGAACGCCTTGCCGGAACGGCCTGCACGGCCGGTTCTGCCGATGCGGTGAACATAGTCTTCCGAGTGGACCGGCAGATCGAAGTTGAAGACGTGGCTGACATCGGGAATGTCGAGGCCGCGTGCAGCAACATCAGATGCGACGAGCAGCTTGAGATTGCCGTCCTTGAAGTTGGACAGCATGGTCATGCGCGAACGCTGGTCCATGTCGCCGTGCAGCGCACCAACGGAAAAACCGTGGCGGTCCAGCGAACGGAACAGGTCTGCGACGTCCTTTTTGCGGTTGCAGAAGATGATCGCGTTTTTCAGCTCTTCTTCTTCGCCCTTGATCAGATCACGCAGCACGGCGCGCTTTTCGTAATCCTTGACGTTGGATGCAACGATGCGCTGCGTCACTGTCTTGGCGGTGGAGGAAGGCTTGGCCACTTCAACGCGAACCGGGTTCTGCAGGAAGCGGTCTGCCAGCTTCTGGATTTCGGCCGGCATGGTGGCCGAGAAAAACAGCGTCTGGCGGGTGAACGGGATCATCTTGGCGATGCGTTCGATATCGGGAATGAAGCCCATGTCCAGCATGCGGTCGGCTTCGTCGATAACCAGAATTTCAACGCCGGTCATCAGCAGCTTGCCACGCTCGCAATGGTCGAGCAGGCGGCCGGGGGTGCAGATGAGCACATCTGCGCCGCGCTCCAGCTTGCGGTCCTGCTCTTCAAACGACACGCCGCCGATCAGAAGCGCAATGTTGAGCTTGTGATTCTTGCCGTATTTTTCGAAGTTCTCGGCAACCTGCGCGGCCAGCTCGCGTGTTGGCTCCAGAATGAGCGTGCGCGGCATTCTTGCGCGGGCGCGGCCCTTTTCCAGAAGCGTCAACATGGGCAGAACGAAAGATGCTGTCTTGCCTGTTCCTGTCTGGGCGATGCCACAGATGTCGCGGCGCTCCAGCGCTGGAGGAATTGCACCAGCCTGAATGGGCGTCGGTATTGTATAACCGGCATCCGTAACGGCGGAGAGGACTTTCTGGCTTAAGCCAAGATCAGAAAATGTTGTCAAAGGAAAATTGTTTCCATTCGAATTGGGCAGAACGCTGCGTCACACCGCCGGATCATTAGCGGCGATGGGGCGCGGCATAGGCCGAAATTGGCTGAAAGTCAAGGAATTCGCCACAATTGAGCGGGCGGAAGGTCACATATGTTAACGCTTCGCAACTGTTTTGCAGAAAAACAAACCTGTGGGGCCGAATTTCAGGCTTCGCGGCCGTTTATATTGATAATCCAGCCCGCGCGTCACAACGGTTGCTCAGTGGGCGCAATCTGCCTGATGCCTGCTTTGAAAACCTAGTTCAGATAGGTCTGCAGTTTGATGCCTGCATTGAGGAACCGCATGGGATCAACCGGGCTGTCATTACGGCGCACTTCATAATGCACGTGGGGGCCGGTGGAGCGGCCGGTGCTGCCGGCGCGGCCAATGATGTCGCCAGCTTCCACCGTATCACCGGCTTTGACCAGAATGGCGGACATGTGGCCGTAACGGGTGGTGATGCCCTGTCCGTGATCGATTTCCACCAAGTTGCCGTAACCGCCGATGTTGGCGGCGGTGACAACAGTGCCGGCACCGGTGGTGCGCACATTGGCGCCGGTTTCTGCCTGGAAATCAATGCCGGCATGCAGGGCAGGACGACCGAGAAACGGGTCCATGCGGTTGCCGAAGCGGCTGGTGATATTACGGCCGGGAGCCGGGTTGCCGAAGGGCAATTCACCCGCTGTTGCGCGCATGGTTTCAAGCCGGTTGAGCGCGATGTCGAGGTCGTTCATCGAGGATTCGAAGATGCTGCCATTGGTGCCTTGCGGCTCAACAAAGGGGCCACCAATGCCGGATGGCTGCTGGTCATCAATTTTCACGCCGGTGCGCGACATGATCGCTGCCATTTCCTCGGTCTTGCGGTCAGCGCCGCGGGTCAGCTGGGTGATTCGGTCGAGCTGATCCTGCTCGATTGACTTTAGCGACAGGGTCACCTTGGAGAAAACCCGGTCAGCACGTTCCGAGGAGCTTTCGCCAACTGGCGCATAACCAAGGGCGGCGACCACAGGTGCTGCCGCACCCTTGTTTTTGCCGCCGAGCAGATTTTCAATGGCGTTGACGCCGCCCGACAGGCCCGCCTGTTTTTTCGGGTCAACATCACCCGAGGCTTCCGACGCTTCGTTCGTGCCGAGACCGGATTCTTCCGCCCGTTCGAGGAGACCACCAAGACGGCCATTGCGTGAGGTGAGGGCGGCCTGCTGCTCAAGCAGCTTTTCCACTTTCTGTTCAACCACTTGCTGATCCAGCAACTGGCGTGATGTGACGCGGTCGATCTGGGCGCGCAGGGCGGAAATGCGGTCTTCGTAGTCATGCTGCATGCGGGCCTGATGCGCCATGGTTGCGCCAATCAGGTCGTCGCGAAAGATCAGGTAGGCTGTGGCGGCCAGATAGGCTGTGCCGAGAAGACCAACAAAACAAAGCGCAACTCCGGTCATCCATGGCCGGATGGTCATGTGCCTGATCTGGTCACCACTGGCCAGGATCAGCATGTGCTGCTTTTGCTTTTTGCCGAATGTACGGTGCTCTGCAGAATGAGCCAAAATCACGTCCTCAGCGTTTCGTTGTCGCTGATTACCGTATTTTGTTATGGTTAATGAAGTTTTGATGCTGCCGGAATTTGTGCGTCAAACACCGGCAGCGGCAGGTTGATGTTCCAGGCCTGATGGCCGTCAGTTCAATTGTTCTGAGCCTGTGCAGCCTCAAGTACAGCCTGTGCGTGACCGGCCACCTTGACCTTGTTCCACACGTGGGTGATCTTGCCGTCCGGGCCAATCAGGAAGGTGGTTCTTTCCACGCCCATGTACTTTTTGCCGTACATGCTTTTTTCCTTCCACACGCCGTAGGCTTCCAGTGTGGTTTTTTCTTCGTCGGAGGCCAGAATGATGGTCAGCGAATGTTTTGCGGCGAATTTGTCATGGCTTTTCACCGAATCGGGCGAGATGCCGATGACCACCGTATTGGCCGCTTCAAACTGTGCGCCAAGCGCGCTGAAGTCGATTGCCTCGACTGTGCAGCCTGAGGTATCGTCTTTGGGATAAAAATACAGGGCCACATTTTTTCCCGAAAGGCCTGATAATGTGACGCTTCCTGCCCCGTTTCTCGAAAGCGTGAAATCGGGTGCCTTGTCGCCGACAAGCAAATCTGCCATGAGCTTAACCTTATGTTTCGCCTTGGTGTTGAGGATAATTCCTATCAACCGTTATAGACTGCAACGAAAACCGTCCAGTGCCTGGACACGCTGTTTCAGGAGACGAGCGCGGACGAATGGCTGAAATTCGCGGCGAAAAAGTCAAATTTCGCAAGCAGGATATTATTCCGCTGCACGACCTACCTTCTGCGAAAGCCGAAGAGCCACTCATCGTGCATTGCCCGCCGCCACGCTCCGTCAGCCGCAGTTGCCTGAAAATTGTCTCCGGTTTTCTTGTTGTCGTTTTCCTGCTGATTGGCGGCGCCATTGCCGCCATTGAAACCGGTTCGGTGGACGGCATCCTGTCATCGCAGGCCGAAATGGCGCTAAAGCGGGCGCTGGACCCGCGTTATGAAGCGCGCATCGGCTCCACCGCCATTCGGTTCGTCAAAGGGTTCCGCCTGGCGCTTGAGGCTCGTGATGTCGATATTGTCGATACACAAGGGCAGAAACATCTAAGCCGCGCTGCCGTTATTCGCATGGCACTGAACCCGATGGCGCTGGCAACCGGCCAGATTTCGCTTGAGAGCATTGATGCCTCCACGCTGTCCCTGGATGTCGCGTCTCTACCAGCCGGCAAACCGGTCGATATCTCCAACTGGCGGGTCGATGCCATTCCTGAGGTGCTGGAAACGGCCTTTGGTTCGCTTGATGGCATGTTGTCGAATTTCGAACGCGCTGGCACTGGCCGCATCAGCATTGACGGTCTTTCCATCAGCATTCCCAAAAAGAATGGCGAAAAACCGCTGCTGTTTGATGTGCATGAAATGGCCATGACCCGCGATGAAAAGGGTGGCTACAAATTGGCCGGTGAACTCGCCTTCAACGGTGAGCTTGCGGCCTTTTCGCTGTCACTGGAAAGTGCCAAGGGCAGGATCAGCGGGTTTGAGGCCAATCTGGACGGGCTTGATCTGAACCCGCTGACCATCAGGCGCGATCCTGAAGGTTATATGCATGAAGGGGCAGACCTCAAGGCTGGTCTGCGCATCAGGGCAATACGCCAGAGCACCGAAGAAGCGCCGTTGCTCCACGTGATGATGGGGGTTGGCAATGGCAGCCTTTACATTGGCGGTGAGGAGCAGCTTGTTTCCACCGGCCTGATGCAGGCGCAATATGATTTTGAAGCCCGCCAGATCGCCATTACCAAATCCCGACTGGAGCTTGAACGCACCGTTTTACCGTTTGAAGGCACCATCAAGGATATGGGCGGTGAACAGGCCTATCAGGGTTTTGACCTGCTGCTGGCCGTCAAGGACGGGTTGGCGGCCGCCTCGCTGTCTGGCGAAGCACCGGTGCCGTTCGGTCTGACGGCAACCGGCCAATATCTGAAGGCCAGCAAGGAGCTGACCGTGCCGTCGCTTTATGTGGCAGGGCCGCTGGGTGACATGGCAGGATCGCTGAAAATCCGCTTTGCCGAAAAGGGATCGCCGGAAATCAGCTTTGGTGGCCAAATTCCCAAGATGGAAGCAACCGCCGTCAAGCAGCTGTGGCCGTTCTGGATGGCGCGCAAGGTGCGACCCTGGGTGGTTGGCAATATTTTTGGCGGCACGGTCACCAATGGTTCGATTGCCGTGTTCATTCCGCAGGGCAAGATGTGCGGCATCGGTTGCCCGCTGGAGCTGAATGAGGACGAGATCCAGATTCAGTTCGACATCGACAACACACGACTGAACATCACGGGCGATATTCCACCGCTTCGCGATGCTGTGGCGCATTTCAACCTCAAGGGCGAAAAGGTTGATGTGAATGTCAGCAAGGCCACTTCCTATTTCCCGTCAAACCGTTCGCTGGCGGTGGAAAGCGGCCGTTTCACCATACCATCCACCTATGCCAAACCGCTGATGGCCGATCTTGATCTTTTTGTATCGGGTTCAGCCGATACGATTGCCGAAATGGCCAATTTCAAGCCGATCAATGCCTTGAAGGATACGAGCTTCAAGCCGGAGGATTTCAAGGGCAATGTGAAGGCGCAGGTGAATGCCACATTCGGTCTGTTGAGCAGCCAGAAACCACCGCATCCGGCCTGGGCGGCCAGCCTGACGCTGGATCATGTCACGCTGGAAAAACCATTTGCCAACCGTCAGGTGTCGGATTTGAACGGCGCACTCAACATCGACAACAATGTGCTGCGCCTGCAGGGCAACGGCAAGATCGATGATGTCGCCATGGATATCAACCTGACCGAACCGATGCGCGACAACAAACAGATCGTCCGCGAGTTTTCGCTCAAGGCACTGATCGGTAATGAGCAGATTGCCAAATTCGCGCCGGGTCTGACCAGCATTGTCAGCGGCCCGATCACCATGCAGATGGAGGGCAAGGGCGAAACCGACCAGACGATCAAACTTGATCTGGCCCGTGCAGCCTTGAAGGTGCCCGGTATTGGCTGGAGCAAGGGGCCAGGCGTCAAGGCCGATGCAAGTTTTCATATGCAAACAGATCAGGGGCGGGTTTCAATCAGCGATTTCGAGCTGAAAGGCGATGGTTTCGGAGCGAGGGGCGATCTGGAACTGGCGCAGGGCGGCCTTGTCTCCGCCAACTTCTCGCATGTCAAACTGTCCGCGTCTGATGATTATGCCGTGCAGATCAAGGCGGCCAAGCGTGACTATGTGGTGACGGCATCCGGCAAGTCGGTTGATGTCCGCCCGCTGATTGCCCGCATTCGAAGCTCTGAGAAATCCGGCGGCGATGATGAGGCGGCAGACATCAAGATCAATGCGCGTTTCGACCGGGTGGTCGGCTTCAACAACGAAGCGCTGAACAATGTTACGGCTGACATTTTCCTGCGCAACAGCAAGCTCAATTCGTTGCAGCTCGATGGTGTTACCGACAGCCGTCAGGCAATCGTGGCGCAGACGAGCGCCGGCAATGGTCGCCAGACCATCAATCTTACCAGCAGCGATGCCGGTGCCATTATTCGCTTCACCAACATTTACAGCCGTATAAATGGTGGCCTGCTGAATATCGTGTTCAACACCATCAACGGCAATGACTGGTTTGGTTCGGTGGATATGCGCAACTTCTCCGTCGCCAACGAACAGAAGCTGCAGGATATCGTGGCAACACCGGTGGGGCAGGATGGGCGCAGCCTCAACAAGGCCGTTCGCCGCAATATCGATGTCAGTTCCGAAAAGTTCCAGCGCGGATTTGCGCGGGTGATTTATGGCGGCGGTGCGCTCAATGTTGAAAACGGCGTGGTGCGTGGTGAGCAGGTGGGTGCGACCTTCCAGGGCACGCTGAAAGACGCCAATGGCAACATGGACATGACCGGTACGTTCATGCCGGCCTACGGCCTTAACCGGCTGTTTGGTGAACTGCCCTTCATCGGTGTCATTTTGGGCAATGGCCGTGACCGTGGCCTGCTGGGCATTACCTTCAAACTGTCTGGCCGTTCCGACACGCCACGGCTGACGGTCAATCCGCTGTCGCTGATTGCGCCTGGTGTTTTCAGGCAGATTTTCGAGTTTCAGTAAACGAGAGTTTCATGCCTCACCCGGTCCTCATTCCTCGTCCTCGGGCAAGCCCGAGCACAGGGGCGAGGGTGTTTGGGGTGAGCGTCAGTTTCAAACTGTGCGTCCCAAACAAAAAGGCCGCTTGCGCGGCCTTTCCATTCGTCATTCCAGAGTGCCGTCCATCAGGTCGGGCGAACCAGAATGTGCTTTTTCTTGCCCAGCGACAACTTGATGACATTGTCTGCCGTCACGTCTGCCGTGCCGATCACCTGACGTTCGTCAGCCACGGCCTTGTCGTTTATGCGAACGGCACCGCCCTGAATGTGGCGGCGTGCCTCACCATTCGATGTGGCAAGGCCGGCACGAACGATCAGAGACAGAAGGCCGAGACCGGCTTCCAGTTCGGAGGCTGGAACTTCGATCGATGGCAGGTTGTCGGCCAGCGCGCCTTCCTCAAAGGTCTTGCGCGCAGTTTCGGCTGCTTCTTCGGCGGCCGTGCGGCCATGCAGCATGGCAGTGATTTCGGTCGCGAGGATCTTCTTGACCTCGTTGATCTCGGAACCTCCCAGTGCAGACAGGCGAGCGATCTCATCCATCGGCAGCGTGGTGTAGAGCTTCAGGAAGCGGGAAACGTCCGCATCTTCGGTGTTGCGCCAGTACTGCCAGAAATCATAGGCCGACAGCATGTCAGGGTTCAGCCACACGGCGCCGTTCAGCGACTTGCCCATCTTGGCACCGGAAGCGGTGGTCAGAAGTGGCGAGGTCAGCGCGTAAAGCTGCGGTGTACCCATGCGGTGACCGAGGTCGATACCGTTGATGATGTTGCCCCACTGGTCCGAACCACCCATCTGCACGCGGCAATCGTAGCGCTTGTTCAGCTCCACGAAGTCGTAGGCCTGCAGGATCATGTAGTTGAACTCGAGGAACGACAGGGACTGCTCGCGGTCCAGACGTGTCTTGACGCTGTCAAACGACAACATACGGTTGACCGAGAAATGACGGCCGACATCCCTCAGGAATTCGAGGTAGTTGATGTCGCGCAGCCAGTCGCCGTTGTTGATCATCAGCGCAGGCTTGGTCGCCTTGTCGTAATCGAGGTAATTGGCAAACACGCGCTTGATGGAAGCAATGTTGCTTTCAATGGTGTCGACAGTCATCAGCTGACGTGCATCGTCCTTGAAGGACGGATCGCCAACCATGCCGGTGCCACCACCCATCAGCGAGATCGGCTGGTGACCGGTCTGCTGCATCCAGTGCAGCATCATGATCTGGATCAGGCCGCCGGCGTGCAGGCTGGGTGCTGTCGGGTCAAAGCCTATATAGGCTGTCACGGTTTCCTTGGCATACAATTCGTCAAGACCTGCCTCGTCGGAGATCTGGTGAATGAAGCCGCGCTCATCGAGCGTGCGGAGGAAATCGGACTTGAACCTGGACATAACCTTTTTCTTTCTGGTGTCATGTTTTCATGCGCCGACGAGCGGCGAACGCCGGGGGCTTTAGCATTGTTTTTTGAATTGTGCACCAGTTTCGGCCATGAATGTTGCAAAACGAATCCATTGTGACGCAGGAGTGATGGTGTGGGCGATGTAAAAACGGCAATTGGCCTGATGAGTGGCACCTCGATGGACGGCATCGATATTGCCCTGCTGCGCACCGATGGTGATGCTCGTGTCGAGCGCGGACCAAGCGGATATTTCCCCTATGACGCTACCTTGCGGGCCAAATGGCAGCATGCGCTGGTGACTGCGAAAAAGATCAATGAGCGCCGTGAACGGCCGGATGATCTTGGCGAGGCTGAGACGGCACTGACGCTTTGCCACGCAGCCGTCGTGCAATCCTTCTTAAAACAGCATGGCCTCGTGCCCAGGGATATCGATGTCATCGGTTTTCATGGGCAGACGGTTCTGCACCGGCCGGATGATGCGCTGACCGTGCAGATTGGCGATGGTCTGCTTCTGGCGCGTGAAACCGGCATCGATGTTGTCTATGACATGCGCGCCAATGACATGGTGTTTGGCGGGCAGGGCGCTCCGCTCATTCCGGCCTATCATGCCGCCTTGTCGGCCAATCTTCCTGCCGATTTTGAAACGCCAGCGGTGTTCGTCAATATCGGTGGCATTTCCAATCTCACCTATATTGGCACGGATGGTGACTTGTCTGCCTTTGACAGCGGCCCCGGCAATATGCTGATCGACCAGTGGATGGAGGCGCATACCGGTGCCACCTTCGACAAGGGCGGCAAGGTGGCTGCCAGAGGGTCGGTCAATGCAGCGCTTGCCGAGCGTTACATGGCAAGTCCGTTCTTTTCCGCCAACCAGCGTCGATCGCTCGACCGGGGTGATTTCCTGCCACCGAAACCGGGTGAAGTATCGTTGGAGGATGGTGCTCGCACGCTGTCTCATGTCACAGCCGCCGCCATCCTGAAATGCGCGACCTATCTGCCAGACAATGCCAAGACCTACATTGTGTGCGGTGGCGGGCGCCTGAACCCGGTGATCATGGCGGAATTTGCTGCACAGGCAGCGGAAAAGGGTGCCAAGGTTGTTTCGGCAGAGGCGGCCGGTTTTGACGGTGGCGCGATGGAGGCGGAAGCCTGGGGTTACCTTGCCGTGCGCTCACTGCGCGGCCTGCCGCTGACATACCCTGGCACCACAGGTGTCAAGGAACCGGTGACGGGTGGGGTTCTGGCAAAGGCATGATTGGTGTTTGCGCGGCACGTGGATGAAGGTTAGCCAACATTGCTGACGTCATCCTCGCCTTTGAGGCGAGGATCGAAGCGATGAACCACATTCGCGACGTGTTTGGATTCTCGGGTCAAGCCCGAGAATGACGCAGAGAGATAATGCTGACGAGGAGGGCGTTGCCACCCTCCTCGTAAATTGCTTGCCTAATCCTTGGCTTCATCAAATCTGAACCTGACCACCATCCACGAACAGTTCGACACCATTGACGAAAGAGGCATCGTCCGAAGCCAGGAACAGTACCGCCTTGGCGATTTCTTCTGGCTGGCCAATGCGACCGGCGGGAATGAGGCTGGCAAGGTAGTTCTTGGTGTTTTCGGCGCTGTCGCCATTGCCGAACAATTCGTTGAGGCCGGCGGTATCGGTTACGCCGGGGCTGACGGCATTCACGCGGATGCGGCGGTCTTTCAGATCAAGGATCCAGTTGCGGGCAAAGTTGCGTACTGCCGCCTTGGTGGCAGAGTAGACGCTGAAGGCTGGTGTGCCAGAGATGCTCGTTGTCGATGAGGTCAGGATGATCGAGGCACCATCACGCAGCAGTGGTAGGGCTTTCTGCACCGTAAACAGGGTGCCCTTCACATTGGTATCGAAGGTCTTCTGGTAGTGTTCTTCGGTGATGGCGCCAAGTGGTGACATCTCGCCGCCACCGGCATTGGCAAACACCACGTCGATGTGGGAGTGCTGCTGCTGAACCGCATCGTAAAGGCGGTCGATATCGACCAGCTTGCTCATGTCGGCCTGCACGCCGGTAACACGGCCGCCAATTTCCTTGATGGCGGCATCAAGGGCGTCCTTGCGGCGGCCGGTGATGAACACCGATGCGCCTTGCTGTGAAAAGGCCTTTGCCGTGGCAAGGCCAATGCCGCTGGTGCCGCCGGTGACGATAACGACCTTGTTTTCAAATGTCTTGCTCATTGTCTTTGCTCCTTGTTGACGACCCGTTGTCGTTGGAATGAACATGACAGCAGAACGATGATGCAAATAGTCAGCAAAACTGCTACTCATCGTTCCATATGGAGAACGATGATGCGATCTGACCTGAATGATCTCGTGTATTTTGCTGAAGTTGTAACCCATGGCGGTTTTGCCGCTGCGGGCCGAGCTTTACGTGAACCGAAATCGAAACTCAGCCGGCGCATTGCCGGGCTGGAAGCGCGACTTGGCGTGCGGCTGATCGAACGGTCCAGCCGTCGTTTTCGGGTGACCGATGTCGGGCAATCCTTTTATGAGCGCTGCAAGGCGATGCTGGCGGAGGCCGAACGCGCCGAAGCGCTGGTGGCAGAGGCGCATTCCGAACCACACGGGCTGATCCGCATGAGTTGCCCGACCGGTCTGGTGGAACCGATTTCGCTGCTGATCACCCGGTTTCTGGCGCAATATCCCAAGGTGCGGCTGCAACTGGTGGCGATTGACCGGCCGGTTGACCTGATCGAGGAGCGTATCGATATTGCGCTGCGGGTACGTACGTCACTGGATGGTGATGCATCGCTGACCATGCGCTCGCTCGGCAATTCCATCCGCATTCTGGTGGCAAGCCCGCAACTGGCCGGCAGCATTGGCGATATTGCAGCACTTGCCGATCTGCCAACGCTGTCCACCACCGATGATCATGGCGAAGTGAACTGGTTTCTGGAAACGGATGATGGGCGCAGCCACACGCTGCACCATGAACCGCGCATGGGCTGCGCAGATTTTACCGCCGTCAGAACCGCCGCCATTGCCGGGCTTGGTGTGGCGCTATTGCCCGACCACACCTGCCGTCAGGCGCTGGATGAGGGCAGGCTGGTGCGCGTGCTGCCAGCATGGCGTGGCGTGAAGGGGCTGGTGCATCTGGTGTTCACCACCCGCCGTGGTCTGCCGCCAGCTGTGCGTAAATTCATTGACAGTCTGGCGGCTGAATTTCCCAAGGACGCGCTGGCGCGCTGAAAAGGCCTATGTGCTTGCGGTTTTACCGGGCAAAGTGTTTGGCTCCGGCGACGCAGGCAATGACAGCAACGGTGACGGCCAGCATGCCTGTGGTGACTGGTTCATGCAGCAGCACGGCAGCAAGGGCCAGGCCAAGGAAAGGCTGCAGAAGCTGCAACTGGCCAACGGCAGCAATGCCACCCTGCGACAGGCCGCGATACCAGAACACAAAACCGATCAACATGCTGAACAACGAGACATAGGCAAGGCCGAGGACGGCGGGCATGTGAATGTCGGAAAATGTCGTGGGCATGGAGAGAAAGGCAGCGGGCAGCATCAAGGGCAGGGACAAAACCAGTGCCCAGCAAATGACCTGCCAGCCACCCAGCGTGCGCGACAGTCTGCCACCTTCGGCATACCCCAGACCACAGACGATCACTGCCGCCACCATCATCAGGTCACCAAAGGGCGACACGCTCAGGCCCTGAAACACTGCAAAACCTGCCACCAGTGCGCTGCCGAGTACTGAAAAGGCCCAGAAGGCCGGTTTAGGCCGTTCGCCACCGCGGATCGCGCCAAATATGGCAGTGGCCAATGGCAGAAGACCGATAAAGACAATCGAATGCGCAGAGGTGACATGTTGCAGCGCCAGTGCTGTCAGAAGCGGAAAACCGACCACCACGCCAGCGGCCACCACGGCCAGTGACACGAGTTCTCGGGGCGACGGACGTTTCTGTTTCAGCGCCAGCAAAAAGGCGAGCGCCAGCAGGCCGGCGATTGCGCCACGCGCCACTGTCAAAAACACCGGGTCAAACTGCATGACTGCCACACGGGTGGCCGGAAGCGACCCGCTGAAGATGACCACGCCGATGAAGCCGTTGATCCAACCCGCACTTGTCCGTTCCATAATTCACTCCATTTCAAACTGCATTTTCCTACCCATCAATGCTGTGGCGGGACCAGCTACAGTCTGGTACAGTTTGTAAGAACTGTTATGGATAAAAGGTCAGTACAGATGGTGGAGCGTGCCAAGGAACCGACACGGGTGACAACGGTCATGTCCACCATTCGCCAGCGCATATCGGGGCGGTCGCTGACATCAGGTGCAAAGCTGCCATCGGTCAGGCGACTGGCCTCGAGCCTTGGTGTCTCGACCTCCACCGTTGTGGAAGCCTATGACCGGCTGGTGGCGGAAGGGGCAATCCTGTCACGGCCCGGTTCCGGCTTTTATGTTGCCAGTCAGGCAGCGCCCTTTACGTTGGCGCAGGTAGGCCCAAAGGTTGACCGGGCGGTTGATCCGTTCTGGGTGTCACGGCAATCGCTTGAAACCAGCGATGATACGTTAAAACCCGGTTGCGGCTGGCTGCCACCATCCTGGTTGCCGGAAGACAGTATCCGGCGCGCCTTGCGTACGCTGTCGCGGGCCGATGGTCCGGCCCTTGCCGATTATGGTTCGCCGCTTGGCCTGCCGGGGCTTCGCCAGCTTGTGGCCCGGCGCATGGCAGAAAAGGGCATGGAGGCGTCACCAGACCAGATCATGCTGACCGATTCCGGCACGCAGGCCATTGATCTCCTGTGTCGTTTTCTGCTGGAGCCGGGCGATACGGTGCTGGTCGATGACCCCTGTTATTTCAATTTTCATGCCCTGCTGCGCGCCCACCGGGCCAAAATTGTCAGCGTTCCCTATACGCCAAATGGACCGGCAATCGATGCCTTTGCCAGTACGGTCGAGGAACACCGGCCGCGCCTCTACATCACCAACTCAGGCATTCATAATCCAACCGGTGCCGCACTTTCCCCCGTGACGGCGCACCGGGTGCTGAAAATCGCCAATCAGTTTGATCTGACCATCATCGAAGATGACATTTTTTCCGATTTCGAACAGGTTCCGGCACCCCGGCTTGCCGCCTTTGACGGGCTGGACCGTGTCATTCACATCGGCAGTTTTTCCAAGACGCTGTCGGCCTCGGCGCGCTGCGGCTTCGTTGCTGCGAAACCGGAGTGGATCGAAGGGCTGACTGACCTGAAGATTGCCACATCATTTGGCGGTGGCCGCATGACGGCGGAACTGGTGCTGAATGCGCTGAGCGACGGCAGCTACCGCAAACATCTGGATACGCTGCGGCTGAGATTATCCCATGCCATGACTGAGGTGTCTGCACGGCTGGAAAGGCTTGGTGTCACCCCGTGGATAAAGCCGACCGCCGGCATGTTTTTGTGGTGCCGTTTGCCCGGAGATATCGACGCTGCCGATGTGGCGCGTGCTGCCTTGGAGGATGAAGTGGTGCTGGCGCCGGGCAATGCCTTCAGCCTCAGCCAGTCCGCCACCAATTTCATGCGCTTTAACGTGTCGCAAAGTCTCGACCCGCGACTGTTTGACGTGCTGGGGAATATTCTGCATCGGCGGTCGTGATTGAAGACGGGGCGGTCACATCACGTGATGATTTCCAAAACACCACAAGCCCCATCGTTATGTCCTGATATCAATGCTATGAGCCATGCCAAATCATTTTCTGGAGACCCGCACGTGAGCAAAAGCTGGAACAAACCTGTGACCCTGGCACTGGAAGAGCCCGGTCAATTCACCACCATCAGCAATCTGCAGGAGGCTTCCTGGGCGCTGATCGAGGATTGGCCGCTTGATGAGGGCGAGGCGCTGGACAAGGCTCTTCTGGTGCTGGAAGCGGCGATCAAGGGCAAAAAGACGGTTGAGGAAGCACGGCTTGCCTTCATTGCCGCGGCCATCGAAGCCGAGATTGAAATCAAGGAATGAAACGAAGTGGGGCGGTTGCGCGGCAGGGATGAGCCAAACCGCTACTTACGCTTTGATCTCGGCATAAACCAAAAGCCGCAAATGCTGGCCGCCATCTAGGCTCAAGGAAGTGTATTCGAAGTCTTGGCGCTGCCCGCCGATGAGGAATGTCCTCAACCCGGTACAGGGCGCATGCACATCCTGCTGTCGCCACCAGACCTTGAAATCAGGCGACACGTGCTCGAGTTCCTCAACCAGTGCACGGGCATCGACATCATCGCGGGCGGCTGCGAAATCGCGCCGAAAACTTTCCAGCATGGCCGGCGCGTCCGTGTCCCATCCGGCAAAGGTCTGTCGCAATGAGGGATCGGTAAACAGCAACCACAGAAGATTGCGCCGTGCCGGCTGGTGTTTGCCAAATCCAAACAGCTGCTCGGCCTGTTGATTGCAGGCGAGAATATCCCAGCGCAGGTTGATGATATAGGCCATATGCGGGGCTAGGTCGGTCATCAGCCGGATGGCGAGCGGCGGCACAATGCAAAATGTCTTGGCAGGTTCGGCTGGCGGCCTCTCATGTGCAAGCAGAAACAGATGTCGACGTTCGGTCGCATCAAGTTTGAGAACGCGGGCAAGATTATCCAGAAAATCAGCAGAGACGCCTATGTCACGCCCCTGTTCCAGCCAGGTGTACCATGTCAGGCCAACACCGGCCAGCGCGGCGACCTCTTCGCGGCGCAGGCCCGGCGTGCGTCGTCTCCTGACCCTTGGCAGGCCAACATCTTCAGGCGCAAGCCTTTCGCGGCGTGTGCGCAGGAATTCGGAAAGGTCAGGTCGGCTTCGTTCAAGGGTGCGCATCGTTCAGACTGTTACTTTCAGTAATAGTATAAGATGTTAAATTGTAAAAGGATTTGTCAGGGGTAACACCTACCGCGTCACAACAAGAGGACGCAAGATGAAACCCGATATCCCCACTGCCGAGCCATCCGTTTTTTCCACCAATGACCGAACAGAATGCCCGCCATCGCTTGGCCTGTCTGTGTTGCTGCTGGCCGGTTTTGTAACGATTTTTGACCTGTTCGTGGTCAATGTTGCCATCCCCTCCATACAGGCCGGTCTTGCAGCGAACCTGTCGCAGATCGGTTTTATCGTTGCCGGCTATGAATTGGCCTTCGGTGTGTTGCTGATCACCGGGGGACGACTAGGTGATCAGTTTGGACGGCGACGTCTGTTCGTCGCGGGAATGGCAGGATTTACCGTGGCCTCGTTGCTGTGCGGCTTCGCGCCGACAATTGAGTTTCTCATTGGTGCGCGTGTGCTGCAAGGGCTGACGGCGGCGCTGTTGTTTCCGCAGGTCTATGCCTCGATTCGGGTCAATTTTTCCGGTGATGATAGCCGCCGTGCTTTCGGTTTTCTTGGTATGACGCTTGGACTGGCGGCAATTTCTGGCCAGATTCTTGGCGGCTTTCTGGTTGAAGCCGATATTTTTGCTCTCGGCTGGCGCGTGATCTTCCTCATCAATCTGCCGATCGGTCTTTTTGCGATCATCATGGCGCGTTTCATTCCTGAAACGCGCGCAACCGAACGGCCGTTCCTTGATCTGCCAGGTGTTGGGCTGGTCAGTCTGGCCCTGATGTTCCTGCTGGTGCCGCTGATTGAATCACCCACCCTTGGCTGGCAAATGTGGAGCGCTTTGTCGCTTGCCATCGCTGTGGCGCTGTTTATCGGCTTTTATCACCATCAGGAATGGCGCAGCCGGGCAGGGCATCAGCCACTGGTGGACATGGGTTTGTTGCGACAGGCACGCTTCGCGAAAGGTGGGGCACTGGTGCTGTTGATTTATTCCACCTCGTCGTCATTTTTTCTGTGCTTTGCCCTGCTGGCACAGACCGGGTTTCACCTTTCCCCGTTCGAGGCAGGTCTTGTTTTCGTGCCGTGCTCGGTGGCGTTTGTTGTTTTGTCGATGGCTGCACCGAAGCTGGTTGCACGCATGGGGCCAAAGGTGATTGCGGTTAGTGCGCTGGTTTATGCACTTTCATTTGCTGCGATGATTGCGCAGGTCTGGTTGGCTGGCGCTGATCTCGTCGTTGCGCATCTCATTCCGGTTCTTGTTTTTACTGGAGGTGCGCAGGCAATGATCATGACGCCGCTGCTCAATCTCGTTCTTGGATTTGTCGAAGAGCGGCAGGCGGGCATGGCCTCCGGCGTAATTTCCACATTGCAGCAGGCCGGTGCCGCTCTCGGTGTGGCGGCCGTTGGCATCCTGTTCGGGACTGTGGTTTCCGGTGATGTGGGTGGGCAGAGCCAGTCAGGCCTTTATGCCTGTGCCTTCGTCAGCGCAATGAGCTATAATTTCCTGGCAGCGTTTATTGCCGCGATATTGCTTATCAGTATGGCGCGATTTTCGCGAGTGTCCTGAGGAGCCCGCGCGCGATTGGAAAAACGACATGTGCCGGACAACTGCGGCTTGCCCGATTTTCGGGCTTGCCATGAAGCATCCTGTAGTCCTGATGTTTTTTTTTGATTGTGGTTGCAGTTGTGGCGGGAAGTGTAAGGATCTGACAACCGGAAATGGCTAAATAGAATGCGGTAGCGGCGACCTGATGTGTTTTCAAGGAAACGACCATGCGGCGAAACAGTGTTCTGGCCATTGCAGTCGGTCTGGCGATTTGCGCCGGCGCATTGCCCCTTGTCGCCGCCTATTACATTTCCCGCGAACGGGCCTTTGATCTGGAGCGCCAGCATCTGGCCGATTATGCCGACTGGACCTTGCAGCGTGGTGATCTGAATATCTTGCGCGCAAGGCAGGCTCTGGAGACGTTGGCGGCGGAACGCCGTCAAACCTGTACACCTGATGATATTGCCCGTCTGCAGGAGGTTGCGAGCGCGACACTGTCGGTGGAGGAAATTGCCATAACCCGCAATGGCCGCCTGGTCTGTGATGTCTGGGGACCCGCAAAAAACGCCAGCGAAATTTCCGGCAGTGTTATCACCTTGTCTGATGGATATGCGCTGCGTCTGGATGGTGGCGGGCTTGCCGATCCGGCAAAGGGCATGATTGTGGTCAGCCACGGTGACTTCCACGCGCTGTTGAAACGCGAGCGGCTGGTGGATGTGCTGAGTGATACACCCATGCTGCTGGGCATTGCCTCGCTTTCTGGCCAGCCAATCGTGCTGTCGGGCGATGCCGATCCGGCGCTAGTGGCACGGCTGGTGGCGCAAGAAGTCAGCGGGTTTAATGATACGGAAGTGTTTTCCTCACGCCGGGGCAAGGATTTCGCCGCCTTTGCCATTTCCAACCGCAGCGTGGTGGATTGGCGCACTGACGGCGAATTGTGGAAAATGGCGCCGATTGGTGTTGGCGTGTCGCTGGCGCTAATCATGCTTGTGATCTGGATTTCGCGCCAACGCCTGTCTCTGGCCGGTGAATTGGCCATGGGCATTCGCCGCAAGGAGTTTGTTGCACATTACCAGCCGATCATCGAGCTTTCGAGTGGCCGCTGCATTGGCGCAGAAGCGCTTATTCGCTGGCCGCGCGGCGATGGCACAACGGTTCGTCCTGATCTGTTCATTCCCTTTGCCGAACAAAACGGGCTGATTGGCCAGATCACGGCGATCATGATCCGCGATGTCATAGCAAGCATGAAAACCGCGCTGGAGCAGCATCGCGACATGCATGTGGCGATCAATCTGTCGCCCGAGGATGTGGAAAGCGGTCACTTCCTGACACTGGTGTCAGACGCCCTGAAACAGACCGACATCAAGACCTCGCAGATCTGGCTTGAAGTGACCGAGCGTGGTTTCATTCATGCCGATATTGCCCGTGCAACGCTGACCAAGGCGCGCGATGCTGGCCACGTGATTGCCATTGATGATTTCGGCACCGGTTATTCCAGCCTGTCGCTTTTGGAAAGCCTGCCGGTGACGGTGCTGAAAATCGACAAGTCCTTTGTCGATGCGATTGGCCAGAATGCCGCCACCAGCCTGGTCACGCCGCATATCATCGACATGGCCCATAGCCTGAAACTGAAGATGGTGGCGGAAGGCATCGAGACCGTGGAGCAGGAGGCGATCTTACGCCAATCCGGCGTGCAATACGGACAGGGCTGGTTATATTCCAAGGCGCTGCCGTTTGATGACTTCATGGCCTTTTACAAAAAACGCAATGCCAGCCTTGAGGGCGGTGGCAATGTTGTACGGCTCGGTGCTGTCGTGTGACGCCGACAGCGACCGGTCCAAAAAAAGGATGACAATGCAGACAGCAGCTTTTCCGGACAATCATGATGCCTTGCGGCTTTCCCTTGAAGAAACCGGCCTTTCGCCTGATGTCATTTCGCATCTGGTGGCGCAGGCGCGTGCCGCCGTTTTGTTGACCACCACGAAAAGCGATGAGGATGACATTCCGCTTGGGGCATCGAAGATTGGCGGTAGGCCGGACCTGCCGCGTGGCATGGCATGGCCAACACGACCAGCCTATCCCGATGCGGTGACAAGAGCCGCAGGCCATCGCAAGGAAGCGGATCGTCTGCTGGCCGATTCCAAAAAGCCACGCTCCTGGATGACACCGGAACAGGGCGAACGGTTCTGCGCCGAATACAAGGCCAAGGCCGATGCGATAGAAACCGAGTTTCCTCTGGCCTTTCTCGGCCAAGTCAATCTCACCGAACTGTCCAGCGAAAGCGGCTTTGATCCGATGTTTCCGAGCAAGGGTCGTTTGCTGCTGTTTTACGATTACTGGGAACAGCCGGAAGATTTTACGCCAGAGGCTTCTGTCGGCTGGCAAGTGCTGTTTGATGAAACGCCTAGGGATGGGCTGGTGCGGACAGACATACCATCCGCTCTGACTGGCATTTCCGATAATCAGTGGTCGTGTGTGTTCAAGGCAGCGCGCATTTCACCGCGCAGCATCCTCACGCCCATTCCACCGAATGACAAGGGTTGGGATGCGTTCCCGCTCGATGATGACGAGGCGCTTGAGGAATATCAGGAGTGGTTATCGGAGTTTGGTACGCCTGATATGGAGGGCCGCGACAATCACCAGTTCGGCGGTTTTCCGCAGACCTTGCAGAACGGATTGCAGGCCTGTGCCCAGCTGGTGACACATGGTTTGAACTGCGGCCGCAGCGAAGTGTGGCAGACTGAGGAGGCAAGGGAGCTGATCAAATCTGCTGGTGAATGGCGGCTGGTGATGCAGCTCGGTGTTGACGAACATGCTGGCATTCCGTCGCCCGGCGCCTATTACGTGATCATGCGCGATGAGGACATTGCCGCACGCCGTTTCGACAGGGCACGGATTACCTATCAGTGTGATTGAGAGGGGGCGATGCTCCTGGACCCCTCACTGGCGATTTCTAACACTTAAGGGCTTTGCGCCTTAAGATGTTGAAATCGCTTTCTCTCCCACAAGGGGAGAGATGGGCGGGTGCTGCGCCGCTGGCGCCTTTACCTCTACCCTTGTGGGAGAGGACAGAAAATCACGGTCTTAGCTTCAGCTAAGTCGTAGATTTTCTTGGTGAGGGGTTTTTCTCAAACAAAAAGGCCGCAACGATGTTACGGCCTTCCTGCAATTTATCAGCGTTCGGCTTCGCTTAGCGAATGCGCTTGGCGGCCGGTTCCGGCACCAGTTCGCCATTGAGGCGGCGGTCGAGATAGTCCTCGCACTCGGCCATCAGCGTGTCGACCTTGGCGTTAAAGAAGTGGTTGGCACCCGGCACCGTGCGGTGGGTGATCAGAATACCCTTCTGGGTCTTCAGCTTTTCAACCAGATTGTTGACGTCCTTTTCAGGCGCAACCTTGTCCGAATCGCCATTGATGATCAGGCCGGAAGACGGGCAGGGTGCCAGGAACGAGAAGTCATAGGTGTTCGGCTGCGGGGCAATCGACATGAAACCTTCGATTTCCGGACGGCGCATCAGAAGCTGCATGCCAATCCAGGCACCGAAGGAATAACCGGCGACCCAACAGCTCTTGGAATCAGGATGCAGGCTCTGGACCCAGTCCAGCGCCGATGCGGCATCCGATAGTTCGCCAGCGCCGTGGTCGAATTCGCCCTGGCTGCGGCCAATGGATCGGAAGTTGAACCGGAGCGTGGTAAAGCCGCGCTTCTGGAACATGTAGAACAACTGATAGACGATCTGGTTGTTCATGGTTCCGCCAAACTGCGGATGTGGGTGCAGGATAATGGCGATTGGGGCGCTTTTTTCTTTCGATGGCTGGTAACGGCCTTCGAGGCGGCCGGCTGGGCCGTTGAAGATGACTTCGGGCATTGATACTCCGGTCGTGTTTTCTGTTCCAAATGATTTTCAGGGTGCAACAAGACTTGACGTGGTGTGTCAGGTTTTCTAGAACCCAGTTTAGAACAATTCGAAACTATTGCGTGTTTTGAACACTTGAACGTGTCATAAGGCAATGGTGGCTGAAATTTCAAGGAAAATGCGCTTCGGCGTAAACGGGAAGTAGAGAAGCAGGTTCCTCAGATATGGCAAATACAGCGCGCATATATCTGGATTGGAATGCAACGGCACCACTTTTGCCGTGCGTTCGCGATGCCCTGCTGCATGCTTTCGACCTTTCGGGAAATCCATCGTCAGTCCATAAGGAAGGGCGCGCAGCCCGCATGGCAGTCGAATCGGCCCGCCGCAATGTGGCTGATCTGGTCGGTGCGCAGGCATCACATGTGGTGTTTACCAGCGGTGCCACCGAGGCGGCCAACCTTGTTTTGACGCCCGATTTTAGGATGGGCCGCTCGGCGCTTCGCATCGGCAGGCTTTATGTTTCGGCAATCGAACATCCCGCCGTGCGCGAGGGTGGACGGTTTTCCAAAGATAACGTTACGGAAATTCCGGTAACGTCAGACGGTGTTCTCAACCTCACGGCGCTGCAAAAGCTTCTTGAGGACCATGACAAGACATCCGGCCTGCCGATGGTTGCCGTGATGCTGGTCAATAATGAGACCGGCATCGTGCAGCCGGTGGCGGAAGCAGCAAAGCTGGTGCATGCCGCTGGTGGCTTGATGGTGGTCGACGCCGTACAGGCGGCGGGACGTCTGCCTATTGATATTGAGGCGCTGGATGCCGATTTCCTGTTTGTCTCTTCGCACAAGATTGGCGGCCCGAAAGGGGTTGGCGCTCTGGTGACGCGGGGCGAAGCCATGATGCCCAAGGCGCTTATTCATGGTGGCGGACAGGAAAAGGGCCATCGGTCGGGAACGGAAAACACCACGGCGATCATCGGTTTTGGTGCCGCTGCCGCTTTTGTTGTTGATGGTCTTGTCGACCGTAATGCCGCGATTGCGGCCTTGCGGGAGCGTCTTGAAACCGGCATGCGCAAGGCAGCCGCGGATGTCATCATCCACGGTGCTCACGTCGAGCGTGTTGCCAATACCACTTTCTTTACCCTGCCAACGCTCAAAGCGGAGACAGGGCAGATCGCCTTTGATATTGAAGGCATCGCACTTTCTGCCGGCTCGGCATGCTCATCCGGCAAGGTGGGCGAAAGCCACGTGCTGACGGCCATGGGCAAGGACCCCAAGCTGGGCGGTTTGCGCATTTCTCTGGGTGTTTCGACAAATGAAGCAGACATAGATCATGCGCTTGCCGCATTTGAAAAGATCGCCGGCCGCAGGAAACCTGCCGGGCAGGCGGCGTAAAGTGAACTGAATTTGCGGAAAGTCAAAATTCCGCTTGCCGGAGTGGATGAAAAACGCCATCCGGACAACTACATCAAGGCGGACTAATCCGTCTTAACGTTGACAAGCCACCGGACCTTGGATCCGGCGAGATTGGAGAACGCAATGGCTGCGGTGCAGGAAACAATCGATCAGGTACGCCAGATCGATGTCGACCAGTACAAATACGGGTTTGAAACCCATATCGAAGTTGACAAGGCCCCCAAGGGACTTTCGGAAGAGGTGATCCGTTTCATTTCTGCCAAGAAGCAGGAACCGGAATGGATGCTGGAATGGCGCCTCGACGCTTATCGTCGCTGGCTGACCATGGAAGAGCCGACCTGGGCACGCGTCAACTACCCGAAGATCGACTTCAACGATCTCTATTATTACGCGGCGCCGAAGAACATGACCGGCCCGATGTCGATTGACGACGTCGACCCGGAACTGATCAAGACCTACGAAAAGCTTGGTATTCCACTGCGCGAGCAGGAAATCCTGGCTGGCGTGCAGACCTCCAAGGTTGCCGTTGATGCGGTGTTTGACAGTGTGTCCGTTGTGACGACCTTCAAGGAAGAGCTGAAAAAGGCCGGCGTGATCTTCATGTCGATCTCTGAAGCGATCCGCGAATATCCTGAGCTGGTGAAGAAGTATCTTGGTTCGGTTGTTCCAACCACCGACAACTTCTATGCCACGC
>NZ_DAMDBP010000026.1:0-265 GCF_032092815.1 Agrobacterium sp. | reverse complement strand
GATGGTTCCTTCGTGTTCGTGCCAAAGGGCGTTCGCTGCCCGATGGAGCTTTCGACCTATTTCCGTATCAATGAAAAGAACACGGGCCAGTTCGAACGCACGTTGATCATTGCCGAAGACGGCGCTTACGTGTCCTATCTCGAAGGCTGTACGGCTCCGCAGCGCGACGAAAACCAGCTTCACGCTGCCGTGGTCGAACTTGTGGCGCTGGATGATGCCGAAATCAAATATTCCACCGTCCAGAACTGGTATCCGGGCGACAAGG
>NZ_DAMDBP010000025.1:20100-57031 GCF_032092815.1 Agrobacterium sp. | reverse complement strand
CTACATGAAAGGTTGACGAAACGCTTTGTTGATCGCAGGACATCTGTGCTCATGAAGCGCCTGAGAGAGAATGCGATGCTTGAAGCTGAAATCAGTGTGAATGGTGATGTTTTCGTTGAAGGACATCATGTCGGTCAATTGGCGGGATTCCGGTTTACGCCAATAAGCGGAACTGAAGGTCCTGATGCCAAGGCCGTGCAGTCGGCTGCGCAGAAGGCGCTTGCCCTCGAGTTCGAGGCGCGTGCTGCCCGTCTGCATGCCAGCGGCAATAACGATCTGGCGCTTGGCTCGGATGGCGCGGTGCGTTGGCTCGGTGAGCCTGTTGCCCGCCTTGCGGCTGGCGACAACATCATGAAACCGCGCGTCATCCTTTTGGCTGATGAGCAGTTGAACGGGAATGCCCGCGAACATGCGGTTGCCCGTGTCGAGCGTTTCGTGAACCACCAGATTGCGACGGTCCTCAAGCCGCTGGATGATATTTCCCGCGCTGAAGACCTGCAGGGTCTGGCGAAGGGGCTGGCATTCCAGCTCGTCGAAAACCTTGGTGTGCTGTTCCGTCGCGACGTGGCCGAAGAGGTCAAGTCGCTCGATCAGGACGCACGCGCTTCGATGCGCCGTTACGGTGTTCGTTTCGGCGCCTATCACATTTTCCTTCCGGCTCTGCTGAAGCCTGCTCCGGCGGAACTGGTCACGCTGCTTTGGGCGCTCAAGAACGATGGTCTTGGCAACCCTGGTTATGGTGACCTTATTCCGGTTCTGGCGGCTGGTCGTACATCTGTCGTCACCGATCCGAGCTTTGACCGTACATTCTACAAGCTGGCCGGTTTCCGCTTCCTTGGAAAGCGTGCTGTTCGTATCGACATTCTGGAGCGTCTGGCGGATATCATTCGTCCGCTGCTGCAGTGGAAGCCTGGTACACAGCCGCGTCCTGAGGGCGCTTATGACGGTCGTCGTTTCACCACCACCACCGGCATGCTTTCCATTCTTGGCGCAACGCTGGACGATATGGAAGAGATCCTCAAGGGTCTTGGCTACCGTGCCGATCAGGTGACAGCTGAGGACGCTGCTGCGTTCCTGGCAGGTCAGAACGGTCAGGCTGCTGCAGCTGAAGCGCCAGCCGCTGACGATGCCAGTGAAGAGCATGACAGCGACAGCGCTGCCGATCAGGATGCGTCTGCCGAAGAACCAAAGGCTGTTACTGAAGAAGCCCCTGCTGCTGCCAGCGATGCCGCTGTACCTGCTTCTGACGCAACTGCTGAAGCAGCAGAACCCAAGCCAGTTCTTCTGTGGCGCCCAGGTGGCCGCAATGAAAACCAGCGCAACGACAACCGTCGTCATGGCCAGGGTCAGTCCCGTGGTCAGGGTGAGCGTCGTAACGAAGGTGGCGAAGGCCGTGATCGCAACCGTGCAGCCTCTGGCCGTGACGGCAATCGCGACAACAATCGTGATGGCGAGCGCAAGCGTGACGGTGGTCAAAGACCTGATCGTGGCAACCGCAATGACCGTGGTGAGCGCAAGGACAAGCACGATCGCAATGACCGTGGCGGAAAGCCACAGTCGCAGCGTTTCGAAGCCAAGCCGCCGCGCAAGGAGAAGCCGCTGGATCCGGATTCACCTTTCGCAAAGCTCGCTGCGCTCAAGGAACAAATGAAGAAATAAGCTCATGGACGAAGAACAGTCAGGTCAGCACGCGCGCCAGCGCATCGACAAATGGCTGTTCTTCGCTCGCATGGCGAAATCGCGCTCCATTGCGCAAAACCATGTCCAGTCCGGACATGTGCGCGTCAATGGAACCCTCATCCGGCAGGCAAGCCACATGGTGAAGCCGGGTGACAAGCTGGAAATCAGCTTTGAACGCATGGATCGTATCCTTGTCGTGAAGTCCGCAGGTGACAGGCGCGGGCCCTATGAGGAAGCAAAGCTCCTCTATGACGATCAGACACCACCCCGTGAAAAGACAGAGCGCCTTACCCTGCTTGAGCAGGCTGTGCGCCAGCCTGGGGCCGGCAGACCGACCAAAAAAGAACGTCGTGAACTGGATAAGTTCATCTCTACTGCGAACGACGCTTCCGACTAGAATATATGACCAAATCACACAAGTTTTGTGAAATAATTATTCTTGCCTTCACTGTGTAAAGGCATTACGTCACTGGCGAAAATACCAATACCGCAAGTCCGGGCTGCGGATTTTTGCCGAAGCCTTCATTCCCGGAACGTGTATTCTGGAGTTCCTCATGACATATGTCGTGACCGACAATTGCATCCGCTGCAAATATACTGACTGCGTCGAAGTCTGCCCTGTGGACTGCTTCTACGAGGGTGAAAACTTCCTGGCCATCAATCCCGATGAATGCATCGACTGTGGCGTATGTGAACCGGAATGTCCCGCCGAAGCCATCAAGCCGGACACGGAGCCGGGCCTTGATGAATGGCTGAAGCTGAATGCCGAATATTCGCAGATCTGGCCAAACATCACCATCAAGCGTGATGCCATGCCGGAAGCCAAGGAAATGGACGGCGTAGAGGGCAAGCTGGCGCTGTATTTCTCTGCCGAACCCGGCAGCGGCGACTGATACCTCTGCACAGACTGATATTAAAAAGCCCTTGTGCGACAGCGACAAGGGCTTTTCTACTTTGTGGGTTCTGGTTGCCTCAGTCTGCCAGGCTGTCAGCCGCTACGACCTGATTGCAGGGTGGTGGACAATAGCGTGAGCAGGGCGACGCTGTCCTCAAGGCTTTGGCGCTGGCGGCTCTGCAAAATCGCGGCCTGAAGGCGGTTCATTTCACGCGCAATGGCGGCGGGCTGCCAGGTGCGCAGGGCACGTTCGATCACCGGCTTGCGGCGAAAATGAATGTGTCGCCCAAGCGTTTGCATGACTTGGCCGGCCTGCAGTTTCTTCTCATCCATTTCAGCCCGCATCTGATCCAGAAGCTGGAACTGGCGCAGGCATCCCTGCAGCACCAGAAAGATCGGCGTTTTGGAGGAAACGATTTTCTGCGTCGCGTGGAAAAATGCGTTGCGGTCGCCTTTCAGGATTGCATCAACGGCATCGTCCGCGGATATGGCGCTGGCATCGCCAATGATCGCCAAAACGTCCTCTTCCTCGATAACGCTGTTTCCGCGGCAGTACAGGGCCAGCTTACAGATTTCGTTGCGCGAGGCAATGCGATCCCCTCCAAGCGATTCTATCAACCTCTGGCGTGCCGCAGGTGCTATTCTCAACTCATCCTGAGCCAGTTCATGGTCGATGAGGGCGTTGAGAGCACGGGCATCGTCTGCGTAACAAGGGATGATGGCGATATCCCTGGATGGCTCGGCAATCTTGCGAAGACCGGTACCCTTCTTGAGGTCGCCAGCCTCAATGATCAGGAACGCCTGTTGCGGCGGGTTCTCGTTGAGAATCTGTACAGCGTCGATCAGGGCTTTCTCGCTGGCGGCGCCCTTGACCCAGACCAGCTTTTCACCACCAAACAGGCCAATGGCATTGACCTCATCGAGCAGGCGTCCAGGATCACCCTGCAAATCGCCGACATTCAGCTTGAGCGAGGAAAAGGCGTCGTTGACATCAATGCCCGTCTTTGACGCGATGAGCGACGCGCGCTCCGATACGAGACCACGGTCAGGCCCGTAGACCACAAACATGCGAAACCGCTCCACTGGTCTTTCAGCGAAGCGGTCGAATTCATGTGACTTTATTTCCGCCATGCCGGCGTCTCAGCGGCTCAGTGCAGAGGCGATATCCGTCCGGATCACTTCCGCAACTTCCCGCAACGCACGGTCCTGCGCATCGCGGACGGCGCGCATGTTGGCGAACTGCTGCTGTGGCAGGTCAACCATGGCGGTCACGGTGCGGGTTGCCGAACGCAGCACCTTCTGGTCGGAAATTCTGACCAGAACATATTGCGCAGACACATCGACACGGCCGGGATAATGACCTTCAAAGGTGTTATCCGGCAGGTTGAGATAAAGGTCGTTATCGTTCACCTCTGTCGAGGTGGCCGACGAGGTCACAACGAGCTTGACCTCATATTCCGGCTTCACCGGTTGGCCTGCGCCACCGGATGACTTGAAGATGAGTTCGTTGCGCAGCGCCTGTGCGATACGGCCGGTCACCGGCGCATATTGCACCGACGCCAGTTTTTCCGTGGTGCCCGATTCCTTGGAATAGAGTGGACGCACCTGACAACCGGCAAGGGCGCCGGACAAGACTATTGCGCACATCACAAATGCGATGCGGCTCCATCCGGAAGAGACGTTAGACGACAATGTTCACAATCCTTTGAGGAACCACAATGATCTTCTTTGGCGCGTTGCCTGCCAAGGCCGTAACCACGGAATCGAGAGCAAGAACAGCGGCCTTGACGGTATCTTGATCCGCATCGCGCGCGATTGTCAATTCTGCACGCTTCTTGCCGTTGATCTGTACAGGCATAACGACTTCGTTTTCCTCGACCAGTTTCGGATCGAAGCTTGGCCATGGGGTTTGGGCAACCAATCCGTCATTTCCGATGACAGTCCAGCACTCCTCGGCAAGGTGCGGCGTCATTGGCGCGATCATGCGAATGAGGATTTCGGCAGCCTCGCGGGCGGCAGCCTTGTCCGCATCGGACTGTCCACCGGCAGAGATTTCAGCAAACGGGCCGGCAAGGGCGTTGACCAGTTCGTAAATGCGGGCAATCGCCTTGTTGAAGGACAGCTTGTCGAGATCGTCCTGCACGGCCTTCAGTGTCTTGTGCGCAGCCTTGGAGACGGCAAGGAACGGTCCTTCTGTCGCCGGTGCTGGCTTGACGTTTCTGAGTTCGTCGGCCGCCTCGCCAAGGATACGCCAGACACGCTGAACGAAGCGATGTGCGCCTTCAACACCGGCTTCGGACCAGATCACGTCACGGTCAGGCGGGGAGTCGGACAGCACGAAGAAACGGGCGGTGTCGGCACCATAGGACGCAATGATATCGTCCGGATCGACAACGTTTTTCTTCGACTTGGACATCTTTTCGATGGAGCCGATTTTAACCTCTTCGCCGTTCGACAGCAGGAAGGCGCGGCGCGTGCCATCGGCTTCGTCAATACGCAGGTCTGCCGGCGGAACCCATTCGCGGCTTGCGCCTTCGCCACGGCTATAGGTTTCATGCACCACCATGCCCTGCGTGAACAGGCCCTTGAAGGGCTCCTTCACATCGACATGGCCGGTTTCTCGCATGGCGCGGGTGAAGAAACGCGAATAGAGCAGGTGAAGGATCGCGTGCTCGATACCGCCAATGTACTGATCAACCGGTAGCCAGTGATTAGCCACTTTCGGATCGGTCGGCTTGTCTTCCCATGGTGCGGTAAAGCGGGTGAAGTACCAGCTGGAATCCACGAAGGTGTCCATGGTGTCGGTTTCACGACGGGCATCCTTGCCGCATTGCGGGCAGGACACGTGACGCCATGTCGGGTGGCGGTCCAGCGGGTTGCCGGGAACGTCAAATGTGACGTCATCAGGCAGTTTGACCGGCAGGTCCTTTTTCGGAACCGGCACGACACCGCAGACTTCGCAATGGATGACCGGGATCGGGCAACCCCAATAACGCTGACGGGAAATACCCCAGTCACGCAGACGGAAATTCACCTTGCGTTCGGCCTGTGGCTCATTGCCCAAGGTCTGGGCAGCAAGCTTGGACACAACGGCCTCAAAAGCGTCGGTGGTTTTCATGCCATCGAGGAAACGCGAATTGATCATCACGCCATCATCGATATAGGCGGTGTCGCCGACGGTGAATGTCTGCGCATCTTCGCCTTCCGGCATAACGACGGCGACAACAGGCAGATCGTATTTGCGCGCAAAATCAAGGTCGCGCTGGTCACCGGACGGGCAGCCGAAGATGGCGCCTGTGCCGTAATCCATCAGGACGAAATTGGCGATGTAAACTGGCAGTTCCCAGGAGGCGTCGAGCGGATGAACGACCTTGACGCCGGTATCCATGCCCTTCTTTTCAGCCGTTTCAAGCGCAGCCAGCGAGGTGCCCTGACGGCGGCACTCTTCACAGAATGCGGCAATCTCCGGGTTGTTGGCAGACAGCGCCTTTGCCAGCGGATGATCGGCTGAAATGGCGAGGAAGGATGCGCCGAACAGCGTGTCTGGACGTGTGGTGTAGACGGTGATGTCCGAGAAGCCCTGCGGTGCGGTTGCAGCTACGGTTTCCCAGCGCAGCGACAGGCCTTCCGACTTGCCGATCCAGTTCTTCTGCATCAGGCGTACTTTTTCCGGCCACTGGTCGAGTGTGTCCAGAGCTTCCAGCAGGTCTTCTGCAAAGTCGGTGATCTTGAAGAACCACTGGGTCAGTTCGCGCTGTTCAACCAGCGCGCCGGAGCGCCAGCCACGGCCGTCAATAACCTGCTCATTGGCAAGAACGGTGTGGTCGACCGGGTCCCAGTTGACCTTGGATTGCTTGCGGTGAACGAGGCCGTTCTGCAGGAAGTCGATGAACAGCGCCTGCTGGCGGTGGTAATATTCCACGTCGCAGGTTGCGAATTCACGGCTCCAGTCCAGAGATAGTCCCATAGACTTCAACTGGTTCCGCATGGTCGCGATGTTCTGGTAGGTCCAGTCCTTCGGATGCACCTTGTTCTGCATGGCCGCGTTTTCGGCCGGCATGCCGAATGCGTCCCAGCCCATAGGGTGCAGAACGTTGAAACCGCGTGCACGCTTGTAGCGTGCAACCACGTCACCCATGGCGTAGTTGCGCACGTGGCCCATATGGATGCGGCCCGATGGATAGGGAAACATCTCCAGAACGTAGTACTTCTCGCGCGGGTCGGTGTTATCGGTTTCGAAGACCTTGTCTTCGTTCCACTTTTGCTGCCAGCGTGGCTCGGCATCGCGAGGATTGTAACGTTCGGTGGCCATTCTCAAAATCCGGTATCCATGGGAAAATTGCGCTGACCTTCACCATGAAACAGCCGGTGCGTCAAGTTTGCTGGCATCACAGGGCGTTCAAACTTTGCAATTGGCACGCAAAGGGCACAAAGCGGCTTGGCTTTCGATGGTGTGGCGTCTAGGTAATTGCGGGTATTGTCAGCAATGAAAGCCGGTCTCATGGAAATCGAACAACGCCTCGCAGAGGTCAGAAACCGCATCGCAACGACGGTCAAAAAATCCGGACGCAAGGCCGCAGATGTGGCGCTTGTTGCGGTGTCCAAAACCTTTGATGCGGATGATATTGCGCCGGTGATTGCCTGCGGACAGCGTATTTTCGGTGAAAACCGTGTTCAGGAAGCGCAAGGCAAGTGGCCAGCACTGAAGGAGAAGACGCTCGATATCGAATTGCGGTTGATCGGGCCGCTGCAGTCCAACAAGGCGGCGGACGCCGTGGCGCTGTTTGACGTGATTGAGAGCGTCGATCGAGAAAAGATTGCCCGGGCACTTGCGGAAGAATGTGAAAAGCAGGGGCGAGCATTGCGCTTTTATGTGCAGGTCAACACCGGTCTTGAACCTCAGAAGGCTGGCATTGATCCGCGTGAGACGGTTGCCTTTGTTGCGCTTTGCCGGGACGAGTTGAAGCTGTCGGTCGAAGGTTTGATGTGCATTCCGCCAGCGGATGAAAATCCCGGACCGCATTTTGCGCTTCTTGCCAAACTGGCCAAGGAGTGTGGCCTGAGCAAGCTTTCCATGGGCATGTCGGGCGATTTTGAAACCGGTATCGAGTTTGGCGCAACCAGCGTGCGGGTCGGTTCGGCCATTTTCGGGTCGCGCTAAAGCGTGTTTGAAAAAGCCCAGAAATGAAAAGCCCCGGCATAACCGGGGCTTTTGTTTGTCAGGCATAAGCCTTGCGCATCATGTTGCTTATTCGGCGGCGTCGGCGGAATCAGCGTTGAGCTGACCGTATTTTTCTTCGCCAATCTTGCCGAGAAGTTCGAGCTGGGTTTCGAGGAAGTCGATGTGACCTTCTTCATCGATCAGCAGTTCTTCGAACAGCTTCATCGATACGTAGTCACCGACCTCATAACAGATGTCACGCGACTTCTTGTAGGAGGTGCGTGCGTCATATTCACCAGCCAGATCGGCTTCCAGCACTTCCTTGACGTTCTGGCCAATGCGCAGCGGCGCAACGGTCTGCAGGTTCGGGTGACCTTCAAGGAAAATGATGCGGTTGATGATCTTGTCGGCGTGCTGCATCTCTTCAATGGATTCAGCGCGTTCCTTCTTGGCGAGCTTGGTGTAGCCCCAGTCGTCCAGAAGGCGATAGTGCAGCCAGTACTGGTTTACAGCACCAAGTTCGAGGAACAATGCCTCGTTAAGCCGCTCGATGACTTTTTTGTCGCCTTTCAATGTCCGCTCTCCTGTTTTCTTCATGGAATTGTCTCAGGCGGGACATGAAATCAAAAACTTCGGCTTCCGTCGAGTGGTGACGGGCGTGGTACTCTTCGGTTGTCTTGATGATGAGGTCGACGACAGTCGGAAAACAACCGCAACAACGACCACGTTTTTCCATCGCGTGGTACACTTTTGCAGGTACGATCAACTGCCAACAGTCTTCGTCCAGGAGCTCATTGATGACGTCCCGGATGTCGTTGTCGGTGATGTAATTGCAGCTACAAACCAGCATGGTGAAAGAAGACCGTACTACGCAACATATTGTTTTTGCACTTAAAGCAAAAGAGGATGCTGGTTGTCAAGAAAAAGCATTGTGCAATTGTTTTGCAAGAAAATTAGATTCGTTCTAAAGTTGACGAAATTTATCGTATATTCATTTACTTAGTAAAATTCGCATTTGAGAAAATTTCAATTTTCTTATTTTCGATACTCTAAAAACTGCGACAAAATGCCGCAGTTTATGGTTCGTAAAATTTGTGGTCTGCGACTGTTAAAACTCTTGCTTGTATCAAGCAACGGCTCTTGCAGCCTACATCGCCTCAACACACATGGCGACTCCCATACCGCCTCCGATACACAACGTGGCCAATCCCTTTGCGACGTTGCGGCGTTTCATTTCGAACAGCAGAGTGTTGAGCACGCGGGCACCAGAGGCGCCAATCGGGTGACCTATGGCAATTGCGCCACCATTGACGTTGACGATGGCAGGGTCAAAGCCAAGGTCCTTGACGACGGCGCATGACTGGGCCGCGAATGCCTCGTTTGCCTCCACAAGACCGATATCGGATATCGACCATCCAGCCTTGGCCAAAGCCTTGCGCGACGCCGGGATCGGGCCTGTACCCATGATGCTGGGGTCGACACCAGCCGTTGCCCAGGACGCAACTCGCGCCAGTGGCGTCAGGCTGCGCTTTACGGCTGCTTCTTCCGTCATCAAAAGGACGGCGGCGGCACCGTCATTCAGACCCGACGCATTGCCGGCTGTGACGGTGCCTTCCTTGTCAAAGGCGGGTTTCAGCTTTTCGAGCAGTTCGATGGTCGATCCCGCCCTGATATATTCGTCCTTGTCGACAATGATCTCGGCTTTGCGGCTTTGAACGGCAAAAGGCACGATTTCATCGTCGAAGCGACCGGCAGCTTGCGCAGCCTCGGCCTTGTTCTGCGAGGAAACGGCAAACTCATCCTGCTCCTGCCGCGACAAATGCCACTGGCGGGCAATGTTTTCTGCTGTGATCCCCATGTGATAACCGTGAAACGCGTCGATCAAGCCATCCTTCAACATGGTGTCGACCATTTTGAAATCGCCCATTTTCACACCGCCGCGCAAATGGGCACAGTGCGGGGCCATGGACATGGATTCCTGTCCACCGGCGATCACCATGTCCGCGTCACCGCTTGATATCTGTTGCATGCCGAGTGCGACAGCACGAAGGCCGGAACCGCAAAGCTGGTTGATCGCAAAGGCTGTTGCTTCCTGCGGGATGCCAGCGCGCATGGCCGCCTGGCGGGCCGGGTTCTGGCCTGCGCCCGCCGTCAAGACCTGCCCCAGTATGACTTCATCGACATTGCCGGCTTCAACATTGGCTCGATGCAGAACAGCCTTGATGACGGCTGCACCCAGTTCATGGGCTGGCGTGTTGGCAAAACTGCCATTGAATGAGCCGACGGCGGTGCGTGCCGCACTGGCAATAACGATGGACGGGGAAGTCATGCTCAGTCTCCTCTTGAGAGGGCGGAGACTGTCAAAGCGCATCAGCCAAGTCAAATGTTGTTCGCGCAGGCTTTGAGAAGCAATTGGCATGATTGCAGTGCACATTATGCTATTGCGACGCACAAATCTGTTGTCATGCCGTCATATTTGCGCTTACACTTGCCGACGGGAGAGCATGAAACACCAAGATATTATAGTTTGCTATATCGTGAGGAGGCGAGAATGGCGAAGCGCATCAGTGATGAGATAATCATCAAGAAATACGCCAATCGGCGTTTATACAATACCGGCACCAGCACCTATGTCACACTTGACGATCTGGCCCAGATGGTTCGGCGCGACGAGCAGTTCAAGGTTCTTGATGCCCGCACATCCGAAGACATTACTCATACGATTCTGACGCAGATCATTTTCGAGCAGGAAGCGAAATCCGAAAACTCGCTGCTGCCGGTGTCTTTTCTGCGCAAGCTGATCTCCTACTACGGCGATCAGATGCAGACGCTCGTTCCGGCATTCCTTGACCAGTCGCTTCGGTCTTTTTCCGAACAGCAAGGCCAGATCCGTGAACAGGTCAACCGTACCTTTGGCAACACACCGCTTGCCAAGGACATTCCGGCTCCGGTGGCAGCCGTGGATGAGCAGGTGCGTCGTAACACCGAAAACTTCCGCCAGAACCTGCAGGCCTTTTCGCCATTTCTGGCGACAAAATCCGGCAGTGATCGTGATGCACGGTTAGGCGCTTCGGAAATTGATGACCTGAAGGCGCAGTTGAAGGTTATCCAGCATCGTCTGGATCGCCTGGATCATTGATTGAACAGTCGTGTGAGGCATTGGGAGGTGCCTCACATTGCCTGTTCCTTCAGGCTGATTTGATGGCGTCGGGCACACGGACCATCAAAACCAATCCTGCGATCAAGAATATCAGCAAGGTTGCTATGCCAAGGTGCGCAGACCCTGTGGCATAGGTCATGATGGAAAACAGGAGGGTAGCCATGAAACTGGTGGCCCTTCCTGTCAGCGCGTAGATGCCGAAGTACCGCCCCGTTTCCGATAGGGAAATGTTGCGGGCGAGGTAGGAGCGTGACGAGGCCTGTACCGGGCCGAAAGCAAAACCGATGAGAACGCCAAAAGCCAAATAGGCCTTTTCAGCACCGGTCGCGAAAATCCCGCCATTGTCCTCCTGCGACAGTTGCAGCAAACCAAACAGGGTTGAGCCTTTTTCGGTTGAAACAATACCAAGTGTGGCGATCAACAGAATGACGAGGCTTATCAGGATCATGGTGCGAGAGCCGATGCGGTTATCGAGCGAGCCGGCGATTATGCAGCCGAAAATTGCAATGACATTTAAAATGATGCCGTAAATGCCGATTTCCATGGTGGCCCATCCGAACATGCCGGCTGCGAACACGCCTCCCAGGACCAACAGGCCGTTTACGCCGTCCTGATAGATCATTCTGGCAATCAGAAATCGGGCGAGCGGCCGTCTTGTGCGCAGCTCTTGCAACGTGCCGCGCAGCTCGTGAAGGCCCTGGCGAATGGCTGTTTTGAAAGCCAGGCGCTTGGGTGCGTCCGGTGTGAACAGGAACATCGGGATCACGAACACCAGATACCACACTGCGGAAATCGGCCCGGTTATTCGCGCATCTTCACCCTGCGCGACATCAAGACCGAACAGCGGCTGGATGCCGATGATGGTTGTGCCCTTTTGCGGATCGGCTGCCAGAAGCGCAACCACGCCGATCAGCACAATCATGCCGCCGAGATAACCCAGGCCCCAGGCAATGTTTGAAAGCCGTCCGATTTCGTCAGACGGCACCAGCCGTGGCATCATCGAATCATTAAAGACGATGGAAAACTCTGCGGCAATCGATGCCAGTATCATGAACAGCACAGGCCACAGGATAGGTGAGCCGGGTGCTGCAAACCACAACATCAACAGGCTGGCAATTTTGATGGTCGCAAAAAATGCGATCCATGGTTTGCGCGCGCCGGATTGATCGGCGATGGAGCCCAGCACCGGTGACAGGATGGCAATGATGATGGAGGATATAGTTGCCGTATTGCTCCACATGGCCTGAGCCGAGATCGGATCATCTGTCAGACGGGACACAAAATAGGGGCCGAAAATGAAGGTGGTGACGACAGTAAAAAACGGCTGTGCCGCCCAGTCGAACAATATCCAGCCCCTGATGCCGTGCTTGCTGACGGCTGTCTCAATCGAAGTCTCGGTCAAAGGCAGCTCCACTTTTGCAAGGGATCAAAAGGCGGGCGAACACATATGCCATAAAATAGCCCGGCCCCATTTATCGCAACGGAGCCGGGTGTAACAGCATTTTCAGGCTGTGCGATCCTGAGCAATGTCGGATAGCAGGCTTGCCGCAACCGTCAACCGGGCGAGATTAAGCTCGCCGGTGTCGGTGAGGTTCGAAAGCTCCGAGGCAATACGGTTTACACGCATGCGATCTGCCGTGTACCACGCCTGAACCGGGTCCTTTTCCTTTGGGTAGGCAGTGAGGGCTGATATGACGATGCGACGGCGCGACGAGGCAATCAGGTCCTGACCACGGGACAAGGCAAGGCTTTCATAGTGATCGCCTGTGCTGATGCGCCGGCTTGCTTCCAGAAGCCTGATCACGCGGAAGGTCGCCGAAACCGAAGCATAGCTGTCGGCTGCTCGGGTGAGCGTGGTATCGGCGCGTTCGCTGATCTGCATGATTTCAGGTGTGAACGCGAGATGTGAAAGAACCGACAGTTCCTTCTCAAGCTCAGGCGGCACGCCGTCCTCCGACACGGCATCTGCAAATGGCAGGCGTTTGACGAGCAGTGGCTGCAGGCTCTTGACCGCCTCCTTGAGGCGAGCCACGTCTTCTCCCATCGGCCGATCATCGGTGGCCTGCGTTTGCAGGAACAGGCGTGTTGCATCCAGGAAAATCTGCGAAACCCGGGCGTAAAGACCGTTCTGCACGTCTCCAGACAACACATTGTCGAGCTTGTCGATGGCGTTCCACAGCCGATCGAGACCGAAGCCATCCTGAACGATGATCGCGGCTTTCACCACATCGGCTGCCAGGAGGCCGCTTGCGTCACAGAGCTTCTGTACGAAGCCGGGCCCACCGCGGTTGACGACATCATTGGCCAGTACTGTTGCAATGATTTCGCGACGCAAGCGATGTGCTTCAATATCACCGGCATAGGTCTTTTGCATTTTCGCCGGGAAATACGACATCAGCAGATGCTGCAGGTAGCTGTCGTCAGGCAGGTTGCTGGCCACCAGTGTGTCAAACAATGTCAACTTGGCGTAGGACAGCAGCACTCCGATTTCTGGACGGGTCAGCGGTTTTCCAGCCGTATAACGCTCCGTGAATTCCGCGTCATTGGGCAGGGTCTCCACCTTGCGGTTCAGCTTGCCCGCTGCTTCCAGCGCGCTCATCAGACGGCCGAGATCTTCACGGTTTTCCAATCCCTTGCGCTCTGTCAGCGAGATGGCCAGAGACTGGAGGTAGTTGTTGCGCAGAACAAGCGACGCAACTTCACTTGTCATGGATGACAGAAGCTGGTTGCGTTTGTTCATCGGCAGTCTGCCATCCTTGACGGCAGGCGAAAGCGCGATCTTGATGTTGACTTCAACGTCGGAGGAGTTCACGCCCGCCGAGTTGTCGATGGCGTCCGAGTTCGCACGACCGCCGTTCAACGCATAGGCAATACGGCCCTTCTGGGTCACGCCCAGGTTGGCACCCTCACCAATAACCTTGGCAAGCACTTCGCCGGCATTGATGCGGATGGCATCGTTGCTGCGATCACCGACCTCGGTGTTGGTTTCAGCGGCTGCCTTGATATAGGTGCCGATACCACCAAACCACATCAGGTCAACAGGGGATTTGAGGATTGCTGTCATGATTTCCGCCGGCGTGGCGACTGTTTGGTCGATGCCGATGGCCGTTACAGCTTCCGGTGTCAGGGTGACGGATTTTTCCGCGCGGGAAATAATCATGGCACCCTTGGACAGCGTCTTGCGGTCATAATCCTGCCAGCTGGAACGCGGCAGATCGAACAGGCGCTTTCTTTCCGCGAAAGACTTGGCGGTGTCCGGATCCGGATCAATGATGATGTCGCGGTGATCGAAGGCAGCGATCAGACGGATTTTTTCCGACAACAACATGCCGTTGCCGAAGACGTCGCCCGACATGTCACCGACGCCAGCCACGGTGAATGGCGTGGTCTGAATATCGATGTTCATTTCACGGAAGTGACGTTTTACGGTTTCCCATGCACCGCGGGCGGTGATGCCCATCTTCTTGTGGTCGTAACCGGCCGAGCCGCCAGAGGCAAAGGCATCGTCCAGCCAAAAACCGGCATCGTGGGCTAGACCGTTTGCCGTATCGGAGAAGGTTGCGGTGCCCTTGTCGGCAGCCACCACGAAATAAGGGTCGTCGCCATCCAGGCGCAACGTGTCGGCCGGTGCCACGATATCGTCACCGACGATATTGTCGGTGATCGACAGCAGCGTGCGAATATAGGTCTTGTAGGCCTCACGGCCAGCGTTGAAGATTTCGTCGCGACTTCCGCCAACTGGCAGGGATTTCGGGAAGAACCCGCCCTTGGCGCCAACCGGAACAATCACGGCGTTTTTGACCTGCTGTGCCTTGACCAGACCGAGCACCTCGGTGCGGTAATCCTGGCCACGATCCGACCAGCGCAGGCCGCCACGTGCGACCTTGCCGAAGCGCAGATGAACGCCTTCGACCTCCGTGCCATACACGAAGATTTCGCGGAACGGGCGCGGATCTGGCAGGCCGTCCAGCAATTGCGGATCGAACTTGAAGGCCAGCATCGCCTTTGGTGTGCCGTCTTCATTTTTCTGGAAATAGTTGGTGCGCAGCGTGGAATCGATGGCGTTGACGTAACGGCGAAGCGTACGGTCTTCATCGATGCTCGGAACCTGCGCCAAGCCCGTCTCAATGCTCTTATGAAGTTCGGACAGTTTGCGTGGTCGGTTCTTTTCCGACAGTTTGGGGTCGAAACCATGACGGAACAATTCAAAAATATCGCGGGCAATGGCCGGATATTTGAACAGGGTCTCTGAAATGTGTTCCTGGGCGTAGACGATGCCAGTCTGGCGCAGGTAACGGGCATAGGCACGCAACACTGAGACTTCGCGCACCGTCAGGCCGGTTGCCAGCACCAGGCGGTTGAAGTTGTCATTGTCAACATTGCCACTGAAGGCCGCAAGGAAAGCGTCCTCAAGCTGCTGGCCGTGTTTGGAAAGGTCAATTGGCATGCCGTTCTGAATGGAAAGCTCCATATCGTGCAGTACGATATGGCATGTTTCATTGCCGGTCACGACACCGATATCAAATGTGCGCTCGCTGATGACGCTGAAACCGAGGTTTTCCAGCAAGGGGACGCGACGGGAAAGTGGCAGATGTCCATCACGGTGGAAAATTTTCAGGGACAGGTGTTCCTGTCCTTCGCCCGCTGCGCGGTAGAATTCGATGCGGATTGTCTCACCTGCCGCGCAGGCCGTGATAGAGGCCATGTCACCGAAGGCTTCCTCCGGTGTGAAGGCTTCCTTGTAGGCCTGATCGACGTCAAGCGTCGCAGCACCGACTTCACCAAGTGCGTTGAAATGGTCAATCCAGCGGGCAGCAATATCGCTGACGGCTTCTTCCAATCTATCTTGCGCAATACGCGGGGTCTTGCCATCGGTGCGACCAATGATGAAGTGAACACGGGCTACAGCACCTTCCGGGAATGCCGGATAATAGGCGGAGACGTGGCCTTCATAGACTTCGCTGAGATAGGCACCAATTTTTTCGCGGACGAGAGAATTGTATTCTTCTCGCGGTACGAACACGATCACCGACACGAAACGGTCAAAACGGTCGATGCGTGGCAGAACACGCACGCGCGGCCGGTCGATGAGATCCATGATCTGTTCGCTGAAGCGAATAATCACATCATTTTCGATCTGGAACAGATCGTCACGCGGATAGGATTCCAGCGTGTTTTGCAGGATGCGGCCGGAGTGGCTATTGAGGTCGAAGCCGAAATGGCGCTCTACAGCAGCTGCCTTGGCGCGCAGCAGTGGGATCTGCTTGACCGGGCGCGTATAGGCAGTTGCGGTGAACAGGCCAACGATGCGCAATTCGCCGATGACATTACCCTCGGCATCAAACCGTTTGACACCGATGTAATCCATATAGGCCCGGCGGTGCACGACGGATTTGACGTTGGCCTTGGTGATGATCAGGAAATCGGGACCATCAAGGAAGGCCAGAATTTCAGGCGTTGTGGTCACGGCATCCTTGCCAAGACGCAGCACCCGCACATCCGGATTGGTCAAAATGCCAAGGCCGGTTTCATCACCACGTTCGACCTTGGCGTGTTTGCCTTTGCCGGAATAGGCATAGTCCCGCATGCCAAGGAATGTGAAGTTGTTGTCGCGCAGCCATTCGAGAAAGGCGACAGCTTCGGCACGCTCGCTCTTGCGGCGGTCGGAACCGCGTTCGGCCATTTCGCTGATCGCCGTGTCGAGCTTGGCCAGCATCGGCTTCCAGTCGTTGAACGCGGAATGCACCTGTTCGAGAATGGTTTGCAGCCGCTCAATGAGGTTGGCAGCGGCGGGGGCTGAAATCGGTGCAATATGAAGCTGGATAAGGCTGATATTTCCTGCCGGATCGCTATCGGCATCTGCCAGATGAAAGGCGTCTTCAGCCTTCTTGTCGGCAACGAGGATCGGGTGGATGGCGAGATAGAGATCGCGGTGATTGCTTGTGACCTCTCCCATGACGGAATCATAAAGGAATGGCATGTTGCGGTCGATCACGGTCAGAATGCAGACAGGAACGCCCTTTGGTGACACGCTTTCGATCTGACTGACATCGACATGTGGTTTCTTGCCATCCCATTGGGCAAGCTGATCATGGGTGTGAACCGCATTGGCGGCCAGCATGGCAGCCGAATAGTTCTCTAGGTCGTCGGAACTTGCACGCCCGTACAGAAGCGTCGTGTCGAGGAAGGGTTTTTTGATTGTTTTTGCAACCTCGCTGGCCTGCGCGATCTGTTTTTCTTTTTTGGGATTGTTCCTGTAGACCATGTGTTCCCTCGTACGAACGACGAATCCTAGACGGTTTTGTATATTTTGGGGCATCCTAGCCCTCGAATCGCGATCATGGACAGTAAATATGAACAGTTTACGGGCGGAATCTCGCAAAAACGTCCAAAAACTGAAAATTTGTTTGTAAGGCCGTGCGAATCTCTTTAGGCGACAAAAAACATCGCTGTGGACAGTGCGAAATTAACGGTCGGGCCACCTTATTGCCACCAAAAGCGTGGCCGCTTCGCCACGATTAAAGCAAATTATTGATTTCCACGTATTTTTGTGATACACCACAAGAACTGATCCACTTAGTGGCATTTCGCATGCCCGAAAACATCACGAAAGCAAATATCATTTTGCACGTTGTCTCCGTGACATAGTCTAGTTTTATGTTATCGAATCTACGATTGCGATGGTGTTTTTTTATGCGTGCTGACCTGGATTGGTATGGAGTCACCTGACGGTTTCCCCCGTCTCATACGGGCCTGACCGACCCGAACCCGGAGAAAACTCCGGGTGTGTAACAGGGAGTTTTTAGAACGAATGACGACCCAGCAGAAGAAATCTCCGGCGCGCCACGGATTCAAGACCGGCGAAGCGATCGTATATCCCGCTCATGGGGTCGGTACCATTTCCGCTATTGAAGAGCAGGAAGTGGCTGGCATGAAGCTTGAGCTTTTTGTCATCGATTTCGAAAAGGACAAGATGCGCCTCAAGGTTCCGGTTGCCAAGGCAGTGAGCATTGGTATGCGCAAGCTTTCCGAGACTGATTTCGTTGAGCGTGCGCTGAAGGTTGTTCAAGGCAAGGCCAAGGTAAAGCGGACCATGTGGTCCCGCCGTGCGCAGGAATATGATGCCAAGATCAATTCCGGCGATCTGATCGCCATCGCAGAAGTGGTTCGTGACCTGTACCGCGCTGAAAACCAGCCGGAACAGTCTTATTCCGAGCGCCAGCTTTATGAAGCCGCACTTGACCGCATGGCGCGCGAAATCGCCGCTGTTAACAAGATGTCGGAAACCGAAGCTGTTCGTCTGGTTGAAACCAACCTCAACAAGGGACCGAAGCGTAGCAAGGTCGTTGAAGAAGACGAGAGCGACGCTGACGATTCTCAGGAAGAAGCTGCATAATAGCGTTTTTTGCCGATCTTTAAAAAAGCCCGTCAGTGATGGCGGGTTTTTTTATGTCCGGTTTTTAAAGGACTTTCAGCGTCATGCCCCTGCGCAAATGCGGCAGCAGGCGCTGCATGTCCCGCAAGCTAAGTCCAACGCAGCCAGCCGTCGGCTGATATCCGGGGCGGATCAGGTGGAAGAATATTGCCGATCCCCGATTGCGGCTGCGACTGGATATGTTCCAGTCGAGAACGATGCAGATGTCATAAAGGCCATCCTGGCGCATCAATTCTTCATGGCTTGGTTTGAACGGTGCCGAAACCGGGCGGTTATAAGAGGCATGCGTTGGTGCATCACACCACAACATGGTTTTACGTACGCGTGTGAGGTTTAAAGGGGAGCGGATGTTTTTCAGGCGATCGCCACGCATGAAGCCGCTCAAAATACGCATGCTGGCTATGGGGGTTTTGCCATCGCCTTCTTTTTTCAGGATCGTGCGGCCATTGCGGCCGATGGCAGCCGGAAATGTCAGTCCACCATATTGCAGAAGTGCCCTGCTTTTTTGACCTGGCGCCTGCCGCACCACGAGACAGCCAAGTTTTTTACGTGTTTCCGAACGTGAATTTGGCATCGATTTCCTGAATTTCCCCTCGCAGTAGACGGCCATCATATCAAATATTCCATGGTTAATGCGACGTTAACCCTCCGTCGGATATTTTGACCTGTCATCTGGAATTGTGTCTATGGGCGTCCTTGCCTGTGGGACTACGAATTTACGGGTTCAGGACATGGGAAAAATGAATACACCGGCTTGGGACGATGGTCCGCATCGCTTTGCGCTGAGCGCATTTCTGATGCGACAAATCATGGCGCTTGCCGGTTTCGCAGTTTTTATTGCGCTTGCGCTGGCGGTGGCCGCTCTGGCGACGTGGAATGTTTCCGACCCGAGCCTTTCCTACGCGACATCCAATCAACCGACCAATATTCTCGGATATAGCGGCGCTGCCTTCGCCGATATTCTGATGCAGTTCTTTGGCCTTTCGGCAATCGTCAGTCTTCTGCCGGTGCTGGCCTGGTCTTTCTGCATGATTTCGGGGCGGCGGTTGCGACGGATTCCTGCCCGCATTGCCACATGGCTCGGTGGAGCATTTGTGTCTGCGGCCGCTATCGGCTGTTTTCCCGCGCCTGCCACCTGGCCGCTGCCGAATGGCATTGGCGGTGTGATCGGTGACATGATCCTGCGTTTTCCGGCACTGTTCATCGGAGCCTATCCAACCGGTACCTTTGCCATGGTTATCGGCTGCATTTTTGCCGTACCTGCAACCTGGATGCTGCTGTTTGCCGCCGGGATTCTGACCGGTGCCCAGGACGAAGAAGACGAAGAGGATGAAATGCCTGCCGCCGTTTCCAGCAGCAAGGCACGCAGCCTGCGCGACATGGAAGAGGATGACGAGGATGATGGCGAAAGCTTCCTCTACCGCATCCTGCCGATTGGCGCGGCTGCCCATTACTGGTACATCACGCAGGCGCGGGTGCGTCGCGTTTTCGGCATCAAGCCACGGGCATCGTTCCGCAATGATTTCGAGCAGCCCTATGATTTCAACGATGAAGATGATGACTTCGCCGTTGATGAGGTGCCTGCACGTCATGCACCGGCACAGGCAACCCGTGTAACACAGCGCACCGAGCCTTCCTTCGAACAGCGTGCAGAAGCGCGTGCGCAATCTGAGCGTCGCGTTGTTGCGCCACCGCCAATTTCGATTGGTGATGAAGATGATGACGACGAACCGCCATTTGATGTGGATGAGCGTCGCCTTCCGGCCGGCATTCTGTCTGCCGATGACGATGATGATGATCTCGACATGCAGGCGGAGAATTTCGTGGCGGGCACACCACGCCCCGCCAACGGCCAGAAAAACCCGTTGCGTGTGACGCCACAGGTCACGCGTCCGCAGCCAAGTGCGCGGGTGATGCGTGAGGCACAGTCCTCGTTTATCGATCCTGATGGTTTCCAGCTTCCGTCCGTGCATCTTCTGGCAGAGCCGAAGGGCGTGGTGCGTGACCACACGCTCAGCGAAGAAATGCTGGAGCAGAATGCCCGTATGCTGGAAGGCGTTCTGGAAGACTTTGGCGTCAAGGGTGAGATCATCCATGTTCGCCCCGGTCCCGTTGTTACGCTTTACGAACTTGAGCCTGCACCAGGTATCAAATCCTCGCGTGTTATCGGTCTGGCCGACGATATTGCCCGCTCGATGAGCGCGATTGCCGCCCGTGTTGCCGTGGTTCCGGGTCGCAACGCCATTGGTATCGAATTGCCGAACCAGAGCCGTGAAACGGTTTATCTGCGCGAGTTGATCGGTAGCCGTGATTTTGAAGGCAGCAAGGCAAAACTTGCCATGTCGCTTGGCAAGACCATTGGTGGTGAAGCAGTGATTGCCGACCTTGCCAAGATGCCTCACCTGCTGGTGGCGGGTACTACCGGTTCGGGTAAGTCGGTTGCGATCAACACCATGATCCTGTCGCTGCTTTACCGTCTGTCGCCGGAGCAGTGCCGTCTGATCATGATCGATCCGAAGATGCTGGAATTGTCCGTTTATGACGGCATTCCGCACCTGCTTTCTCCTGTTGTGACCGATCCGAAAAAAGCCGTCGTTGCCCTCAAATGGACCGTGCGCGAGATGGAGGAACGTTACAAAAAGATGTCGAAGATCGGTGTTCGTAACATCGATGGCTTCAACTCACGTGTTCAGCAGGCAATCGACAAGGGCGAAGTGCTGACCCGTACGGTACAGACAGGCTTTGACCGCCAGACCGGTGAAGCGATCTATGAAACGGAAGAGTTTGATCTCAAGCCGATCCCTTATATCGTCGTGATCATCGACGAAATGGCCGACTTGATGATGGTCGCGGGCAAGGATATTGAAGGTGCAGTGCAGCGCCTGGCACAGATGGCCCGTGCAGCCGGTATCCACGTTATCATGGCGACACAGCGTCCATCGGTTGACGTTATCACCGGTACGATCAAGGCCAACTTCCCGACCCGTATTTCCTTCCAAGTGACGTCGAAGATCGACAGTCGCACGATCCTTGGTGAGCAGGGTGCCGAGCAGCTTCTGGGCATGGGTGACATGCTCTATATGGCCGGTGGTGGCCGTATCCAGCGTGTTCACGGTCCTTTCGTGTCGGACAATGAAGTCGAGGAAATCGTTGCCTATCTGAAGACCCAGGGTGCGCCGGAATATCTCGAAGCCATCACCATCGATGAAGATGAAGAGGGCGGCGCCGGTGGCGGACCTGCCGGAACCGGCAACCTCGCGGACTCGGAAGATCCGTACGATCAGGCCGTTGCTGTCGTGCTACGTGATGGAAAGGCCTCGACCTCCTATATTCAGCGCCGGCTTGGCATTGGTTACAACCGTGCCGCCTCACTGATCGAACGTATGGAAAAGGAAGGCGTCATCGGCCCGGCAAACCATGCCGGAAAACGCGAAATTCTCGTGCCGACGGAAGCCGACATCATCGAGCGATAAATCTGCGCAACTCCTTGGCAGCATGAACGTTTGGTAATCTGACGCGTCATGAAGCTGCCGCCTTTGCAAGGCATTGGGATGAGCGATGAAGGAGAATAGAATGAACGAACTCACACCGGTCCACGATACGAATGAAGGCTTGGAACACTCGGGCGTTACGCGTCGCGGATTGTTGTCAGCCGTTTCTATGGCGGGTGTGTTTGCCGCAGTTGGGCTTTCGCCGGTTGCTGCCCTGGCGCAGGCGGCACCTGGCAATGCCACCGCACAAAAGATCGCCAACCACTTCTCGTCCGTCAAAACCATGATGGGTGAATTCGTGCAATTTGGCCCGCGTGGTGAGCAGACCGGTGGCAAGTTTTATATTGAACGGCCCGGCAAGCTACGCTTCAACTATGAAGACCCGTCGCCGATGCGCGTCATATCGGACGGTAAAAGCGTCGTTATCGGCAATATGAAGCTGAAGACCTGGGATATCTACCCGCTGTCAAAAACGCCCCTCAGCCTGCTTTTGGCTGATAAGATCGATCTGTCGAATGACAAGGTCAAGGGTGTCAAGGAAGAGGCTGATCTCACCACCATTGTTCTGGGTGACAAGAGCATCTTTGGTGAAGCGACCATTACCCTGATGTTCGACCCGAAGACCTTTGATCTGCGCCAGTGGACAACCACTGACACGCAGAACAAGGACACCACCGTGATGATTTTTAATGTTCAGACTGGCGTCGACTTCGACAAGCGCGTGTTCAACATCAATTATGATGAAGTGCGCCGCCGCGGCAAATAAGCCCTGACGGTTTTTCACTTCGATACGGAAAGGCGGCTTTAGGCCGCCTTTTTTGTTCAGCTTTCCGGTTTGATGGTGTAAGCCTGCCGCAAGGGTTACTGGCCTTGCCAGTGCATGGGAACGCGGAGCAAGCATGACATTTTCGATTACCACCTGGAACATCAATTCGGTTCGATTGCGCATGCCGATTGTCGAGCAGTTTCTTGTGCGTTACCAGCCGGATGTGCTGTGCCTTCAGGAAACGAAATGTCCCAATGGTGAGTTTCCGTTCAAGCCGCTCAAGGCGCTTGGTTACAATCACATCATGATCCATGGCCAGAAGGGCTATCATGGTGTGGCAATCATTTCGAAACTGCCTCTCAGCGAAGATCATCGCCAGGATTATTGCGGTATCGGTGATGCACGGCACGTGTCGGCGATTGTCGAGGCGGGATCACGTCGTATCCGTATCCATAATTTCTATGTGCCGGCCGGTGGTGATGAGCCAGACCGCACGATCAATCCGAAATTCGGCCACAAGCTCGACTTCATAGAAGAAATGAAGGTGCTGAAATCCGATGCTGGTCCGGGGCTTTCATCGATCCTGGTCGGTGACCTCAACATTGCGCCGCTTGAAAATGACGTCTGGTCGCACAAACAGCTTTTGAAAATTGTCAGCCACACACCTATCGAGACAGAAGGCCTGCTGGATGTGATGAAAAAGGGTGACTGGCTGGATCTGATGCGTCTCAACGTGCCGGACAGCGAAAAGATCTACACGTGGTGGAGCTATCGCGCCAAGGAATGGGATGTGGCCGACCGTGGCCGTCGTCTGGACCATATCTGGTCATCGCCGGATCTGGGCCCATCTCTGGACAAGATTGACATCCTGCGTGAAGCACGCGGCTGGAACCGGCCGTCCGACCATGTTCCGGTAACGGCGCATTTCAAGTTCTGAAGCCGCTTTCAGGCTAATTTTCTAGTTGAAACGGTGCTGCATGCCGGTAGCACCGGATGCCAGTGAGGCAATGTTGTCGCGGATGCGGCCGATGACCATGTCGGCGACATCGGGATACTCTTCGACCAGGCGGTGAAAGAGTGTGCGGGTGATGCGGATCACCTCGGAATCTTCCCGGGCAACGGCCGTGAACTTGCGCTCACACAAGGTAAACAAAGCAAGCTCCGACAACAGCGTGCCTTCACCCGGGGTTGCGGCAAGAATGGGCTTGCCGCTGCGGCCCATGTTGGACAGCTCAAAGGCGCCTTTGGTCACCAGAAACGCGCATTCGGCCGGGGAGTTTTCACGAAATAGCAGCTGGCCGGTCGACACCCGGCGGCGTTCTGCACCAAAGGCGATCAGCCGCAACTGGTCTTCGCTCAGGCCCGCAAACAGCGAGACCTGCGAAAGCAGCCGAATGTCGTCCATCAATGCCATAACATGCTCCGCAACCCGTTGCGTTTTATAGGGATGTCATTTTCATCAAAACACCAAAATGCAACGCATTTCCAGTCCGCTGTGGCGATGGAAATACGCTGTCATAGTGTTTTCACGCTCTGAAATGCGATCCGTGCTTCCTGACGGGGTTGCGACCGGCCTCAAAGCCCAAGATGACCTTACGGAACGATCTTGTAGCCGCCGTTTTCAGTGATCAGGATTTCGGCGTTGGAGGGATCGCGTTCGATCTTCTGGCGCAGTCTGTAAACGTGCGTTTCCAGCGTGTGGGTGGTCACACCAGAGTTGTAACCCCAGACCTCTTCCAGCAGAACGTCACGGGTCACAACCGCATTTCCGGCCCGATAGAGATAACGGATGATCGCCGCTTCCTTTTCGGTCAGGCGGATCTTCTTGTTGTCTTCCGTCGTCAGAAGCTTCTGGCTTGGCTTGAACTGGTAAGGACCAACCGTGAAGACGGCGTCTTCGCTCTGCTCGTACTGGCGCAGCTGCGCACGAATGCGTGCCAAGAGGACAGCAAAGCGGAAAGGCTTGGTGACATAGTCGTTGGCACCAGCCTCCAGGCCGAGAATGGTATCGGAATCGGTGTCATGGCCGGTCAGCATGATGATCGGCGCCTTGAAGCCGCCCTTGCGCATCAATTTAACGGCTTCACGCCCATCCATGTCAGGCAGGCCTACATCCATGATCAGCAGATCAACCTGCGCATCCTTGACCGTCTGGATGGCCTTGGCAGCGTTTGCGCCTGTCAGCAGCGAGAACTCTTCATAGGGCGACAACTGCTCGCTCAGCGTCTCACGCAGGTCATCATCGTCGTCAACAAGAAGGATTGTTCGAGCCGTCATGCGTTGCTTGCCTTTTGTTTCAATAACTTGTTTGCGGTTCGAGCTCATATTTAGTGCTCAGAACGCAGGATAAAAGGCAAAAAAGCGTGATAATGGCCGATTAATGCACTGGATCGTGATTTTAGGGGCGTTTTGCGTGTACAAAGCATCTCGTCAGCGCAAATAAAAAGGCCGCCCCGTTGCCGGTGCGGCCTTCCGATATCCAGAACGAGACCGAGGCCTCATTCGAAATCTTATTCAGCAGCTGCTTCTGCTGCCTTTGCTGCTTCTTCAGCAGCCTTTGCTTCAGCGGCTTCTGCTGCTGCCTTTTCGGCGGCCAGAGCCTGTGCTGCTGCAACCTTTTCAGCTTCCAGACGTGCCTTTTCTTCGGCAATTGCCTGACGCTCAGCGTCGTTCAGCTTGCGAGCGCGTGTACCAGTGTTTTCAATGATACGTGCAGACTTGCCGCGACGGTCGCGCAGGTAGTAGAGCTTCGCGCGACGAACCTTACCGCGACGTACAACTTCAACGCCTTCAACCAGCGGAGAGTACATCGGGAATACGCGCTCGACGCCTTCGCCGTAGGAGATTTTGCGAACGGTGAAGCTCTCGTTGATGCCGCCGCCGGAACGCGCGATGACAACGCCTTCGTAAGCCTGTACGCGGGTACGGTTACCTTCCGTAACGCGTACGTTTACGCGAACGGTGTCACCTGGGGAGAACTCAGGCAGGGTGCGCTTGGCAGCAATCTTGGCGGCCTGTTCGGCTTCCAGCTGTTCAATAATGTTAGTCATATTAACCTCTGATTTCTTCTGAAACAGCCAGAGCGCCCAACATGGTCCTCTTGGATCTAAGCCTTGAGGGTTTGCCTTGCGGCAGGGGCGAATTCACCATTCTTTGCTTGCGGTTAAGGGATATTTCCCATTTCCACGGGCGCACATACAGCAAAGCGGCGCATTTGTCATCCCATTAAACACAATATTTATCGCCAAAAGCCGCTTCAGCATGGATTGCGAGGCGTAATAGCGCGCGATATGGCATGCCCATTCCCGGGAGAGGTTTCATGTCGATTAGTATGGCAGTTTTTTTGTTTGCGACAGGGCTTCTTGCCGGCGTAGCCAATGCCATTGCCGGTGGTGGCACGTTTTTGACATTCGGTGCCATGACAGTGGTCGGCATCACGCCGATCTCAGCCAATGCGACATCTGCCATCGTACAGTTTCCGGGCTATGTCACATCAGCCATTGCCTATCTGCCGGAAATCAGGCGCCATTGGCGCGAGGCCGTTGTGCTGTGCATCGTTTCAGTGATTGGCGCATTGATGGGTGCGCTTCTCCTGCTGTCGTTGGACAATAGTTCTTTCCGGCATTTGGTGCCCTGGCTGCTGCTTGCTGCGACCGTGCTTTTTGCCGCCGGTCCGTGGCTGCGGCCCAAATCCACCACGGAACGTTCGGCGGGTAACCTCGCCAGTGTGGTATGTCAGGGATTGGTGTCTATCTATGGCGGCTTTTTCAGCGCCGGTCTTGGTATCATGATGCTGGCCGTTCTCGGTCTGACGACCGGTGGCAGCTATCATTACATGAATGCGCTGAAAAACCTGCTGTCGGTGGTGGTTGCCTTGATCGCCATCGTTGTATTTGTCAGCGGCGGCGTTGTCTCATGGCTGGCGGCGCTGGTGATGATCCCCGGTGCCGCGATCGGTGGATATGTCGGGGTTCATATCGCAAGACGCGTACCGCAATGGCTGGTGCGTCTGCTCGTCGTTGCCGTCGGAGCCCTGCTGACGGGATATTATTTCTTCACGCTCTGAGTGTCTTTGGGCAGAAGATCAGGCCGACGTTCGCGTGTCAGGGCGAGTGCCTGTTCGCGGCGCCATTTTTCAATGGCAGCGTGGTTTCCGGAGGTCAGAACAGCGGGAATGTCACGCTCTTCCCAGACCTGTGGGCGGGTATAATGCGGGTGTTCCAGCAGCCCACCCTCAAAACTTTCATGCACGCCTGAGAGGTCGTTACCCATCACGCCAGGCAGGATACGCACCACCGCATCCAGCAGCGTCAGCGCTGCCGGTTCGCCGCCGGACAGGATGTAATCGCCAATGCAAACCTCTTCGAGATTGCGGGCATCAATGACGCGCTGGTCGATACCTTCAAAGCGGCCGCAAACGATAATGGCGCCTTCTGCCTCGGCCAGCTGGCGCACACGCTCCTGTGTCAAAGGCTTGCCGCGCGGGCTCATCAACAGACGTGGTCTGTTGTCATCCTGCGAGACGTGATCAATGGCCCGTGCCAGAACGTCCGGTTTCAGCACCATTCCGGCACCACCGCCTGCAGGCGTGTCATCGACGCTGCGATGTTTGTCTGTGGCAAATTCGCGGATCTGCACCGTTTCCAGAGACCACTGTTCACGCTCAAGCGCCTTGCCAGCGAGTGAGTAGCCCAAATGACCCGGAAACATTTCCGGGTAGAGTGTCAGGACCGTAGCCTTGAAGGTCATGGATTATTTCTTCTTGCCGAAAACCGGATGGTCAGGATCGTCCTTGCCATCATCGGGGTTATCGATCAGACCGGCCGCCATCGGATCGATGAGGATCTTGCCAGCTTCGAGATCGATTTCCAGAACCGCTGCTTCCGAGAAGGGAATAAGGGCAGGACGTCTTCCCGCGCCTTTCAACTCAAGAAGGTCGCCGGCACCAAAGTCATGAACGGCGGTGACAGAACCATAGCTTTTGCCATCGGCGTCAACGGCTTCCAGCCCTTCCAGATCAGCGTAGAAAAACTCGTCATCATCGAGTTCGTCGTCAGGCAGGTTTTCCCGATCAATGAAAAGCTCAAGACCGTTCAGGGCTTCTGCCGCATTGCGGTCGTTGATGCCACGGAACCGGACGATCACCACCGTCTTGTTCTCGCGCATTTCGAGAATTTCGAAAACACGTCCGTCAGCCGCAACGAGGTTGCCGTAATCGCCGAGCGCCATTGGGTCGTCTGTATAGGAGCTGACGCGCACTTCACCGCGCAGGCCTTGCGCCGCGCCGATCTTGGCCATCAGAATCGGGTTTTCCAGCTTTGCCATGGGCTCGTCCGTTGGAGAATGTTGATGAAGATGCTTGTAAAAGCATGCATTCGAAATTGAAACAAAAAATGCCTGAAACCCGGCCACTTGTGCTTCTAAAAACGTCGATAGCCCACGTGTTTCAAAACAAAAGCGGGCAGCATGAACCATGCCACCCGCTTTTTGATGCGTGAATGCCGGACTTATTCGGCAGCAGAAGCTTCTGCAGCAGCAGCAGCGGCGTCTTCAGCCTTCTGCTTCTTCTCAGCAATACGCTCCAGAGCCTTCTTGCCTGGCTTTGCCTTGTCTGGGTTGCTGCGTGCTGGACGCTCAGCAAGACCAGCTTCGTTCAGGAAGCGCAGAACGCGGTCGGTAGGCTGTGCGCCCTTTTCGAGCCAGGTCTTAACCAGGTCAGCGTTCAGTTCGATGCGCTGTGGGTTGTCCTTGGCCAGCATTGGGTTCCAGGAACCAACCTTTTCCAGGAAACGGCCGTCGCGTGGCGAACGGGCGTCAGCAACTACGATCTGGTAGTAAGGGCGCTTCTTGGAACCACCGCGTGCGAGACGAATTTTAAGTGTCATGTCATTTACTCCTTGAGATGTCGTGTCCGCCGGTCAGGCGGTCTTTTCGTTGCTGCCATGTTCGGCAGCGATTGCTTCATGATGCCGGATGACTTCCTTGATGATGAAGTTCAGGAACTTCTCAGCGAAATCCGGGTCCAGATTGGCATCCTTGGCCAGACGGCGAAGGCGTTCGATCTGGTATTCTTCGCGCGCCGGGTCTGCCGGCGGCAATTCGTATTTGGCTTTCAGGACGCCAACTGCCTTTGTGCAGCGGAACCGTTCTGCCAGAACATGGACCAGTGCAGCATCGATGTTGTCGATGGACTGGCGGTATTCTGCGAGTTGGGCTTTCACTTCAGAATTGGTCATGATCGCACTCACTTCTTTTTCGGAAAGCCGGGCAGGCCGGGAAGTCCGCCAAGGCCAGGCAGTTTGCCTGCACCGAGACCAGGAAGGCCACCTGGCAGACCGCCAAGACCCGGCATTGCACCCGGTTTGGTCAGACCTGCGGCTTCCGCCTGCTTCTGCAAGGCTTCAAGCTGCTTGGGGTCCATGTTGGCCAGATCAGGCATGCCGCCCATTCCACCCATGCCGCCAAGGCCCATCTTGCCGGCGAGACCGCCCATCATCTGTTTCATGATGCCGCCCTTGCCCTTACCGCCCATGGCTTTCATCATGTCGGCCATGCCGCGATGCATCTTGAGCAGCTTGTTGATTTCAGCAGCATCGGTGCCGGAGCCGGCGGCAATGCGCTTCTTGCGGCTGTGCTTGAGCATGTCAGGGTTGGCACGCTCAGCCTTGGTCATCGAGGAGATGATGGCGATCTGGCGGTCGAACATCTTGTCGTTCAGACCGGCCGAAGCCATCTTGTCCTTCATGCCTGCCATGCCGGGCATCAGACCCATGATGCCGCCCATGCCACCCATCTTTTTCATCTGGGCAAGCTGGTCAGCAAGGTCGTTAAGATCGAATTTGCCCTTGGCCATTTTTTCGGCCATGGCGCGGGCTTTTTCGGCGTCGATGTTTTCAGCGGCTTTTTCAACCAGCGAAACAATGTCGCCCATGCCGAGAATACGGTCTGCGATACGGCGTGGGTGGAACTCGTCCAGTTCACCCATGCGCTCACCGGTACCGATCAGCTTGATCGGCTTGCCGGTGACGGCGCGCATCGAAAGGGCAGCACCACCACGGCCGTCACCGTCCATACGGGTCAGGACAAGGCCGGTAATGCCAACGCGCTCATCGAAATTGCGCGCAAGATTGACGGCATCCTGACCGGTCAGGCTGTCGGCAACCAGCAGGATTTCGTGCGGGTTGGCCTTCTTCTTGATGTCGGCCATTTCCATCATCAACGGTTCGTCGATGTGGGTACGGCCAGCCGTATCGAGAATGACGACGTCATGGCCGCCAAGCTTCGCGGCCTGAACGGCGCGTGCGGCGATATCGGTCGGGGACTGTCCAGCGATAACCGGAAGTGTGTCGATGCTTGTCTGAACGCCGAGCTGACGCAGCTGCTCCTGCGCAGCGGGACGACGCGTGTCGAGAGATGCCATCAGCACCTTCTTCTTCTCGCGGTCGGTCAGGCGCTTGGCGATCTTGCCTGTTGTGGTGGTCTTACCCGAACCCTGCAGACCCACCATCATGATGACAACGGGGGCAGGTGCATGAAGGTCGATGGAAACGCCTTCGGAACCCAGCATTTCAACCAGTTCGTCGTGAACGATCTTCACAACCATCTGGCCAGGCTTGATGGACTTCAAAACGGAAGCACCAACCGCCTTTTCACGCACCTTGTCGGTGAAGGAGCGTACGACTTCCAGCGCCACGTCTGCTTCCAAAAGCGCGCGGCGAACCTCGCGCAGGGCCGCCGATACATCGGCTTCCGACAGCGCGCCACGGCCGGTCAGTCCATTCAAAATGGAACCAAGGCGGTCCTGGAGGTTTTCAAACATCGTTTCTTCCTTCTTCGTTCCGGGGTTTCCGAAACGTCGGTGCTTTTGCTGTCAAAAACAAGACGCAAAGCCAAAAAGCACCCGAGGGCGCGACGCGCTGTCGGGTGTTGACCTCCGGGATCTCTTTATACCTTTTCGGGTCCCGGTCGGTGGCTTGGAGTCTTTAAACTGCCAGCTAATCGGTGCGGATAAACAGGAAAGTAATGGGAAAGTCAAGGCTCTCCGGTGTTTTAGCGGCCTTTGGCGATAACTCCCGGCAATGTGATGGCAAAGCAACGTCTCGTCACATTGAATACAGGCGGTGCCGTGGCTATATCATCGCGATGAAACGTCGCAACCTTTTTCGATTGTCAGCTCTGGCCGCGCTTTCTGCGGGTGGTGTTTTCGCCGCCAACAAGTCGAAGGCCGCTGGCTATTATCGTGGTCCTGTTTCCGATCACTTTGACGGGACACGTTTTTTCAACCCCGGTGGTGAACCTCCGGGGAATTTTTTTGATCTCTTGAAATGGCGCACCAACGGCGAAAAGGCGACATGGCCGGAGGATTATCCCAGTCCCTATCCAACCGCAAAACCGGACCAGCGCGTCAATGGTACCGATTTGCGGATTACCTTTGTTGGTCACGCGTCGTTCCTGATCCAGACGGCCGGCCTGAACATACTGGCTGATCCTGTGTGGTCGCAGCGGACGAGCCCTTTTTCCTTCGCAGGCCCGAAGCGGGTCAATCCGCCGGGTATCGTGTTCGAAGACCTTCCGCCAATCGATATCGTGCTGGTGACACATAATCATTACGACCATCTCGATATCGAGACGCTGAAACGGTTACAGGGTGCCCATAAACCAACCTTCATTACGCCACTTGGCAATGACAGCATTATCCTGTCCGATGTGCCGGATGCGAAGATAGAGGTCGGCGATTGGGGCGATGTGATCACCGCCGCCAATGGGGTGAAAATTCACGTCGAGCCCTGCCATCACTGGTCTGCGCGCGGCTTGAATGACCGGCGCATGGCGCTTTGGGCAGCGTTTGTCATCGAGACGCCGGGCGGCAAAATATACCATATCGGCGACACCGGTTTCTTTCAGGGCAACAACTACCGGGCCGTGAAGGAAAAACATGGCGCGTTTCGCCTGGCCAACCTGCCATTTGGTGCCTACGAACCGCGCTGGTTCATGAAGGGCCAACACCAGAACCCGGCAGAAGCGGTGGAGGGCATGATGCTGTGTGATGCGCGGCATGTCTGCGGTCATCACTGGGGCACGGTGCAGTTGACCGATGAGGCGGTGGATGCTCCGGTTTTTGCGCTCCAGCTGGCGCTCAACGAAAAAGGGCTGGATCACAGCCGTTTCCGGCCAATGCGTCCCGGTGAGGTTTTTGACGTTCCCGCGTGAGCGGCCTTGTAAGGATTAGGGCCAACCATTGTTCGCAACCATGGTCATACATGCCTGACGCACGTTTGGGATGTTGGCTCAAGGCTGGTAATTTGATGCAGTTTCCGCCATATAGGGCAAAATAAGCCTGCTCTCAATGACGGGCATTTTCTCTATCAGGTAAACAGCTATGGCGAACACGGTCGAATTTGCGAAGATGAACGGACTTGGAAACAAGATCCTGGTTGTCGATATGCGTGGCCGTAACGACAAGGTGACGCCGGAAGCCGCGATTGCGCTGAATGCGGATAAAGCCACGCAGTTCGACCAGATCATGGCGATCCATGACCCCAAACTTGCCGGGACTGACGCTTATATCGACATTCTCAACTGCGATGGCACGAAGGCGCAGGCATGCGGCAATGGCACACGCTGTGTGGTGCAGGCGCTGTCATCCGAAACGGGCAAAAAGACGTTCACCTTCCAGACTGTTGCCGGCATTTTGAATGCTGTCGAACATGAGGATGGCATGATTTCGGTCGACATGGGCAAGCCCCGGTTTGGCTGGCAGGAAATTCCTCTGTCCGAGGAGTTCCATGATACCAGCCGCATCGAATTGCAGATCGGGCCGATCGATAATCCCATCCTGCATTCGCCGGCTGTGATGTCGATGGGCAATCCGCATGCGATCTTCTGGGTGGATCGTGATCCGATGGATTTTGATCTGGAGCGTTTCGGCCCACTGCTTGAGAACCATCCGATGTTTCCGGAAAAGGCCAATATCACGCTGGCGCAGGTCACGTCAGACGCATCACTGCGCACCCGCACATGGGAACGTGGTGCAGGCCTGACCCTTGCCTGCGGTTCTGCTGCCTGTGCAACTGGCGTCAGCGCGGCACGCACGGGCAGAACCGGGCGTACCGTGACCATCGATGTTGCCTCAAGCCCGATCCGTGTGCCACTGACCATTGAATGGCGCGATGATGACCATGTCATCATGACCGGTCCTGCCGAATGGGAATGGTCCGGTGCCGTAGATCCGCAAACCGGCACCTGGCAGCGCGATGTTTCCGCTGAGGCATCGTCCAGTGAGGCTTCAGCAAAATGAGCGGCGTCGAGGTCATTACCTTCGGCTGTCGTCTCAATACCTATGAATCGGAAGTGATGAGAGCCGAGGCGGAAAAAGCCGGGCTCAACAATGCCGTTCTGGTCAATACCTGTGCCGTGACCGGCGAAGCCGTACGTCAGGCCCGCCAGGCCATTCGGCGCGCGCGCCGCGACAATCCGCACGCCCGCATCATCGTTACCGGTTGCGCTGCACAGACCGAAAAGCTGACCTTTGCCGAGATGCCTGAGGTGGATGCCGTGCTTGGCAATGAGGAAAAGCTGAAAAGCGCTTCCTACCGCGCCCTTCCCGATTTTGGTGTCTCTGCGGAAGAAAAACTGCGTGTCAACGATATCATGAGCATCAAGGCGACAGCGCCACAGATGGTCAAACATATTGATGGGCATGTGCGGGCCTTCATTCAGGTGCAGAATGGCTGTGACCATCGTTGCACCTTCTGTATCATTCCCTATGGTCGCGGTAATTCCCGCTCGGTGCCGATGGGTGCGGTGGTCGAACAGGCCCGCAAACTGACCGAAAGCGGTTACCGGGAAATCGTTCTGACCGGCGTGGATGCCACCAGCTACGGTGCTGATTTGCCGGGTGAACCTTCGCTTGGTTATCTCGCCAAGACCCTGCTGAAACAGGTGCCGGATATCCTGCGCTTGCGCCTGTCCTCTATTGATAGCATCGAGGCTGACAAGCACTTGATGGATCTGATCGCCGATGAACCACGGTTTATGCCGCATTTGCATCTTTCTCTACAGCACGGCGACGACATGATCCTGAAGCGCATGAAGCGCCGTCATCTGCGCGACGATGCCATTCGGTTCTGTCATGACGTGCGCGCCTTGCGGCCGGATATCGCTTTCGGTGCTGACATGATTGCCGGTTTCCCGACGGAAACCGAAGAGATGTTTGAAAATGCCGCCACACTTGCTGAGGAGTGCGGTATTTCCAGTCTGCATGTATTTCCCTACAGTCCGCGTGCCGGAACACCTGCAGCACGCATGCCGCAGCTTGACCGGGCGCTGGTGAAAGAGCGTGCGGCAAGGCTGCGTGAGCGGGGTGAGGCGCTAAAACTTCGCCATCTGCAAAACATGGTTGGTAGCGAGCAGACCATTCTGGTCGAAAACAACGGTTTTGCGCATACCGACAATTTTACACTGGTTGCGGCCCCTTCGCTTGAACCGCGCACTCTTGCGCAGGTTGCGATTACCGGTCACAACGGCAAACATCTCACTATGGAACTTCTGGCTGCACAAGCGGCCTGAGACAAAGATACGGAACTGTCATGGCCCTTGGCTTCATCAAAAAGGTCTTTTCATTCGGCAAGGACAAGGCCGAAGAGGATAAGGCTGAACCAAATGGCCCGCAGGAGCAGTCTTCCGAAGCCGCTTTTGAGCAGGCTCTGGCTGAGGCGCAGAAACATTCGCCGGTTGATGATCCCGTTCTCGATGTTGAGATGGAAACCGCAGGCGGCCCGTCGCCTGACGATGTGATCGCGACCGAAGAGGCAGAACTGCAGGCTGAAGAAGACGACGCGCCATTGCTGCCGACCGCGCTGGAGGTCGGTGATATCGGCGTCGTGCCTCTTTCTTTGCTGGAAGTTGAAGCGGAGGCGGAGGCTGACGCGGAGGTCGTGGCTGCCGAGGAAGAAAAGGCTCTTCCTGCCAATGATGTGGTGCCGCAAGAGGAAACCCTTGCAGAGACAGACGAATCCGTTGTGATCGTCGAGGACGAGCCGGAGATTATTGCTTCTGCACTCGATGAGCCCACCGCGACCGTCTTGCCGAAGGGTTTTTCCTCGGCAAGTGAGGTTATCGAGCCGGTTGAAGAGGCTCCGCAGCCCAAGCTGACATGGTTCCAGCGCCTGCGGGCCGGACTGGCGCGCACATCGTCGCAACTGACCAGCCAGATTTCGGCGCTGTTTACCAAGCGCAAGCTGGATGAGGACACGCTGGATGAGCTGGAAGACCTGCTGATCCAGTCCGATCTTGGTGTTGAAACTGCGATGCGCATTACCGGTGCATTGTCGTCCGAGCGTTACGGCAAGGATGTGAGCGGCGAAGATGTGGCGCGCATCATGGCCGGCGAAATCACCAAGGTGCTGACGCCGGTTGCCAAACCGCTGCAACTGGATCTGAATCACAAACCGCATGTCATTCTGGTGGTCGGTGTCAATGGTACCGGCAAGACCACGACCATTGGCAAACTGGCGGCCAAACTGTCCGGCTCTGGCCTGAAGGTGATGCTGGCAGCGGGCGATACATTCCGTGCGGCGGCGATTGAACAGTTGAAGATCTGGGCGGATCGGACCGGTTCTGAATTCATCGGCACGAAACTGGGCGCTGATGCGGCTGGTCTTGCCTATGATGCCTATGAGCAGGCGCGCGCCAAGAAAAGCGATGTGCTGATTATCGACACGGCCGGGCGTTTGCAGAACAAAGCCGAGTTGATGGCCGAGCTTGAAAAGATCGTGCGTGTGCTTGGCAAGCTTGATCCCGAGGCACCCCACACCGTGTTGCAGACACTGGATGCCACGACCGGCCAGAACGCCATGAACCAGGTGGAAATTTTCCGCAATGTGGCGGGCGTCAACGGCCTGATAATGACAAAATTGGATGGCACGGCTCGCGGCGGTATCCTCGTTGCCATCGCTGCTAAACATAAACTGCCGGTTTATTTCATCGGCGTGGGCGAAGGTGTGGATGACCTGGAACCCTTTGAGGCTGAAGATTTCGCGAAAGCGATTGCGGGAGTTTGATGATGGACGTGGAAAGCAATCAGCGCGAGAGCGAAAAGATGGTCAAGGAGACCAGCCCTCTGTTGAAGATGGTGCTGGAACTTGGCCCGTTGATGGTTTTCTTTTTTGCCAATTCGCGTGGCGAATGGCTGGCAGAAAAGTTTCCTGTTCTGACCGAGTTCGGCGGGCCGATCTTTATTGCCACCGGATTGTTCATGATTGCCACGGCCGCGTCGCTGATCGTGTCTTGGATCATGACCCGCAAGTTGCCGATGATGCCGTTGATTTCAGGCATCGTGGTGTTCGTGTTCGGCGCGCTGACGCTGTGGCTGCAGAACGATACCTTCATCAAGATGAAGCCGACCATCGTCAACACGCTGTTTGGCACCATTCTGTTGGGTGGCCTGCTGTTTGGTCAGTCGTTGCTGGGTTACGTCTTTAACTCCGCATTCAAGCTGACAGACGAAGGCTGGCGCAAACTGACCCTGCGCTGGGGTATCTTTTTCCTGTTTCTAGCCGTGCTGAACGAAGTCGTCTGGCGTAATTTCACGACAGATTTCTGGATTGCCTTCAAGGTTTGGGGCACCATGCCGATCACTGTGCTGTTTACCATGGCGCAGATGCCACTGATCATGCGTCACTCCACAGAGCCGCTGGTGAAAGACGAGAAATGACATTTGTCGACAGGGCAGACAGCCGCGCTTCATCCATGAAATGGTTTGGTGTTGCCGCAGCACTTCTGCTGCTGCAGATCGTTATTCTCTATTTCATGGGTCGTATTCCGATCTGTGAATGTGGTTACGTCAAGCTGTTTGAACCTGGCGTCAACACGCCGGGCAACTCGCAGCATTTGTCCGACTGGTACACGCCGTCGCACATCATTCACGGTTTCCTGTTCTTTGGCCTTGCATGGCTGCTGTTTCGCAAACAACCGATTGCGATGCGCCTGTCATTTGCCGTGCTGATCGAGGCGGCATGGGAGCTTCTTGAAAACTCGCCGCTGATCATCGACCGCTACCGCAGCGCCACCATGGCGCTTGGTTATTCCGGTGACAGTATTCTCAATTCGGCGATGGATACGGTGTTCATGGCGCTCGGTTTCTTCTTCGCAGCGCGCATGCCTGTCTGGGTGACCGTGGTCGTGGCTCTGGTGTTCGAGTTGTTCACCGGCTGGTTGATCCGCGATAATCTGACGCTCAACGTCATCATGCTGCTGTGGCCGATCGATGCCATCAAAGAATGGCAGAACGCGATTTCCTGATATCCGCGTAAAAGTCGCCGATCGTTATGAAATGATACATAA
>NZ_DAMDBP010000025.1:6067-20090 GCF_032092815.1 Agrobacterium sp. | reverse complement strand
TAACTGCTGGCGTATCCTGCTGACTTCACATGGTTTCTTAACGGAAGCCATCTAGATTTCCACGCCTGTTGGAGCGCCATGTGTCTGTTTGATGCCTGGTTAAGCTAGAACGCCCGTGGCATCCGGCATCGCATTTTACAAACACTGTTTCTGATCAAGGCATCGTCATCGTGCAGGATAATTTCGCCTATCTGCTTCCGTTTATCATGCTCACATTCGGGCTGGTATTTCTCGGTTTGCAGACCATGGGTTTCAAGCCTGCCCGTTACTGGGGCATTGGTTACATCTGTGCAGCACTTGGCTTTTCGAGCCCGATGTTTTTTGCCGATGATGCTTTTCTCGCACATGCCCTGATTTCCAATGTGCTGTTCTTTTCGGCGTTCTTTTTTTACGGCCACGCATTGCTGGTGCAGTTCGAGGTCAAGACGTTGCTCGGCTGGCGCATCGGGTTCCTGGTTGCCGCCTATGCTGTTGTTTCCTATTTCATTGTCTTCCAGATCGATTTGCGTGCTGAACTGGCGATGAGTGACTTGATGTGCGCTGCGCTGCTTGCGCCGTGCATTGTACTGGCTGCCAACAAAACCCGGCATGTGATGGACAAGGTGCTGCTTGCGGCGACCTCGGCCGTGGTGCTGGAAACCATTGTCCGCGTCAGCGTGCTTCTGGTGATGACACCGAGCAGTTCGCCGCGTGACATCGAAGCTTTCATGGCGTCGGACTATGCATTCCTGATGCAGATGACTGCCAGTATCTTCGGTTTTCTTATGGCGCTTGCCGTTCTAGCGAGTGTGGTTGCCAATGTTCTCCAGCAACATCGCCATGCGGCTGATCATGATCCACTGACCGGTCTGTTGAACCGGCGTGGTTTTGATGATCGTTCTCCCGACTTCCGCGGCCACGAGCAGCCGGAAGGCACAGTTTTGATGTGCGATATCGACCACTTCAAACATGTCAACGACCAGTTCGGACATGCGGCAGGTGATCGTGTCATCATCGGCTTTGCCGAACTGCTGAAAGAACGCCTGCCGTCGGAGGCTCGTATCGCTCGTTTTGGTGGCGAAGAATTTGTGGTCTATCTGCCAGATACAACGGCGACGGAAATTGCCGTGCTGGCCAATATGTTGCGCGTCAGTTTTGCGGCCCGCGAATGGACCACCGTTGGTATTGACCGGCAGATCAGCGCGAGTTTCGGCATTTCGTCAATTGCCAGAGGCGACCACTCAATTCACGACGCCATCGCCAGAGCCGACAGCTTTCTCTACAAGGCGAAATCCAATGGTCGCAATCAGGTGGTTCAGGAAGGCATGTCCGTGCTGACGACGCAGTCTGCGCCGCCACTCAAGATCATCTCCATTCTTTGATGGGCTTGCCACGGTCAAACCGTGCTCAGCTTCCCGATACAGCCTTCTCGATTGCTGGCAGGAGACCCTTTTCCAGGGTTGTCGGATCGATAGGCCCGACCTTCTTGTAGACGATCTTGCCGCTCTGATCGACGAGGTAGGTTTCTGGAATGCCGTAAACGCCCCAGTCGATGGCCGCCTTGCCGTTCGGGTCAACGCCGATCGCGGCGTAGGGATTGCCGAGCTCCCCTAGAAACCTGAGCGCGTTGTCGTTCTTGTCCTTGTAGTTGATGCCAACCACATTGATGCGGCTGTCTTTCGACAGTTCCTTCAGCATCGGATGTTCCTGACGACAGGGCACGCACCAGGAGGCAAACACATTGACCAGGGTCAGCTTGCCGGAAATGGCGGCGGTGGTCAGTGCCGGGGTGGATGATCCTTCCAGTGGCGGCATGGCAAGCGATGGTGCTTGTGTGCCGATCAGCGCCGATGGAATGGCACTGACATCCAGTCCGTTGACATCCTGTTCGTAGAGCATCTTGGCCGCAATGGCTGCAAAACCTGCGAATGCAACCAATGGCAACAGGGCAAAGAGATACCGTGCCTTGCTTTTGGATGCCGGTTTCTGGGCGCTGGTGTCGTCGCTCATGCGGTTTCCCCGGCCTTTGGTTTGGCTGAGGCGCGACGGCGGATGCCGGAGGCTTCAAGCTCTTTCAGTTCGCGGTTGCGGGCTCGCCCATCCAATATGACCCAGAGGATGAGGGCGACAACGATAAGCCCTGTGATGCCGTAGGACAGGCCGATGTAAAAGGCGTGGCTCATGTTTTAAGCCTCCCTGCTGGCCATGCGCGCGGCAAGGCGACGCTGGGCGGCAATACGCCGACGCAGGATCTCATTGCGCATGGCGGCAATATGCAGCGTAAAAAACAGCATGCTGAAAGCAAAGGCCATGATCAGCAGGGGCCAGAGGAATTCCGGATCAATGGCTGGGCCATCCATACGAATGACACTGGCTGGCTGATGCAATGTATTCCACCACTCGACCGAGAACTTGATGATCGGGATGTTGACGAAACCGACCAGAATGAGCACCGCACTGACGCGGGCAGCACGCGAGGGATCATCCATCGCCTTGTTGAAGGCAATCAGGCCAAGATACATCAGAAATAGGATAAAGACCGAGGTCAGCCGGGCATCCCACACCCACCATGTGCCCCACATGGGTTTGCCCCACAGCGAGCCAGTGACCAGCGCGATCAGCGTAAAGGCGGCACCAAGGGGGGGCGCAGCCTTGTGGCTGACATCGGCCAGCGGATGGCGCCAGACCAGCGTACCAATCGCGGAAGCTGCCATGACAGTATAACACATCATGGCCAACCAGGCGGCTGGCACATGCACATACATGATACGAACTGTATTGCCCTGCTGGTAATCGCTATCGGTCGTGAAGGACAAGTATAGCCCAACGGCCAGCAGCAATGCCGTGATGATGCTCATCCAGGGCAGCAGGCGGGATGTCAGCGCCAGAAACCGGGTCGGGTTGGCGAGATCGCTGAATTTGGTAATGGCAAGGCTCGTATCGTTCATGCCGTCTTTCTACCTTGTGTGATGGGTGCCTGCAATTGATCCCTGTCAATCGCTGCTGCTGCGCAGCGCCAAAGCCGCAAAGAAAGGCCCGATGACCGATGAAAATAACGTGATCGCCATCAGGATCAGGAAGGGTGGCAGAAAAGGGGCGGGGTCCTGAACGGCGGCATAGGATGCGCTGACCCCGAAAATCAGCACGGGGATGGCGAGCGGTAGAACAAGAATGGAGACGAGCAGACCACCGCGCGGCAATGCAACGGCGACTGCCGCGCCGACTGCGCCAATGAAGGTCAGGGCTGGTGAACCGACCAGCAGCGTCAACATGACGGCACCAATGGCCACCTCGCTCATGTTCATGAACAGGCCAAGCAGCGGAGAAGCGATGACCAACGGCAAGCCGGTTGCCGTCCAGTGCGCCAGGCACTTCACAAACACGGTCAGCACCAGCGGATTTTCATTCATCAGGATCAGGTCAAGCGCACCATCATCGCGTTCCGCCTGGAACAGGCGGTCGAGGCCGAGGAGAGCTGCCAGCAACGCGCCGATCCAGACGATGGCGGGGCCGATGCGCGACAGGAGATTGAGATCGGGGCCGACACCAAAGGGAATGACGGCAACCACGGTCATGAAGAACAGCACGCCGATCAGCGCACCGCCGCCTGCCCGGATGGAAAGTTTGAGGTCGCGGAAAAACAGGGCGATCATGGCTGAGCGCTTTTCTGGAGGGGGGCGACGGAAAGATCTGACATCACAAGACGGTCTCCACGCCTGCAAAACCTTTCATCTGCAATTCCTTCGCATTTTTCAGCCCCAAAGGCTGATGTGTGGCGGCAATCACGATGCCGCCCCTTTGCAGATGCGCCTCGACAAGTCCGGTAAACATCTTGTCGGCGCTGGCATCAAGGGCGGCCGTCGGTTCATCCAGTATCCAGATTGGGCGCCAGGCCACAAGCAGCTTGGCCATGGCGAATCGTCGCTGCTGACCGGCGGAGAGATAACCGAATGGCAGGTGTGTGATGCCTGAAAGGCCCACGGCGTCGGCGGCTTCTTCCACGCTGATGGAACTGCCGCTGGTAAAGTCACCGAGAAACTCTTTCCAGAAGTGCAGGTTTTCCGAAACGGTGAGTTCCGTCTTCATGGCGTTGCGGTGGCCGAGATAATGGCTGGCTTCGGCGGCGCGTGTTCCCGGTTCAATTCCTTCGCCGGCTACCTTTACCGTGCCGCTTTCCGGGTGAAGAAGTCCGGCCAGAACCCGCAGCAAGGTGGATTTTCCCGAGCCATTTCGGCCGGTCAGAAGCAATGCTTCGCCATCAGTTAACGTGAGGGAAATATTCATAAATATGAAATCTTCGCCTCTCTTGACCGATAGATGCTCCGCCGTCAGCAACATTGCTTCGCCTCGTGTAAGATTTTGACGATCTCGATAAAAAAATTCGATTTGAATCGTCTTCTGATCTGGAACCTGTCTTAGAAATTATCTATATGAGTTTCAACCACGCCAGCGGTCGGCGTGATCATCATCTTCCGCCGAACCTGAGAATTGCAATTGCAAATTTCACGTGCGGACAGCGGAAATGGCCGTACCCGCATCCTGATGTGCATGGTTAAGTGCACAGGTGTCTGCACGCGCGTGTTGGCTATCAGAGAGCGGGGTTTTATCCGTGACCAAATCTCTTGACAGTTTCCAATGTCGTTCCGTTCTTACCGTCGATGGTAAGGACTATGTGTATTACAGCCTGCCCAAGGCTGAAGCCAATGGCTTGAAGGGCGTTTCCAAGCTGCCTTATTCCATGAAGGTTCTTCTGGAGAACCTGTTGCGTTTTGAAGATGGCCGCTCGGTGACCAAGGCCGATATCGAAGCCGTGGCTGCATGGCTTGACAACAAGGGTCTCAAGGAAGCCGAAATCGCCTATCGTCCAGCCCGCGTGCTGATGCAGGACTTTACCGGCGTTCCTGCCGTGGTTGACCTTGCCGCCATGCGCGATGGCCTGAAGGCTCTGGGTGGTGATCCTGAAAAGATCAATCCGCTGGTTCCTGTCGATCTGGTTATCGATCACTCTGTTATTGTTGATGAATTTGGAACGCCTCAGGCTTTCGCCCGCAACGTGGATCTGGAATATCAACGCAACGGCGAGCGTTACCGCTTCCTGAAGTGGGGCCAGCAGGCCTTCAAGAATTTCCGTGTTGTTCCTCCGGGCACCGGCATCTGTCACCAGGTGAACCTCGAATATCTCGGCCAGACAGTCTGGACGAAGGAAGAAGACGGCGAGACGATTGCCTATCCTGACACCTGCGTTGGTACAGACAGCCACACCACCATGATCAATGGTCTGGGTGTTCTGGGTTGGGGCGTCGGCGGCATCGAGGCTGAAGCTGCCATGCTTGGCCAGCCGGTGTCCATGCTGCTGCCTGAGGTCATCGGTTTCAAGCTGACCGGCAAGGTCAAGGAAGGCGTGACCGCCACCGACCTCGTGCTGACCGTTGTGCAGATGTTGCGCAAAAAGGGCGTCGTTTCCAAGTTTGTCGAGTTCTTTGGCCCCGGTCTTGATTCCATGACGCTGGCCGACCGTGCGACGATTGGTAACATGGGTCCGGAGTATGGTGCGACCTGTGGTTTCTTCCCGGTTGATAGTGAAACCGTCAATTACCTCAACATGTCCGGTCGTACGAAGGACCGTATTGCGCTGGTGGAAGCCTATTCCAAGGTGCAGGGCATGTGGCGCGACAATGATGGATCGCAGCTTGTCTTTACCGACACGCTGGAACTGGACCTGGGTGACGTCGTACCGTCGATGGCTGGTCCAAAGCGCCCGGAAGGTCGCCTGCCGCTGGAAACCATTGCGCCGAACTTTGCGACAGCTCTGGAGGGTGACTACAAGAAACCCGGCCAGCTCGATGCACGTTATGCCGTTGAAGGCACGGATTTTGATCTCGGCCATGGCGATGTGGCGATTGCAGCCATCACATCCTGCACCAACACATCCAACCCGTCGGTGCTGATCGCTGCCGGTCTTCTGGCCCGCAACGCCGTTGCCAAGGGCTTGAAGTCCAAGCCATGGGTCAAGACGTCGCTGGCGCCGGGATCGCAGGTGGTGGGTGAATATCTCGCCAAGTCTGGTCTGCAGACCGAATTGGACGCACTTGGCTTCAACCTTGTTGGTTTCGGCTGCACGACCTGCATTGGTAACTCTGGCCCGCTGCCGGCGCCGATCTCCAAGACCATCAATGACAAGGGCCTGATCACCGCCGGTGTTCTTTCAGGCAACCGTAACTTTGAAGGCCGTATTTCACCTGACGTGCAGGCCAACTACCTGGCTTCGCCGCCGCTGGTTGTCGCTTATGCACTGGCCGGTACGGTGCAGAAGGATCTGACCAAGGAACCGCTTGGCGAAGACCAGGACGGCAACCCGGTTTATCTCAGGGACATCTGGCCAACCTCGGCAGAGGTGCAGCAGTTCATCCACAAATATGTGACCAGAGAACTGTACGAAACCAAATATGCCGACGTGTTCAAGGGCGATGAAAACTGGCAGGCCGTTCAGGTGCCGGAAGGCCAGACCTATGCCTGGGACGACAAGTCCACCTATGTTCAGAACCCGCCATATTTCGTTGGCATGGGCAAGAAGGGTACCGGCATCAAGAACATCAAGGGCGCGCGCGTTCTTGGCCTGTTCGGCGACAAGATCACAACCGACCATATTTCTCCGGCCGGTTCGATCAAGGCTGCTTCGCCAGCCGGTGCTTACCTGACGGAAAACGGTGTCGGTGTAGCCGACTTCAACCAGTATGGTACGCGCCGTGGCAACCATGAAGTGATGATGCGCGGCACATTTGCCAATATCCGTATTCGCAACCACATGCTTGGGCCAAACGGCAAGGAAGGTGGTTACACCATCCACTATCCGTCCAAGGAAGAGATGTCGATTTACGATGCGGCCATGATGTACAAGGATGAAGGCGTTCCGCTTGTTATCTTTGCAGGTGTTGAATACGGCAATGGTTCTTCCCGTGACTGGGCGGCAAAGGGTACCAACCTTCTTGGCGTGAAGGCTGTGATTGCGCAGTCGTTCGAACGTATTCACCGCTCCAATCTGGTCGGTATGGGTGTTGTTCCCTTCACCTTCCAGGAAGGCACAACCTGGGCCAGCCTTGGTCTCAAGGGTGATGAAATCGTCGAGATCGATGGCCTTGAAGGTGAGATCAAGCCACGCGAAACCAAGATTGCCAAGATCACCTATGGCGATGGTACGGTGAAGGAAATTCCTCTGCTGTGCCGCATCGATACGCTGGATGAAGTGACCTACATGGACAATGGCGGCATTCTCCAGACCGTTCTGCGCGATCTGGCTGCGTAATAGCAGCGTTTATGATGACGAAGCGCCGGGAGAAATCCCGGCGTTTTCACGTCAGGTTCAGATTGGCGCGTGTTTAAGTGTTCACCTGGAAAATTTGACGAGCACGAAATGTGATCGGCTCTCACCCCTTCGTGACTTCCCTTTGCACGTGTTTCGAGCTTATTTTCCAGCAACGCCCGATAGATTTTTATTGCATATGAACATCCGGACGTTTGTGCGGATGAAAGGTTCAAGATCGCAATGCTTCTGAAGTTTGGTTTCCCCCTCCTCCTTATCGGTGTTGCTGCCGCCAATCCTGCTCTTGCACAGACATTGCCGGACCAGCCCAAGGGTGTTGTGGAACTGTTTACCTCACAGGGCTGCGCTTCCTGTCCGCCGGCAGATGCAGCATTGCAGAAGATGATCGAAAAGGGCGACGTCATCGGACTGTCCTTCCATGTCGATTACTGGAATTATCTTGGCTGGAACGATTCCCTGAGCTCCAAGGAAAATACCGAACGTCAGTATGGTTATGCCCGCGCTTTGGGTCGCAATGGCGTTTATACGCCGCAGGCGGTGCTGAACGGCCGCGACCATGCCAAGGGTGCCGACACCAAGGCGATTTACAGCAAGCTCGATGAATTTGCCGCCAGTGGCAAAGGTTTGAACGTGCCTGTAAAATCTCGCCTGGTGAATGACGAGATTGAAATCAACATTGGGGCAGGTCAGGGCAAAGCGGATATCGTTGTTGCCTATTTCAACCAGCAGCAGATGGTTGATGTGACACGCGGTGAAAACAAGGGTCGCAAGATTTCCTACTGGCACAGCGTCTATGATGTGCAGACCGTTGGCATGTGGAATGGCGAATCGATGAAGGTGAACCTGCCAGCCAGTGTTCTTGGGAAAGCCAAGAAGGGCGGCTGTGCCGTGCTTTTGCAGACTGCCAATGAAAAGGGTGATCCCTCAGCCATAATCGGTGCAAGCATTCTGATGAATGACGGGCAGTAGGGTTTATCCGGTCCGGGCATTGGGGGCTGGGGGTAAAGGGTCAATGCACCGAACCGGGTCATTTGGTGCCTAGACATCAATTGACAGACCTCACACTGACACCCAATTTAGGCAGTGATTTGACCGAATTGCGGCGATTATAAATTCGGCGTTTGCCGTCACAACAAGCCGATTTCGTCGTTTTGCTTGCAATTTTTTCAAGCTGGGGCAACACTGTCACCAACCTGTTATGATTTGCAGCGAGGCGCGCATGACCGATCAGCCGGATTTGTCGCAGGGCGAGAATTCGATGCGGGACGGTTCGTCCGTCGTTGACCTTCGGGAATACCAGAGAAACAAGGACCCCTTGCCGGTGACCTTTCATCGTCGGGAGCTCGACGCCATTCTGTGGATTTATGGCCGCATGGTGGGTGAGGGCGAGTGGCGCGATTACGCGATTGATCACCTCAAGGACAAGGCGGTGTTTTCGGTGTTCAAACGGTCTGGTGAAATGCCGCTGTACCGGATTGAGAAGAACCCCAAACTGGCCGCTAAACAGGGCGCCTACAGTGTCGTCAATGTCAACGGCATGATCTTGAAGCGCGGCCATGAATTACGGCAGGTTCTGAAAGTTTTCGACAAGACTTTGAAACTGGTTGAGTGACCATGCCGGCCTCGCGGCCCGTGATGGGCTGACGAGGCGTGAACTATTACAGGCAATAAAAAGGCGGCTCGAAAGCCGCCTTCTTCATGTGGGTTTCAACCCTTCTTAGTCGTTGCGGTTACCGAGGAACTGCAACAGGAAGGTGAAGAGGTTGATGAAGTCGAGATAGAGGGTCAGCGCGCCCATGATGGCCTTGCGACCAGCAACGGCAACATCATCACCATCAAAATACATTTCCTTGATCTTCTGGGTGTCATAGGCGGTCAGACCAGCAAAGATCAGAACACCGATGGCCGAGATGGCAAAGCCCATGGCCGAAGATGCGAGGAAGATGTTGACGATCGACGCGATGATCAGACCGAACAGACCCATGATCAGGAACGAGCCCATACCGGACAGGTCCTTTTTCGTGGTGTAGCCGTAAAGCGACAGCGCACCGAACGAAGCGGCGGTGACGAAGAACGTCTGTACGATGCTCTGGCCAGTGTAGACCACGAAGATTGACGACAAGGAGAGGCCCATCAACGCAGCATAAACCCAGAAGGTGGTCTGCGCAGCAGCAACGCTCATCTTATGAACGCGGAAGCTGAGGAAGAACACCATGCCGAGCGGCGCAAGCATCACGACCCAACGCAGCGGCGAACCGTAAAGGGCCGCGCCAAGAGCCGTCAACATTGTTCCGTTGCCAAGCTGAGCAACGGCAGCCGATGGATCCGTTGTCGTTGCCATCGCGAATGTGAAGTAAGCAGCGATACCGGTGATCGCGAGACCAACAGCCATAAGGTTGTAAACCTTGACCATGTAGCTACGCAGACCTTCATCGATCATCGCATCCGTCTGGCCGCGTGTCTGCGCCATTCGGTTTTGGTAATTGTTGAAATCAGCCATTTGTTCCTCTTTCAAGCTCCGGAATTATTCACGGTGTCGGGATAAATCCCAGGCGCCGCTGCGGAGCTTCAGCAAGCCTGTCCGAAATATGATGGGAGAATGTGTTTGATACAAGACCTTTTGCGCCCAAAAACACCAAATACGGGAAAATGACGATCAATTTATCGAAGATTACCAAGAATTAATCGTTAAAGTTATGCCGGTGTGCCGGTCAGACACAACCCATGCGGCAGCGGTTTTGTCGCTATACATAAAGCGATAATGCCTGAGCTTGCGCATGGGTTGGTTTGTTGGACGTTTAGCGCGCTCCTAGCACGCTTACTCTCCGATCTGGCGCAGTACCGGTGCGGCCTTCTGGCCAAGGATGCGCCAAGTGCCAACAAGGCCGATACCAACCGTCATGACCAGCGCCACAAACACTGTTCCAACCGCCACATCGGTGAGAAATGCCGAAGGCAGTTTCATGATGCGGGCAATCACGAACCATGCCGAGACACCGCCTGCAGCAAGGGCAAAGGTGGCGGTTGCCAGACCAAGGATCATATACTCGTAGGAAAACGCCTTGATCAACGTGCCACGTGTGGCGCCCAATGTCTTGAGAATGACAGCGTCATGGGTTCTGGCGCGGTTTCCGGCAGCCAGCGCGCCAGCCAGCACCAAAACAGACGCGATCAAGGCAACGGCGGCGGCGGCACGGATGGCGGTGGCCAACTGGCCAACCAGCCTGTCGACCACTTCGAGCGCATCCTTTACGCGGACACTTGTGATGGTCGGGTAGGCATTGGTGACGGCACGGAGAATCTGGCCTTCATCGGCAGGGGATGCTTCCGGATCGGCAAGAGTTGCCAGCCAGGCATGGGGAGCGCCACGGAAGGTGTTGGGTGAAAAGACCATCACGAAATTGATGGATAGCGATTCCCACTCGACATTGCGCAGGTTGGCAATCTTGGCGGTAATGCTGCGGCCAAGCACGTTGACGGTAACACTGTCGCCAATCTTAAGGCCGAGTTCACCGGCCTCTTCTGCCGCAAAGGACACCAGAGGTTCACCGCTGTAATCCTTGTCCCACCATGTTCCTTCGGTCAGCGTGGCATTTTCAGGCATGTCGCCAGCATAGGTTATGCCGCGATCACCCCGCAGTACCCAGCGGCCGGAGGGCGGTACCTGGATTTTTGTGACGTCTTCGCCATTCAGCGCCAGAATACGTCCACGCAACATCGGGACTTCGGTAATGGTGCCGTTGGGCGCGTGTTGTTTGACGACGTTACGGAACCCGTCCAGTTCGCTGCCCTGAATATCGACGAAGAAGAAATTCGGGGCCCGTTCCGGCAGGGTGGAGGTCAGTTCGCGGCGCAGATTGCCATCAATCAGCGACAGCGTAACCAGAAGGGTCAGGCCAAGCCCGAGGGACAGCACCACCGACGGCGTCAGTGCGCCGGGACGGTGAATGTTGCCGATGGCAAGACGAAGGGCTGTGGAGTTCACATGCGGGCTCTTGCGCGCAATGAACCGCACAAGGCTGGCAACGACACGCAGCACGATGAAGGCAAAGGCCACAGCGCCGAGAAAGACGGATGCGATGAAACGGTCTTCTGCTGTGAGAATGGCAAGTGCTGCCAGCAACGCCAACAGCAGACCGGTGGCCAACAGATAGGGCCATGACGGCCAACCACCTTCATCGAAACCCTGTTCGCGAAAGAGGGCGGTTGCCGGAACTTCGCGTGCCTGCCCCAGTGGCAGAATGGTGAAAGCCAGTGTGGTGATCAGGCCAAACACCGTGGCGATGAACAGCGCCGACGGATAAAGGCTGATATCCTTAGGGACTGGCAGGACGCCAGCCAGGAATTGCATGGCAACGAGCGGTACGACGGCGCCGACGACAAGCCCGATGGCGATGCCGATGAAGGCGATAAACAATATCTGGAAAAGATAGGTCATCGTCACGATGATGGCGGGAGCGCCCAGGCATTTGAACGATGCGATGGTGGTGCGCTTTGCATCCAGAAATGCGCGCACGGCATTTGCCACACCAACGCCGCCAACGATCAATGCGGTCAATCCGACCAGCGTCAGGAACTGCGAAAAACGGTTGACGTTTTCGGTCAAGGCGGGGGCTGCTCGATCGCTGGTGCGGATCGACCAGCCGGCACTCGGAAATGCGGTGTTGGTGTCAGCGGTGATTGTCGCCCGTTTCAGCGGATCTGTGAGCCTGATCTTGTAGGCGTGTTCGACAAGGCTTCCGGTTTGGATCAGGCCAGATGCAATCAGTGCGTCGCGGCTGACCATGAGGCGCGGAGCGAAACCAAAACCATCCGACAGGGCGTCGGGTTCGGTGACGATTGAACCCGTCAATTTCAGCCGTGCGGAACCAAGCAGGATTTCGTCGCCGGGTTTGACACCCAGTCTTTCAAACAGCAAAGGGGCCGCCAAAGCGCCGTAGGTTTCACCGTTCTTTGCAAGCAGTTCGGCAAGCGGACGGTTTGGTTCGGCTTCAAAGGTTCCGTAAAGTGGATAAGCACCATCAACAGCCTTGACCTCGGCCAGGGTCTGTTCGGAGCCGGATGGTGCGCGTGCCATGGAGCGCAGTCCGGTTGAAACCGCGATATCGCCTAAGCCCTCAAGATAACTGCGCTCTTCCGGTGTTGCTTCACGGTTGCGCAATTCAAACCGCACATCACCTGCCAGAATGGCCTGTCCTTCGGATGCAATGGCGCTGGTGACGGCCTGCGATACTGAATTGACGGTGGCAATGGTTGCCGTTCCAAGCGCAATACAGGCTAGAAAAATGTAAAAGCCACGAAAGCCACCGCGAATTTCGCGTCTGGCCAGACGAAATGCCGTACGGATCTGGAAAGAAGACGGCATCATGCGGAGGCGGCCTCGCGAACGGCTGAAGTGACCGCGGAATCGTCAACGATTTCGCCTGACCGGACCTTGATCTGGCGCGAACAACGCGCGGCAAGGGATGGATCATGCGTGACCAGGATCATGGTCATGCCGCGCTCGGTCTGTTTGGAAAACAGCAGGTCGGCGATCTGACGCCCGGTTTCCGTATCGAGATTGCCGGTTGGTTCGTCGGCAATCAATACGGCTGGTGATGGCGCAAGGGCGCGGGCAATGGCAACACGCTGCTGTTCACCGCCGGAGAGCTGACCGGGATAATGCGACAAGCGTTCGCCCAGACCAACGGCCTGCAGTTCCTTGCGGGCAATATCGAAGGGATTTTTAACATTGGCGAGTTCCAGCGGAACGGCAACGTTTTCAAGTGCCGTCATGTTGGCAATCAAATGAAAGGACTGGAAAACAATACCGATATTCTTACCGCGGAAATCGGCCAGCGCGTCTTCGCCCAGGTCATGCAGCGGCTTGCCGGTGATGTGAATTTCGCCGCTATCAAGCCGCTCAAGGCCGGCCAGAACCATCAGCAGTGTCGATTTTCCCGAGCCGGAGGGGCCAACAATGCCCACTGCCTCGCCTTCGCCAATTTTCAGGTCAATTTTTTTCAGGACGTGAACAGAAGCCGCGGCATTTCCAAGAGTGAGGTCAGCCTTGTTCAGCTCGATAATGGTTTTCGTCACAGAATAGGTTCCTATATAGAGGCGATAGGGCGATTTTTCGCGATGTTCTGAAACAACTTAGGAGAGGTATGATGGGATTTAAAGCCGCCGCGTTTCACTTCATCGTCATTTGTGCCGCGTCGATTTTCGCCTTTGGCGCGAATGCGCAGGACAAGACCTTGCAGCTTGTCGGGCTGGGAGACAGCCTGATGGCCGGTTATCAGCTGCCGCCTACCGACAGTTTTACCGCCAAGCTGGAAGAGGCCCTGAAGGCGAAAGGCGTCAATGTTGCCATCACCAATGCCGGAGTTTCCGGTGATACCAGTGCCGGTGGTCTGGCGCGTGCCGAGTGGTCGGTTCCTGATGGTACAGACGGTGTTATTCTTGAGCTTGGTGCCAATGATGCGCTGCGTGGCATTTCGCCAGATGAGACCGAAAAAAACCTCGATGCGATCATTGCAGGTTTTCAGAAACGCAACATTCCGGTGCTGCTTGCCGGCATCATGGCGCCACCCAATATGGGGGATGATTATGCCGCGCGTTTCAACCCGATCTACAAGCGTTTGGCCGACAAATACGACGTCAAGCTCTACCCGTTTTTCCTCGAAGGCGTGGTGCTGGATGCCTCACTGAAACTGGAAGACGGCATGCATCCGAACAGTGCCG
>NZ_DAMDBP010000025.1:0-6057 GCF_032092815.1 Agrobacterium sp. | reverse complement strand
CAATTGGTGGGCAATAAAAATAAGAGCTTGCGTGCAAAGGCATTGCATGATTCGCTGTTGTTATCTGCAAGAGATTCGGGGAGCTCGCCATGCCGAGACTATTTACCGCTCTCGAAATTCCACGCAACGCGGCGTTAAGCCTCTCTTTATTGCGTGGTGGTCTACCGGGTGCCCGGTGGATTGATGTGGAGAATTATCATATAACCCTGCGCTTTATCGGTGACATAGACGGGCGAACTGCCGATGAGGTAGTTGATCGTCTGGACCGGATAAATCGGCCCGAGTTTCAACTCAATCTGACCGGCATCGGCTCCTTCGGTTCCAAGAAACCCCATTCCATCTGGGCCGGGGTTTCCCCCTCACCAGAAATGAATGCGCTTCAGGCTGAAATCGAACGTATCTGCCAACGCATTGGATTGCCGCCGGATCCGCGCAAATTCATGCCACATGTCACGCTGGCTCGCCTGCGCAATTGCCGTCTTGATGATGTAGTGCAATATCTCTCCGGCCGGGGAGACTTTAGAACCTCAGCCTTTACGGTTGGGCGTTTCGTGCTGATGTCGTCCAAGGAATCGGTGGGTGGCGGACCTTACATCGCCGAAGAGACCTTCCCGCTTTACGAGGCCACGTCGTCTGCACCCATCTTTTCCAGCATGGATTTGCAGCCGGTAAAAAGCATGTTGTAAACGGTGAGAAAACCGTCTGCACCACCGTAATAGGGATCCGGTACACTCTGTGTCGTGCCATGGGCATATTGGCTGAACAGATGCAGCTTGTGCTGCAAGTCTGGTGGGCAGGACTGCGACAGGCGCGCCAGATTATCCTCATCCATGCACAGGATGAGGTCGAAGCGCTCGAAATCATCCGTGTTGACCTGCCGGGCGCGTTGGCCGGAGATATCAATGCCGTGCCGGGCTGCAATCTCCATCGAGCGCGGATCAGGCGGGTTTCCCGCATGCCAGCCACCGGTGCCGGCCGAATCCACATGGAACCTGTGTTGCTGTTGCGCTGTTTCAGTGATGTGTGTGAAAATGCCCTCAGCCAGTGGCGAACGGCAAATATTGCCCATGCAGACGAACAGTATCGAGACTGGTTTCATGCTGTGATCCATAACCTTAGCAATCGGACAGGGAGGTCTATGCCATGAAATACGACAGGCTGGAAACGGCTGCAATCGAGCAGGAACTACAAAAGCTGGGTGGTGGCTGGGTGATGCGTGCCGATGGTTTGGCAATTACCCGTAACTTCAAGTTTGCAAATTTTTCCGAAGCCTTCGGATTCATGACGCAGATTGCGCTGGCCGCGGAAAAGTTCAACCATCATCCGGAGTTGCACAATGTCTATTCCCGTGTGGATGTGGCGCTAACGACCCATGATTCTCAAGGGGTGAGTGAACGGGATTTTCAGCTGGCAGCCTGCATCAACAAGGCGGCTGGCGATCGCGGCAATTGAACCGTGTTTTATTCTTCCCATATAAAGGGAAGATGGAGGCTCCACGAACGATGGATGATGTCAAGATCGGTGAAATCCTATTGCCAGGGGATCCTGATACCCAGGAGGAGCGCGAAAGAGAGGTGCGTTCCAAGTTCTGGCCGAAATTGCGCCGTGCAATGAAGCGCATTCCTTTCGCGCGAGACGCTGCTGCTGCCTATTATTGTGCGATGGACCCGACAACGCCGTTGCGTGCTAAGGGTATTCTGTTGGCAGCGCTTGGATATTTCATCATGCCTATCGACGTGATCCCTGACATGTTTGCGGTGATTGGTTTTACCGATGATATCGCTGTTTTAACGGCTGCTCTGGCGATGATTCGTGCCCATATAAAAATGGAACATTATGACGCCGCCGATGAGATGTTGGCGCGCCCGGAAGAAGAGTGAAAGCGTAACGGTTCTGTGATTTCCACCGTTCGTTGGAGGACAAATTCTTGCCTTAAACTTTGTGTCAAAGCTGTTTGCAGAGACAGCATCCTAAGACACCAAATCCCCTTACGGCTCAAGCATGTCTCCCAAAATGGATAAGCGGTTTGGGAGAAAGAAACGTGTTTCACGAGATGTCGAAGCGCATTGCATCAGAGTGACAAATGCAAGGTGGCTTGACGTCGCGAAATTGTAACAGGGCGATACATTTTCGTTATTTTATCGTTCCCGTTGACGGTTTGGTAACCCATGTTAAGCCAAACTAAAAATGAACATAACTTCGATAAGCCCGGCAGAGCCGTTCCGGGCATTTGGTGACAGTAAACCCGGCAGGAAATCAATGTTTGTAAGAAGTGTAGCAACCGCAGTGGCAATTCTGATGACAGGCGCAAGCCTGGCCTATGCACAGTCGCCCACGCGCATCCAGCAGTTCAACGCATGGGGTGCTTATTCGTACAAATCCGGTAACAGTACCGTGTGTTACGTGCTTTCCATCCCGACAACCAAAGAACCATCGAACGTTGACCACGGTGATATCTTCTTCATCGTTTCGCAGCGTCCGGGCCAGAACATTTCCTACGAACCTCAGGCCATGGTTGGTTACGCCTTGCGCGAAGGTTCGAAGGTCAATGTGAGCATCGACAACAAGAATTTTGTGATGTTCACCAAGGACAAGGCTGCATGGGTTGAGAACGCTGCCGAAGAGCCGGCGCTGGTTGCTGCAATGAAGGGCGGTCGATCCATGACCGTAAAGGCGACATCCGGTCGCGGTACCGCAACAACCTATTCCTACTCGCTCTCCGGCATTTCAGCCGCGTTGAAGCAGATCGAATCCTGCAAGTAAGCATCCTTGCAGCGTGGATTTTGAATGGCCGGTCCCTGACCGGCCATTTGCGTTGAAGACGGATTAATGCTAAAGGCGCGGCAACAAACCGCAAGCGGGCACGTTTTTGATGCCTGCCGCTGATTTTCATGACATGCAGACGATGGTTCGGCCTTTTATAGCTGCCGATTTTCGATGCGTATTCGATGATGGGATATTGCGATGTCCGTAATGGAAGCCACCGGTCTGGCCGTTAAAAAGCCGATCGTTGCCAATAGCGATCTGATGTCTGGCAAGCCCAGCCTGATTGGCCTTACCCGTGAGGAAATGGCCGAGGCGCTGATGGATGCCGGTGTGCCGCAAAAGCAAGTGAAAATGCGCGTCAGCCAGTTGTGGAACTGGCTCTATGTGCGTGGCGTGTCCGACTTCGACAATATGACCAATGTCGCCAAGGATCTGCGCGAAACGCTGAAAGCGAAGTTCACCATTGCCCGACCCGAGATCGTCGAGGAGCAAATCTCTAACGATGGTACCCGCAAGTGGCTGATGCGTTTTCCGCCACGGGGTGCTGGTCGTCCGGTCGAAATCGAAACCGTGTATATTCCCGAAGAAGGTCGCGGCACGTTGTGCATTTCCAGCCAGGTTGGCTGTTCGCTGACCTGTTCTTTCTGTCATACCGGCACACAGCGTCTGGTACGCAACCTGACGGCGGAAGAAATTCTCTCACAATTGTTGCTGGCCCGTGACCGGCTGGGCGACTTCCCGGATGGTTCGACCCCGGTTGGTGCCTATGTGCCAAGCGAAGGTCGCAAGGTGTCCAACATCGTGATGATGGGCATGGGCGAACCGCTTTACAACTTTGAACACGTCAAGACGGCGCTGCTGATCGCCACAGATGGTGATGGCCTGTCGCTTTCCAAACGTCGCGTGACGCTCTCGACCTCAGGTGTCGTGCCGGAAATTTTCCGCACAGGTGACGAAATCGGCGTGATGCTGGCGATCTCGCTGCATGCGGTTCGCGACGAGCTGCGCGACATGCTGGTGCCGATCAACAAAAAATATCCACTGAAAGAGCTGATCGAGGCCTGCCGGAAATATCCTGGTCTTTCCAACGCCCGCCGCATCACTTTTGAATATGTGATGCTGAAGGATGTTAATGACAGTCTGGAAGATGCCAAGATGCTGGTGCAGCTTCTCAAGGGTGTTCCGGCAAAGATCAACCTCATTCCGTTCAACCCATGGCCGGGTACCAATTACCAGTGTTCCGATTGGGCACAGATCGAGAAATTTGCCGATTTCATCAATCAGGCCGGTTACGCGTCACCAATCCGTACACCACGCGGCCGCGATATTCTGGCGGCGTGTGGCCAGTTGAAGTCGGAATCCGAGCGCATGCGCAAGACAGAACGTCTGGCGTTTGAAGCGATGATGATTGCCAACCACGGCGCAGATGACTGATCAGAAAGCAAAGAGACGGCACGTCATTTCCATCCGTGGATAGTGGCGTGCTTTCATCTTGTGTTGATACGTGGGATGCCGACTTTTGCAAGCGTGGCTTGCGCGTGTACTATCGCCACAAGAATAAGCGTTTTGTGGCTGTTCGCTGATTGATTTCAAATCCCCCCTTTCCTAAGAAGATATCCGAAAGAAAAACACTCGGAGGATCATCCATGCGTAAACTCATCTTGGCACTTGCGGCTGCAACCGCACTTGCCATGCCTGCAAAGGCCGAAACTGTAACCGTTGCCGTCACTGCCATCGTTGAGCACCCTGCTCTTGATGCGGCCCGTGATGGCGTCAAGGAAGCTCTGGCCGAAGCCGGTTACAAGGAAGGTGAAAACCTCAAATTCGTTTATGAGTCTGCTCAGGGTAATCCTGCCACTGCTGCCCAGATTGCCCGTCAGTTCGTTGGCGATGCACCAAATGTCATCGTGCCGATCTCCACGCCGTCCGCTCAGGCTGTTGTTGCTGCCACCCGTGACATTCCGGTGGTGTTTACTGCGGTTTCCGACCCGGTTGGCGCACAGCTGATCAAGGAAATGGAAAAGCCTGGCCGTAACGTCACTGGCCTTTCTGACGCCTTGCCGGTGAACGAACATCTGGCACTGATCAAGGAAATCAGCCCGGACGCGAAGACCGTTGGTTACATCTACAACTCTGCCGAAGCCAACTCGGTTTCGACGCTGGAGTTGCTCAAGGCTGAAGCCGAAAAGGCTGGTCTCAAGGTTGTTGAATCCGTTGCGACCAAGTCTGCAGAAGTGCAGGGTGCAGCACGTGCGCTGGTTGGCAAGGCCGACGTGATCTACGTTCCAACCGACAACACCATCGTATCGGCATTTGAAGCTGCAGCTGGCGTTGCCTCGGAAGCGAAAATTCCGCTTTTTGCGGCTGATACGGATTCCGTTGCACGTGGCGCGATTGCGGCACTCGGTTTCAACTACTTCGATGTTGGCAAGCAGACAGGTGCTGTTGTCGTGCGTATCCTCAAGGGTGAAAAGCCTGGTGATATTGCTGCCACCGTTGCCGTCGGTACCGACCTGGTCATCAACAAGACTGTGGCTGAAAAGGTTGGCGTGACTTTCCCGGAAAGCGTTGTGAAGCGCGCCACCAAGGTCATCGAATAAGCATGAAGAGGCTGCCATCGCGCAGCCTCGTTTGTTTTTTGGAAAACTGCCGCATATGCTTTTTCATGCCCGGGCCTGTCCCGGGCATCGTCAAAGCTGGAGGTGAGCGAGCGGTTTCATGGCAGTTTGCGAACTGCAGTAAATGCGCCCAGTGTAATGATTGGGCGATAAATCAGGGATATATCTTGTGAGCCAAATCGCCTTCTGGGGTGCTGTTGAACTGGGGCTGGTTTTCGCCTTTGTTGCTATCGGCGTTTACCTCGCATTCCGTGTGCTGGATTTTCCGGACCTGACCGTGGATGGTTCGTTTCCGCTTGGTGCGGCCGTTGCTGCGGTTCTGATCATTGCCGGTCTGAACCCCTGGCTTGCTGCAGCCTGTGCGATGGCGGCCGGCGCCGCTGCCGGTATCGTCACGGCAACGCTGAATGTGCGGTTCAAGATCCTCAATCTTCTGGCATCGATCCTGACCATGATTGCGCTGTTTTCCGTGAACTTGCGCGTCATGGGCAAACCGAACGTCGCACTGCTCAATCAGGAAACCATGATCGAGCCGTTTTATGGTCTCGGCGTGGCTGAATATCTGGTTCGCCCGCTGTTCGTTGGTGCGCTTGTGCTGATCGCGGTTATCCTGGTTTGGCGTTTCCTGGAAAGCGATGCAGGCCTTGCCATGCGCGCAACCGGTGCCAATGCC
>NZ_DAMDBP010000024.1:56572-61125 GCF_032092815.1 Agrobacterium sp. | reverse complement strand
CGCTGGTTGTTCGTCCTTCCTACGTTCTGGGTGGCCGCGCCATGCAGATCATCCACTCGGAAGGTCAGCTGCAGTCCTACCTGCTCGACACCGTTCCAGGTCTCGTGCCGGAAGACATCAAGCAGCGTTACCCGAATGACAAGACCGGACAGATCAACACCCTGCTCGGCAAGAACCCGCTGCTGTTCGATAGCTACCTGACCAACGCAGTTGAAGTGGACGTTGATGCACTGTGCGACGGCGAAAACGTCTTCGTATCCGGCATCATGGAACACATCGAAGAAGCCGGTATTCACTCCGGTGACTCGGCCTGCTCGCTGCCGGTTCGTTCGCTGTCGAAGGAAATTGTTGACGAGTTGGAGCGCCAGACCACGGCTCTTGCCAAGGCACTGAACGTTGGCGGCCTGATGAACGTCCAGTACGCTATTAAGGACGGAACGATCTATGTTCTCGAGGTCAATCCGCGTGCATCGCGTACCGTGCCATTCGTCGCCAAGACCATAGGCGCACCGATTGCCAAGATCGCAGCCCGCGTCATGGCTGGCGAAAAGCTTGATCCGGCAATTGCCGCCTACGGCGAAAAGCCAGATCCTCGCAACCTGAAGCACATTGCTGTCAAGGAAGCCGTGTTCCCGTTCGCCCGCTTCCCGGGCGTCGACATTCTGCTCGGACCGGAAATGCGCTCGACCGGTGAAGTCATCGGCCTCGATACCGATTTCGCCTTGGCTTTTGCCAAGTCTCAGCTTGGTGCGGGCGTTGACTTGCCACGCTCCGGCGCGGTGTTCGTATCGGTTCGTGACGAAGACAAGGACCGTGTTCTGCCAGCCATCCGCATTCTCGTGGAAATCGGTTTCAAGGTTCTGGCAACCGGTGGCACCCAGCGTTTCCTCGCGGAACAGGGCATTGATGCTGAAAAGATCAACAAGGTTCAGGAAGGTCGTCCGCACATCGAAGATGCCATCCGTAACCGTCAGGTCCAGCTGGTCATCAACACCACTGACAGTAACAAGGCAATCTCCGACTCGAAGTCGCTGCGTCGCGCGACGCTGATGCAGAAGGTGCCTTATTACACCACAATGGCTGGTGCAGAGGCCGCAGCACTTGCCATCAAAGCGCTGAAAGCTGGCAACCTCGAAGTCAGACCGCTGCAAAGCTACTTCTGATCCCTTGTGATACCATTGACCGGCCAACAGCAATGTTGGCCGGTTTTCTTTTGCCCAAAATTTGCGCCATCGATTGAAAAAGGTAAGAACAGACCATGACCGACAAGATGGAAGTTCTAAACGAGCGACTGTTTACCGTTGATCGAACCACGCTGTTTCGCGCCTTTTCCGAAGCCGAGCTTCTGGAACAATGGTGGGGACCACACGGCTTTACCAACCGCATCAGCGCATTCGATTTCAGAATCGGCGGCACATGGCAGATCACCATGACAGCCTCCAACGGCACCGATTTTCACAACGTCTCCACCTTTCGCGAGATTGTCGTTCCGCAGCGGATCGTTTTTGAACATCACGAACCCATACATGTCTATACAATGGAAATAGACCTCACCGACGAGATGGAAGGCACACGTCTCAACTGGCGTATGGTGTTCAATGCCACCGAAGAAAACCTCCAACTCCAGAAATTCATCAAAGCGGCCAACGAACAGAATTTCGACAGGCTGGAAGACCTTCTCCTGGAGATCTCACCCGCGGTGTGAGTTCACAGCGCCACCTCAATCTGCGGAGCAGGATCGGCAGGCCGGATATGAGCCTGACTTTGATACTTGCCAATTTTGCGAATTCAGGAAAATCTCACCCATCCTGTGGGAGAGAAAACGTGGTGGATGCAACATCGGAGCAGGACCAAGCCAGCAAACGTGAATGGATCGGCCTGTTTGTCCTGTCGATTGCCTGTCTGATCTACTCCATGGATTTGTCGGTGCTGTTTCTGGCCATACCGGCCATCGTTGCCGATCTTGACCCCAATGCCACTGAGCTGCTGTGGATCAATGATATCTACGGCTTTATGGTAGCCGGCTTTCTGGTGACCATGGGCACGCTGGGAGACAGGATCGGTCGCCGCAAACTGCTGCTGATCGGTGCCTTTGCCTTTGGAGTAGCCTCTGCACTGGCGGCCTTTTCTTTCACCTCACAGCAGTTGATCATTTCCCGTGCCTTGCAGGGAATAGCCGGTGCCACGGTCGCCCCCTCCACCCTATCGCTCATCGTCAACATCTTCAAAAACGAAGCGGAGAGAAACCGGGCGATCAGCATCTGGGGTGCCGCCTTTGCCCTCGGCGGCCTGATAGGCCCGTTGATCGGCGGTTTGTTGTTGGAGTATTTTCACTGGGGATCGGTATTTCTGATCAATATCCCGGTGATGATGTTTCTCCTCGTCATCGCACCGTTCATTTTGCCGGAATACAAGAACGATGAGGCAGAAGGCATTGATCTACCAAGCGTTCTTTTATCACTCGCAACGGTGCTACCGATTATTTACGGCTTCAAACACATGGCGGCAGATGGTTTTGTACTCATTCAAATGTTGCCCGTCGCAGTCGGACTGTTGGTCGGTGTGTTTTTCGTACGTCGTCAGCAACGCCTGAGCCACCCGCTGATTGATCTTAAACTGTTTCGCATTCCGGCGTTTACAGCATCATTAATGGTCAATCTGGCCGGTGTGTTTTTTGTATTCGGCACCTTCCTCTATCAGAACCTGTTCCTGCAATTGGTCATCGGCCTCACGCCTTTGCAGGCTGCGCTGTGGTCTATTCCTTCGGCTTCAGTTTTCACCATCATGTCGTTCCAGGCCTACCGCTTCACCAACCATTTCGGCCCTATCAAAACCGTGTTGATGGGACTGATGGTCAATGTTGTCGGCACCACAGTCATGGCTATTGCCGCTTATTATGAAAGCCTGCTCGGTATTCTATTTGCCAGCATGTTGATCGGCCTTGGTTTCGTACCGGTCATTCTCACCACCACAGGCTTGATCGTTGGCACCGCCCCGCCAGAACGCGCAGGATCTGCATCGGCAATTTCGGAAACCAGTTCCGAATTTGGTGGCGCTCTTGGCGTCGCGCTGCTTGGCAGCCTTGGCACCGTTGTCTACCGCATGGCGATGTCAGACGTGGATTTGACCGGCCTCGATGACCAGCAGACAGCGGCCATCTCCGGAACGCTGGCCGGTGCGGTTGAAACAGCAAAAGCACTCGGCGGCACAGCAGAACCATCCTGGCTCACCGCCGCAAGGGATGGTTTCTCGCTGGGCTTCGCCGTCTGCTGTCTTCTGGCATCCGTCACCCTGCTGCTGCTCGCCATCATAGCCCGCAAGGTCTATGCAAAGGCCCATATTGACGAGACAACATTACCGTCAAACTGAGGACGTCAGGCAGCCCGAGTGTGTGACGCCAATTGCTGAACCCTGGCAATGTCCTGCCGAAACTTCTGCATTTCGTCTGCCCGTTTGCCTTCATCGGGAATGCGCAGCAAATAGGATGGATGCACGGTCACAAACAGCATCCGGTCCTCCTGCATTGGCATTGTTTTACCGCGTAAATCCGAGATTTTGCCTTTGATGCCGGTCAGCGCAAAAACTGCACTGGCCCCCATCGCAACAATCAATCTGGGCTGCACCAGATCAATTTCACGCGTCAACCACCAGCGGCAATGTTCGATTTCGTTGACATTAGGTGGCTTGTGAATACGCGACTTGCCCCGCGGCTCATATTTGAAATGTTTGACGGCATTGGTGACATAGAGGTCACGACGCGACAATCCGGTTTCGGCAAGCACCGTATCAAACACTTTGCCGGCTGGCCCAATGAACGGACGCCCCGCCAGATCCTCCTGATCACCCGGCTGTTCACCCACGATCATCACATCGGCATGATCCGGTCCCTCACCAAATACCGTCTGGGTGGCAGCGCAATGCAGCGGACACAGCGTGCAGGTCTTTGCCCCATGCCTTAGCCCCTCAAGTGTGTCAGCATCTGGCAAGGCTGGTGCCGGTCTATTTTCCGCCATGGCCTGAATGCGATGGTGGAAGAGCTGCGGTTCGGTGGCAGCCTTCGCCGCCATCTCCAGAACACGCGCCTCAGCCCCCAAAATAAGCTCCGGAATAAGGTCAGCTTCCGGCAGGTTTTTCCAGTATTTCTTCGGCATTTCCGCTGTCATCGCCTTGATCTTCAACCGCGCCGGATTGAAAATATTTGCGTAATAGGTGCGCCAAAGCTCGTCTGTTTCATCTGAAAGATCAGGCTTTTCCGCAGCATCACGAGACGTCTGCAACGTCTCGCCGTCCCACCGCGCAGAGCCCTTGGGCGTCGCGATCAACCAGTCCATATCGGTAAAACGTCGCTGAAAAAAATCCGCCTTGCGTTCAACAATGAAATGATCAGGCTCGAACCATGCAATGAACCGCCGTCGTCCCGCAACACCCTCTGGCAGCGGCATTTCCTTGAAGCGCACAAAGGCTGTCATCTTGTGGCTGTCGCGGCGCACGGACTTTTCCATCGCCCGTACCCGCACCACATCAGGATCAGATTTGAACTGTAACAAGGCGCG
>NZ_DAMDBP010000024.1:0-56562 GCF_032092815.1 Agrobacterium sp. | reverse complement strand
ATAACAACCGGTAGAGCAGCGCAAATCTGGACGGATCGCTATGGCAGATCGCTGCTTGCGCCAAGGGCATGAAGGCGGCCGGCACATTGACGGGGGCATCGCGCGGCCCATCGGGAAGTTGAGACGTTTCCTCAAAACCAAACAGGCTTTCTCTGTCTTGACGCAGCCCCCAGTCGATATCCTGCGGCGCTACTTTTGCAGCAAGGCAGGCCCGTGCTGCATCACGCCACTCGGCAAAATCTCCCCGGCCCTCCAGCGCAATCCGGTACATCACAGCAACGACAATTGTTCTGGTTGCGGCGCAAACATGTCACGTAAATCAGGACGTTCCGTGAGTTTGCCTGGTGTCCAACCCTCCGTTACCACAAAGGCTTTCACCTTTTTCAGTGACACGCCAAACCGCGCCAGATCTTCTAGACGCAGCTTTCGAAACCGGCGTGACGACAGCACGGAGTTGACGGTTTTTGTGCCGAAACCGGGAACACGCAACAGCATTTCCCTGTCTGCCGTGTTCACATTGACAGGAAAACTCTGTCGATTGGCCAGCGCCCAGGCAAGCTTCGGATCGATATCCAGATCGAGCATACCATCCTTCTGCGTCGAGGTGATCTCGCCAATATCGAAACCGTAAAAACGATAAAGCCAGTCAGCCTGATAAAGGCGGTGCTCACGCATCAATGGCGGCTTGATCAACGGCAGGTTTTTTGACGAATCCGGGATGGGGCTGAAGGCGGAATAATAGACACGCCTCAAACCATAACTGCCGTAAAGCCGCGCGCTGGAGGACAGGATCGTGCTGTCATTTGCCCCGTCGGCACCGACAATCATCTGCGTGCTTTGTCCGGCCGGAGCAAATTTCTTGACCCGTTTTGTCTTTAAGGTCGGCTCTCCCGCCTCCTCGATTTTCAGCCGGATATCAGCCATCGACTTTCTGATATTGCCCGGCTGTTTTTCTGGCGCAAAACGGCCGATACCACTATCGGTTGGCAATTCGATGTTGATCGACAGGCGGTCAGCATAAAGCCCCGCCTCCTCCACCAGATGGGCCGATGCTTCTGGAATGGATTTGAGGTGGATGTATCCCCTGAAACCATGCGTGACCCGCAATTCGCGCGCAACGCGGACAAGCTCTTCCATCGTGTGATCGGACGAGCGGATAATACCCGACGACAGGAACAGTCCTTCAATGTAATTGCGCCGATAAAACTCCAGTGTCAGCCACACCACCTCTTCCACGGTAAAGCGCGCGCGCTCCACATTGCTGGATGAACGGTTGATGCAATAGGCGCAGTCATAGATGCAAAAATTGGTCAACAGGATTTTTAACAGCGAGATACAGCGACCGTCCGGCGCATAGGCATGGCAAATGCCAGACCCCTCCGTCGAACCCAAACCGCCGCTTGCCGCAGAGCTTCGCTTTGTGGTTCCGCTGGAGGCGCAAGACGCATCATATTTCGCTGCATCTGACAAAACAGCGAGTCGTTCCTTGATTGACTTTCCCATGCAATGTTCACTATATGTTCTATTTCGATTTGTCAATTTTCCAGCCGGAAACAGCTCAGAAACCTCACAAATTGTGTCACGATCAAATCTTCTGGCAATTTAAGGTGGTCTTCTGATATAGTGGTCCGAATTGTTATTTTTGGCATGGTTCCGAAGTTTTGCTTCGGAACCTGTTTCTTTTTGTGTCTGCGGGAAGCGGATGGAATGCGAAGGAATAGGAAATGGTAGAGAAAGTGCCGATGACTCAAGGCGGTTACACCAAGTTGCAGGAGGAGCTGCGCTGGCGTCAACAAGAGGAACGCCCACGCATCATCGAGGCTATCTCGGAAGCACGTGCCCATGGCGATTTGTCTGAAAACGCGGAGTACCACGCTGCGAAGGAAGCACAGAGCCACAATGAAGGTCGCATCTCCGAACTGGAAGATCTGACGGCGCGTGCAGAAGTCATCGACCTGTCCAAGATGTCCGGCTCGAAGATCAAGTTCGGCGCAACCGTAAAGCTGGTTGATGAGGACACGGACGAGGAGAGAACCTACCAGATCGTTGGCGATCAGGAGGCAGACGTCAAGGCTGGCCGCATTTCCATTTCCTCGCCGATTGCACGTGCGCTGATCGGCAAGGAAGTTGGCGACAGCATCGAAGTCGTCGCACCTGGCGGCTCCAAGGGTTATGAAATCCTCTCCGTAAACTGGATGTAATTTCTACATTCATCTTTTGCGGAGTAAGACGTGGCACAGGTCGATTTAAACAATGTTCGGGTCATTGCCCCGAACTTCAAGAAACGTTTATCCGGCGTCACCTCGACGATAATCCAGCTGGTACCCGTACAAAACAAGCTGGGGCAGAAGGTAGCAACCTTGGGCCCCGGCCTGCCAGAAGCCCTGCCCCATATTCGCTTTCGCGATTTATGGCGGCTTTGGCAGCAGGCTCCCGGTGGTGGTCCGCGCGTCTGGCATGCGCGGCGCAACCTGGAAATGCTGCCCGGCATTTTCTTGCGTGATGTCCTTCGCATGAAGGTGAAACTGGTTTTCACCTCTGCGGCGCAGCGCAAGCACTCAGCCTACACCCGCAAGCTCATTGCCCAGATGGATGAGGTGGTGGCCACCAGCGCCCGTTCCGGCTCCTTTCTTGAAGTGCCCCACACCGTCATCATGCATGGCGTCGACACCGAGCTGTTTCATCCGCCGCAGACACCAGATGACACGATTGCAGCAACCGGCCTGCCGGGAAAATATCTGGTCGGCTGCTTTGGCCGCGTGCGTCACCAAAAAGGCACTGATCTCTTCGTGCAGGCGATGATTGATCTTCTGCCCGCTTACCCGGACTGGACGGCCGTCATCAGCGGCCGCATCACACCGGAACACAAGTCCTTCGCCGATAAGCTGAAAGCCGACATCAACAAGGCCAGCCTTTCAGATCGCATCGTTTTCCTCGGTGAAGTGGACGATATCAAACCCTGGTATCGCCGTCTGAACCTCTATGTTGCCCCGTCCCGCAATGAAGGTTTCGGCCTCACCCCGCTTGAGGCGATGGCCTCGCAAACGGCAGTGGTGACCAGCGATGCCGGCGCCTATGAGGAAATGGTGCTGGCTGGCAAAACAGGCACGGTTGTTGCCGCCGGTGATGGCGATGCCCTTAGAAACGCTATAAAAAATCGTCTTGAGAACCCTGCCGAGACCCTGGAATGGGGAGAGACAGGACGCAGCCACATGCTCAACACTTTTGAACTTCAGGGTGAGGCACGTGCGCTGCAAAAGATTTACGAGCGCGTAGCCCAAAAAGGCGGAAACCCCAATGGCAGACGTTGAGTTCATTTACTCTCAGCGAAACAATTATGACCCCCTCAAGGCCGTCCTCGGCCTGAGGCTGGATTGCGCGCCCTTCAAGCTGAAAGACGGGTTGAAAGAGTTCTTCCGCACCCACGGCATTGGTGAACTGGGCCGTCTGTTCAGCGACAAGGGATGTTCGATCGATATCCGTCCCAGCATCGAGCACAATCTGCTGCGACGCCAAATCCGCCTGCCCGCGCTGTATTCCAATCCGCTGTCCATTGCCTTTTACCGGGCAACCACTGCCATCAGATCACGTCTGTCGGCCATTTTGATCGAAGACCGACTGAACGCCTATCCCGATGCAAGCGCGCTGATTTTTAATGGTTTCATGATGCCGGCGTCCCTGCTGATGGAAGCAGCCATCCAGCGGTCACGGCCGATGGTGATGATGGAAAACGGCTTCTTTCCAGAGACGATCCAATGCGACACCAAGGGCATCAACTTCGGCAGCACCCTGCCAAGGGATGCAGAATTCTATCGCTGGGTAGCACCACGGATTGCCGGAGAGCTGCCGCAGACACTCGTCAAACGCAGCAGCAAACAAAAGGGCGAAGAACTCACCAACCTGCCGGCTGATTACATATTCGTACCTTTCCAAGTACCAAGCGACATGCAGATCCTGGCCTATTCGCCGTGGATCAAAGACATGAAACACTTCTATGAAGTGCTTTACCAACTGGCGGAGACAATGCCCGACAGGCATTTCGTCATCAAGGAACACCCCAGCTTCCCGCTTTCCATCAAAAAGCACATTCAGCCACATCCACGCATCATTTTTGCCAATCACAATGAGACCCGCAAACTGATTGAAGGTGCATCCGCAGTGATCACCATCAACTCGACCGTCGGTCTTGAAGCCATCAGCATCGGCAAAAAAGTCGTCGTGTTGGGAGATGCGCCTTATGAGATGCCGGAACTGGTTACCTCCGCCCGTTCCATCGACCAGCTGCAAACGGCACTGCAAGGGCTGAACGACTGGCAGCCGGATGAAACCCTGCGGCAAGTGTTCCTGCGTTATGTCTACAACATCTTCCTGCTGCCGGGTAGTTTCAAGGCCGTCGATGCGGAACTGGTCGACAGGATAAGGAAACGCGGCAACGGCGCAGACCAACATTCACAACTGCTGGCTGAATATCAGGCCTTGCAACAGGACAAGGGCAGCGTTGCCTGACCAGGGTCTCCCGACAATGTTGTTATTGACGGGAGAGTGTCACATCAGAACTCAGACTTCGACGAGGCCGATACGCTTGACTTGACGAATTGTCAGCATGGTTCTGACCGTGTCGACGTTTTCATCGGCGGTCAGCACTTCAATAACGAAATCTTGAAACTGCGTCAGATTTTCAGCCACACAGTGCAGAAGAAAATCGCTTTCGCCTGACACCATCCATGCCTGGCGAACCAGCTGCCAGCGATCGGTGGCAGCCGCAAAGGCCTTAAGGTTGGCTTCCGACTGGCGCTTCAGGCCAACCATGCAGAAGGCAACGAGATCAAAACCGAGCTTGGGGGCATTGAGCATGGCGTGATACCCTTCGATCACGCCGCCCTCCTCCAGCTTTCGCACGCGTCGAAGGCATGGCGGCGCCGAGATACCGACCTTTTCGGCCAGATCGACGTTGGTCATACGACCGTCCCGCTGCAACTCTCGCAAAATTTTAAGATCGATGGCATCGAGTTCTACGCGAGTCACCGGCTATCTCCCGTGGTAATGGTTTTCATTCCTTCTACTCCTGACGGTAAGATTCGCAAGAATGTGAGGCAAACAAGTCATAAAATTACATAACTGCATAACTGCCCTGTTGGTAAAGCACGGCTGCCCTTGAATATAGGCACTGGACACCCTTAAATACGGGGCAAAACAGGCGGCGGCGTTTGAGCATTTGCGTCCATTGCACCTGCTACATCCCGAACCGCATTGAAAGGAAGTTAAACAATGTCCGCGCGCCATACCAAAGTTCTCATCATCGGTTCCGGTCCAGCTGGTTACACAGCCGCTATTTACGCTGCCCGTGCCATGCTTGAGCCTGTGCTCATTGCCGGCATGGAACAGGGTGGGCAGTTGATGATCACCACCGATGTCGAAAACTATCCAGGCTATGCAGATCCGATCCAGGGCCCCTGGCTGATGGACCAGATGCTCAAGCAGGCAACCCATGTCGGCGCAGAGATCGTCAACGACCTCGTGACCGAAGTCGAGACAACGGCGCGCCCTTTTGTGGTGAAGACGGATTCTGGCACGGTCTGGACTGCTGACACGCTGATCATCGCCACTGGCGCCAAGGCAAAGTGGCTGGGCATCGAAAGCGAACAGCATTTCCAGGGCTTCGGCGTGTCCGCTTGCGCCACCTGCGACGGTTTCTTCTACCGTAACAAGGACGTGATCGTGGTTGGTAATTCGGCCGTTGAAGAGGCGCTCTACCTCTCCAACATTGCAAAGACCGTGACGGTTGTTCACCGCCGCGATTCCTTCCGTTCGGAAAAAATCCTGCAGGAACGCCTGTTCGCCAAGGAAAACGTCAAGGTTCTCTGGAATACGGCCGTTGAGGAAATTGTCGGCACACCGGCCAAACCGCCAATGCCACCATCGGTCACAGGCGCAAGACTGAAGGACACCCGCACCGGTGCGATCACCGAAGTCGCAACGCACGGCGTATTCGTGGCCATTGGCCATGCACCGGCCGTCGAACTGTTCAAGGACAAGCTGCGCCTCAAGCCAAACGGCTACATGTGGACGGCACCGGATTCGACAGCAACGAATGTCGAAGGCATCTTTGCGGCTGGCGACGTCACCGACGATACTTACAGACAGGCAATCACCGCCGCCGGCATGGGATGCATGGCAGCGCTGGAGGCTGAACGTTTCCTGGCAGGACATCAACCCGCAGCAATAGCGGCAGAATAAGAGCAGACAACGATAAGGGAACAGCATGGGCATGCCATTAGACTGGGATAAACTGCGCATTTTCCATGCGGCAGCGGAAGCTGGCTCGTTCACACACGCAGCCGACAAACTTCACCTCTCCCAGTCGGCGATCAGCCGGCAAGTGAGCGCGCTGGAGCAGGACGTCGGCGTCAAGCTGTTCCACCGCCATGCACGTGGTCTTATCCTGACAGAGCAAGGTGAATTGCTCTATCGGACGGCCCATGACGTTCTGCTGAAGCTTGAAACCGTCAAGATGCAGCTGACGGAGACAACCGAAAAGCCAAGCGGCAAACTGCGTGTCACAACGACAGTGGGCCTTGGCCAGGGATGGTTGACCGACAAAATTCAGGAATTTCTGCAACTTTACCCTGAAATGTCCATCCAGCTGATCCTCGATAACGAGGAGCTGGATGTGAACATGCGCCATGCGGACTGCGCAATTCGCCTTCGCCAGCCGCAGCAATCGGACCTTATCCAGCGCAAGCTGTTCACGGTGCACATGCACGTTTATGCAGCGCCGTCCTACATCAACCGCCATGGCGAGCCACAATCGATCGAGGATCTGGATAACCACCACATCATTTCGTTCGGCGAACCTGCACCAAACTACCTTCTGGACGTCAACTGGCTGGAATATGCCGGACGGTCGTCCGACAACGCACGCACGCCGCATTTGCAGATCAACAGCCAGACCTCCATCAAACGCGCTTGCCTGCTGGGCATCGGCATCGCCTGCTTGCCGGATTATATCGTTGGACGCGACCCTGGCCTTATCCAGTTGCCAATCAGCGCGGACATTCCGTCCTTCGATACCTATTTCTGCTATCCGGATGAAATGAAGAATGCTGCGAAGCTAAAAGCCTTCCGCGATTTCATTGTCGCCAAGGCGCGGAACTGGAATTTCTGATATCGCTCAACAATTAACAGACATCAATAAAAACAATGTTTTAAACGGCAGACGATGCGAATCGTCTGCCGTTTTCGTTTGGAGATTTGCACAGAAATAAGACACAATTCTTAAGCGATGCGTCAAGCGCATGCCTGACCTGCACAAAAAAGAGTTGCCGCATGCCCAAAAAAGCACCATATCGCACACAGCTGATGCACACGGTGGCTTTCCTCCCAGTTCCACCGCATTAGCTGTTCCCCTCTGGAGGTTTTTTAACCTTCACACTTATAAGGGCCCTGGAGAGATCCGGCGGCCCTCTTTTTTTGCCTGTTTCGAAAAATTCGCGTTTTTTTAGAAAATCATCCCTTGCGGTTGCAGATCGCAACTCCCATATTTGGATAAGCTGATGTGCTGATGAATTTTCCAGCGCACTAGCTGTTCCCCTCTGGAGGTTTTAACCTTCAAACTCGAGGCCGCGGAGAAATCTGGCGGCCTATTTTTTTGGTCTTTTTTTCCGTTGAGATTTTTTCTGGCGTTGATCTTGAATATCGATAAACGTCGATACACATATCGATAAACGCAAATATGAGGGTGTAAACCATGAACCATGAGGATGTGTTGAAGGCTTTATCGCATCCTGTGCGGTTGAAGTTCCTGATCTGGCTTAAAGACCCGGAAAACCATTTTTGTGGTCAGGAGCATCCTTTCAGCATGGGCGTTTGCGCCAGGCAGTTCGAAGTCAGCGGTCTGTCGCAATCCACCGTCTCCAGCCACCTTGCCACCCTGCAGGCGGCGGAACTGATCAAGTCCCGCAAGGTCGGACAGTGGATTTTTTATGAACGCAATGAAGAGACCATTGCCGAGTTTCAACGTTACCTGAACGAAAATCTTTAGAAAGTTGAGCAACATGACCAATCTGTTTGAACCAGCTCAGGCCGGAGATATTGCCCTCGCCAACCGTGTCGTGATGGCACCTTTGACGCGCAACCGCTCGCCGGGCGAAGTACCGAATGATCTCAACGTCACCTATTACCGTCAGCGCGCCAGTGCCGGCCTCATCGTCAGCGAAGGCACCGCCATCACACAGCAGGGTCAGGGCTACGCCCATGTTCCAGGCCTCTACAAGCCGGAAGCGCTTGCTGGTTGGAAGAAGGTGACCGACGCCGTGCATGATGAAGGCGGCAAGATCGTTGCCCAAATCTGGCATGTCGGCCGCATCTCGCATACGTCGCTGCAGCCTGCCGAAGGCAAGCCGGTCGCCCCATCGGCCATCACCGCCAAGTCCAAGACCTACATCATCAACGAGGATGGCAGCGGTGCCTTTGCAGAAACATCGGCACCTCGCGCACTGGATACATCAGACATTTCGGCCATTCTCGAGGATTACCGCAAGGCAGCCCGTTTTGCTATCGACGCCGGCTTTGATGGCGTTGAGATCCATGCCGCCAACGGCTACCTCATTGAACAGTTCCTGAAGTCCAGCGCCAACCAACGCACCGACAACTATGGCGGTTCGATTGAAAACCGCGCCCGTTTCCTTCTGGAAGTGGTGGACACCGTTACCAAGGAAATCGGAGCTGGCCGCACCGGCATTCGCCTCTCCCCGGTTACCCCAGCCAACGACATTGCAGAGCCAGCACCGCAGCCACTCTACGAATATGTTGTCAAGCAGCTTGGCGGTCGCGGTCTGTCCTTCATTCACGTTGTTGAGGGCGCAACAGGCGGCCCGCGTGACCTTTCGGAAAGTGGCAGCCCATTTGACTATGATGCACTCAGAGCCGCCTACGTCAACGCTGGCGGCAAGGGTCTGTGGATTGCCAATAACGGCTATACCCGCGAAACAGCAATCGAGGCTGTCGCCAATGGCAAGGCAGATGCCATCGCCTTCGGCCGCCCCTTCATTGCCAATCCTGATCTCGTACGCCGCCTGAAGGAAAATGCTGAGCTGAATGCCCTGCAGCCTGACAAGCTTTATGGCGGCGGCGCAGAGGGGTATACCGACTACCCTGCCCTCGCCTGAGCGATCGACAATTCACCCTGCGCAACCAAACGGTTGCGCAGTGGACCTGAATCAAAATCACAACTGCGACAACACCTGCCTTCAAACTGGAAGGCGCATAAAAATCCCGCTATACAAAATTGATTGCATTCCTTGCGCGCCCATACGGATTTTTATGAACACGATCGAACCAAGCTGGGATTTCTACCGCACATTCCTCAGCGTTCTGCGCGATGGCTCGCTATCGGCAGCCGCCCGTGAACTGGGCATTACCCAACCAACCGCCGGTCGTCATATCGGTGCGCTGGAAGAGGCTTTGGGTTACCAGCTTTTCATTCGCTCCCCGCATGGCCTGATGCCGACCGAGGCAGCACTTGCTCTCAGACCCTATGCCGAGAACCTGGCGGCCACGGCCTCGGCCCTTCTGCGCGCCGCATCCGGCGAAGTCGGCAAGGTAGAGGGATCGGTGCGTATCAGCGCCGCCGACATGATCGGCGTGGAAATATTGCCCGATATCATCACGGCATTACAGGAGAGGTATCCGCGGCTTGAAATTGAACTGTCACTGTCCGACACCATTGAGGATCTGCTGCGCCGCGAGGCCGATATCGCCATCCGCATGACTGAACCGTTGCAGGAAGCATTGGTGATCCGTTATGTCGGCAATATGCGCCTCGGCTTTCACGGCAATAAGTCCTACCTCGCCAAGGCAGGCACTCCTCAAGTGAAACAGGATCTGGACAATCATCACCTGATTGGCTTCGACAGGAAAACGCCCTTCATTCGCAGCCTGCTGCAGAAAATGCGCAAGGACAATCCGAACATTCCAGACGCCGAAGCAATCGGCTTTTCCGTCAGGGCTGACAGCAATCTCGCACAGCTCTCAATGATCCGCGCCGGTGCAGGCATAGGTGTCTGTCAGATCGGCATTGCCAAGAGACATCAGGAACTGGTGCGCATTCTGCCGGAGATCGAAATTCCGCTCTACACCTGGGTAGCGATGCATGAAAACCTCAGAACGTCGCCCAAGTGTCGCGCCGTTTTCAGCGCGCTCGTCGATGGCTTGAAAAACCATCTGAAACTCACGGACCCGGATGCATTGACGCACAAACCTTGAAGTCTGAGCGCGTCGCTCACGCCACTGTCTCACGATGCCTTGATCCCTAGGAATTGGGCATTGCCTGCTGGGTTTTGTCGACAATGACAGCTTCAGGCCGGTCGCCACCATCACTGTACTCTTCGTGCCAGCGGCCGCGTTCGTCCTGATAGCTGATTTCTTCGCCGTCGCCGCCAACCTGCTGCTCTTGCACCACAATGCTGGCAGCAGCCAGCGCATCCGCGTGGCTTGGAAAGGCTTCTGACCAGGCACCATTCATCCTGTAAGCCCAACCGCCATCATGCGGCACAATCTCGTACACCACTTTCGTCATGCGCATTTCCTCCTGTTTTTTGAAGGGCATGTCGCTGGCCGCGAGGATGATACAAAGGACATGGCGTCGCGGCGTGGCGGCATGTGTCCTTGGGACGGTACTATCCTATTAAATAGCCAAAAGTGCAAACACCGCTTGATATGCATCAGCCAGAAACGAAAAAGCCCGGCGCAAAGGCCGGGCGTTCTCAAATAGTGCGGAGTGACTTACTTGCAGGCTGCGCAGAAGCGCTGAATGCGCTTGCAGGCTTCTTCAAGCAGGGCTTCCGATGTCGCATAGGAAATGCGGAAGTTCGGGCCAAGACCGAAAGCCGAACCGTGAACCACGGCAACGCCTTCCGTTTCCAGAAGTTCCGATACGAAATCCTCATCGGTTTCGATGACCTTGCCCGAAGGTGCGGTCTTGCCGATCAGGCCAGCGCAGGACGGATAGACATAGAATGCACCTTCCGGTGATGGGCAATTAATACCCTTTGCCTGGTTGAGCATGGATACGACGAGATCACGGCGACCTTCAAAGATCTTCTTGTTGGCCGGAATGAAGTCCTGCGTACCGTTGAGCGCCTCAACTGCAGCCCACTGTGCAATCGAGCTCGCACCCGAGGTCTGCTGACCCTGGATCATGTCCATAGCCTTGATAAGCTGCAGCGGGCCTGCAGCGTAACCAATGCGCCAACCGGTCATGGCATAGGCCTTGGAAACACCATTCATGGTCAGTGTGCGGTCATAGAGCGAAGGCTCAACTTCAACCGGCGTCACAAACTTGAAGTCACCATAGGTCAGGTGCTCATACATGTCGTCGGTCAGCACCCAGACATGCGGATGCTTGACCAGCACGTCGGTCAGAGCCTTCAGCTCGGCGTGGCTGTAAGCAGCGCCCGATGGGTTAGACGGGGAGTTGAAGATGAACCACTTGGTCTTCGGCGTAATCGCCTTTTCCAGGGCTTCCGGCTTCAGTTTGAAATTGTCTTCCAGCGTGGTGCTGACGAATACTGGCGTGCCACCGCAAATGGAAACCATTTCAGGGTAGCTGACCCAGTAAGGTGCAGGGATAACGACTTCATCGCCAGCATTAAGTGTGGCCATGAACGCGTTGAAAAGAATCTGCTTTCCGCCGGTACCAACGATTGTCTGCTCAGGCTTGTAGTCAAGGCCGTTTTCGCGCTTGAACTTTTCGGCTATTGCCTTGCGCAATTCAGGAATACCGGAAACAGGCGTATATTTGGTTTCGCCGCGTTTAATCGCGTCAATGGCAGCTTCCTTGATATTGTCAGGTGTATCGAAATCCGGCTCGCCTGCGCCAAGGCCAATAACGTCGCGGCCCTGTGCTTTAAGCTCACGGGCTTTCTGCGAAACTGCGATTGTTGCGGATGGCTTTACACGGGAGAGAATGTCGGCAAGGAAGGCCATTTTTATCGGTCCTATTGAAGTTGACATCGGCAGAGGCTCTTCAAGTCACCTTTGCGGGATGTTGTATGTCGAAAGACTGCCCGGCTTTCAAGCGCAAAAGCACCGGAATATGACCGGTTGGCGTCATTTTCGACACCATGCCTCATAATGGCATCGCAGTTCTTTTGCTGCTTAACGGCCAAGTAACGCTTTAGCGATATCGTATATACAATCCAGCGCGGAAGCGAATATTAACTGATATTGTAGCGGCCGATGACCCCAAAGAGCATTTTCTCGAATCTTGCCAGAGAACCGGATGGCACCTGGACAACAGTCTATGGTCCCTTCGTGCTGAAATCCGCACTCCAGCCCATTTTCCGACGGGTTGGGAACGGACGATTAAACATCGATTCCTTTGAAGGTCTTGTTCGCCCCTACCGGGCGAATGAAGCGGTTTCACCTGCCGAATTTTTCCCGCAGGTGAATCCGGTCGACATCGAGGCCATCGACAGCCTGCTGCGCACCTTGCACATTCTCAATACGGGCCATCTGGACCGCAGCCAGGCGCGCATCTTCGTCAACTTTCATCCGGGCCTTTTCCGCACACCGGGGAAGATGCGTCAGGAAGTCGAACGCATGCGCCTTGCTGCCCATGAGGCTGGCATGACACCGGATCGCATTGTGTGCGAATTTTCCGACAAGAAGGCTGAAGAAACTCAGCTTATTGCTGATTTTGCCCACCACATGCATGACATCGGTTTCCGTGTGGCAGTCGATGACTACGGTGCTGGCGATTCTGACATAGAGCGCGTGAAGCTGGTCAAACCTGACTATGTGAAGTTCGAGGCAGGCTGGGTGCGCGATTTCATGAACAACTCTGCAGGCGCAGCCCTGTTGCGGGTTATTGTCAGACAGTTTGCGGACGACGGCATAGAGCCGGTGTTCGAAGCCCTGGAAGAAAGCTGGCAGGTGGAACTGTGCGGTGATCTCGGCGTCAATCTGATGCAGGGTTATGTTCTGGCACGGCCGGAAATTGCCCCGACAACCTTTGACGAACGCTTCCCCGAACTGGATGAGCATGGCCGCACGCTTTATTCCGGCAGCGCAGCCAAACAGGTTCAGCATCTTTACCGCGATGTCACACCGCTTGAAAACCGCATCCTGCGGCCGGCTCGCACCTTTGGAAAACGCAAGAATTGACCTTGTTTGAGCGGCAAAATCCACTTGCCACAATATGACCATGATAATTGCGGGTTAAAGTCCCAATTCGGTCGCCAAGCAGTCCACATCCGAGCCTTTTATTCTCTCCATAAAACAGAGGGAATCGAAACATGTTCATCGAAGATCAGGCAACAGCGCAGCGCGTTAGAACCAGCAGAATATTGTTTTCGTTGTGGATGGCAATTGCAGCCCTGACGGTGATTTTCACCATGGCGGCTGGCCTTGCCACATCAGCCCATGCCTCCGAACTTCCAATGATGATCCAAGCGGCAACCTCTGCCCAGACCACTCTGTTCGACGGTCTCAATGACCGCCTTGTGTTGATGATCGCACTCGTTGCATCATTCCTGCTGATGATGAGCGGCACTGCCGCTCTAGCCCGCAGAAGCCTGAAAGACGTGGCAAAGGACCACATCAACGGCCGTACCTGATGTTCTCGATCAGCAAGACGTGAACACCACACGGTTGCAACCTTTTGTCAGCAGTGCACATTTATCTCGGTTACAATTCATGGAGCGCCGTTCGGGCTTTTAGAAACGAATGGCGCTCAAGCTTTATCTGCAGCAAGATCATGCCGGTTTCGCCCTGGGAAGAGATCATGCGCTGAACGGAGATACTTCATGACGGATGCCCGCCATCGCTCCTGCGCGATATCGAACAAATCCCCTGTGCGCCTTTCGCGTTTGACCGCGTTTCTTGCAAGCGCAGTTTTTCTTTTTCCTGCCCTCGCGCAATCCGATGAAGAGGTAAGACAGGAAAAAACGGAAAGAGCCGATATCAACGTGCAGGTGCTGGCATCGGGTCTGGAAAATCCATGGTCGGTGGAAGCGTTGCCGGATGGCGCCTATATTGTGACGGAACGCGCTGGCCGCATGCGTATCGTCAAGGACAGCAAGCTGTCCGCGCCGCTTGGCGGGTTGCCTGCCATCTCCGCAGGTGGTCAGGGTGGCCTTCTCGATATCGCGCTCGACCCGCAATTCGATAGCAACAGAACGCTTTATTTTACCGCGTCGATCACCGGCGATGGCGGCCGTGGCACTGCGGTGTTTCGTGCGCAACTGGCTGAGGATGGCTCACGGCTCGAAGGCACTGAGCGCATTTTTGCGATGAATAAGTTTACCGGTACCGGTCAACACTTCGGTTCGCGCCTCGCGATATCCACCGATGGAAAATTGTTTTTCGGCATTGGTGACCGAGGCAATGGTGAGCGCGCTCAAGATCCGGACGATCATGCCGGCTCCATCCTGCGGATCGAGAAAGACGGCAAGATACCGTCCGACAATCCGTATGGAGCGGGGGGTGAAGGCGCTACAGAAATCTGGTCCATTGGCCACAGAAACCCGCAAGGTCTGGCATTCGACAGCAAGGACGGTACGCTGTTCACCGTCGAACATGGCGCGCGTGGCGGCGATGAAATCAATATCCCGCAGCCAAAGGGTAATTTCGGCTGGCCGGTCATTTCTTATGGCAAACACTATTCCGGACAGGACTTTCCCGGCGGCACCTCGCAGGATGGTATGATACAGCCTGAATATTATTGGGATCCGTCGATCGCACCCGGCGCGATCGCTGTTTATCGCGGCAGCATGTTTCCGGAATGGGATGGAAATCTGTTTGTCACGGCGTTGAAATATCAGTTGCTCGTGCGCCTCGAGCGCGATGACAGCGGCAAGATCACCTCAGAAGAACGAATGCTCAAAGGCGAATACGGGCGCATGCGTGATGTGGTGGTTGCCCCTGACGGCGCTTTGCTTATCTTGACCGATGAAAGCGACGGTGCCCTGTTGCGCGTGTCGCGCGCCAACGCATCCTGATCATGACCTAGGTTTCCCGAAGACGATCCCGTTTTCGGGAAACGTCCACGCTGCAGGACGCCCACGCCCTGGCAAGAGCCCTCCTTCCGCCAAGATGCAACGCTCTTTATACTGTCACATGCTTGCCGGTTGCACTGCGACCTGCTAGAGCCACACCATCACATCACAGATCTGCTATGTCTATGTGCTGAATGCCGCCTCAAGGGTTGCCGCACGTAAGGGATCGTTTGGGCAATCATGACACGCGTTCAGGCTAATCTTATTCTGCTTTTGGCAGCTGCAATCTGGGGCGGCGGTTTTGTTGCGCAATCAACTGCCATGCAGAATATCGGACCGTTCTGGTTTGTCGGCCTGCGGTTTGGCATTGCAGCTCTCGCCGTATTGCCCTTCGCCTTGATGGAAGCCCGCAAGATGAACAGCATGCCAACCGGCAAGGAGCTTTCCGGTTTTAGCATGGTTGGCCTTGCCCTTCTGGGCGGTGCCATCACCCAGCAGATTGGCCTCGTCACCACCACGGTTACCAATAGCGGTTTTCTGACTGGTCTTTACGTGATCTTCGTTCCAGTGATTGCAGTCGTGGTTTACCGCCGTTTTCCACATTGGATAGTCTGGCCCGGTGCACTGATGATGCTGGGCGGTATTTTCCTGTTGTCCGGCGGCACGTTCAGCAAGCTGAATGGCGGCGATATCTTCTCGATCATCTGCGCGTTTTTCTGGGCAATCCAGATCACGCTGGCCGGCAAATTCGTGACCGCGAGCAACAGACCGCTCGCCTTGTCCTGCGTGCAGTTTGCCGTATGCTCCATGTCATGCTGTTTGATGGCAACCGTCATGGAGCCGTTTTCACTAAATGCGATTTTCACTGCCTGGCGTGAAATCGTCTATGTCGGGTTGGTATCATCGGGTCTTGCCTTTGTGCTGCAGGTTATCGGTCAGCGTTACACGACAGCGCCACAGGCGGCGATCTTCCTATCCTCCGAGGCACTGTTTGCTGCCATGTTTGCAGCTGCCTTCCTTGGCGAAACCTTGACCTACATCGGTTATATTGGCTGCGGTCTGATTTTCGTCACCATCCTTCTGGTGGAACTTGTGCCGGAGTTCACGCGACAAAAATCGGCCATATACACGCAATAAAAGTGTATTTTAGTAATTTTCCGATTTTTTGGGTGAAACTACGCTTTTTGCGCGTAAAATTATAAAAAATCGCCACAAAAGCGATGATTTTTCCGATGTTAGCGTAAACATGGAAAAAATGCCTCACGCGCCTATTCTGTAGGCGACGAGCGCCTGCAACCGAATAAACCACTCATAAAAACTTTTGCTTGCCAATTTTCGATAAACACAGCACTCTACTGCGGTTCGGGCAATTTGCGAGCATGGGAAGACCTAATAATAAACGAACCGGAGGCGTCAAAACTCCGGACGGGGAATGATTAAAGGACGAAAACCTTCAAAGATATTTCTCGTGAGCAGAGGTCCCTTTTCTCACCATTCAAGAACTGCCTGCCGTACGCCCTATGGGCAAAACTGAAATGCTGCCTGACGCTGAACACAGGCAGAGCGAAAAGGACCTGATGCATGGCCGAGACTGGCACCGTAAAATTCTTCAATACTGACAAAGGCTTCGGCTTCATCAAGCCAGACAATGGTGGCGCTGATATCTTTGTACACATCTCTGCTGTACAGGCTTCTGGCCTGTCCGGTCTTTCAGAAAACCAGAAAGTGAGCTTCGACACGGAACCTGATCGTCGCGGCAAAGGCCCAAAAGCAGTCAATCTTCAGATTGCCGGCTGAGCCAAAGGACGACTTTCCCGTCCAGTTGAAGCCCGGCAGGAATGCCGGGTTTTTTTATGTCGAATTACACATCAATTGAACACCGCAGCACGTCATCGACACGTGGCTCAAACGTTGCCATACATCTATTCGCACCCTTGTTCAGCGTCCAAAATGTGCCTCCCCAAAACTCTTGGGAGGCACTGGAAACAGTCTTTCACAACTCACGGCCTTCAGCGTCAGAGACCTGGCTGTCTCAAAGGCCGCTCAGGTAAGGGTTCGTGCGACGTTCTTCGCCAATGCGGCCACCTGGTCCATGCCCGCAGATGAAGCCAACCTCGTCACCCAGCGGAAACAGCTTGTCACGGATCGACGCCATCAACTGGTCATGGTTGCCGCCGGGCAGATCTGTGCGTCCGACGGAACCGGAAAACAACACATCTCCCACATGTGCAAAAGCCTGCTCGCGATTGAAGTAGATCACGTGACCCGGTGCGTGGCCCGGTGTGTGATAGACCTCAAACACATGCTCACCAAATGAAACGGTCTGCCCCTCCTCCAGCCAGCGGTCTGGCAGAACATTTTGCAGACCTTCAATACCATAGGTCGCGGCTTGTGTTTCGATACGCTCCAACAGCGGAAGATCGTCCTTGTGTGGCCCAACGATCTCCAGCGACAGCTTTTCCTTGAGTTCCTTGGCTCCGCCGGCATGGTCGAGATGACCATGCGTCAGCCAGATTTCTTTCAGCTTGATGCCGTTTTCCTCAATCGTCTGAACGATAACCTCAACATCACCGCCCGGATCGACAATCACGCCCTCTTTGGTGTCCATATCGAACAGAACCGTGCAGTTTTGCTGGAATGGCGTAACCGGAATAATTCCGGCCTGAAGTTTTCCCATTATCGTCTCCAAATCGTCTGGGCAGCGTTGCTCCTTTTTATAGAGAGCGCGTTCCCTGCGCACAATGCGTATAAGCGGAACGCGCAGAATTGCCCTATTCCATGGATAAAAAGAACCTTGCCAAAACAGAACCTTATCAAAAAATTGCCCCGCTTTCAGGAACAGGCACAACATAGGGGCGTTCTATTCCCAGTCTTAAACGGAGTGATAATGATGACGCATAAGCTCAAACTACTCATCGCCGGCAGCTTTTTGGCGCTGATGGCTGGTGGAGCCAGTGCCGCAATGGTTGCCACCACCGCCGATGATATTTCGGTGCGTTCCGGCCCCGGCGAAGAATATGAAGAAGTGGGCCTCGCCACCCGTGGCAGCAGTGGTGTGCTCGACGGATGCCTTGAAGGCAGCAGCTGGTGCCGCATGGACATTAATGGCATGCGCGGCTGGGTCTACGCTGAACAACTCAATGTAATGTATGAGGGTTCACCGGTGGTTCTGGAACAGCACATGTCCGAACTGCAGGTGCCTGTTGTCGCTTTTGAAAAAACCGGCAGCATCAATGTACCGCAGCCAGGTCCTGGCGACGAAAAGCTGGGCCGTGTCGAGGATATTGACGCCATCGAGCCGCCTGAAAACATCATCACCTATATGGATGAACATCCCGCACAGGCAGTTCAGGTGCAGGGTGATGTGGTCATCGGCAGCGCCGTACCGGCGGAAGCACAGTTGATTGCCATCCCCGACTACCAGTATCGATATGTCCGGGTGAATGATGTGCCTGTTCTGGTCGAGCCTGAAAGCCGTCGTATCGTCTATATCTACCAGTAACCTCACAGCAATTCGATCCATTTCCAAAGAGCGCGAGAGATCGCGCTCTTTCCGCATGGTTCGTTTGTTCGACCGGAGTGGCCGAAGAGGAAAACGCAGTCGGAAAATGTTGCATAACAGATTGATGTGGTTGAAACCGCATATTATGCACGGCAATACAAAATGATTGATTGCATCCTCCCGCAAACATCGGATTTCAGCTACTATTGCCGGGATTCGAAAGATCGGACATGTAAGGAAATACGGTGCCACCGCAGTCGCTGAAAAAAGCCGCCAAGGAAATACATAAACTTCCAAGTGTGGATGAAGGCAAAATCGACTTTGAAACGATCGAGGCTTTGTTTTTTGCCTATAGGGACTTCGTGTCGGACCCTGACGCAATTCTGGAAAAACTGGATTATGGACGCGCCCATCACCGGGTCGTCTATTTCGTCAGCCGCCATCCGGGCATGACGGTTGCCGATCTGCTCGACACGCTGCAGATTACCAAGCAAAGTCTTGCGCGCGTCCTCAAACAACTGATTGACGACGGTTATATTCGCCAGATGACCGGGCCGGAAGATCGCCGCCAGCGCAGGCTCTACCCAACCCTGACGGGACGGGAGCTGGCCCTTGCGCTCAGCGAACCGCAATCGCGCCGGATCGATCACGCCCTTGATGGAATGAAGCCGGAAGCACGCACCTTCATACGTGAGTTTCTGAAACGCATGCGGACACAAGCGCCGACAGCAGCGGAGGAATGACATGCCGAAGGCCGAGCAAAAGCAGCACTTAGCAGCCGACGATGCAGCCCATTTGCTGATCGTCGATGACGATGCCCGCATCCGCGAACTGCTTCAGCGTTTCCTCGGCGAAAAAGGCTACCGTGTCACGGTGGCGGCAGATGCTGCAGAAGCCCGGCGCAAGATGGACGGCATCCGCTTCGACCTTCTGATCCTCGACGTGATGATGCCGGGTGAGAACGGTCTTTCCCTTACCCGTTCTCTCAATGAAAACAAGTCCGTACCGGTTATTCTTTTGACGGCTCGGTCTGAAGCCGATGCCCGTATTGCAGGCCTTGAAGCAGGCGCGGATGATTATCTTGCCAAGCCCTTCGACCCGCGTGAACTGGTGCTGCGCATCAACAACATCCTGCGTCGCAACGCGACACCCGATACACCAAAGATCGAACAGGTAATGTTCGGTCCTTACAGCTTCTCCATTCCGCGCAAGGAACTGCGCCGTGGACCGGAAACCATCAGGCTGACCGATCGCGAACAGGACATCATGCTGCTGTTTGCATTGCGCTCTGGAGAAACCATTCCGCGTCACGAGCTGGTCGATACCGATGCCGATGTCGGAGAGCGCACGATCGACGTGCAGATCAACCGTCTGCGTCGCAAGATCGAGGACGATCCGGCCAATCCCGTCTATTTGCAGACCGTGCGTGGTATCGGTTATCGTTTGAGCATCGATTGACAGACAGACCGGCCCTCGACGCCAGTCCTATCTGAACGCCGGAAAGGTTATGACGACCATGGCGAGCATGGATTTTCTCAGCAAGGTTCAAAACAGCAATATCTGGTCGTGGTGGCGTTTTGCCGCCCGCTGGTTGCGACACTGGCTACCGACGGGGCTTTATACCCGCTCGCTGTTGATCATCCTTCTACCAATGATCCTGTTGCAAGCCGTTGTCGTGACGCTTGTCATGGAGCGACACTGGCAAATGGTAACAGAGCGCCTGTCTGCTGCTGTCACGCGCGATATTGCCGCCATTATCGAAATACTGGAAACCGAAGAGGATGAGGCCGACGAAGCGCGCATTGTGCGCATCGCCCGGGAGAAGCTGGACCTCAGCATCTATATAGAACCGAAGCAGGAACTGCCCGCTCCTCTGCCGCGTCAGTATTTTTCCATTCTCGACAATATCCTGGAAGACCAGATCACATTGCAGATCGGTAAACCATTCTGGATCGACACCTATGGCAATGGCTCGCTGGTCGAGATCCGCATCCAGCTCGAAGACCATACCTTGCGCGTGTTCACACGCCGCAATCAAGCCTACGCCTCCAACACCCATATCTTCATTGTCTGGATGGTTGGCGCCTCGCTGGTTCTGGTTGGCATTTCGGTGCTGTTCCTGCGCGGTCAGATCAGGCCGATCCTGTCGCTGGCACAGGCTGCAGAAAGTTTCGGCAAGGGACAGAAGATTACCCAGTACACGCCGCGTGGAGCTGATGAAGTACGCCGCGCTGGCCTTGCCTTCATTCTGATGCGGGAACGCATTGAGCGTCAGCTTGAACAGCGAACAGCGATGCTGAACGGTGTCAGCCACGACCTGCGCACCATTCTGACCCGCTTCAAGCTGCAACTGGCATTGGCTGGCGAAAGTGCCGGGCTGGAAGAGCTGGACCGCGATGTCGATGACATGCAATCCATGCTGGAAGCCTATCTCGCCTTCGCAAGGGACGGCGCGGAAGAAGATTTCGGCACGCTGGCTCTACCGCAGGTGCTGGAAAAGCTGCGTGTCGATTTCGAATTGCACGACAAAGTCATGACCTACAATATCTATGGCAACGACGTCATTGCCGCCCGCCCAAACGCCTTTGCACGACTGATAGGCAACATCGCCGCCAATGCCCAGCGTTATGCCAACACTTTGCATGTCGATGTCAGGCACGCGCCAAAATCCGTCATTTTGACCTTTGATGATGATGGCCCCGGCATTCCCGACGAATTGCGAGAAGACGTGTTCAAACCGTTTTTCCGGCTTGATGAGGCACGCAATCTCAACTCATCTGGGACAGGACTTGGCCTGTCAATCGTCAAGGATATTGCCATCAGCCATGGCGGTGACATCACGCTGGACAAAAGCCCACTCGGCGGCCTTCGCGTGATCGTCAGAATACCGGCCTGACCCGGACCTGCGCCGCAGCTGCCGTCGACATGGACGCGTGATTTGTAAACGCGCTCTAATGTGCCTCAGCACATCTTCTGGCCATTCGGCACCGGCTGCTCAACCGCAGCCAGCACGATGTCGCCATTGGCATCGGCGAATCCAAGCGTCAACACCTCGGAGCGTACCGGGCCAATCTGACGCGGCGGAAAATTGACCACCGCCAGTACCTGCCGACCGACAAGGCTCTCCAAAGTGTAATGCACGGTGATCTGCGCCGACGACTTCTTGATGCCGATCTCGGTGCCAAAATCTATTTTCAGCTTGAATGCCGGTTTGCGCGCTTCGGGAAACGGCTCTGCCTCAACAATGGTCCCGACGCGAATATCGACCTTTTCAAAATCTGCGTAACTTATCTCTTGAGACATGAAATCTGGGTCCAAATACTTCACGGCAAAAACGCGCCCTCGCCAAGGCTGGGTTGAGGCAGCTTTTTAGTTGGCCAGTTCTTCGGCCCGTTTGCGGGCAGCGGCGATAGCTTCATCGAACAACGGCTGCATGCCCTCAGGCGCCATCAGAACAGACAAGGCAGCAGCGGTCGTGCCGCCCGGCGATGTTACGTTCTGTCTCAGACGGGAAGCGTCTTCGGGGGACTGATGAAGAAGTTCACCAGCCCCCGCGACAGTCTCTCGCGCAAGACGCATGGCGAGGTCCGCAGGCAGGCCAAGTTTTCGACCAGCCTCCGCCATGCATTCCACGAGATAAAACACATAGGCCGGACCACTGCCTGAGACGGCAGTGACCGCATCGATATCGCCCTCGGCAGCAACCCATTCAACCGGGCCGCTGACCTTCAGAAGATTGTGAACTTGCGCGCGCTGCTCTTCGCTAACGGCAGCGTTGGCATAAGCGCCGGTCACGCCACGTCCGACCATGGCAGGCGTATTGGGCATCGCGCGCACCATGGCGGCGGCACCCAGTTGCGCTTCGAGATAGGACAATGTCTTGCCGGCAGCGATTGAAACAACCACCGTCTCAGCACCCACCAGCTTTTTCAGCGCCGGCAGAACGGCATCCATCAATTGCGGCTTGACCGCAAGAAAAACAATACCGGCCGTCATGCCATCGGGCGGCGTAACCGCATGGGTTGCACCTGCCTCGGCAATCATCAGCTTCATGGCATCGGATGGATTGGGATCGACAACGACGACAGATGCCCCTGCCACACCCTTCTTGAGCCAGCCGGACAGCATCGCACCGCCCATATTGCCTGCCCCAACAAGAACCAGAGGGCTGTTTGCCGCCGTTACCATATCAGGCTTCTCCAACCGTTTCGAACAGGGCCACATCCATGGCCTGCTTGGCGTCCATGCCGGACCACACAACGAACTGGAACGCCTGGAAATAGGCTTCGCATGCATCAAGCGCGCTCGACAGCAGCACTTCAACCTGCTGGTTGGTCGGCTCGGCGCCGCCAGCAAGCAACAGCGACTGACGGAAGATGACCACATCTTCCTGACGCCACAAATCGAAGTGACCCATCAATGTCTGACCGTTGACCAGTGACAACAGACGAATGACTTCATTGATACGCTTCTCAGGCACCTTGATGTCGAAAGCGCAGGCAAGGTGCAGCGCTTCAAAGTGCTCCATCCACGAGAACGAGACGTGATAATCCGTCCAGCGTCCTTCCACCGTCATGGCAATCTCGTCTTCACCGGATCGCTCGAACGACCAGTCGTTCAAGGAGGCGACGAACTCGATCATATCAACCGGGTTCGTCTGACGTTCAGCTTCAATTTCCACTAGGCTCATACGGCACCTTCTCAACCGGAATGGATTGCGCAGTTTCGTACACAAGGAACAAAACTCACACATACACCCGACACAACATTTGGGACGATTGCCCGACGCCGCCAGAATAACGCAGTCACCCTGTCTGGAGCTTACCAGGTTCGTTTCGAATCATCATTTAAAATCAGTGTATAACGACCGAGTCCGGCTGCCACCCCCTCGTTTGCCAATTTGCGGAATAGGCAGTGGATAGAAGTTGTGACGCAATATCAGTTCAGAGTCATAACCGACTCTGGAAATTGAACTTTTCGCCAATGTCCACAGACCCGAAAATTTTCATAATTTTTTCTCTATTGACGGCAAATGACAGATTCGAATGTCAAAACGGCACACTTCGCCCCGCGTCAAAGGCACCTTGAATCAAAAATGCCGGACCCAAAACGGCCCGGCATTCAACAGAATCAACAAGTAATGACTCGAAGGGACTATTTGGACAGCTCTGCGATTTTCGCTTCAAGCGCTTCGATGCGCGCCTGCAAAGCGTCATTTTCATCGCGTGCCTTGATGGCCATTTCGCGCACGGCATCGAACTCTTCGCGCTTGACGAGATCGAGGCTGCTCAACCAGCGATCAGCCTGCGCATGGAACGCGGTCTCGACTTCCTTGCGGACGCTCTGCGCTGCACCGGCAGCATCCGTCACCAGCTTGGCGAATTCATCCACAATACGATTCGGTCCTGTACTCATGGCGAAACATCCTTCCTTCCGGGCCGCAGCGGCCAGCAAAAACCATGAATTTCAGGTAGGCACTCCCATGCCGCTATGCAAGTAAAATCGAAAGGTGCAACACGGTTCCTCATCACGGAAAACCTGTGCCCAAAAATCGCCTTGACCCGTTCCTATTCAATCGCCATCTTCCGGCTCCCGGCAGATGGATGCACTTCCACGCAGGTAATCTGCCGCACAATAACAAATTGATGGGACATGATATTGTATCCAGCCGTGACATCACTTTCGATCATGCCGTTTCCGCAGATTGACCCGATTGCTATCTCCATAGGACCTTTGGCCATCCACTGGTACGGGCTGGCTTATGTCGTCGGCATCATGCTTGGCTGGCTTTATGCACGCCACCTCACCCGCAAGAACAACTTGTGGCCTGGCGACACCTCACCAATCACCATCACCCACCTTGATGACTTTATTGTCTGGGCAACGGCAGGCATCGTCCTTGGGGGTCGCCTCGGATACATATTGGTCTATGATTTTCCGTCGGTTGCAGCCAATCCCTTGCGTGCTTTCGAGATATGGAATGGCGGCATGTCCTTCCATGGCGGCCTGACCGGCACGACCATTGCCATGTTCCTGTTTGCACGGCGCAACAAGATCCCCGTCTGGAGCATGTTCGACATCATTGCCGCCGCTGCACCGATTGGTCTGTTTTTCGGACGCATCGCCAATTTCATCAATGGCGAATTGTGGGGCCGATTGAGCGACGCCCCCTGGGCGGTTGTTTTCCCGACCGGTGGACCCTTTGCGCGCCACCCAAGCCAGCTTTACGAAGCGGCTCTCGAAGGACTCGTGTTGTTTATCGTGCTGGTGATTGCCATCCATGGCTTTAAAGCCCTGAAACGCCCGGGCATCGTCACTGGCATCTTCGTCACCGGTTACGGCCTTTCGCGTATCCTCGTCGAGTTCTTCCGCGAACCGGATGCGCAACTCGGTTATCTCGCAGGGAACTGGTTGACCATGGGCATGGTTCTTTCCACACCCATGGTGGCACTCGGCATCTGGGCCATCTTGCGCGCACGTCTGGCAACGGCCAACGTGTGAAGCGGAAAGGCAGAACTGATGACGCAACTCGCAGAGCGCCTGAAGTCCATGATCCGCATGAGCGGCCCGTTGAGCGTAACGGATTATTTTTCGCTGTGCCTGGCCGATCCGCAATATGGCTACTACAAGACCCGTGAACCCTTTGGGCCGACCGGCGACTTCGTTACCGCCCCCGAAATCAGCCAGCTTTTTGGTGAAATGCTTGGTGTGTTCATGGTGCATGCCTGGCAGAGACACGGCACGCCGGCCAATGTGCGACTGATTGAAATTGGCCCTGGGCGCGGCACGATGATGGCGGATATGCTGCGTGTCATTTCCCGCATAGCGCCACCGCTTTACGAGACCTGCACGGTTCATCTGGTGGAAACAAGTCCACGGCTCACCGAGATCCAGCAGCAAACCCTGCAGGCCCATGACGGCAAGGTCAATTGGCACAACAGTTTTGATGAGGTGCCCGCCGGTTACACGCTTATTGCCGCCAATGAATTGTTCGATGCCATTCCGATCCGCCAGTTCATTAAAACCGCTCACGGTTTCCGGGAACGGCTTGTCGGCCTGGATACGGAAGACAATCTTGCCTTCACGATTGGCGCTGCGGGCATTGATCCTGATCTTTTGCCACCCGCACCGGAAAAAGAACCCACCGGTTCAATTTTTGAATATTCGCCAGCCCGCGAAAGCGTGATGATCACCATCTGCGAACGCTTGAAGCGAGATAATGGCACAGCACTGATCATCGATTACGGCCATATGATCACAGGCTTTGGTGATACCTTGCAGGCACTGCGCATGCATGAGTTCGACCCACCCCTTGCCCATCCCGGCGAAGCCGATCTGACAAGCCATGTCGACTTCCAGCATCTGGCGCAGACCGCCCGCGATCTTGGTGTCCATATCAATGGCTGCCTGCATCAGGGCGACTTTCTCTATGGGCTAGGCTTGGCTGAACGCGCCTCGGCACTGGCGCGCAGCGCAACGCCCGAGCAGGCAACAGCGATCACCGAATCCGTATCGCGTCTGGCAGGCGAAGGCGCCGGAAAAATGGGAGAGCTGTTCAAGGTTCTCGCCATTTCAAGCCCAGGCCTTCATCTGCTTCCATTCCGCGCGGTGGATTGACAGTCAGGGCGCGCGCTGGTCAACATCGCCACAACGAAGCAGTAAAAGCTGCACAAGAACCCGCCAGGGTTATTTCAGGGAGTTTTGTCATCACCGGGTCACCCCATCCCGTTTCAATCGCATTCAATCAAGGAAATCCGATATCATGCAGGATGAGCATATGCCGCTGCCGATAGAAAGCCCCCTGCTCTGGCAAGGGTCGAACGGCGTCATACGCCATGGTTTCTTTACGCGACAAGGTGGCGTCTCACAGGGCATCTATCGGGGGCTGAACGTCGGGATTGGCTCGAATGACGACCAAGATGCCGTCACTGAGAACCGCACACGCGTTGCCAACTGGTTTGGTCTGCCGCTTGAGCGACTGGCCACGGTGCATCAGATCCACTCCCCTGACGTGACCACGGTTGAGAGCAATTATGATGGCGCTCGCCCCCAGTGCGACGCACTGGTCACCCGCACACCTGGCATCGTTCTGGGTGTGCTCAGCGCCGATTGCGGACCCATACTGTTTTCCGATCCGGAGGCTGGCGTTATTGGTGCTGCCCATGCCGGCTGGAAAGGTGCGCTAGGTGGCGTTCTGGAAAACACCATTGAGGCCATGGAGAAGCTGGGGGCCCGGCGTGAGCATATCATGGCCTGCCTTGGCCCCTCCATCAGCCAGGCAAATTACGAAGTCGGTCCGGAATTCATTGACCGTTTCCTCAGCTTCGATCCGGCCTACCAGACCTATTTTGCAGAATCGCACAACACCGGCCACGCCATGTTCGATCTGCAGAGGCTGACGGTCGACAGGCTATTGAATGCCGGTGTGAAGGCCCATTCCCTTGGTATCTGCACCTATCCCGATGCGGAACGGTTCTTTTCCTATCGCCGCACGACACATGCCGCCGAACCGGATTACGGCCGGCAGATTTCCGCAATTGCAATCACGGAGAGCTAATCATGGCACTGCATTTCACGACAGGGGAATTCGAAAACCGCCGCAACCGCCTCATTGAGCGGATGAAGGAGGAAAATCTCGATGCGCTTCTGCTGTTTGCGCAGGAAAGCATGTATTGGCTGACCGGGTACGACACGTTCGGGTATTGCTTTTTCCAGACCCTGATAGTGAAATCCGATGGCACCATGACGCTGCTGACCCGTTCGGCAGATCTGCGTCAGGCCCGCCAGACCTCCAACATCGAAAACATTACCATCTGGGTCGACAGGCTGAATGCCGACCCGACGCTTGATCTGAAAAACCTGCTGAGCGAAATGGACCTGCTCGGTGCAAAAATCGGCATCGAATATGACACCCATGGCATGACCGGACGCGTGGCAAAACTGCTCGACAACCAGCTTGCCACCTTCTGCCAGATCAGCGACGCGTCCTATCTGGTCAGCGGTCTGCGTCTGGTCAAAAGCGCCGAGGAAGTCGTTTATGCCAAACGCGCCGGCGAACTGGCCGATGACGCACTGGATGCAGCCCTGCCGCTGATCCGTGCCGGCGGCAATGAAGCTGCCATTCTGGCTGCCATGCAGGGTGCCGTCTTCGCTGGTGGTGGCGACTACCCTGCCAACGAGTTCATTATCGGTTCAGGACAGGATGCACTTTTGTGCCGTTACAAGGCCGGACGCAGGACGCTGGAAGAAAAAGACCAGTTGACGCTGGAGTGGGCCGGGGTGAGCGCGCATTATCACGCGGCCATGATGCGCACCATCGTCATCGGAACACCCGATTTCCGCCAGAAGGAGCTTTACAGCGCCTCGTACGAAAACATCATTGCCATTGAAGAGGTGTTGCGTCCCGGCAAAACCTTTGGCGATGTTTTTGATACCCATGCCCGCATCATGGATGAGCGTGGCCTGACACGCCACCGCCTTAATGCCTGCGGTTATTCGGTCGGCGCCCGCTTCTCGCCTTCCTGGATGGAACACCAGATGTTCCATGCCGGAAACACCCAGGAAATCCTGCCCGACATGACCCTGTTCGTGCACATGATCATTATGGATTCCGACAGCGGAACGGCAATGACGCTGGGCCAGACCTATCTGACGACCACCGATGCTCCGATATCGCTGTCCCGCCACAAGCTGGACCTGATTGCGGTGTGACAACAACTTGCCGATTTGACATAGCCGGCCCGACACACCTACATTGCCGCCGGGCTGATGTGCTTCGTTGCGATATCTTCACCAGTATCCGCCGAAGCAAAGATGACGGAGACAGACGATGAGGAAAAACCGCGTATGAGGCGGCTGACGACCCTGTTGGCCATTCCCGGCCTTACATGCGCTCTTGCAGCCTGCAATACATCAGACGCACTCACGCCGCAGGTCGGTATTGGCGAAGGCCTACAGCCGGCGTCTTCTCCCCTGACACAAAACGATCTCGATCGCGCGTCTGCTGCCGCAGACACTCAGACAGCCTATCAGCCGCAACACGTCCAGACCTACCGCCCACAAAACACGCTCGATGCGCAGGCGCATGCTCTGGCAACTGGTGCCGGACAGTATCAGCAGCCCATGGTGCAGTCGCAACCGATTGCCGAGGCGCCGCCAATGCAACAGGCACAGCCAGCCCCACAGATGCAGGCACCACAGGAAAGCGCATCCCTTGCGCCGGCATCGTCAACTGGCAGTATCCGCTTTTTGCCGATCATTGGCGCACCGGTTCAGGCTGTCACCCCACTGTCACGCCAGTTGGGTGCGGAAGCCCGCGCCCAGGGTTTGACGATCCGCAGTTCCACCGACACCAGCAGTGACCACATCCTCAAAGGATACTTCTCCGCCTTCCCCGATAGCGGCAAGGTCACCATTGTTTTTGTCTGGGATGTGCTGGATAACAGTGGTGCGCGCCTTCACCGTCTGCAAGGACAGGAGAGCATGCCCGGTAAAGGCAGTGATCCATGGGCTGCGGTCACGCCGGCCGCCATGGAAAAAATCGCCAATCGGACACTGAATGAGTACATGGCATGGCGCAATGCGAACGCTGGATGAGGTTTGTCAAAAAGATTTCATGAAAATCGTGAGCAATTCCGCTTCACCTCTTGCATTCATGAGCAACGGCGCTATTAAGGCGCCCATGGCAATAAGGCATGTCCGGCGGCGTTTTGGAGCCGGGTATCCCTTCCCTTGAATAACGCACCGGTCACGAGGTATACCCTCATGATCTTTCACGCGATGGCATGGTAACAGGCGGGCCGCAATGAAGGTTTTCGCAGGCAATTCGAACCGGCATCTGGCCGAAGCGATCTGCAAGTATCTTAATGTTCCTCTCGGAAATGCCACTGTAAGGCGGTTTGCTGATCAGGAAATTTTCGTCGAAATCAGCGAGAATGTGCGCGGCGAGGACGTGTTCATCGTTCAGGCGACATCGTTCCCCGCGAACGACCACCTGATGGAACTTCTCATCATGATCGATGCGATGCGCCGTTCGTCGGCAAAGCGCATCACGGCGGTTCTTCCCTATTTTGGTTACGCCCGCCAGGATCGCAAAGCTGGTCCCCGGACACCGATCTCCGCAAAGCTCGTTGCCAACCTCATTACCGAAGCTGGCGCTGACCGAGTTTTGACGCTTGATCTGCATGCAGGTCAGATCCAGGGCTTCTTCGACATTCCGACGGACAATCTGTTCGCTGTTCCGATCCTCGCACGCGATGTGAAGGAACGTTACGATCTGAAGAACGTCATGGTCGTTTCCCCTGACGTAGGGGGCGTGGTTCGCGCCCGCTCTCTGGCAAAACGTCTCGACTGTCTGCTGGCAATCGTTGACAAGCGTCGCGACCGTCCAGGCGAATCCGAGGTCATGAACGTCATCGGTGATGTGACCGGCAAAGACTGTATCCTGATCGACGACATCGTCGATTCCGGCGGCACACTGTGCAACGCGGCCGAAGCGCTCCTCAAAAACGGCGCAACAAGCGTAACAGCCTACATCACCCACGGCGTTCTCTCTGGCGGTGCTGTTGCCCGCATTTCGTCTTCAAAGCTGCGTGAACTTGTCATCACCGACAGCATTCAGCCAACAACAGCCGTGCAGTCTGCCCACAATATCCGCGTTGTCACGACAGCAAGCCTTCTCGGTGAAGCAATCAACAGAACCGCGCAGGAACAATCGGTTTCCGGCCTGTTCGACTGATACCAGCTAAATCCTTGCGCAAGGTGCGCGCATTGCGTGCACCTTCGCGTAAAAGGCGAATAATTATCATACCATATAGCATTATTTAACGCACTCGAAAGCAATTACTGCCAAGACTTGCCCTATCGTGTTCTCACTGGAGGGGTTAGTTCATGCCTGTTGGCACATCGCTGGGGTCTGCTAAGCGCAAATCCTTGTCTATCAAGACGAAATTTGCAGCATTGGTGACGGGTGCAACGCTGGTTTCTTGTCTTTCGGTCGGCCTTTTGTCCTACCAGACTGGTAAGGCGGGCCTGATTGATGCAAGCAAATTGCGCCTCGAAACCGTCGAGCAAAATCAGGCCAAACAGCTTGCCGCCTACACAGACCGTGTAGAACAGACGCTTGCCGAACTTGCCCAGAACAGTGCATTGGCGCAGGCCGCAGAAACGATGACCAACATCATCACCACCGAGCGTGATGATGTCATCAAATCCTTCCGCCGTACCGACATCCCCGTTGAAGAGCGCGTTGCTTTCGATGGCGAGAAGCTGAAGCTGCTCTACGGCATCCAGCACGCAACCATCAACGGCACCGTAGCCAGCAATTGGCGCAATGCCAAGGTCAGCGATATCTATGTCATCGACAAGAATGGTCTGATCATCTACTCAGTCGCCAAGGAAAAGAACTTCCTCACCAACATTTCCGAACCGGGCAATGAGGCGATCAAGGAACTGCATGATCGTATCGCCGCCGGTCAGGATGGCGTCGTTCACAGATCGACATTCAGCGGCACTGGCCCTGAAGCCTCCACCTACATCGGCATGCCACTGGCCATCTCGTCCTGGGGACAGGTTCTGCGCAAAGGCATCGTCATCGTTCGCATTTCGGCTGATCGTGTTGCCTCCGTCGTTACACCGGATGGCATCGGCACCTCGATCGATGACGCATTCCTGCTGAACGACAAGGGCGCCTTCCGCTCCGGCATTCTCTCAGGTGGCGCGGACGCATCCGTACCGCAGGAACTGGTCACAGCTGCAGCAAGCGGCGAAACAGGCTCTGTCTTTGCCAGCAACGGCAAAAATCACACCTTCTATGCCTATGCGCCCGTCACCATTTTTGGTGAGAAGCACCTGCTGGCAACCGGTCAGGCAGAAAGCAAGGTTCTGGCCTCCGCCAACCATCTCGCCTTCTCTGCCTTCATCGCCACACTGGCCGTGCTTGGCATCATGACCCTTGTCGGCATTCTCGTGTCGTCCGGCCTCACCAAGCCGTTGACCGAGCTTGCAAAGCTGATGAACCGTCTGAACGAAGGTGACAAGTCCATCGACATCAAGGCCGTTTCTCGCGGTGATGAAATCGGCGTGATGGCCAAGGCACTCGAATCCTTCCGTCAGGGTCTGATCGAAAAAGAACGCATGGAAGAAGATTCGGCCCGCAAGAGCGAAGAACTGGATGAAGAACGCCAGCAGCGCGAAACCGAAAAGGCGCGCAGTGCCAAGGAACTGGAAGATGCCGTGTCCGCATTGGCAACCGGCCTTGCCAACCTTGCCAATGGCAAGCTTGATCTGCGCATCGACCGCCCATTCGTTCCATCTCTCGATCACCTGCGTGTCGACTTCAATAACTCGGTTGCGGGTCTTGAAGCCACCATTGCCAATATTGGCAGCAGCGCAAACACCATTCATGCCGGCTCCGGCGAACTGAAAAGCGCTTCGCAGGATCTGTCGCACAGAACGGAACGTCAGGCTGCTGCCCTCGAAGAAGCTGCAGCTGCACTGGGTGACATGACCCAGGCCGTCAATGACGCCCTCAACCGCTGCAACATTGCCGTTGAGGCAACGGCAGAAACCATGGATGGTGCGCACAAGTCGACCGAAGTGGTACGTGAAGCCATTGTCGCGATGGAACGCATTGAATCCTCATCCTCCAAGATCCGCCAGATCATCGATGTGATCGACCAGATCGCCTTCCAGACCAACCTTCTGGCACTCAATGCCGGTGTAGAGGCTGCACGCGCTGGTGAAGCTGGCAAGGGCTTTGCCGTGGTGGCACAGGAAGTGCGCGAATTGGCGCAGAAGTCTGCCGCTGCTGCACGCGACATCACGCAACTGATTGCGGCCTCCGCTCAGGACGTTGAAGGTGGCGTGGCGCTGGTTCTGAAAACCGGTGAAAGCCTTGAACACATTCAGGGTCGCATCCAGTCGGTCAACGATCATATCGGCGCCATTGCCACCGCATCGCGTGACCAGTCACTGCGTCTGGGCGAGATCAACGCCTCCGTCAACTCTCTCGATCAGGTAACCCAGCAGAACGCGGCCATGGTTGAAGAAACAACGGCGTCGGCCTTTGCCCTGGCCAATGAGGCAGATAACCTCAACGCCCAGATCAGCCAGTTCTCCGTGCGTCGTCAGGCTCAGAACGAAAGCCGTTACGCGGCATAAAACGCGATCAGAAGACCAATCAGCAAAAAGGCCGGAGCATCCACTCCGGCCTTTTTGCATTGAAACATGTCCTCTTGCCACACCACGAACCTCTGTCGATCCGTAGGTCTGGACCGGGCTGCCGGAGACCGCAATCTCCGGCGGCACGCCGGTGGGGACGCCACCGGCTTCCGGGGAGGATATTCTGCACGTTGCGTAACCTGAAAGGCGACGCAACGTGCTTCTGGTCTGCGGGTTTTAGAAGAACCCAAGCTTGTTCGGGCTGTAGGAGACCAGAAGGTTCTTGGTCTGCTGGTAGTGGTCGAGCATCATCTTGTGTGTCTCACGACCGATACCCGACTGTTTGTAGCCACCAAATGCTGCGCCAGCCGGATAGGCATGGTAGCAATTGGTCCATACGCGGCCAGCCTCGATGCCACGACCAGCGCGGTATGCGAGATTGGTATCACGGCTCCACACACCGGCACCCAGACCATAGACCGTGTCATTTGCAATCTCGATTGCCTCTTCCACTGTCTTGAAGGTGGTAACCGACACAACAGGACCGAAGATTTCCTCCTGGAAAACCCGCATCTTGTTGTTGCCTTCAAAGATCGTCGGTTGAATATAATATCCGTCCTTGAGGTTGCCAGGCAGAGACTTCTTGTCCCCACCGGTCAGCACCTTGGCGCCTTCCTTGCGACCAATTTCAAGATAACCCATGATCTTGTCGAACTGCTCCTGAGAGGCCTGTGCGCCAATCATCGTCGATGGATCAAGCGGATCGTTCTGGCTGATGGCCTCAACGCGTTTGACGGCCTTTTCCATGAAGCGGTCATAGATCGATTCATGCACCAGGGCGCGCGATGGGCATGTGCAGACTTCACCCTGGTTCAGCGCAAAGAATGCAAAACCTTCGAGTGCCTTATCGAGGAATGCGTCGTCTTCATTCATCACATCGGCAAAGAAGATGTTGGGCGATTTGCCACCCAGTTCCAGCGTGATGTTGGTGACGTTGTCAGCAGCATAACGCATGATTTCCTTGCCGACAGAGGTCGAACCGGTAAAGGCAATCTTGGCAATGCGGTTGCTTTGCGCCAGCGGCTTGCCGGCTTCCGTGCCGAGGCCGTTGACGATGTTGACCACACCGGCAGGCAGCAGATCTTCGATCAACTCCATCACCACGAGGATGGAGGCCGGTGTCTGCTCAGCGGGTTTCAGCACCACGCAGTTGCCTGCAGCCAGTGCAGGAGCCAGTTTCCACGCAGCCATCAGAATCGGGAAGTTCCATGGAATGATCTGGCCGACCACACCGAGCGGCTCATGGAAATGATAGGCAACCGTGTCATTGTCGATCTGGCCGATTGAGCCTTCCTGAGCACGAATGCAGCCCGCGAAGTAACGGAAATGGTCGATGGTCAGCGGAATATCGGCATTCGTCGTTTCACGAAGCGGCTTGCCATTGTCCCATGTTTCAGCGCGGGCAATCGTGTCGAGATTGTCTTCGATACGCTGGGCAATTTTCAAAAGAATATTGGAGCGTTCGGCGACACTGGTTCTGCCCCATGCGGCGCGCGCCTTATGGGCAGCATCAACTGCAAGTTCGATATCCGCAGCATTGGAACGGGCAACCTCGCAAAGCTTCTGCCCGGTGACGGGCGAAAGGTTGTCCATGTATTTTCCGGATTTGGGCTCAACCCATTTTCCGCCGATATAATTGCCGTACTTTGTTTTAAACGGACTATCGGTGATCTTTTGAACCTGGATATTCATTGAGTTCATCCTCCCTGATGAAAGCGGCTCTCACAAACCGATGCAGAGAGAATGAGCCTGAAAATCATGTCACGATAGGGGATGCACCGCATATCGCACCGCACACTGTTTCATATCTGCTACAATAGCAGATGCTGGATTACCCCGAATTCGTCGTTCAAGTCACGAAGGCACCAAAAGCACAGTTTCACCATCCAAACCGGTTTGGATTTAATGAATTTCGAGCTTTTTCAGTTTCCGGTGCAAGGTTGCCCGGCTTATTCCAAGCAGCGTCGCGGCATGGGACACATTGCCATTGGCGCGCGAAAGCACACGCCGTACAGCCGCCCTCTCCGCCTCCAAAAGGTCGGATCGTGTATCACCGCGTTGCTCCTGAAGCGCATCAACAGCCGGAACACCTTGCGCAATCAGCGCATCATCAAGGCGCAGCACCTGGCGCGCAGCGCGGGTTGCACCGAGAATGATGTCATCATGGTCAACGGCAATCAGCGACAGCGCTGCCGAGCCGGCATTTGGCACGATGATGATTCTCGCCTCGGGAAATGCCCGACGGAACAAGTTGCCTTCGATACGTTGGGCAGCATCACGCACCGTCTGCGTGAGAATGGACACCGTCAATTCGTTGACGTCATCGCGGCAGGTCGAAATATCAAGCGCCCCGGCAATGTGGCCCATATGATCGCGTATTGGCGCAGTGGTGCAGGAAAGGCCGATGTTGGACGTGAAAAAATGCTGGTCACGGTAGACGACAACAGCCCGTTCATCCGCCAGTGCCGTACCAATGCCATTGGTGCCGACGCTCGCTTCGCTCCAGATCGCACCGGACCACAGACCGAGCTCACGAAATTCCTTGTCGTCACCGGCCGCGCCGCGCCGCTCCAGCGCAACGCCCTTGGCATCCGTCAACATCAGGCAGCACCCCGCCTTGCCAACCGCCTGAAAAATTCGGTCCAGCTCATCAGCGCTCTCAACCAGAAGGTCAGCCGCGGCAAGTCGTGCCTGCTGAAACTCCGAATCGATCAGAAACAACGGTTTATGCGCCTCTTCCGGCGCCAGCCGATGCATCGTCATGCAGCGGCGCCAGGATGCAACGATGGGTGAACTTGCTGCAGCAGAACGTTGACGTGCACTTTCATAGACCCTGTCTGCATGAGCTATGGCATTTTGCATTGTTCGCTCCTCCCAAAGCTTCTTGATCGTGCATGCAGAGAAATCATCTTTCAACGCTAAAATACATGATATCGCGAAAACGTCATCAGCACCGGCGTAAACATATCGGACAATGTGCAATAAACCCGCACTTCGCTTGCCTTTCAACATGCTTTGTACTATAGGCGCGCTGTCCGTGTAGACACCCTTGGAGGCAACACGGATGAAACATCACTGATGTTTCCAGTTTCAGGCGGCATTGGCAACCTGGAACTCTCCATACAACCTCGAAAGGAATAGCCATGAGCAAGGAATCTTACGAGCTCAAGGCCGAGGCGCGCGAACGGGTCGGTAAGGGGTCCTCCCGTGAACTTCGCCGCAACGGTTTGATCCCAGCTGTCATCTATGGTGACAAGCAGGCCCCAATTTCTATCGCGCTCTCGACCAACGAAGTAACCAAGCGTATCCACGCTGGCGGCTTCATGACGACGATTGCAACTATCGACGTCGACGGCAAGAAGATCAAGGTACTCCCAAAGGTTTACCAGCTTGATCCAGTCCGCGACTTCACCATGCACGTCGACTTCCTGCGCGTTTCGGGCAACACTGCCGTCAACGTCCAGGTTCCGGTTCACTTCATCAACGAAGACAAGTCCGCGATCAAGACCGGCGCTGTTCTCAACATCGTTCGTCACGAAGTTGAACTGAACGTTCCTGCCAACGACATTCCGGAATTCCTCACAGTTGACCTCGCTGGCGCCAAGGTTGGCGACAGCCTGCACATCTCTGCTGTGAAGCTTCCAAAGGGTGCAACACCGGTTATCGGCGATCGTGACTTCACGATTGCAACCATAGTTGCTCCTGCCGCTGGCATCGCTGAAGAAGAAGCTGCGTCCGAAGAATAATCGGCCGTATCTGTTTCTGACAGATTGAGCACCCTGCTTTCGCGAGAAAGCAGGGTGTTTTCGTTTCAGGGCAACATTATACAATACACGCCAATATTGATCAGAAAAAAATCAACAATCAGAGCGCGTTCAATCAACCTTTAATATAGTTATTTCAGTATCATTTAATGATTATGTGGAACTATGATCGGAAGATTTTAAGACAGCCATTTTTCATCAAGTTGAATGCTTGAAAATGAAAAGGAATTTTTAAGCACATGCTTGGGGGGTACTTATATCTGACGAACAACCGGTTAGGAGGAAGCCGGTATTGCAAGGGGTTGCGGGGGTTGGATACAACAAAATGACCCATTCGGTAGAAAGTCGTTTCATCGCGATCGTCTCTGGAGCCTTGCTGGCTGTGGTCGCTCCGCTTTTTACTCTGTTGCTCGCCCTGTCCTATCAGGAAGCGATCAAAAGCCAGCGCGATCACATCGAAATCCTTCTGGCCGCAAACTCGCAGGCACTCAGCCGTCCCCTTTGGGACATGGACGACGACACGATCAACCAGATCACCGGTACATTGGTGTCCGACCCCGTCATTCGTATGGTGCGCGTGCAGGACACCTCGGGCCAGCTTGACCTGGTACAGACCGCTGGCACAGGTGTGCCGGAAGAGCCGGAAACCGTCACCCGAAGCATCAGCTACAAAACCCTGAACGGCATGGAAACGGTCGGCAGCGTCACGATCTACTACGCCTCGATCAACATTTTCTCATCGCTCAGCCGCATCGAAGTGGCCTTTATCTCGATATTCATTCTGGCCATCCTGACGGTGTTCGTCACCGCCATCGTTGGCAACCGCCTGATGATCATCAAGCCTTTGCTGCGTTTGACAGCCGCCATTGAAGCGACACGCCAGCTCGGCTCGCGCCATCATGTCGACTGGCGCTCCAGCGATGAAATGGGCCGCCTTGCCAAAAGCTTCAATGAAATGCAGATCCAGCTTGAACGGGAAGAGCGTGAGATCAAGAAGGCGCATAAACGCACCACGGAGATCTACAATCTGACGCCCGCCATGTTGTTTTCACTCGACAAGGTCGATCGCATTTCAGCCGTCAGTGACTACTGGAGCCAGAGAACCGGTTATGACAGGGACGACATCATCGGCAAACCTTTTGCCGATCTTGTTGACGATGAAGATCGCAAGACCTTCATCTTGCGCAAGCTGTCAGCCTCGTCTGCCGAGAATGCATCGGACATTACCATCCGTTTCAAATGTGCTGATGGCAAAACCATGGATGTCCTCATCCAGGAAAAGTCGCTGACCTCGATCGAAGCCGGTCGCCACACGGCATCGCTCAGCGTTATGACCGACGTAACGGAACTGCGCCAATCCGAGAAACGCAACAAACATCAGGCCATTTCGGATCACCTCACCGGCTTGCTAAACCGTCAGGGTTTTGAGGCAATGCTGGATGAAAAAATCCGTGAGGCCGATGAGAACCGCACCGAACTCGCCTGTCTGTTCATCGATCTGGATCGTTTCAAAACAATCAATGACAGTTTGGGCCATGCCGCCGGTGATGAGGTTCTGCAGGAATTTGTAGAGCGTATCAAACCGCTGCTGGACGCCAACGACAGCGCATCGCGCCTCGGCGGTGACGAATTCGCCATTCTTCTGGCTGGTGAAAACACCGAGCTGCGCGCGACCGCATTCTGCGAAAAGATCAGCGACATCTTCAACCTGCCCTTCTCGACTCACGGCAACAATGTGCGTCTGAGCGCCAGTATCGGTCTGGCGCTTTACCCAACTCATGCGTCCAATGCAGCCGAACTGCTGCAGAACTCTGACATGGCGATGTATAGCCGAAAACGCGGCGGCAAGAATGGCGCTCAGATGTTCGACCCGTCGATCACCGACAAGGCTCGTGAGCGCGCCGAGATCGAAAGCGACATCGAGCAAGCCATTGCCAATGACTGGTTCGACGCGTATCTTCAGCCGATTGTCCGGCTTGAGAGCGGCGAAATCATCGGTTTTGAAGCCTTGATGCGCCTCAACCACCCTACCAAGGGCATTCTGCCTCCCGCGGGCATCATCAATGTGGCAGAGGAAACCGGCACCATCAACCGGATTGGCAACCTCATTCTCGAGCACTCACTGGCCAATCTGGCGGAAATTACAAACATTCCGCACCTGTCGGATTGTTATGTCGCCGTGAACTTCTCGGCGCAACAATTCGAGCCGGGCCTGCCAACCCGCATCGCCGGACTTCTCTATCGTTACAACATTCAGGCCAGCCGGCTGGTGATTGAAATCACCGAAGCGGTATTGATGAATGACGATCCGCAGATCAGGACCATCCTCAATACCATCCATGATTTTGGATGCCGTATTGCGCTGGATGATTTCGGAACAGGTTATTCGTCGCTCAGCTACCTCAACCGTTTCCCGGTCGATATCGTCAAGATCGACCAGTCCTTCACCAAATCGATCATGGATCCAGAGGCCGATATCAGCCAAAAAAGCCATATGTTGGTCGAAGGCATCAGCACCATCTCGCACAAGATGAACTGTTCGGTAATCGCCGAAGGCATCGAGACCCGTGAACAGCAGGAGTTGTTGATGGCAATTGGCGTTGATTGTGGTCAGGGTTATCTCTTTGCACGGCCACAGCCGATGACCTCTCTGATGCCGATGTTTACGGCACAAACCGCGGCCATGATTCCGACAATCGGTGCAGGAGTGTAGAGATCAATGTGGGGGACGGTATGAAACGATTGCTTGTTTGTCTGTCTTTATTCGCATTCGCCAACGTTGCGCATTCCGAAAGTCTTACCTTTTCGACCGAGGACTACCCGCCCTACACTTTCTCCGATGCCAAAGGCAATCCCGGCGGCGTCTTCATGGAGCAACTGGAAATCATGATGGCCAAGGAGGGCATGGACTATAAGGCAACCGTCATGCCTTGGGCACGAGCGATTGCACTTGCCGAAACCCAGTCCATGCACTGCGTATTTGCCGCAGCCAGAACCGCCGAGCGCGAAAACAGGTTTAAATGGATCGTGCCGCTGCACACGGACCGCAACGTGCTGATTGCACTCAAATCATCCAAAATCCGAATCAACCACATCAGTGAAGGGTTCAGTTACCGGATTGGCACCCAACGCAATGACTATACTGAAACGGTTTTGCGCCAAAAGGGATTCCCGAATGTCGACCTCAGCGCCGATTTCAACCTGACCTTGAACAAGCTGTTTGCCGGACGCATTGACATGATGCCGATGTCCGAAAGCACCTTCAACAAGATCGCCAAAGGCACACCGGTCTTCGAAAAAGTCTTCACGCTGTCAGAGCAGACCTTGGGTGTAGCCTGCAACAAATCGGTGCCGGACAGCACCATTGCCCGACTACAAAAGCGCTTGGATGACTTGATTGCCGACGGCACGCAGCGCAAGATTTATGAAAAATATGGCCTGATTATTCACAACGATCTTCATCTTCCGGCCCAGACGCCCTAAGACTTTGCGCATCGCATTCATTTCACCGGCTCATTTGTAGCCCGTGATCATCGGACTATGAGACAACAATGATCATCATCGCGGGCCTCGGCAACCCCGGCAACCAATATGCTGGAAACCGCCACAATATCGGCTTCATGGCTGTCGACGCATTGCAGCGCCTTCCCTCTTTTTCGCCCTGGTCGAAAAAATTCAAATCAGAAACTTCCGAAGGTGAAATAGCCGGCGAAAAGGTTCTGCTGATGAAGCCGCTGACCTACATGAACCTGTCAGGCGAAGCGGTTGGCGAAGCCATGCGATTTTACAAGCTCGGGCCATCCAACATCATCGCCATCCATGATGAACTGGATCTGCCGGCCGGTCGCGTGCGCATCAAGACCGCTGGCGGTCACGGCGGCCACAATGGCCTCAAATCTCTCGATGCCCATTGCGGCAAGGATTATCGCCGCCTGCGGCTTGGCATTGGCCATCCCGGCGACAAGGAGCGTGTGCATGGCCACGTTCTGGGTGATTTTGCGAAAGCCGACAAGGTTTGGCTGGAGCCGCTTCTCGATGCCATTGCCGACAATGCAAGCATGCTGGTCAAGGGCGAAGATTCGCAACTGATGAACAAACTTGCCTTGGCAACTGGAAGCAAGGTTGAGGCAGAAAAACCGTCCAAGCCGGCAAAGCCTGCTGCAAAGTCCCACATTCATCAGGCGCGCAACCACGCCCAGCCCATGAAGCTGCCCGAGACCGGCCCGATGGCCGAGATGCTGAAAAAGATGTTCGGCGGCAAGAAGGACTGAGCCGCCAAGTGGCCATCAGATCATCAAAAGCAGCCTAATTGGGCGACCGTGGCGCTGTTTGCGGCGACAAGGCTTGACCTTGCCGTGCCGTTTCAGCAAAAGCAGGGCAACGGAATTCTTAAAAGAGACAGGTTCAAGCCATGGGCTTCAAATGCGGTATTGTTGGATTGCCAAATGTCGGCAAGTCCACGCTCTTCAACGCACTGACAAAAACAGCAGCGGCTCAGGCCGCCAACTACCCGTTCTGCACCATCGAGCCGAACACCGGCGAAGTTGCCGTGCCAGACGCCCGCATGAAGGTGCTGGCCGATATTGCCGGTTCCAAGGAAATCATCCCGACCCGCATCTCCTTCGTGGACATCGCCGGTCTGGTGCGTGGTGCCTCCAAGGGCGAAGGCCTCGGCAACAAGTTCCTGGCCAACATTCGCGAAGTGGACGCCGTGGTCCACGTGTTGCGCTGCTTTGAAGATGATGACATCACCCACGTTGAAGGCCGTATCAATCCGGTTGGCGATGCCGACACGATTGAAACCGAACTGATGCTGGCTGACCTTGAAAGCCTTGAGCGCCGCGTTGAGCAGACCCGCAAGCGCGCCACCTTGAAGGACAAGGATTCGCTGGCGCAGTTGCCGGTCATGGAAGCCGTCATCAAGCTTCTGACCGACGGCAAGCCTGCACGCCTGCTGCTCAAGACGCTGGCAGCCGATGAAATCGAAGTGCTGAAGAGCCTCAACCTCCTGACGTCGCACCCGGTTCTCTACGTCTGCAACGTCGCCGAAGCCGACGCTGTTGACGGCAATGAACACACCAAGGCCGTTGCCGAAATGGCAAAGGCACAGGGTGCGGAATGCGTCATCATTTCCGCGGCCATAGAATCCGAAGTCGCACAACTTCCGGAAGAAGAAGCCAAGGAATTCCTTGGAGCGCTTGGCCTGGAAGAAGCCGGTCTGGACCGTCTGATCCGCGCCGGTTACCACCTGCTTGACCTGATCACCTATTTCACGGTCGGTCCAAAGGAATGCCGCGCCTGGACCATTGTTCGTGGCACCAAGGCTCCACAGGCTGCCGGCGTCATCCATACGGATTTTGAACGCGGCTTCATCCGCGCCTTCACCATTGGTTATGACGACTATGTTGCCTTCAAGGGTGAAGTTGGCGCCAAGGAAGCCGGCAAGGGTCGTGACGAAGGCAAGGAATACATCGTCAACGATGGCGACGTGATCCACTTCCGCTTCAACACCTGAGGCAATACCGAATTCGGTCGCATTAAAAAGCCCGGCACCTCAAAGGTCCGGGCTTTTTCCATGGCATTGACCTTGGGTCAGATGACTGGTGGCAGTTTTTCCTGCAGGCCAGACGGCAGCTGCGCGACGATGACACGGCGCAACGACGACCAGCCGATACCAATCACCAGCACAAAAACACCAACCGCAAACAACGCGGCGAATGTGGCATTACCGCCAGAAATTTCACCCTGCCGCAGCACAGCCACAACAGTGGCAATCAACGACACGAGACCTGATGTAACGAAGGCTCTCCGGTCGATGATAATGCCAATCAGCATCAGCAAAACGACGACGCAGACGACCAGGGCAGCGCTGCTGTAGAGCCCATTTCCTTCTTCCAGAAACAGACTGCCGCCAGACCGAATGAAAACAAATGCCAACAGCGCATAAAGCAAGGCAGGTGCCGTCGCGAGATGCAGCCAGAAGGCAATGTCTGAGCGTCGCGTCACACGGTAGCGATCCGACAGATCGTAGCGCATGGCGAGCGCAAACAGGCTCAGTGCTGCGATGAGGAAAATCATCAGCGACGCCAAGCGATAATCACTCACCACATTTGCCGAGCCCGTAACCTGCTCCATCACCACAAAAATGCCCGTCAGGGCAAGCAGTGCGGCGACAACAAACAGGCCAGCCAACGCCAGCGGCACCCTGTATCGCCAGTAGAATAATGCCATGATAGGCGGAAACAACAATACCATCAGGAAGATTTGAAGGGCTTCCCTGGGGATACTGGATACAAAATAATCATAGAGAGCGGCATTAACAGCGCCAATAGAAACGGCGGTTGCTATCGTCAATGCCACAGCCGGCAAAGCCAAACGTTGGCGGCGCACAAGAATTTCCGCAAGCACTATGATTGCCGGGAATAAAGCAAATACTGATCCAATTCCACCTAGACCCAAGAGAACAACCACAACACCGATTGTGATCAGAATATCGTGAAAACCACGAACGAAACGGGGTGTTTCCGTATCCGAATGGGCAGGCAGATGTCCCTCGCCGCCATCACGGAAAAATGCACCGGCATTTTTGTCTGCGACAAGATACGGCAACAACCTGTCGGCCTGCGCATTTGAAATCACACCATCGTCTGTGGCCCGCTTGATACCTGAAAGAACCTGTTCGCTCACTGTGTGCCCTGCGTATTGATCCACCACCAGCAGGTTCGTGAGATTGAGCAACAGCCTTCCAAGCTGATGCTCACCACGCAAAACCTGCCGCTGAAAGCTCTATTGCATAAACAACCAGCAATCCAGACTAGCTCCGTCAAGTTTGCAAAGGGCAATATTACCTTTACGTAAAAGGAAAAATGCATTTATATCGACCGCATAATGACGGAAGGGTGTTAGCAGTGATGTATGCCTACGAAGATTTCACGCCGCAGCGGGTGTTCCCATTCGCACCGGTGACTGTCAGTGCTGAGGAGATCGTCGAATTTGCCTCGGAGTTTGACCCGCAGCCCATGCATTTGTCGGAAGAAGCTGGTCGCGCCAGCATTCTGGGCGGACTGGCGGCGTCAGGGTGGCACACCTGCGCCCTTTCCATGCGCATGATGTGTGACAGCTATATTTCCAACTCAACGTCCCAAGGTTCGCCCGGCATCGAATTTCTGGATTGGAAACGGCCTGTGCTGGCCGGTGATACCCTGTCTGGCCATTCAACGGTGATTGAAAACCGCACACTGGCATCCCGTCCGGGAATCGGTCTCGTCAAATTCCGCAATGAGCTGACAAACCAGCGCGGTGAAATCGTTTGTCAGGGCGAACATGTCGTGATGTTCGGCATGCGTGACAAAGGGAGCAAGATCGCATGAGACTGGCCGAACTTTCCCCGACTGGAACACGCATTGAACTGGAAACACTGCATTTTTCAGCAGAAGACATCATCCGTTTTGCCTCCAGGTTTGATCCGCAGCCCTTTCACCTCGATGCCGAGGCCGCACGAAATTCCGTACTCGGCGGCCTGTGTGCCTCCGGCTGGCATACCGGATCAGGCTGGATGAAGTCTTTCCTGGCTTTTTGGGCCAAGGAAACAAAACGTCTCAAGGCAGAGGGCATAGAACCGCCGAAACTTGGCCCCTCACCCGGCTTTAGAAAACTGAAATGGATAAAACCTGTCTATGCCGGTGATGACATCACCTATTTTGTCACACTTGTCGAAACCCGGCCTCTGGCGTCCCGCCCGGGGCTGCTGCTCAACACCACCTTTAATGAAGGCGTGAACCAGAAGGGTGAGACAGTCATTTGTTTTGAAAGCAATGTGCTGGAGTTCGAATAACGATAAGGTGTCCGGGTAAGATAAACCTGCCGGCGGCAAAACCCGCAAGAGGACATCCATGAACGACATCCTCAAGGGTTACGCCAAGGCCGCGACGCCGGAATTGATCGCCCGCTACAATGCGCTGGATTGCGCAGAGGTCTATGCACCGGTTCTTGATCTTCTGCCCACCACACCATCCCGCATCGCTGACATAGGTGCGGGAACCGGTCGCGATGCCGCCTGGTTTGCTGCGAAAGGACACACAGTTCTTGCCGTAGAACCGGTCAAGGAACTTCGGGACGCCGGCATTCGCCAACACACATCTGCACAGATCGAATGGCTGGATGACAGTTTACCAGGGCTTGAAAAAGCACGTGGTCACGAGCCTTTTGACATGATGACATTGTGTGGTGTGTGGCAGCATATCAATGAAGCCAGCCGCCCACTGGCGATGGCCAACCTTGCCGGGATGATCAAACCCTACGGTTTGCTGGTCATGTCTTTGCGCCATGGCCCGGCACCGGCGGATCGTCCCGTCTTTCCAATCGCGCCGGACGACACCATCAACTCTGCGGAAGGTCTTGGTTTCAACCTCATCAGACGGATTGAAACCGGGTCCATTCAAGCCGGAAATGTCGCACTCGGCGTGCACTGGACATGGCTTGCCTTGCAAATGGGCTTGCCTTGCAAATGACCGGCCCGTCGCCGTGACAGGCCGGTCATTGAAGAGATATCAGTGACCGGAGAACTCGACCAGCGTGCGAACATCAACGCCAAGATCTTCGAGTTTCTTGCGACCACCAAGGTCCGGCAGGTCTATCACGAAGCAGGCGGAGACGATTTCAGCACCCATCTGGCGCAGAAGTTTTATCGCGCCTTCAGCCGTGCCGCCGGTGGCAATCAGGTCATCCACCAGAATAACCTTTTCACCGGGCTGAACGGCATCGACATGCATTTCCATCTCGTCCACGCCATATTCCAGGCTATAGGCCACGCGAACCGTGGTGTGTGGCAGCTTGCCCTTTTTGCGAATAGGCACAAAACCGGCAGAGAGCTGGTGGGCAACAGCGCCACCGAGAATGAAACCGCGCGCTTCCATACCGGCGATCTTGTCGATCTTGGTGCCAGCATAGGGCTGTACCAGCTCATCAACAGCGCGGCGGAAAGCGCGCGGGTTACCCAGCAACGTGGTGATATCGCGGAAAATGATGCCCGGCTTCGGATAGTCGGGAATGGAACGAATGGCAGCAGTAAGCTCCGAAGCGATGACGGTCATGACAAGTCCAGTTGAATGGGAGATTGATCGAAAAACTGGCCGCACATTATCAACTCAATGCGGCCGAACCAACTAAAAAGGGCGTGTGCAGGTTTTAGCCATGGCACATGCAGATCACTGCGCAGCCATGCCCTCAATCTTGGCCCAGGATGGGCAGACATCCTCAAACGAATGAGCGGTTGGTTTCAAAGCGGTATCCGCCTTGTCATCGAAGGCACCAAATACCAGCGCAACGGTCGGTGCATCATCAATGGCACCAAGCGTGCTGCCACATGTCGCGCAAAACGCGCGAGACGAATAATCTGAGGATCGAAACACGGAAGGCTGCCCTGCTGGACCTGTCCAGCGCACATCATCACGTGAAAACTCCACCCAGCTCAGGCTCGCTGCACCGGAATGGCGCTGGCAGCAGTCACACGAACATGTGTGCGGGTTTTGTGGTTCTCCCTGCGCTTCAAAACGCACTGCGCCACACAGGCATCCACCCAAAAAAACCTTCGCCATATCATCCTCCATCAATTTGCAAGCAATGCCCTGCCCGATTCTGGCGACAAATCCAATCGTCCAATTGGTCGCAAAGAAAAAGCCCCCATAGTCCTGTGGACCATGGGGGCTTTGATGTCTTTGCACCTGCTCTATCGAGCTTAGTGTTCCTTGTTGGCGTAAACCGACTTCTTTGTCAGGTAAATAAGGGCTGTAAAGATCGCCAGGAACACCATGACCATGAAGCCAGTGCGCTTGCGGTCTTCCAGATGTGGTTCGGCAGCCCACATCAGGAATGCCGAAACGTCCTTGGAATACTGGTCAAGCGTCTGCGGCGTACCATCGTCATAGGTCACCTGATCGTCAGAGATCGGCGGTGCCATGGCAAGGGCCGCAGCATTGGCAAAATATGGGTTGTAGTGTGTGCCCTCAGCCACTTCGACACCCTGAGGTGGCTCCACATAACCCGTCAGCAGCGAATAGATATAATCCGGTCCGCCTTCCTGGTACTGCGTGAAGATATCGAAGATGAAGGTTGGGAAGCCGCGCTCGACTCCTCGTGCCTTGGCAAGCAGAGACATGTCAGGCGGTGCCGCACCGTTGTTGGAAGCAGCAGCTGCCTCCTTGTTCGGGTAAGGCGACGGGAAGTGATCCGATGGAACAGCCTTGCGGGTGAACATTTCACCATCACCATTGGGGCCATCCTCCACTTCATATTCGCTGGCAAATGCCTTCACCTGATCATCCGAATAGCCCAGATCTTCCAGTGTGCGGAAAGACACAAGGCTCATGGAATGGCAGGCGGAACAGACTTCCTTGTAAACCTTGAGGCCACGCTGAAGCTGTCCCTTGTCATATTTGCCAAATGGTCCGGCAAAGCTCCAGTCGACATTGCGAGGCTTGTGAATTGGGTAATGCGGCGTGCCACCCTCTTCATGTCCTTCTTCCGCCGCAAAGGCGGCACCAAAGCCAAGTCCAACAGCTAGGGTCAACGACAGGACGCTTGATACAAGCTTTTTCATGATTTCAATTCCTCTCTGTCGTCACCGTTACGCCTTGGCAGATGCAGGGGCAGCAGCAGACTTGCCACTCTTTTCCAGCACCGCTTCGGTAATCGAGTTCGGAATACGCCTTGGTGTTTCGACAAGTCCCAGGATCGGCATGATGACCAGGAAGAAGCCGAAGTAATAAAGCGTTCCAAGCTGCGACATGACAACATACAGGCCTTCTGCCGGACGCGAGCCAAGCCAGCCGAGCAGGATGGCGTTAACAACGAAGATCCAGAAGAACAGCTTGTACCATGGGCGATAAACAGCGGAACGAACCTTTGAGGTATCCAGCCATGGCAGGAAGAACAGAACGATGATCGCACCGAACATCACCAGAACACCACCGAGCTTGGAATCGATGGGGCCGATGTTGAAGGTGATGGCGCGCAGCATGGCGTAGAATGGCAGGTAGTACCATTCAGGAACGATATGTGCCGGGGTCTTCAGGGCATCCGCCGGGATGTAGTTGTCCGGGTGGCCGAGATAGTTCGGCATGTAGAATACGAACCATGCATAAACGATCAGGAATACCGATACGCCGAATGCATCCTTGAGTGTTGCATAAGGGGTAAAGGGAACGGTGTCCGTCTTGCTTTTGACCTCAACACCGGTTGGGTTGGTCTGACCGGTCACATGCAGTGCCCAGATATGCAGGATAACGACACCGGCAATCATGAACGGCAGCAGGTAGTGCAGAGCAAAGAAACGGTTCAGGGTTGGCTGATCAACGGCAAAGCCGCCCAGCAGGAACTGCTGCAACCATTCGCCGACCCACGGGAACGCCGAGAAGAAGCCGGTGATAACAGTTGCACCCCAGAATGACATCTGACCCCAGGGTAGCACGTAACCCATGAAGCCGGTTGCCATCATCAGGAGGTAGATGACACAGCCGAGGATCCAGAGGATTTCGCGTGGCGCCTTGTAGGAGCCGTAATAAAGACCACGGCCAATATGCAGGTAAACCGCAATGAAGAAGAACGACGCGCCATTGGCGTGCATGTAACGCAACAGCCAACCATGGTTGACGTCACGCATGATCTTCTCGACCGAGTTGAAGGCAACCGTTGTTTCCGCCGCATAATGCATGGCCAGCACAACGCCGGTCAGGATCTGCACGATCAGCATCACCGACAGCATGGCACCGAAGGTGTAGGCGTAGTTCAGGTTGCGCGGAACCGGATAGGCGACAAAACTGTCATAGATCATGCGCGGCAGCGGGAGCCGGGAATCGATCCATCTTTCTAAACCGGTGGACGGTTGGTAACTGGAATGACCACTCATTATATTCTGTCCCTTTATCCGATCTTGATGACGGTATCGGATGCAAAAGCAAACGTCGGAATATGCAGGTTCTCGGGCGCAGGGCCTTTACGGATACGGCCAGCCGTATCGTAGTGAGAACCATGGCAGGGACAGAACCATCCGCCGAAATCGCCGGCCTGGCCGAGCGGAACGCAACCGAGGTGGGTGCAGGAGCCGATCATGACGATCCAGTTTTCCTTGCCTTCACCGGCAGATCGGTCAACGTCTGTCGCCTGCGCATCGGCGGCAACGTTGGCATTACGCGCAACAGGATCCTTGAGGTCAGCAAGCGCAACGGCCTTTGCCTCTTCAATTTCCTTTTCCGTACGGTTGCGGATGAACACAGGCTTGCCGCGCCACTTGACGGTCAGCGACATGCCAGGTTCGAGACTGGACACATCGACTTCAATCGAAGCAAGAGCCAACGTCGATGCATCTGGACGCATCTGATCAATAAACGGCCATGCAACAGCCGCAGCCCCGACAACACCCGCCATACCAGTTGCTAGATAAAGAAAATCGCGACGAGTAGGTTCACCCGACGCATGATTATTTGTTACGTGTTCGCTCACCGCTACACCATCCTCTGCGCTAAATGTGCCGAAAATCGCATGATTCCTCCCACTGCTATTTGATCCAAGACAACTCCATCCCAAAAAGTCCTGGCCAATATGCGCTAATCGAATTCACGCATAATTGTTTGATCGCAAAATATCCCAGCCTTTGGCAAGAGGGAACACCATAATCCGGCCGTAATTAAACGCTCACAGCGTATTATTTGGGACAGTGTCGTTCTCATGCCATTGCTGGAGTGCGCGCCAAACGAATCAGACGCGTCACATCTGCTGGCTTTGATTGTGCCCATGCATACCCCATGTTAACAACAGTCGCTTGGCGCACCGGCTCGGAATGATTGATGAAAACGCGGTTAATTTGTATTTTTTCTGTTTTACTGACATTGTTTTTAGGTGCGGGAAGCCTTCGTTACATCAAGGACTTCTGGCTTTTTTCCTTCACCTACAGCTTCCAGCTTCACATAGGCATTACCGGCGCTGTGGCCGCCATCATTTTTTTTCTGGTTCTGCGCAGCCGTTACATGCTGTTTCTGCTTGCCTGGGCCATAGCACTGTCGGCCCACGCAACAATGCTTCGCTATGAATTCGTGTCGCCTGCAGGAGAAGCCGTCACTGGACATCCATTCAAATTGATATCGTTTAATGTGCTGGGCGATAATTACGTCAACGGCGCACGTATAGCGGACTTCATCGCCCGCTCCGGCGCTGATGTGGTCTATGTCATGGAAGGTGCGCCACTCGCCCCTTATCTCGCTCGTATCGCAGAAGCCTATCCACACAGGATCGGCTGCATGGTGGCGACGGAAACGTGCGACCTGCTGGTCTTTTCAAAATATCCGCTGGAAGACGCAAGGTTCGTGACCTTGAGCGACTTGCGCCGTGACCGTATGGCTGTAGCCAAAGTCACCGCAGCTGACACCACCATCAATCTTGTCGCATTGCATGTGACCAAACCGTATTTTGATGATTATCATGAAGAGGAATTGCACGTTGCATCACGCATCATGCGTGCTCTGCAGGGCCCACTGATCGTTGGTGGTGATTTCAATTCATCAGCCATCGCACCGGACATGCGCCGTTTTCAGCAACGCAACAACTTGCATGTCTCGAATTTCGAGCCGGCAACCTGGCCCATCGAAGCTGGACATTTCGGAATACCAATCGACCATGTTTTTTCGCGCATGCCGGCGACCATGACCAGTCTGACACGCCTGCCGGATGCCATGGGCTCCAACCATTATGGTCTTGAGGCTGAATTTAACATTCAAAGGCAGTAAAGCGGTGAGCCAGCAGCGCTAGAAGCAAACTATCACATCACATCTGCGGCCAGGAAACCGCCGGACTGGCGCTGCCAGAGGCTGGCGTAAAGACCGCCCTGCCCGATCAGCTGGTTATGGGTTCCCTGCTCCACGATGCGGCCATTGTCCATCACAATCAGCCGGTCGAGGGCTGCGATGGTCGACAAGCGGTGTGCAATGGCAAGGACGGTCTTGCCCTGCATCAACTCGTCGAGATTGCTCTGAATGGCAGCCTCTACTTCAGAATCGAGGGCTGATGTGGCCTCATCCAGAACGAGGATTGGCGCATCCTTCAACATCACCCGGGCAATGGCGATACGCTGACGCTGCCCACCGGACAGTTTGACACCGCGTTCGCCGACATGGGCGTCAAAACCGCGCCGACCGCGCTGGTCCTCCAGTCTCGCAATAAAATCATCTGACTTTGCGCGACGCACCGCTTCTTGCAATTGTACCTCGGAAGCATCCGTCCGTCCAAACATGATGTTTTCCCGGATGGAACGGTGCAGAAGCGAGGTATCCTGTGTCACCATGCCGATATGGGCCCGCAGGCTTTCCTGCGTCACCTCGGCAATATCTTGCCCATCGATCAGAATGCGGCCACTTTCGACGTCGTAAAAGCGCAGCAGAAGATTGACAAGCGTCGACTTGCCCGCACCGGAACGCCCAACGATGCCGACTTTCTCACCCGCTGCGATAGATAGATTGAGATTGTCGATCACCGACTTGCCACTTCCATAATGGAAGCAGACATTGTCAAAGCGGATCTGTGGTTTACGCACCACCAGATCAGCGGCCTTGGGCGCATCAACAAGATCAATCGGCTTGGAAATAAGTTCGGCGGCATTTTGCACGGTGCCGAAATTGCGCATGATGCCATTAAATTGCGTCATCAGGCGGCCAAGCAGGAAGTTGAGGCGCAGCACCAGCGCCAAAGTGAATGCAACAGCCCCAGAGCTTATCCGGCCATCCAGCCAAAGGTCGATACACAGAGCCGCCATCGAGGTGATCATCACACCCGACAGCAGCGCCATGGAAGCGCGCACGCCGGTGATGAACCGGGTAAAGGTCAAAGTGGTCTGCTGGAAAATATCAAAACCCTGCCGCATATAGCGGTCATTGGCATCATCACGGCCAAACAGGCGCAGCGTCTGGATGTTACTATAGGCATCCACCATGCGACCACTCAACATGGAGGCGGCTTCGGCCGTTTCCTTGGAATGGTAGCGAATACGCGGCACGAAATAACGTGCCAGCAGCGAGAAAATCCCCACCCAGACAAAAATCACCCCCGCAAGGCGCCAGTCCAGCCCGCCGATCAGGAACAGTGTCGAAACCGAATAAATGCCGACAAACCACACGCTTTCCATCAGCGATGTCACCAGGTCGCCGGTGGCCTGCCCGCCGGACCACACCTTGGTGACGATGCGGCCGGAAAAATCATTCTGGAAGAAGCTCAGCGATTGCCGTGCCACATGCATGTAGGACTGCCAACGCACCAGGTTGTAGAAACCGGGTGTGATGATCTGTTGATCGGTGAGCGCTGTCAGCAGCGCCACCACAAATCGGACAACGGCGATCAGGATCAGCATGCCAACCAGTTCAGGGCCATGCTGGCTCAACAGGCCGGCCCAGCCATCACCGGGCTTGACCGTGGCAAGCACGTCAACAAGCCGGCCAACGAACCAGAAGAGTGCAGCCTCAATGGCCGCCGTCATGCCTCCCAGCACCAGCATCGCGATAAAGGGTGCCTTAGCCTGAGAAATATAAAACCAGATGAAACCGGATGTGCTCTCGGGTGGCCTTAAATCGTCCTTGCGGGCAAAAGGCTGAATCCAGTTCTCGAAAAAGTTGAAGAGCTTCGAAATCACCATGTTTCGGATATAGGCTTTTTCAACCGGCAGGCAAAGCGGCCTGCCACCTTATATTTTGGTAATGATCAAAAAGAAAAAGGGCGAGGAAACACCCCGCCCTTTTCATAGTCTTGACGAAAATCACTCAGCTGCAACATCATCTTCATTGTCGGCGATGAAGCCGCCGGACTGGCGATGCCACAGATCGGCATAGATGCCGCCCTTTTCGACCAGTTCACTGTGCGAACCGGCTTCCACGATGTGGCCACGATCCATGATGATCAGCCGGTCCATTTCCGTCAGCGTCGACAGCCGGTGGGCAATCGCAATCACCGTCTTGCCCTGCATCAGCGCAAACAGGTTTTCCTGAATGGCTGCCTCCACCTCCGAATCCAGCGCCGAAGTTGCTTCGTCCAGAATGAGGATCGGTGCGTCTTTCAGGAACACACGGGCAATGGCGATACGCTGGCGCTGACCACCCGAAAGCTTGACACCGCGCTCACCCACCTGCGCATCCAGACCCTTGCGACCATGCATGTCCTCCAGCGTTTCGATGAAGTCCCATGCATTGGCGCGTTTGGCCGCCTCGATGATCTGCGCATCCGTTGCCTCGGGATGACCGTAAGCAATGTTGTCTCGGATCGAACGATGCAGAAGCGAGGTATCCTGCGTCACCACGCCGATCAGCGAACGAAGGCTATCTTGCGAGACGGTGGAAATGTCCTGTCCGTCAATGGTGATACGCCCGTCTTCGAGATCATAGAACCGCAAAAGCAGGTTCATCAGCGTGGTCTTGCCAGCACCGGAGCGACCAACCAGACCAACCTTTTCACCGGCACTGATATCCAGCGTCAGATTGTCGATCACGCCTTTCGCACCAGCCACCCGTGTCTTGCCATAGTGGAACTGAACACGGTCGTAGCTGATTGCACCGCGTGGTGCTGCCAGTGCAGGTGCGTCTACCTTGTCGACGATATCATGCGCTTTGGTCATCATGCCCATGCCGTCATAAACGGTACCGATGTTTTCAAACAGCGACGTGACTTCCCACATGATCCACTGCGACATGCCGTTGACGCGCATGGAAAGACCAATCGCCACAGCAACCGCACCCGTCGTCACCGAACCGTTCAGCCAGAAATAGAGGCCAAGCGCCGAGGTCGAAAACAGCACGAATGCGTTGTTGATATCGATCAGGATGTTGAAACCAGAAATCTTGCGCATCTGGCGATGCACGGTTTCCAGAAACATGTTCATCCCGTCACGCGCATATACCTCTTCGCGTCCCGCATGCGAAAACAGCTTGATGGTCGAGATATTGGTGTAGCTGTCAACGATACGACCCGTCATCAACGAGCGCGCATCGGCCTGCTCCTTGGCCAGACGTCCAAGTTTCGGCACAAAATAGGTCAGGATAAGCAGATAAAAACAAAGCCATAACAGCAGCGGCACCACCAGCCTGAGGTCGGCTGCCGCCACAAGAAACAGCATCGAACCCACAAAGCTGATCGCATAGACGAACACGTCGATAACCTTGAGCGCCACTTCACGAATGGCAAGCGCCGTCTGCATCACCTTGGTGGACACACGTCCGGCAAACTCATTGGCAAAAAAGGTCATCGAATGACGCAGCAGAAACCGGTGCATCTGCCAACGGGCAATCATGCCAAAATTGCCAGCCAGCGTCTGGTGCATCGTCATGGTGTGCAGCGCGCCCATCAGTGGCAGGGCCACCAGAACAAGCGCGGCCATGGCAATCAGATGCCAGCCCTCATCCTGCAGAAATGTTTCGCGATTTGCCGTCGACAGCCAGTCCACGATATTGCCGAGAAACTGGTAGAGCATGACTTCGGCAATGGCGATGCCCATGGACATCAGACCAAGCAGCAGCAACCAGGGTGCAGCCGGTTTCGTGTAATGCCACAGGAAGGGCAGCAACTTCGGGGCCGGCGCAACCGGCGTCGAAGAAGGAAATGGATCAAGACGTTTTTCAAACCAGCCGAACATGGCCAAGCTCCGAAGAAAATGCACCCGAAATGCGAAACCACGGACCAAGCCGGATTCGCGGACGGGAAAATCATGGAATGCGGCCGCAACAGCCACATGACGATACTGAAAAGAGAGAGAAACCGCGTAAGTCCCGCGTTAACGCCTCAGGCTCGAATAAAGCCCACAGGAAACGGGAGGAAACGGCGAATAGACATATTCATGATGATCCTCCCTTTTTGGCGTTGAAGATGCGACCTTTTAGATCAAAAAACGTTCTCTGCCTAGGGGCCAGAATACAACCTTTGAGAATATGACACCGCCCTGAACCATCGTTGTGACTTTTCAGGCACAATTTACCGTGGTAACCGCGTGGCCTTTATCGCCTTTTGGAAAACGACATGCCCGACATCAGGATTGCTCTTTATCAACCCGATATTCCCGGCAACACCGGCACGATCCTCAGATTGTCGGCCTGTCTCGGCATTGCCGTCGACATCATTGAACCGGCCGGTTTTGATATTTCCGACCGCAATCTGAAACGCGCCGGCATGGATTATCTGGCCGTTGCCGCCCTGACACGACACATAAGCTGGACACATTTTGAAGAGTGGCGCGCAACAACCGGACGCAGGCTGGTTCTGGCCTCCACCAAGGCCGCCCTGCCCTATACTGACGTGACCTACCGTCAAGATGACATTCTACTGTTTGGACGTGAAAGTGCTGGCGTGCCTGATCATGTGCATGAAAAGGCCGATGAACGTATCATCATTCCTATGGTCGAAGGACAACGCTCTATCAATGTCGCAATGTCAGCGGCAATGATTACGGGCGAAGTGCTGCGGCAGGTGGGCTTCTAAATCTGTTTTGGGCTCTCAGTCGGCGGATGGCAGGCGGCGCATGGTAAATTCGATGCGATCACCCTCGAGCTGTCGCCAGCTTTCCACTTCGGTCCAGTAAGCAGCCTTGGGAAAACGGTCGAACCATTCCCGCGCCTTTGCACGTGCATCCTCGCGGGTGAGACAAAATGTCTGACGCACGAACATTCCGTGTTTTTTTGCGCCCTCCCCGACAAGGGCTTGTTCCCTGCGGTGGGCATTGATACGCCGTTTCAGGCCGTCCAGCGGTGGCGGTCCGGTAAATTTCGTCATGACATTCACCTCTGCCGCTACGATATTCTGCCAATAGCCGATTGGCGAGTCGAAATTGTGCGCAAGCCTCGCGCCTGATAAAGCGGCGACACTAATGGCGAATCAACGTCAGGCGTTCGCGCGCAAAACATGCAGGAGAGCGGACATGGACCGGCCGCAAATGCCCAAGGGCTTGCCAGAAGACATTGAGGACAAGAAGGAAGCGGCCCGCGCCTGGTTTGAAAGCCTGCGCGACACGATCTGCGCCTCTTTTGAAAATCTGGAACGGGATCTTCAAGGACCACTGTCCGATCAGGAGCCCGGCTATTTCGTCGCCAAGGACTGGAAACGCGATGGTGGGGCCGGCGGTGGCGGGCGCATGTCGATGATGGAAGGCCGTGTGTTTGAAAAGGTTGGCGTGCACACCTCAACAGTGCATGGCGAGTTTTCGCCCGATTTCCGCTCGCAGATACCAGGTGCTGAAGAAGACCCGACCTTCTGGGCATCCGGCATTTCTCTGATTGCTCACCCGGTCAATCCCAATGTGCCGACAGTGCATATGAACACCCGCATGGTGGTCACATCGAGCCACTGGTTCGGTGGCGGGGCAGACCTCACGCCGATGCTGGCACGCCGCCGCACGCAGGAGGATGGCGACAGCCAGCTGTTCCACAAAGCCATGGAAATCACCTGCCGTCGTCACCCGGTTGCCGATTACATCAATTATAAAAAATGGTGTGACGACTATTTCTTCGTCAAACATCGCAATGAGCCACGCGGTATTGGCGGCATCTTTTTCGACTGGCTGCACCCGGATGAAGAACGTGGTGACTGGAACGCCAACTTCGCCTTTGTCCAGGATGTCGGTCGCGCCTTCAACATGGTTTACCCGAAGATTGTCCGCAGCAATTTTAATACGCCATGGACCGAAAATGACCGTGATGAGCAGTTGATCCAGCGCGGACGTTACGTCGAATTCAACCTTCTTTATGACCGAGGCACACTGTTTGGCCTGAAAACCGGCGGCAATGTCGAGTCCATTCTATCATCACTCCCACCGGTTGTACGCTGGCCTTGACGCAGTGACGGCAAGTCTTTGGCAGAAAGAGACGAGCCGGAGGCATAAAACAGAGCATTTGCGCGTAAAATTTCAGGGCTGCTTCGGCAGCCCTTTTGCGTTCAACAGGCCCAAAATGGTGCGACAGGATTTCACAACCATTGATATATGTTAAGCCTCACGAATATTTCAGCCTAACCCCTAGGGTCAGGACTCATTGCTCATAGCCAGAAGATAACGGTCGCAGCGAGAGCG
>NZ_DAMDBP010000023.1:65501-65945 GCF_032092815.1 Agrobacterium sp. | reverse complement strand
ACGCGACGCATATACGCAGAACGGATGCCACAACGATACGGCCCATTATCTCAGCACTTATTTCTCTCTACATTTCTTAATGCAGCAGAAGGAGTTTGACGGGTTGGCGATGCACAAATTCGGCTTCGACATGGCGCAGCACGCGGCGCTGGCCGGCAAAGGGCACCATGTCCATCGCGTTTGAAAATGAGGTCCAGCAGAACTCGCTGTGTTCTTCGTTCAACACGACTTGAGCCTCTGCATCCACGTATCCAACAAACACCGGTGCCAGTGTGATGGCGTCGCGGTCCGCCTCGTAAAACTGTTCGCAGATATCGGCGGAATAAAGCCGCGCGCAGGAAAGGCCGGTTTCTTCCTTCACCTCGCGCAGTGCCGTTTGCCAGGCCTTTTCATCCTCTTCGATGCCACCGGCAATCTGGCACCACTCCCCAACCAGGGTGTGGT
>NZ_DAMDBP010000023.1:52698-65491 GCF_032092815.1 Agrobacterium sp. | reverse complement strand
ACGGCGCATCAGCAGCAGCTGCGTTTCAGCGCCGACTTCACGCAGCACAACAACGGCCACGCCAAAACTGCGGATGGGTATTTCTGCCATGATCACATCGCTCCCGGTTCGCGTCCCCCTGATCTATGTGCACAATCCTGATGATATTAGGAAGCCAATAAATGCACTCATGGCGGGAATGTAAATTCCCACCTGCCCGACATCATCACTACACACCACAATTCGTCACATCAAATGTATCATGACTATTGACTTCACAATATCACGATACTTATGTTGCGACGAAAGATTGATGAGGTATTCCATGACTGACACGATGTACGACGTTATCATCATTGGCGGCAGCTATGCCGGCCTTTCCGCTGCCATTCAGCTGGGCCGTGCGCGGCGCAAGGTGCTGATCATTGATGTAGGCCTTAGGCGCAACCGTTTTGCCGCCCACTCGCATGGTTTCATTACGCAGGATGGCGTGGACCCGGCAGAGATTGCGACCAAGGCTCGCGAGCAGGTTTTGAACTACCCGACAATCACCTTGCTTTCTGCCCGTGCCGACAGCGCGCAGAAACTGGAGACAAGCGGCACGGATGCGCGTTTTGACGTGTTGGCTGGAGCTGTGCGCCACCTGTCTCGCCGCCTTGTGCTGGCAACCGGCGTCAAGGATTTGCTGCCTGGCATAGAAGGGCTTGCCGAGCGTTGGGGCAAAACGGTGTTTCATTGCCCCTATTGCCACGGTTATGAGCTGAACCAGGGGCCGATTGGCGTGATTGCTGGGTCCGAGCTTTCCATGCACCACGCGCTGATGCTGCCGGACTGGGGGCCGACCACCCTGCTGTTGAACGACGCGTTTACCCCGGACGCCGAACAGCTGGCGGCACTGACAGCACGCGGTACGACGCTGGAACGCTGCCTAATTTCCGCGATTACCGGCCATGCCGACATAGAGCTGACCGATGGCCGGGTGCTTTCCTTCGCCGGCCTGTTTGCCATGGCGCCGTTTGAACTGGCGAGCCCCATTGCCCATGATCTGGGGCTTGAGATGGAGCAAGGTCCGTTAGGCGCGACCATCAAGACCGACGTGATGAAGGAAACCTCCCTGCCCGGCGTGTTTGCCTGCGGTGATGCGGCACGGCCGATAGCCTCCGTGGCGCTGGCGGTGGGTGATGGCAATCTGGCAGGTGCCGGTGTGCACCGCTCGCTGATGTTTGGCACGGTTTGAGTACCGCAGCGCCACCAGTTCAGGCGCGGTGTGCCGATACCAGCAACATCATCGGTCGTTCCAGCTCTTCGGCCAGGGCTGGGACTTCCGCGATCTGGTCTGCCGTCGGGTAAAATTCCTTGATCTCACGGATGTCAAAACCTGACGTAATCAGGGTGTTGAGCGTGGTGGCGATGGTGCGGTGATATTTGACCACACCCTTGGCGAACCAGTCCGTGCGGCGTTCTCCCTCGACGGAATAACCATTGACCGGCCAGGTTTTGCGGCCGTCTTCATCTTCAATCCAGTGTGGATGGGTGGCGGCCATGAAGATGGGATGTTCTATGGTGAACACGAAATCACCACCGGGCTTGAGGGCCGCATGAACCATGCGTGTGAGCCGCGCAAAATCCCTGATGTAATGAAAGGCAAGCGCGCTATAGGCAAGATCGAACTGCGCCTGCGGCAATTCCAGCGTTTCAAGGTCAGCGATTTCGTAAGCAATGGCGCTGGAGGATGTGTCCTGTCTTGCGCGGTTGATCATGTTTTCCGAGAGATCGAACCCTAGCACGCTGGCGGCACCCTGCCCGGCCATCCAGCGGGATGCCCAGCCAAAACCGCAGCCGAGATCCACCACATGTTTGCCGGCAAGGGACGGCAGCATGGCGCGAATGGCCGGCCATTCCGGCGCGCCATCCAGCCCCAGCACCTGACGCGGCAGCTGGCTGTAACCGGCGAAAAATGCCGGATTGTCATAAATATTCTGCGCCACGCCAAACTCCGTCTTGTCTCTGTTGCACCCGCCGAGTGGCAGTGCCTGCTGCACTTTACGCTCAAAGGATAGCCATATCGATGACAATCGCAATGTTCGCACCTGTTACCGGACGTCGGTAGCCAAGTCAGCCCCGATGCGCTAACTCATCTGCGTTGCGCCACCTCAGTGGCAACCTTGAAATGACGATGGACATGATATGTCGATGCTTCTGATACCCGGCTTCATGCTGGATGCCGACCTGTGGCGCGATGTGACGCCGGGTCTTGATGAATTCGGGCCAATGGTGCATGCCGATCTTTTTCAGGACGGCACGATCAAGGATATGGCGAGCCGCGTGTTGACGCAGGCGCCGGAAACATTTGATCTAGTCGGCTTTTCGATGGGTGGCTATGTGGCGCGCGAGATTGTGCGACAGGCACCTGAGCGCGTTAAATCGCTGATACTGATTGCCACATCTGCGCGTGGTGACACCGAGGTGCAGCGCCAGCGAAAAGAGGCCGTGGCGCACAAGCCGGACAGCCTTTCCTTCAAGGGCCTCAGCACCGCAGCCGTTGCCTCCTCCCTGCACCCGGACAATACAGGGCGCAGCGACCTGATTACCCGCATTCAGGACATGGGCCACCGGCTGGGCGGTGATGTGTTTCGCCGCCAATCGCTGCTGGAACGGGTGGATGAACAGGCGCTGTTGGCGCAGATCCACTGCCCGTGCCTTGTTGTGGCAGGTGAAAATGACCGGCTGCGCAGCCACGCGGAAGCCGAAGAGCTACACCGGGGCATATCAGGCTCCCGCCTCGAGATCATTGCCAGGACAGGCCACATGATACCTCTGGAAGAACCGGAGGCGCTGGTAAAGGTCATGCGGCAGTGGCTGGAAACACGTGAGCGTTGACGGCGCGGCACACGCCGCGCACTCAATAAAGGCAGGTGAAAGACTGTGACTGGCTGCGCTTGACCACGCGGTCGAACTGGGCGCGGTTACGCGTGGACTTGCCCAGGAAATGGTTTTGCCAGACTTCATCCGGTTGCGCGCCAAGCCGCACCATGGTGGTGATGAGCAGATCGCCATAACCGGCATGGAGGGGCAAACGTTTTTGCACCAGCCAGTCCTGCAGGGAGGGCAAGGCCGAAGGTGCCCTGTCACCAGCCAGACACAGGCCCTGCAGACCGGCGAGATATGGTCGCTGGAAGTGGCCGACACGGAAAAAATTCTCGCCGCCATTCACGCCTGACATCATCAAATCAAGCATGGCAGGCACGGCCGCATCACCATAAACATGCAATTTGCTGAGACCGTTCATCATTGATGTTCGGGCGGCATCTTTCTTCGACAGTTCGATCATTTCAGCGAGATATGGCTGCAATGCATCATTCGGCAAAGCCCAGATGCCGGGATCCAGCGTTGCCAGTGACTGGTCTTCACTGACGCCGATATGGTGCGGCCATGTCTGGCCGGCGAGCGCGCGTTTTACCAAGAGATCTGCCAGCTCCGGCAGAGATGCCTGTTGTTGTTTGGCCGCATGACTGACGGTGGCATAGAGCCTTGGCGGTGGCGGAAAATTCGGGTCCGCCAGCACCTTCATCTGCAGGTCAAACACCAGCTTGCTGGGCTTGTCCATGACAATGGCATTGTCAGTATAGCTGGAATAGGCCAGCCATTCCGCACCAGTTGGCGCACGCCCAGCTGACATGGCCGCCTCAATGCTGCTGCCAATCTGGTTGCTGGCCGACCTGTCATCCAGTGCCAGATCGAACTGCATGGTCTCAGTGAGGAACACGCCCCAATCCCGTCGCGGGTTGTCAGATCCCGACGAAATATTGATGCTCTTCGGCAAACGCCACCAGCCGAGTTTGGCCTCTGTCATGGACCCCAACAACAGGGTTGGCACCATGAGATAACCGAACGGGCGATAAGAAACGCCTGTTTTGCGATAGACTTCCTGAAAATCAGCCGAGACAGTGTCTCGCGCATGAACCACCATGCTTGTTGTCGAGATGGTATCAACATCAAGCAGAAAACCATCATTGATTGGCCGTGATGTGTTTTGCTTGTCACCCCAGCTGATCACCAAATCCGCCTCGGCCAGCGAGGTCTGGTATCTGATCAGGCAATCCCTCCGGCTAAGCCTGAGATTGACGAGGTCTGTGGCACGAACTCGCCCCTTTGAGCCGTCTGCTTGCGGTAAATCCAGCGACAGGTCTGTATTGGGAAATTTGATCGCCGGGCATGTGGCACGTTGTTCAAACCGAAAACCTATCGCCTGTTGCTGCTGACTGGGCCTCGCTGATGTGTCATCGGTATGCACAAGCAGTACCTTGTCGGCCGTACCGGTCAACAGGGCATGCAGGCAAAAAGCATCACATTCAATGGTGTCACTTCCACGCCAATACCAGTTTTGGCGAACGGCGATGACCCGCTGTTTTATTGGCAAGGCCAGGTCATTATGGTCATTGGCAGTCGCGGCCAGCGCCTCTGCGTCGATCTTCTGGTTCAACACCACAGGCGGAATGGCCAGCAGCGACAGCACCACTGCCAGCGCGATAAGTGGGCGCGTTGGCAGGCGCGATGGCAACAGGCCGTTCACAATCAAAAACATTACGAGGATAAGCAACAGCGCCGGTGCCACCCACATACCAATGGTGATGGGTAGACCAAAGCCGGTGAAAGCCGCCAGCAAGCCGACCTGCGGAATGGCAACAGCAATGACCGTCAACACGAACAAGATGATGATCGTCCGATCCAGCATTTTTGTCATTGCAAAAACCACTCCCGATTGCGCGATGAGAAATATTCGCGCCATGGAGCTTTCGCTATTGCCTTGACTTCGTCGTGTAAAGACATGCCCGATTGCATGCTTAACGCCTGGTGTTTTTCAACCCGGCGTTTTCCTTGATGTCATGCGACGACATCAGGAAGGCAGAGACTTTGGCCATCAGCATGATGTTACCGGAGCGTGTTTCCAGAACCGGCATTGGTGCAGTTTTGCAGAAACGGCGTTTCCGCCGTTTCCCTTGTGACGTTTGAGGTCACCACTCTTTGCGGATGAGTTCACCCGATGGCGCGCAGGCAAAAAAGCCACCGGTTGGGCCATAGGCATGGATTGTGGCGAGCGCGACCGCGGGGCGTGCGCCGACATCTGCGGAGTGGCCGGGGCCGTTTCCGGTCATGTCTGTTGAGGTCAGGCCGGGATCAACCGCATTGACCTTGATGCCATCACGCTCCAGCTCTTTCGCCAGTTTGACGGTCAGCATGTTGAGCGCGGTTTTTGAGCTGCAATAACCGCCAAAACCAACGGTCCAGGTTTCGCTGCGCATGTCCATCGCGTCATTGATCGAGGCCAGACCACTGCTCATCATCACCACACGCGCGGCGCTGGATTTGCGCAGCAGGGGCAGAAACGCCTGCGTGACCCGCAACACGCCAAACACGTTGGTGTCGAACATCTGCCTGATCTCATCGAGGTTTTCTTCGGCCAGGGATGGCGGCGGGGCAAACATCACACCGGCGTTGTTGACCAGCACATCCAGCCGGTCCGTGTGGCGCAACAATGTGGCAACGGCACTGGCGACGCTCGCATCATCTGTCACATCCAGCTGCACGGCCTGCGCCTTTATGCCGGTGGCACGCAGCCGATCGGCGGCCGCTTCTCCGCGCGCAAGATCGCGGCAACCCAGCCAGACGGAATGCCCCTGCGCGCCCAACTGGCGCGATATGGCAAGGCCAATGCCCTTGTTGGCACCGGTTACCAGCGCGATGCGGTTTAAATCGCTCATCGTAAAATCCCTGATCGTTTCATTGATCAGGTAAATACTACGATTTTCGTATTATTCAATATTCGGATTTTGAGATTTTTTGTGTCAGCCGCACAAACTCGTCCCGCTCGGTCGGGTCCAGCGCTTCCAGCATGGCGCGGCAGGTGGCGCCGTAACCGGCGATATAACCGGCAACAGCACCCTCACCTTGCGCGGTCAAAGACAGTGCGACAGCGCGGCGGTTTTCCTCCGGCCGCTCGCGCAAAACCATGTCCTTGCGCACCAGCCTGTCAACGGCCGATGACATGGTGGTCAGCGGAACCTGCAGGTAACGGGCAACATCGCCCAGGCCACAACCCTTGTGATCCGACACGAACAGCAGGGTCTGCACATCAAGCGCGCTTAGCGCATTGTCCATGGCGGCCGTTGCCTCGGCCACCTTGAAGCGACGCGTAAACCGCTCAAGAGCGTGGGTGAGTCGTTCAGTCTGTTCAGGCGTGGGTTTGGTCATGGGTGCTTTAAAGCATTTTCGAATGAGGAAGGTAAAGGCGGCGCAAGAGGCATGAGGCGCTCCTCTTCCCTAACCTGAGCATTCGCCGCACGAATTTGGGGAACAGATATCATACGTTGACCTTGCCAAGGCACTTTCAGCGCTGAAAGTGCTAATTGTTCCGGCCCATTAAATAACAGCTCCGCTGTGCAAGCATCCATATCTAAGTGGAAAAACAACAAATGTTCCGCACGCGTATCAACCATCCTGAAGGCTGGGCCGCGTTTGGTCGCGCTTGCTTTTACCTGTACCGACCGACCATCAGGTGCATGCCCATCAATTCCGGTACCGTTTCGAGCAACCAACTTAATGCCAAAGATATCGGCAGCAATAGCCTCACCTAAGTCACCCACCAGATTGCCATCAAGAGTGAATGAAAGCTCCGAATTAGCGTAATGATCTCGGATTTTGTTACGAGCGACAATTAACTCACGAATGACAAGTGGAAGAGCGAATTTCATGAAGGTTACCTATGTCGATATCTGCTGAATATAACTTAGAAAATTAAAGCAACAGATTCTGTATTATTGCCTTAGACGGTATTATTCGAGATCGCACGCTTGTCGACTCCCAGTTGTTGACGCTGTTGACCTCCCACCTCGTTTGTGGCAAAGGCCCCTCCTCTCTGTATTGCCGCGGCTGCTGAAACCCGCGCACTTACGGAGAACAGCAGTGTACGCACCATATTTCAAATACCGCACCGGCGATGTTGCCGGGCATGTCGTCAGGTCTGTCGTTGCACACGACGAACCGGAACGATCTTTCACGCGCTCGCTTGATGACCTTGCAAGCGCCTTACCGACGCCCGAAGCGCTTTCTGACAAGAAGGCGCAATTGAGGGCTGTCGCCACCACGCCGGATTTTCACCCCGGCAAACCCGTGCCGGTTGGCGTTGTCGCAGATTTCGAGGGTGCGGTTGTGCCGCATTTGATCGGGTCCGACATTGGCTGCGGCATGCGCATGATGGTGCTGGGCAACATCACCGCAGAGCAGGTGGCAACACCGCTGCTGGAGCGGCATCTGCGGCATGTGTTTTTCCAGGGCGGGCGCGACATTGCGCTAACAGGCAAAGACCGCCACGCAATATTGCGGGATGGCTTGCCGGGTCTGCTCAGCAGCCTGCAGCACAAGGCAACGGGCCTGCTTGGCAGGCTGGATATCAACCACGCCTGGGATGATCTGGAGCGGCAATGCGACAATGGCGTATTTGCCTGTTCCGGGGTCGATCCGGATTTTCAGGACTATGCACGGATTGATGACCAGCACCGCCACGACGCGATTTTGGGCACGATTGGTGGCGGCAACCACTTCGTGGAAATCGGTCATGTCGAGGACATTGTCGATGGTGCCTTTGCGACGGCGGCCGGCCTGAAAAACGGCTCTGTCGTGCTGGTGGTGCATTCCGGCTCGCTGGACTTTGGCCAGCAGGTTGGCACCTCAATCAAGGACCGGTTGAAGGCAGATGACAAACGCGGTCTCGACTGGCGGGTGCTTTCCAGAGACCGCCAGCCGGAGCTTTACCAACGTTATATGACCGGCCATGCCAACGCCGCCAATGCGGCCTTTGCCAATCGTTTCCTGATTGGGCTTGCAGCGGTTGAGGCCGTGTCACGCGCCATCAACCGGCAGGTTGAGCACCGGCTGGTTTATGACGCGCCGCACAATACCGTGTGGCAGGATGGTGACATCGTGCGGCACAGAAAAGGCGCCTGCCCGGCCCGAGGCATTGGTGCACTGGCCGCCAGCCCTTACCAGTGGTTGGGTGAACCGGTTATTTTGCCGGGATCGATGGGTGATGGCACCTGGCTGCTGGCTGGGCGGGGTGCATCAGAGACGCTGGAAAGTTCCGCTCACGGGGCCGGACGCAGGCTTTCCCGCCAGGAGGCACGGGCACAGGGCGTTATCGGCAACAGGCTGCGTGTGGTTGGACCGGTGGACCCGACAAGCCCTGCCTTAATGGGCCGGCCGGATATTCTGGCGGAAATCCGCGCCCGGTTGAATGAGGAAGCACCCACGGCCTACAAACCGATTGACAGCGTGGTGGAACCGATGGTTGCGGCCGGAATGGCAACACGGGTGGCGAAGGTAAAACCTGCTGTCACCGTAAAGGGATAAGCGGCTTTAACGGCAAAAAACAGAACAGCGGGAGGTTGATCCCGCTGTTTGCTTGGAACGATCAGGTCACAACCGCCCGCCATCAACAAAATCACCGCTGATGCGGCCATCCGGCGTCATGTCACAGATGCCATGAAGACGCCCTGCCCGAACCTCGATCATGAAACCGGGTGCTGCTTGAGATCCACCGGCCACGGCCCTGGTTGCATGGATATCGCGGGGGTTGATGCCCCAATAGGCAGAGGCCTCCCCGATGCATCCACGTTTGGCCATTCCCGCGCGCTGCGACAGATCGCCATTGCCGCTATGTCGCACAACCCGGCGCTGGCTGTCGCGCTCGGCAATACCTGCATTGTAACCCGGCGCGTAGGCCTCACGCGGCGCGCGTGTGTCATATGGATTGCCATAGAGCGCGTCTCGATAACCTTGTTCGTAATAGGCTTCGGCTTCCGCGTCGGGTAAATGATTGCCATCATCATGATGGTCTGCGTGATGGGCCATTGCGGCAATACCGAGAATAGCCACGGCACCGAGCACGGCTGTCGCAGCCTCCCTTTCATGACGCTTCTTGCGTTCGCTGTCGTTTGCGTTGGCAACCCCCGCTGCCAAAACAGCCGTCAGGGCTATCATCGTTATTGCAATACGCATCATCCCCACCCATTTGATTGCAATCAGCCACCAAAAACAAGCGCGTCCGGAATCTCGAACCGTTGTTCACCGACGCGAATGAAATACAGTCCATTGTCGACAGACGACGAGAGTTTGGCGGCGCCGTCAGCCTGGCTGGTGTCGGCGCCAGCAAACTTGCCCTGTTTGAAGAACAAGACCCGCGTGCCACCGTCCGGCCAGAAAATCGTGACATCTGCGTCGCCGTTACCACGCCTGACAACACCGGCCTTGCAACTGGTTGAGGGCTGCCCCGACACCCGTGCGCAGGGAACTTCGCTCGTCGCATTAAAATCTGTCCCCGGTACCAAGGCATCGGTTGATGGAGCGTCCACAGCACCGGTTTGTTCGCCAGAGATTTCCACCGTGAAACTGTATTTACATTGCTCATTGCGGCGAGCAGCATTGCGCATGAGATAAACCCGGATGACATAATCACCCGTCGCCTGCAGATTGGCTGAAAATTCGTTGCCGGATGTCGAACCAACGAAAATGGCAACATCCTGGGAACCAGGCGGAAGAACGTTGAAATAACAGCTTCGATTACCCGGTTTGAACAGCACCGACATGACCTGCCCGGCCTTGGCACCCAACCGGTAGTCCTGACCGTCATACCCCTTGATGGCGCCATTCAACGTTGCAAAGCTCGCGCCTGGCTTGAAGCGGACTGTCTGCTCCGCCGCATCCGCAACCGATGCGACAGACAGGAGACCAACGACAGTTCCGCTCAAAGCGCAAATCAATCCATGGCTTAACATCATCACGCCCTCTCCAATTATCCATTGCAACCGGGTTACCGGTATCGTTCAGCCGGAGAAACGTCGGCTGCACAATCCCCTATTGGTCGAGATCGCTTGCAACCCCGACAGCTTCACCCGCATTGACGCGCCTGAACTTGCCCCTTGAGCTGAAGATGCATAGGAAAACCGAAGTGCCGCCTTCATCCAGCACGACCGTCCCCTTGCAACAGCATCACGTCCCCACATCAGCGTATATTAGACCTTCAAGATACGCCTTTCACCTCCGGCGTCCACCTGAATTTGAGGCAGGAACACACAGCAGCGATAAAGCCTGATGTCTCCGTGAAGGGACAGGCGTTTTTAGCGGCAAAAACAAAACAGCGGGACGTTGATCCCGCTGTTTTGATAACGTCGCCGACGGTGTTGATTGCCGTTCTCCATCAATTTGGACCAATCGGCCGCCCTTCTGCATCAAACCATGCAGGATTAAACAAGACCGTGCGCAAATAGGCGGCCCGGAGTTCTTCCGGAATAAGGTCATTATTAAAGAACCGGCCCGCCAACTGACATGCACCAACGTCGGACACGCCCGACGTATTTGCCAACGTCTCAATATCCTTGTCGGAAAACTCCAGGTTTTCACTCAGGATCTGCAGCACTTCATCTGTCGTCAGCAGTTTGCCTGTGTGCGTGTTTTTATTTCCGCTGGAGTAGGTTTCGAGAATGGTATCGGAAAAATATTTATGGGCAGCTGTCAGTATCGGATTGTCCAAAAAATTGGTATTAAGCTGACCGTGGAGAAATTGTTTGCAACCCTCAGGTCTGTGGATCTTGAGCATTTCAATGACAATCCTCACAGGTGCATAAAGTGCCACGGTCGTCTCGTCGCTTGCTCTCGCCAATGTCGGGATTGCATACTTCCCCGCGAGATCAAGTATCTTTTGCCTGGCTGCGACCTTATCTCCCGTTTTAAAATACTCGCGAAAAATCGCTTCCGTTTCCTCAATATGATCCATCAACACGGCATAGGTCGCCGGATCTTCCCTGCGCGCCAACGCCATTGCTTCTTCGAAATACGCGCGCTCTTTTTTGGAAAAGGTTTCCGCCGCAAATGCGGACAGTAAAAACCCGTCAAATGCGCACAGGATCAGCACTGCGGCGATTTTGAAAAGCTTGTTCATGTTGCCCCTACCCTGCGCGGAAACCGGTACCCCCGCAAACCCTTGCCCTTTTTAGATAAAGGCTGCTTTGGCAAGTCAACACGGTACGGCGCATAAACCGGAGCGCGAGTGGGATTTCAGGCATAAATCCAGAGCTGTTGACAACAAGGACGATACTTGCCTGCGTTGCTTGGATCGTGAGCGGCCGGCAATCACTGCTCGCGCAGCGTATCTGCCACCAGCGCATTGGCGTGGCCGTGGCCCATGCCATGTTCCTGTTTCAGCCAGTTGACCAGCTCCATGTGTTTTTTGCCGGCCTGGCTGCGGATCAGCTCTTTCCTCTCGGCAATCGGCCGGCCATATTTGGCCTCGATGGATGGAAAATAAGATGCGGGCCCTTTTACAGGACTGATTGCCATGGATGCCTCCCAAGCGCCAAGCGGTTCGTTCACATATCTTGATAGCATGAAAGGCTGCCTTGTCACCGCCCGTGGACGCCAAGCAGCCGCGCCAATCAGCGCGCGGTATTTTCTTCAGGAGCGAAAGACAGAAGACCCTTTATCTGCAACAGGCCAAAGGCGGCAAGTGTTGCGTTATCCTTGATCTTGCCAGCCTCGATCATCTGCCTGACCTCAGCCAATGAAAAGGCCTTGCAGATCAGCCCCTGTTCTTCCGGGTCGAGATCTTGTTTGCCTTGGGTAAGACCCGTCGCAAGGAAGATGTTGAAACCCTGACTGGAATAACCATAGGCCTGAAACAGATGGCCGACATGCTGCAGGCTTTGTGCCGTCAGGCCGGTTTCTTCCGCCAGTTCCGCCTTTGCCAGCTCTGCCGGGTCCTTGTCCGGTTCTGCCTCGCTGCTGCCCTGTGGCAATTCCCAATAGCGGCCCGACACCGGATATCTGTACTGTTCGACCAAATAGATATGGCCGTTTTCCAACGGCACAATCAGCGCGTAATCCGGTTTGCTGACGACGCCGTAAAGACCGGGTGATCCGTCCTCACGGGTGAACTCATCCTCACGGACCTCCATCCAGCGGTTCTTGTAGGTGACGCGTGACGACCTGATATTCCAAACCACTGTAAATGCCCCTCTCCCTTGGCTTACAGCCGTGACACTATTTGGTCGCGCCGCCAGCCTTCAATACCTTTATGAAATCCTCGTCCCCGGTTTCAAGCGCAAAGGACAAGGCGGTTTCGCCGTTGTTACCCTCTGCATCGGGATTTGCGCCATTGGCGAGCAGCGCCGCAACCACATCCGGGCCGTTGTCCTGATTGTTGGCCTGCATGATGAGCGGCGTCCAGCCATTGGTATCGCGCGCCTCTATATCCGCACCCTTTTCCACCAGCACACTGACGGCATCGGGATCGGTGATGATATGCAGAAGGGTCACTCCTTCGTCGTTTCGGACGTTGATATCGGCACCGGCGGCGAGCAGCAGATCGAGAATGTCAGGCTCGAAATACATGTCCATCAGGTGGATGGGCTGAAACTTGTATTCGTCCTCGGAGGTGGCCAGCGCTGGATCGGTTTTCAGCATGGCACGCACCTCGGCAACATTGCCTTCATGAACCGCATCGTGGAAAGCCCGGACCGTGTCCACTTGGGGTGTCGCGGGACTGGCGGTGGCGACACCGAAGGGAATGCTTGCCATGGCCAGCAGGCTGATCAGAAAACGTTTCACATCCCCTCCTCTTGGTCCTTGCAGCAGGCAGAGTTTCATCTGACATGCCGTTGAAAGACCATAATGCCAGTTCTTTCATTGCAATCTCAGGTCGAACCTATAGTGAGATTCGACCGAAATCGACTCGATACTTCCGACAACACTCACCGGATAACAG
>NZ_DAMDBP010000023.1:49911-52688 GCF_032092815.1 Agrobacterium sp. | reverse complement strand
GACCATACGCCAGCGGTTATATAGGCTGTACTACGTCTTCGCCATACCAATACATATACCGGGCGCTTCCTGTTCTGCCTGCTTCATACCGGTATCGTGAAGTTTACCTTGGCGTTCGTGCTGGTGCGCTTCTACCGCATTCGCCTGGAGACTTATGCAACGTTGGTCGTCGACATTCCGTACCTCGAAACAACATTTCTGGGACACTATTTGTATGCCGGACGCTACAGCAGGCAAGAGGTTCGGGAAGCGATATTCGCGGCTCGCTCGCCCGAGCAACAACAGGCATGGCTGCAGCTTCAGGAAGACGTTTTCGCATCTTTTGCAGAGCTAGCGGACAAACAGGAAAAAGGCCATTCCTGATACAAGCTGCAGCAAACCGCCTACAGCGTGATCTCGCGCAGCAGATCAGTTGAGTTCCAGACCTTCCTGCAGGATGGATTTCACAACAGCGTCACGCGATTTAACGCGCTGGTACCAGCCTTGCAGATGCTCAAGGTCATCAAAATGGATTGGCGCATGATAATAGGACTTCAACCAGGGCGCCTGCCCCCAGCCGGTCAGGGCAAACAGATAGGCGTCCGCGACGGAGAAGTTTTGCCCCATGAGGAATGGCCGCCCTGCGAGATGGTCATTGAGCCATGAAAACCGCTTTTCGAGCTTTGGCCGCGCCGTGTTGATGTAATCTCCGGCCTGCTGCGCATATAACAACGGGATAAAACCCTTGTGGACTTCGGTTGACAGGAAGCTGAGCATTTCCTGCAGCCTGTAGCGTTCAAAACTGCCATTTTCCGGCACCAGACCCGCCTGCGGTTTCAAATCGCCGAGGTACTGAACGATGACGGTGCCTTCGCGCAGAATTGTGCCATCTGCCAATTCAAGGGCCGGAATGTAACCGTGCGGATTGACCTTGCGAAAGTTTTTGCCCTGCTCCGTGGTGTGATCATTGTGATCCACTTTGATGAACTCAACCTCAAGACCCAGCTCGTTCGCAACGATGTGGGGCGAAAGTGAGCAGGCTGCGGGCATATAATAAAGTTTCATTGCCGGTATTCTCCATAGATTTCAACACCATCCTTCCACTTGAAGACGGTGCGGACTCTATGTAATTCAGGCGGTCTATAAACGTAAGAACGCAAAATAATGTCATCTAGGTACATAAATTATACCTGGTATGGCAAAGAGGTGATATCAGATGAAAGACACCGTATCCGGCTGTTCCGTTGAAGAAGCGATGCATCTGCTTGGCGGGCGCTGGCGCCTGTTGATCGCCTCTTATCTCGTTGATGGCCCGAAGCGCTTCAACGAATTGCGCAGGCTGATGCCGGGCATTTCACAACGCATGCTGACCCTAGACCTGCGGACGCTTGAAGAGGCTGCGCTGGTTCAGCGGACGGTGTATCCCACCGTGCCGGTGAAGGTGGAATATGCGCTGACCGAAGATGGCAAACGCCTGGAAAACGTGGTCAGCGTTGTCAAAGACTTTGGCCTTTGGCTGAAAGCGCGAAACGCTGACGACGCTTGATACCGTCTTGAACCCGTTCGCGCTCACGACAACTGGAAAGTGCTGATCAGGCCGGTTCGGTGGTTGGCTGCTGGTTCAGCGCATGGGCAACGAAGCGGCGCAGCAGTGCCAGCGGTTCGGCCGCATGTTCGAGGCCCAGCAGAAGAAACAGAAAATCCTTCAGTCGCTCTAACCAGCGACCGCCTGTCTCTACCTTGTCGCTTGACCTCAAAGGCTTGCCGCCAGCAGCGCCTCTATATGAATATCCATTGTATCCAACGTTTTGATCGGCAGCGCGATGCCATCAAACAACAATGGCAGTTCGGTGCAGCCGAGAGCCAGAGCATCAATGCCGTGATCTGATTGCATGCGATTAGCTATCATCAGGAAGGCTGTGCGGGTTTCTTCCCTGACGATGCCATGTTCCAGCTCATCGGCGATTTTTGTGGCTATGTAATCAATCTCCGGCGCGGTGGGCGTGATGACCTCCATCCCCTTTTCTCTGAACGGCGCCTTGAAGAAATCCGCCTCCATGGTGAAACGAGTGCCAAACAGGCCAATTCGGGCAAGGTTTTGGCTGAGCGCAGCGTCGCGCGTTGCCTCCACGATGCTGACCAGAGAAACCTTCGCCTTTTGCTGGACCTGCGCCTGCAGCGCATCAAACACCATATGCGGCGTGTTGCCGGTGAGCGCTATAACCTCGCTTCCGGCGGCAATGAGATTGTCAATGCCGGCCATCAGATAAGCCGTCAGGCCATCACGGTCACCGCGCTGACAGAAGCGAAAAATATCGAATACATTGAGGCTTTCAATGGCGAGGTTGGGAAAGAAATGCGGCCCAACACGCTTTTGCGCGCCGTAAACCAGCTTGCGATAATAAAGCAGCGTCGATTCCGGCCCGATACCGCCGATAAGGCCAAGTTTCTTCATGTCATGCCCTCTGGGAACTCTTGCTCAAGCCGGCTTCTGCGCCTTGGCCTTTTGTCGACGCACAGTGGTGGTTTCGCCGCCAATACCCCAATTGTCCATGGCCACTTCATCAATGATGACAACCGTGGTAGCCGGGTTCTTGTTAAGCACCCGCTGCAAAAGATCGGTCACGCCACGGATGAGCTCGGCTTTCTGTTCGGCCGTTGGCGCTTCAGAACCGCCTGTCACCTTGATGTTGACATAGGGCATTTCAAAACCTCATTTCCGCTGGTGTTAGTCAGACTGGCTCGACTGTCTTCTGCTGGTTCTGCGCATGGGCAACGAAGCGGCGCAGCAGTGCCAG
>NZ_DAMDBP010000023.1:37188-49901 GCF_032092815.1 Agrobacterium sp. | reverse complement strand
CGGCGGCGTGTTCGACGCCAGCCAGCAGCTCTTCTGGATCACGCCCCTCGGCGCGCAGCACATCTGCCCGCATACGAATGATGGCCGAGGAAATGTCCGGCGTGAATTCCGGGTGGAACTGCGTGGAAATGGCGTTGCGGCCATAACGCACGATCTGATGCGGATCATGGCTGGAGGCGGCCAGCGCTTGTGCGCCTTGCGGCAGGCGAATGACCGTCTGCATGTGGGTGAGATGGGCCGGAAACTGCACTGGCATGGCACTGACCAACGGGTCCTGTTCCGCACCCGGCAGCAGGCGAACGGTCTGCGTGCCGATTTCGCGGCCCTTGGGGTGATAATCCACCTCGCCGCCCAGCGCATGGGCAATCAGTTGATGGCCGTAACAGACGCCAAACAGCGGCAGCTCGATGGCCATGGCCTGCCGTATCCATTCGGCCGTTGCCTCGCTCCAGGCCAGGCGATCCGTCACCATGTCCCAGGAGCCGGTGATGATGGCGCCTTTTACGCGATCGGGCGCTGGCAGGCTTTCACCCTCAAACACCCTGATGACCGCAAGCGTTTCCGTGTCAGGACCAACGGCGCGCTGAAACCATAGGGGCAAATCACCGAGCGGTGTTCTGATATCGTCTGGCGGTGTGCCCACCTGAATGAGAAGCAAGGGAAAAGTGGCCAAGGTTTCGATGTTCCTGATGGCAAGAGTTGAGGTCTGACCGGCCGGCAAAGCCGAACATCAGGCGTTATGCTTGGATTGTAGCTTGCCTTTACCATCCTGAAAAATGAATAATGGAGATGAGAGGTTCACGATTTGAGAAACATCGACATAGATTCACTGGAGATATTCAAAGCGGTGGTCGATTGTGGCGGCGTCAGCAAGGCCGCTGCGCGGCTGAACCGTGTGCAATCCAATATTTCCACACGCATCCGGGTTCTGGAAGAGCGGTTACAGGTGGTGCTGTTTCACCGCGAGGGTGGCAAGCTGACGTTGACTGCCGAGGGACAGGTTCTTTTGACCTATGCCGAACAGTTGCTGCGCCTTTCCAGCGAGGCGGAAGCGGCGCTGCGCAACCGCGCACCGCGTGGCACCTTGCGGATCGGTACGCTGGAAAGCACGGCTGCGGCCCGTCTGCCACCGCTGCTTTCCACCTACCATCACCGGTACCCCGATGTTCGCATCGAGCTGGTAACGGGTGACACAACGGCGCTGATTGAGCGGGTGCGCAGTTTTGACATTGAAGCAGCCTTTGTTTCCGAGCCCTTCCGGGCCGATGACATGGAAAAACAACCGGCCTTTGCCGAAGAACTGGTGCTGATCGGGCCGAAATCCATTAATGACATGGCGGATGCACAGGCACTTGCACAACGCACGGTGATTGCCTTTGCCACCGGCTGTTCCTACCGGCGTATTCTGGAGGGTTGGCTATCCATGGCGCGCATTATGCCTGAACGTGTGCTGGAGCTTGCCTCCTACCATGCCATTAGCGCCTGTGTGGCGGCAGGCTCCGGCATTGGCATTATGCCACGTTCGGTGCTGCAAGTGGTGCAAGCGGGCTGGCAGCAGGAGACGCAGGTGCGGGCGCTGCCCCTGCCCGAACAATTCGCCCATAGTCGCACACAGCTGATCTGGCGTGCCGGTTATTCCGCAGTGGCGCTGGACGCCCTGAAAGAGGAGTTGAGGCAGCAGAAATGAACCTATCGACCTCAACGACTGAATAAGGTGCATTAAGCGCCTATGCCGCTTGATGATGAGGCTGATGGCTCACCTTACCCCAAATGGGGGTGTTTCATGAGCGAGATATAGGCCAATGATCTTGGTTACCCCCACTCCGCGAAACATAAATGTCTCAGTAACCACCAACAAAAGGAATACGGCATGGCGGTCAATGCCGACAAATGTGAGCTATGGGCCAAAGGTGAATGGCTGGAAGTTGACATTGATGATGTCTTAAAGATGTGGACCACGAGACGCATGAGATGCATCGAGTGTCATGGTGCCGTCGAGGCGCACAGAGAAGGAGCGGATGGGCTTCCCGCGCATTTTGAGCACATCTTGGCGCATAATGGTTGCCCTCTGTGCCCTGATCACTTCGATGGAAACCAAAGGCCGCATCCAGATAAATTGACGTGAGTACACGACGGTATGACCAGTTCACCGGCATCCAGATAAACGACGAAACCCTCCACCTGAATTATAGGCAGAGGGCTTTTCAAAATTCTGGATGTCGCTTGGCGTGCAGCTGTGCATGCCGATTAATGATGGGATGGTGGGAAAGAAGTAACCTCACGACCAAACACACCAATACCTTGCACCAATCATCCATTTTGTACATTTTGGCTTCAAATGGGGGCGCAGGAAATAAATGTACTACCACGTCAACTATGCCGATTTTGCGATCGGCGAGATCATCCAACCCGGCGGCTGGGGCAGACAAATTCGGCAATTTCGGCCTGGAGGACCAATGCCGACGCCCGAGACTTTAGCTGTCTTGCTCTGGGAAGTAGCAATGGAGTCAGCGCGGGTAATCGTCGATCCAAAGCTGTGCTCCCGCCTCCACTGCACCTTTGTCTGGGAAACGATTGAACTGGCCGTGTCATTTCGTAATCAGACTCGCCCTAACGCTCACATCTTTGAGCTAGAGGCGACATCGGACAATCCAACGTATCGCGGTGATTTTTCGCTAATTACCCACAATAATCCAACCCAGGCGTACGCTGACTACATGTCCGAAACGTGCAAGAAATATTGGACAACACCGGCCAGCGAAGCACCAGGATACTGTATGGCGGCAGTCTACGTGTAGCAAAACGCCTGCATTTTCCCTCCAAGCCGCTGGTCGTGCAGCACGCTACCGGCCTCTAAAAACGAGCAGCAGGACGCACTCTCAAAGTAAGATATCGCCTCGTCATCATGAAACCGCGAACAATGGTGCTGATGCGGTTATCGACATTCAGGTCGGCTGATCATCCGCATCGGTCAGGTAATAGGTGACTGTTACGGCTATGTGGTGTTGACCGGCGGCTGCGCAAAGCTGCGATGGCAGCGTGACGGAAGATGCCATGTTGGTATCGTAAAATGGCAGGCCGATATCCAGTTCTGCGCTGGCAATACTGCCATTTTTTACCAGCGTAGACACCGACTGCCCCAGTTCTTCAAATGCCAATGTCAGCACCTGCCAGTCAATATGATCCCCATCCGGTGACAGATCGATCTGGGCATGCTGCACACCACCTCGCCGGTTGTTTGCCCAGGTGACCGGACGCCCGAAAGCCGCTTCCAGGATATCGCGGGACGTGGCGACGCCACCGAACCGCAACATGACACCCATTGTTTCGATCACGGCCTGCGCCTCCTGTTCAGGATATGGCAGTCAGCGTCAGGCGCTGTGTTTTGCCGTGGCTGTAACGCCAGATTGCCAGTACCTCGAAAACATTAGCGACGGAAAGAGCGAGAAATGCTGCGATGGCCGACCACAGGGGAATTTCACCTGCGGTGACGCGGCCGTGAAACTGAACGATATCCGTGCACTTGATGACAACGAGATAGGCCACGAAGATGTAGAGAAAACTGCGCGCCACCCTTGCGTTATAAAACCGTTTGTCGAAAGCGTAGCAGAACACCAGCAGGCAAGCGCCAGCGGCAATGCCGACATAAAGCCAGTCAAGCCAGGTGTAGTTCTGGTTTAATGGCGTGGTGATGTTGTGATAGGTCACAAACATCTGAAAACAGGCAAACAGCTTCCACCACATGGCGTCCCCCGGGTCTATCGGCGGACGCTAAACCAGCACAGGCTAAAACCACTTTAAGTTGAATGGTTGCATTTGAACCATTTGGCAATTCGACACATTCATGTGCTTGAAAAGCTATGCGGCCTGGTCCAGCACGTGGACGGCATACGATCCAGTTTCGGGTCACCGGTTAGAAAATACGCGCCCATGAAGCAACTGATTGGATCGAATAAAGCAACTTGTTGAGCAAGATCGAAATCAGGTCGCTCCAATGCCTGTTCAACGACCTCTTCATCCTCGACAGTCATGTGAAAATTAATTCTAAGATTGCCGACGCAGATATCGAGTGCTGGAGACAACATATCCGTGCATATTCCAATCTGCACCTTATCGAGGTCCCACAAGCCGCCCCTTAGAAAACCGGAAACCGAACTTTCATACATCGGAAAGTCGATGCGCATCCGGCGCCAGTAACTGAAGCGCGCCACTTTGCCCCTTGCAGCACCGACTGATGACAGTTTGACCGTGGTCAACGGATACGGGTTTTCAGGCTCAAAATGCAGTTCCATGCCACCCTGATAGACCCAGAACAATGGTACAGGCTCGGCATATACATCCGTAATCCAGCCTCTTGGTGGCCCCATTTCACCGGCGACCTGCAGCAGCGGCGTTCCCAGCGGCAGGAATGCAATCTCTTGTTTTTGAAGTATATCTCGCAAGGAAATGGTGACAGGCTTTGGCGGCATGGGATGTATCCTACGTACGGCTGCTCAGCCAATCAATGACGGCTTGGGCGTTCTGGTCCGGTGGGAAGACCGGGTAAAACACATTGGCGATGCGGCCGTTTTCGATGATCATGGTCAGGCGTTTGAGCAGTGTCAGGCCGCCGGCTTCAAAGGTTGGCAGGCGCAAGGCACCGGCCAGTGAAAGGCCGCTATCCGACAACAGAGGAAATGGCAGATGCAGCCGTGCGGCGGCTTCCTTCTGGTATTCGGTTGTCTGGGTTGAAAGGCCAAACACCCGTGTCGCGCCAAGTTGTGTCAGCTCTGCGAAATGATCACGGAAGGCGCAGGATTGTGGGGTACAGCCTCTGGCGCCGGGGATTTCATCCCAGCCATCCAGTGCTGCGCCATCCGGTGGGCTGGTGCGTGGATAGGCATAGATGACGGTCAGGCCGGGCTGGTCTAAAGACACCGCGGTTCCATCCGTGGCTGGCAGCGTGAGCGCAGGCATCTCAATGCCTTGGAGGTGCGACGCTGCGCCATCATCCAACGGGGCTGATGTTGTCATTGCCGTAATCCTTCCCCTTGGATGCGCGTTTGAAGACAGTGCTTATTTCTGGATGGGCGTAACACCATAGGTGTCATAGGCGCTTTGCATGCATTGCTGTTCGCTACGCTCCGGAAACAGCGTGTAGCTGGGTGCCCAGATGCGGGAAATACGCTTGATCTTGATGGCGATGACATGGCGGATGGGAAAGTCATTGCCCGCCATCCGCAGCAGATCTGCACCGAACACGGCAAAATCCGGCTCATCCGGTGCGATGATCCTTGCCGTGCCGACAATCTTGAAACCGCGCTGGCGAAACACATCAACAAAACTGACGCAGGCCGTGGCATTGGCGTGCAGATTGCGCAACGTGTGGGCCGAGGCAATGTCTGCCACCACGATATGGTCATCCCCGTGAGCACAGAAGATTTCCTTGGGGCTGACATTGGGCGTGCCATCGGCATCCACCGTGGCCAGCCAGCAGAGCACGGAATTTTCGATATCCGTCTTTACTGCATCGTTTAACCGGTGGCCGCCCTGCGGATCGCTCATGTCAGTGTCTCCGAATTCGAGATCATTCGTGCAGGATCTTGCCGACCAGATTAAAGCGCACGCCCGACGACAGATAAGACAAGGTGCAGGCGCCTTCGAAATAAGGCGCGACGCTGCGCTCGATCAGCCGTGACCCGAAACCCTTTCTGGTGGGCGCTTCAACCGCCGGGCCGCCAATTTCCGCCCAGTCAAAGACGAACTGGCCGTTTTCATCCACCAACCATTCAATGTCCACCGTGCCTTCAATGACCGAAAGCGAACCATATTTGGTAGCATTGGTGGCAAGCTCATGCATGGCAAGCGACAGGCCAAGGCCCTGCTGCGCTGACAGCTGGATGGACGGGCCGGTAAAGGTGAAACGATCCCCGCCGCCGAGATAGGGTTTCAGCGCCACATCAAGCACTTCGCGGATATCCGCCGAAGCCCAATTAGTGTTGGTCAAAATATCCTGCGCACGCGACATGGCCGAAAGTCGCGCCGAGATGACCTCCTGCGCCAGGCTGGTATCATCGGCATTGCGAAGTGACTGACTGACGATGGCCTGCACCATGGCCAGCGAATTCTTGATGCGGTGCGACAGTTCGTGGGTCAGGTCTCGCTGGCGGGCTTCCACCGCCTTGATGTCTGAAATGTCCTGCACCAGCGTATAAAAACCTTCGACACCGCCATCGGCATCAAAGCGGGGAATATATTCGACGCGGATATCGCGGTGCGAGGTGGTGGAATATGGCATGTGCTGTTCGAAATGCAGGCGCTCTCCGGCCAATGCAGCATCAATCCAGTGCTTGACCTTGGCGTAAGCCTCCGGCCCGACCACTTCGAGCAGGGTTTTGCCAATCATCGATTCCCGCGTTCTCGGAAACCAGGTCTCGTAGAACTTGTTGACAAACTGATAGCGCTCTTCATGGTCGACATAGGAGATCAGGATGGGCAGTGCATCTGTCAGCGTCTGCAGCTCACGCTCACGCACGGAAACCGCGCGCTGGGCTTCCAGATGGGCCGTAACCTCATGCCCACCCACAAAAATGCCGTTGACATGACCGGTTTCATCGCGCAGCGCCTGAAACACGAAATCGATGAAACGATCCGTCGCTTCACCCTTCAGCCTAACCTTCATGCCGGTGGCAGAAAATGAACTGCCCTCGGCATAGACCCGGTCCAGCACTTCAAAGAAACCCTGCCCGGCCAGTTCGGCCAGCGCCTGTTTGGCCGGAAGACCAATGAGATCACGCCCGCCGGTGATATCGCGGTAGGCATCATTGGCATATTCATAGACGTGGTCTTCGCCGCGCAGGAAGGCAACGAAACCCGGCATCTTCTGGAACATCGTCTGTTGCTGCTGGGCGCGCTGGGTGAGACGGCGTTCATTGACGATGACATCGGTGACCTCAGAAACCGTCACCAGAATGCCGCCAACGCTGCCATCTTCGCTGCGGATGGGCGCGTAGGCATAATCCCAGAAGGTTTCGACGGTTTCGCCGGCCCGGCTGAATGTGAGGGGCTGGCGGCGCAGGCTGATGCCCTCGCCCTTTTCCATCACACGCTGCAGCCTGACGCCAACGGTTGGCAGCAAATCCGGCCAGACCTCGGCCACCGGCCGGCCCATGGCAGCGGGATGGCGTTCTGCCAGCACAGTGCAATAGGCATCATTATAAAACAGCGTCAGCTCTGCCCCCCACAGAACCGCACAAGGTGCCGCCGAACCAAGGCAGATGGACAAGGCGGTTTTGAGTGCTGGCGGCCATGTCGTGGCATCACCAACAGCGGATGCCGACCAATTGACGGAGCGCAGCAAGGTCCCCGCCTGCCCACCTGCTCCCAGGAATGCGAACACCTGTTCCTGCCCTTTCATATCAGCGTCTGACGTCATCATCTGGCAGTGGCGCTCCGTGGCCTATTCTATAAAGTTTGTTAGCAGCAGAAATGCGTGCTGTCACCGCAGACCTTTGTCCCCATCAGCTGCCTCACGGACAGCAAAGCATGGGTGATCAGGACAATCTTTCCGTGACGAGGCGCAGGCCAAAGGCAGCGAGCAATGTGCCGATGCCGCGTTCGATCCATTGGCCAAAGCGTTGATAGGCACGTTTGGCTGGCCGGCTGGACAACAGCACCACGACGAGGCCGTACCAGACAACCTCCAGCATGAAACCGCCAAGCAGGATGACAGATTTAGCCCAGACGGCCGTTTCCGGGTGAACGGCAACAGCGTAAAGGCCGATAAAGAAGGCAATGCCCTTGGGGTTGGACAGGTTGACCAACATGCCAGTGCGAAAACCGCGCCACAGACCGTTGGCACTTGGCTGCTGTTTTTGGCCATCCCCCGCCTGCGGTCCGCTGGAAAGCCAGGCCATGACACCGAGATAGATCAGATAACAACCGCCGGCGATCTGCACCGCATGGGCAAGCCAGCCAATGCGGGTCAGTACCAGTGCAAGGCCGGTCATGGACAGAAACGCATAAAGGGTGGCAGCCGTTGCCAGGCCAAAGATGGCGCCGGTGGCGGCCTGATGTGCGCCTGACACGGCCAGCCTGCTGATGAGCGCGAAATTGGGGCCGGGGCTGATGACCACGGCGGCGTAAAGCCCGAGCGTGGTCAGGATGGTAACAAGTTCCGTGCTCATGGTTCCAAGAACTCCCGCTGCCAGATGCTCAGACACGTTGCTCCGACGCGTTACTCATGTATGGGGCTCCGAAATGGGCAGCGACTCGTTATGCAGATTTAAGACTTTGCAAAATAAGCATTTTTTATCCGTACGCAATGGTACGCGGTGATGGCGGGTAATTTGGCTACCATGACGGGACGGTGATATGGTGGGAATTCAACTCAAGGTGTAACAACGGCAGTTTCCAGCTAGGCTGACAAGCTACTGCGCGTGGAACACCATGAGGCCGATGATGCCGAGGGTGCCAAGGGCGGCAAGCGACAGAATGCCAGCTGCCAGCACCCGCCCGCCCGAGGCAAAGACCGTGCGCATGTTGACCGAAAGACCGAGGGCCGCCATCGAAACCGTGGTGAGAATGGCCGATCCACTCTGGGCAAAAGTGACGACGTTTTGTGGAATAAGCTGCAGGCTGCGCAGGCACATCATCAAGAAAAATCCAATGATGAACCAAGGCAACAGGCGGGTCAGTGACAGCCGTTCGCCCTGCTCTGCCGCACCGCCCTTGAACAGACGCAGCATGAGGACCACCGGACCCAGCATCAACACGCGCATCAGCTTGACCAGCGTGCCGATCTGCACACTGGCAGCGCCAACCGGTGCGGTGGCGGCAAGTACCTGCGGCACGGCATAAACCGTCATGCCGGCAAACACGCCATATTGCCACTCGCTGAACTGCGACACGGGAAAAAGCGCCGGCAGCGCCAGAACCACGACCACACCAAGCGCGGCGGTAAAGGCAATGGAGGCTGCAACATCATCCGACTTTGCGCCAATGACCGGGGCTGCGGCAACAATGGCTGAATTGCCGCAAATTGAGGTGCCACAGGCAACCAGGGTTGCCAGATGATCCGGCAGGCCGAGCAGACGACACAGGCCGTAACTGGCAAAAAGCGACAGGATGACCGTGCAGACCACCACACCCACCATCAGCGTGCCGGCATCGGCAATGGTTGCAAGGCTGACGGAAGCACCGAGCAGCACGATGGCAAATTCCAAGACAAATTTGGCCGAGAAATCGACACCTGCTTTCAACACCGGGGCAAGACCGCAGACAGTGTGAAACAGCGTGCCGAGCAGGATGGCGATAACCAGCCCATCCAGCAGCTCGTGTCCCAGCACAGACTTTTCGACCGCAACGAGCGCTTGGGCCGCAATTGTCACCAGCGCAGCCAGCAACAGGCCGGGACCGATTTTCAACAATGAACGAACCAACGCAATGCACTCCCAAATCACTTGATGATTTGAGAATATTCATCCACTCCGTTTGCGTATATCGAATAATATTTGACATTTCATTCGTTTAAAACGAACGATTGACCATGACATTTGAACAGCTGGTTATTTTCATCGCCACCGCAGAGCGCGAACACCTGACAAAGGCAGCGCAGGCGCTGCATCTGACGCCCTCTGCCGTCAGCGCGTCGATCAAGGCGCTGGAGACGTTTTATGCCGTGAAACTGTTTGACCGGGTGGGTCGCGGCATTCAACTGACCCGCGAAGGCAAGGTGCTGTTGAAGGAAGCCAGGGAAACGCTGGCCCGCGTGAAGGAAACGCAGGCGGTGCTGGCGGAGCTGGGCAACCTCAAGACCGGCACGCTTGATGTGCAGGCCAGCCAGACCATTGCCAACTACTGGCTGCCCTCACGGCTGCTTGGTTTTTCCGCGGATTATCCCGGCATTCATGTGAACCTGACCATTGGCAATACGGCAACGGTTGCGGCAGCGGTGATCAATGGCGATGCGGAGCTGGGTTTTATTGAAGGTGCGCTGGATGAACCGCTGCTTTCCACCACCACAATTACCAGTGACAAGCTGGTGGTGGTTTGCAAGGCGGGAACGGAACAGCCAAAGGATGAACTGGCTTCGCTGAAATGGATCATGCGCGAACAGGGTTCTGGCACACGATCCGTGCTGGAACAGGCGCTCAAGGAATTGTCTGTTGATCCGGCAACGCTTGATGTGCGCTTTGTGCTGCCCTCCAACGAGGCGCTTTTGACGGCCGTTTTGCAGGGCGGCTGCGTGACGGCGCTATCGCGGATGATTGTGGCGCCCTTTATCGAAAACGGCCAGTTGCGGGTGCTGGATGTTGACCTGCCACCGCGGCGTTTTACGCTGCTGCGTCACAAGGAAAGGCACCGAACCGCCGTGGCACGGGAGTTTGAGGCCTATTGCCACGTGCATGCGTGAGGCTGGCATGTTTTAAGATGCGTTTACCGCGCCGTACCACGACGTATCTGATTGTTTGAAATCCCACGGCAATTGCAATACAGGGTTGAGCCTTAAATGTGGGGGAATCATGGGCTCTTTTTCAATCTGGCATTGGATTTTTTTGCTTGTCTTTATCGGCGTCATCACCTGGATCATTGCGGCATCTCGCAAACTTGGACCGGATGGCAAGCTTGAACTGCGCGGTATCAGAGGCTGGTTGGTGGTTCTGGCCATTTGGCAGATTTTCGTCACCATCAAAACACTTGGACGCGCGGCACAGATGTCGAAAGAGTATGAGGCTATCGCTCACATACCCGGCGCACGCATTGCAATTAACTTCGAAACTGCCATTACTCTGGCGCTTGTGACGCTGACTATCGTGACAACCGTCGCACTTTTCAGAAAAAAACACGCATTCAAGCGCCTGTTCTTTCTGCAGTGGCTGGCTCCAACGCTGGCATTTGCTTTAGACGCCGCCGTTGTCTCTGCAGCTCTTCAAGTGCCAATTGAACGAATGCTGACAGCGCCCGTCATTCTGCAACTCGTCATCAATCTTGCGATTAACGGTCTATGGGTCTGGTACCTCAGCGTTTCGGTGCGTGTAAAAAACACCATGGTGAACTGACAACCGATCGTCATCTGGGGGAATTATGGGCGCATTTTCTATCTGGCACTGGATCATTCTGCTGGCCATTCTTGGCGGCATAGCGGTGATGGTCTGGAAATCGCGCCCGCCTGCCGAGGACAATTCGTCACTTGAGGGTATTGGCGGATGGCTGGCTGTTTTGCTGGTGCTGCAGACATTGGGCGTTTTGAACATTGTCATTTCGGCGCATATGAACTTCAAGGGTTACGAGGGCTTATCGGACATTCCCAACATAAGCCTCGTCATTTGTACTGACGTCGCCATGAACATCGTGCAACTGGCGATTGGCTTGACCGTTCTTTGGGCGGGCCTCAACAGGATGCGCCTGTTTGTTGATCTGTTTTTCTTTCAATGGCTGCTAACTCAGGTGCTGTTTGTCGCAAACCTCGCCCTTGTCGGGAGCCTGCTGGGCCGTGGTTTTTCCGATTTATTGACCCTAGATGACATGCCCGAACTGTTTCAGCAGGTCATCCTTGGCGGCCTGTTGGTGTGGTACACCCGCGCTTCGTTGCGCGTGAAAAACACCATGGTGAACTGACGGACGGTTTGCTCATCAGAACATGGCAAAACAAAAGGCGGCGCGAGAAGACCCGCGCCGCCTTTGGTCATGCAGGTATTGTCACGACTTGGCGGCAACTGGCAGGCGGAAGGATACACCGAGGCGATTAAAGGCATTCATCGCCGCAATGGTGATGGTGAGATCGACCAGATCCTTTTTATCAAAGGCGGCGCAGGCAGCAGCATAGGCTTCATCTGACACATGGGTTTCGCTGACACGGGTGACTTCTTCTGCCCATGCCAGGGCTGCGCGCTGCTGATCTGAAAACAGGTGCGGCACCTCTTCCCACACCGGCACCAGTGTGACCCTGTCCACCGACATGGTTTTGCGCAGGTCACGGCTGTGCAGATCAATGCAATGGGCGCAGCCATTGATCTGCGACACACGCAGGAACACAAGGTGGATCAACTCTTCCGGCAGATTGGTGTTTTTGGTGACGTAATGATGCACGCCAAAAAGTGCCTTTGCGCCTTCCGGTGCGACGTCACTCCAGTTCATACGGGTCATGGTATTTACCTTTCACGGTTTGTTTTGATGGGTGTATTTTGGACGCAGTTTCCCCTCGCCGGTGATGACACCGGCGTGCGGCATGGATTGATTTTTTCAGGTTCGTCCCTCTGACTGGCGCCTGTTGCGACAGACCAGAATTGAAGGCATGCGGCGTCATTCCATCAACGGCACTATCCGCTGATGGTGAGGACCTTGGCAGGTTCGATCAGGTTTCTCCCTTATGGATCAGGCGCGGTTGGCGGCCTTTCTTTCATTGAGTTCCAGGAATGCGCAGCCGCGTGCGGCAATGCCGCCATCATCATCCTGCGCCACCTGTGCGGCGATATCGGCAATCGTGACCTTGGCGAGTTCCGCCCGATAGGCTTTTTCTGCTTTCAGCATGGCTGAATTGATCTGACAGGGTTTGGCGAAATACCGCCCCGGCAAAGGGTTTGGCCCACGCTGGCGGATTTCCGCACAGCGAAAGGCAGGTGCCGGACCTTCAATGGCCAACACGATATCCAGCAGGCTGATATTTTCCGCTGCCTTGGCCAGCCGATAACCACCCTTTGGCCCCGGCGTGGTGACAAGAAGCCCGGCGCCTG
>NZ_DAMDBP010000023.1:33943-37178 GCF_032092815.1 Agrobacterium sp. | reverse complement strand
GCCTGCAGATGCTTGAGCAGATAACTGGTGGACACGCCGTGAAGTTCTGCCAGCGCCGCCGCCGACAGGACACTGCCATCAGACAGTCCTGTCAGAAAGGTCATACAGTGGATGGCTTGCTCTATGCCTTCGCTGAGTTTCATGTTTTTCTCCAATTCACGGATAAAAATTATCCGCAATAATGCAGCCCGTCAATATGGCGGTGATGAACAATATGTTCAGACAATGGCGAGCTTTGTTGCATCCGTTCCTGAACCACGCTAATAAGGCGCATCCACAAGGACCCGGTGAAATTCCGGGTGGCTCTTCTGGCCGCCGATCCGCCAGACAACACAGCAACGCAACTTCATCATTGTTTATGGACCCGACTTCCGTTTGGCCCGTTGCCCCTTACTGTGAAAACCAAAATCATGATCAATTTTTCAACCTACCGTCGGGAATGGTTCTCGAACATCCGTGGCGATATTCTCTCTGGCATTGTCGTGGCGCTTGCGCTTATTCCAGAGGCTATCGGCTTTTCCGTTATTGCCGGCGTTGACCCGCGCGTTGGTCTTTATGCCTCATTTGCCATTGCCTGCGTGAGCGCCATTACCGGTGGCCGCCCTGGCATGATTTCTGCTGCCACCGCCGCAACGGCCGTGGTGATGGTGACGCTGGTGAAAGAACACGGCCTGCAATATCTGTTTGCCGCCACCATTTTGATGGGCATTATCCAGCTTATTGCCGGGTTTGCCAGAATTGGCCGGGTGATGCGCTTCGTTTCGCGCTCAGTGATCACAGGCTTTGTCAATTCGCTGGCCATCCTGATTTTCATGGCGCAGTTGCCGGAACTGATTGGCGTGCCGGTTGCCACCTATGTGATGATTGCCGGCGGTCTGGCCATCATCTACCTGTTTCCTTACGTCACCAAGGCGGTGCCCTCACCGCTGGTTTCGATCATCATCATTACCCTCATCGTGTGGTTTACCGGCATGGATGTGCGCACGGTCGGTGACCTTGGTGCCCTGCCCGACAGCCTGCCTCACTTCATGATCCCTGATGTGCCGTTTACGCTGGAAACGCTGCAGATCATTTTCCCATATTCGATAACGCTTGCCGCAGTTGGCCTGCTGGAAAGCCTGCTGACAGCGCAGATCGTTGATGACATGACCGACACGCCAAGCAACAAAAGCCAGGAATGCCTTGGCCAGGGTGCCAGCAACATAGCATCGGCCCTTATTGGCGGCATGGGTGGCTGTGCGATGATTGGCCAGTCGGTCATCAACGTGTCGTCCGGCGGACGTGGACGCCTTTCCACCTTTGTGGCCGGTGCGTTTCTGCTGTTTCTGATCGTGGCACTGAATGACCTGGTGCGGATTATTCCGATGGCCGCGCTGGTGGCGGTTATGATCATGGTATCGATCGGCACTTTCAAATGGCGCTCGGTGCTGGACCTCAGGAAAAACCCGCTGTCTTCCTCCATCGTGATGCTGGCGACAGTCGCCACGGTTCTCATTACCCATGACCTGGCCAAGGGCGTGATTGTGGGCGTGATGTTGTCCGGCATCTTCTTTGCCGGAAAGGTGGCAAAACTGTTCAGCGTCAAGTCGTCACCGAAAGACGCAAATGGCACCGTAACCTATACGGTTGAAGGGCAGATTTTCTTTGCCTCGGCGGAAAGCTTTATTGCCGCATTCGACTTTGCCACCCCGGTAGACAAGGTGAAAATCGATGTGAGCCAGGCGCATCTTTGGGACATCACAGCGGTTGGCGCACTGGACAAGGTGGTGATCAAATTCCGCCGCAACGGCACGGACGTCGAGGTTATCGGCTTTAACCGCGCCAGCGCCGACATGATTGACCGCTACGCCCTGCACGACAAGGCGGAGCGCGAAGCGGCCAGCGCTTCACTGCACTAAAGCAAGTGACTGCTTGAGAGATGGAACCGGGGCGGATTTCGCCCCGGTTTTTGTTTCCTGAAAATGCTTGAGCCAAAGCCATCGGCCACTTGCCGACAACCATCATCTTCGCTAAATCTCATTTCAATAGTTCAAGGATTATTGAAAGATGGAAGAAATGCAGGCGCTGGCCGCATTCGGGGCCTTGTCTCAGGAAACACGGCTGAAGATTGTGCGAATGCTGGTGGTGGCCGGGCCTGAGGGCATGGCCGCCGGAGCAATTTCCCAGCAGCTGGACGTATCGCCCTCCAACCTGTCCTTTCATCTCAAAGAGCTGGACCGCGCCGGGCTGATTACGCAACAACGCGAGGCCCGTTCCATTATCTACACCGCCCGTTTTGATGCGCTGGCCGGGCTGGCGCGTTTTCTTCTGGAGGATTGCTGCGCGGGAAATCCGGATATTGCCGGGTCGTTCGAGCAGGCCCCAGTCTCTAATTCCAACGACTTATAAACCGGCGAAGGAACAGGTCATTGGCCGCAAACAGGGTTCCGGCAGGTGTTGTTTCTGCCCTTGGTGTCACGCAGATCGTCGGTTATGGCACCCTTTATTACTCCTTCAGCATTCTGGCGCCTGATATGGCGCGTGATTTGGGCATAAGCCTGGAACAGGTGTTTGCGATCTTCTCCATTGCCCTGTTCATTGGCGGCCTGTCTGCCCCGTTCATTGGCAGGCATATGGACCGCATTGGTGCGGCAAGCGTGATGACGCTGGGCTCTGCCCTTGCAGCGCTGACCCTTGCAGCCTGCGCATGGTCACCTTCCGTTGCAATTTTTGCGCTGACGATTGTGCTGATGGAGGTGTTTTCAGGCATGGTTCAATACCAGGCCGCCTTTGCGACACTTGTGGAAAGCCAGCCCCGCACAGCCTCGCGCAGCATCACCTACCTGACACTGGTGGCCGGTTTTGCCTCCACCATATTCTGGCCGATTGCCGCCATGCTGACGGCCTATCTGTCCTGGCGGCAAATCTATGTGGTTTTTGCCGTTCTGAACCTCACCGTGTGTATGCCGTTACATTACTGGATAAAACGAAGCGGAAAGACGGACGACCAGCAGAACAGAATAGGAAACGGCGACGCAGTGCCCGGCGCGCTTGCGCCAGAGGTCCGCAGGCGTGGCATTGTGCTGGTTTCATTCGCCTTTTCGCTGACCGGTTTTACCGTTGCGGCCATTCTTGCCCATATGGTGCCGATGCTTGGCGCAATCGGCCTTGGTGGGGCTGCGGTGGCAATAGGCGCGCTGTTTGGGCCCGCACAGGTGCTGAGCCGCCTGATCAACATGGTGTTTGGACAACGTTT
>NZ_DAMDBP010000023.1:32429-33933 GCF_032092815.1 Agrobacterium sp. | reverse complement strand
ACCGCCGGCCCTCGCCATAACCTCTGCCAGCTTTATCGTGCTGGGTGTGATTGTGCTTGGCCTGTCTGGCGACTGGTTGCCCGGCGCTGTAGCCTTTGCAATCTGCCTGGGGCTTGGCTCCGGCATCAACAGCATCGCGCAAGGCAGCCTGCCGCTTTATCTTTTCGGATCTGCCGGTTACGGCGCAATAACCGGCAAAATGGCCGGTGCGCGGCTGGCAACGGGAGCAGCGGCACCATTTTTGTTTGCCGCCGCCATGGACCGAATTGGAACCACCCTATCCCTGTTCGTGATTTCAATGATTGGCGCGCTTGGCATCATCGCCTTCATGGCAGTTGCCGCATCTGTGCGAGACAAAAGCACCATCTGAAAGGCGGCTGGAGCAAAGGTTGGCCCCGCACCCCGCGCGCCGGCACCCGAGCAGATCAGATGCCAGCTGACAGTGTTTGCCTAGATGGACTTCAGCGACACACGCTTTTCCAGTTCCAGCGCCTGTTCCTTGCGCTCGCTGTACCGGTCCGTCAGGTAGGCCGAGGCATCCCGCGTGAGAAGCGTGAACTTGACCAGTTCTTCGCAGACATCCACCACCCGGTCATAATAGGACGATGGTTTCATGCGGCCATCGGCGTCAAATTCCTGAAAGGCCTTGGCGACCGATGACTGATTGGGAATGGTGATCATCCGCATCCAGCGGCCAAGAATGCGCATCTGGTTGACCGCATTAAAGGACTGGCTGCCACCGGACACTTCCATGACCGCAAGGGTTTTGCCCTGCGTGGGGCGAATGGAGCCAAGCGACAAAGGTATCCAGTCTATCTGCGCCTTCATGATGCCGGTCATGGCGCCGTGCCGCTCCGGGCTGACCCAGACCTGGCCTTCCGACCACTGCGTCAAATCCCGCAATTCCTGCACCTTGGGATGGCTGGCGGGCGCTTCATCCGGCAATGGCAGACCGGCGGGATCAAAGATCTTGACCTCGCAGCCCAGCCTTTCCAGCAGACGGCCAGCTTCTTTCGCCAACAAGCGGCTGTAAGAGACTTCGCGCAACGAGCCATAGAGAATGAGAATGCGCGGCTTGTGCGTGGAAAAGGCCGGACGCAGGGCATCAAGATCCGTCTGGCGAAGATGCTGCGCCTGCAAAGCGGGGAAAGGATCAGACAAGACGTTTTCCTTCCTGATCAAGAACCTGTTCGCCGTCTTCCTTGGAAAAGGCACCGGTGAAACTGTCCGGCAGGATATCCAGCACCAGTTCGGACGGCCGGGCGAGCCGTGTGCCCAAGGGCGTGACAACGAAGGGGCGGTTGATGAGGATGGGGTGCTGCAACATGGCATCCAGCAACTGGCTGTCGGTGAGATCAGGATTGTCCAGCCCCAACTCTGCGTAAGGTGTGCCCTTTTCCCTGATGGCCTGACGAACGCTCAAACCGGCATCCGAGATGAGCTTTTCCAGCTCCGGCCGCGATGGCGGGTTGCTGAGATAATCAATCACCACTGGCTCAATATC